>JAZKYP010000010.1:0-110172 GCA_045612225.1 Candidatus Enterocola sp.
AAGAAGTGTTACCATAAGCATTGAAACAATTAATAAAGTAAACTTTTTCATAAGCTATTATTTTTTAATGAATTTTACGTATTGGTTATTGATGCGAAGAATATATGTACCCTGATTAAGTGAAGTTACATCTATTTCTGTACCTTTTTCTTTTATTAGAGACTTACCTGTTAGATTGCAAACTTCTAAAGCCGCATCATCATCTACCCCTTGAATATACAAAGTGTTAGAAACAGGGTTTGGGAATACGAAAATAGATGAAATGCCAAGTTCTTCTATATCTGTAGCAGATTCAGCAAAAAGAATTTTCTGATATTCAGATGAATAATTTCCATTCTTGTCTAAAATAGTCATAGATGCCTCTGAGTCTGTAGCATTGATTTCTATGCGTTGAATATCTGCCAAAACATACATGGTTTTATCACCATCTGCAGATACAGCTACGCACCCTGTTACTTCATTTGCGAAAACTTGGCTTGCGAAAAAAAGTGCAAGCACTGAAAGTAAAAGTTTAATTTTCATATTTTCTTTATTTAAGATTATTAATATCGTCTTATATTACAAAGTTACAAACTAACTTATTTAACACCATAGTCCTTTTTAGTCCTAGTTGTAAGATATAAAAAAGCAGGAGTCCATCGTTGCAGTGCTCTGTGGGTGCTGGGTAGCTTCACAGAGTGAAGCGACACCCACCAAACACCGTGGTAGCCCGTGAGGGCTCAAGGTAAATTATTCGCTTACGCTCATGCTAAAAGGCTTCGCCTCGGCATAGCTAAATAAATTTACCTCTGCTCTCAACTCGCACTTTTATTCTACTCTGCCATTACTGGACGGACAGATCGACCGTAGTAGCGGCTGCCGCTGCTGATGCTCACATTGCTCGAATTGAAGAACAAGGAGCAAGCGTGGTAGTACGAGCTGTTCGTATTAAGTGAACTACTCCAGTAGTCGCCGGAAGAACCCGCACTGTACAAGTCTGAACCGCTGCGATAGCCTGCTGCTGGCAAAAAGATACTATTGCCGTTTGCTTTACTTGTTACTTTATAACCATTTACACCATTTTGTGTAGTCCAGGTCCAAGTTGTATAAGAAGTATTTCTTAATTCATATTGTTCTGCTTCGGTTGGCATACGCCAACCACTACCCCACTTGGCATTTGCGGCATCTCTACCCAAAGGTAATATTGCAGGATAACTTGAAAAATCACTATAATTAGATTCAGTGTAACTTGATTTTGTTGTCGTTTCACCCCAAGCAAAATAATCACCGTAATCCTCTGGAGATATAGCTCCCACGTTCATAGTTGCCCATTTCGTTCCACTTGGCAAACCTAAATCAACATACATAGACGTTTTATTTAGCCATTGTGCATACAAGGTCATATTTGCAGTTGGAGTAATAGTAGATTGGTCAGTATAGGCTGTACCTGAACCATCTGCTTTGGTATTCCAACAAATAAATCTATAACCATCACGAGTAAATGTATTAGCAGGAATATTTTTGCTTTCATTTTTATTTAATTCAACAGCAGACATACTTCCGCTACCGCCATTAGCATCAAATACAAGGGTATATATTTCGCGCAATACTGGACGAACAGATAGACCGCAGTAGCGGTAGGAGTCGAAGAAGGTCACGTACACATTGCCTGATTCGAAGTACAAGTAGTCAGCGCGGTCATCGCGGTACGAGTAGTCCACAGGAAGTGAACTACTCCTGTAGTAACCGTAGGAACCCGCACGGCTCAAGCCTGTATCGCGACGATAACCCGCGGCTGGCAAGAAAATGGAATAGCCGTTAGGACCAGTTACAATGTGACCACTTACACCATTTTGTGTAGTCCAAATCCAAGTACAATTCGCTATTAACTCTTCAAATTCAGCTCTTGTTGGCATACGCCAAGAAGATCCCCAATTGATATATGCAGCGTCCCTATCTAATGGAAGCGTGGTTGGAGTACCTGAATAACTATAATTTAAATTTGAGTATTCTGATTTTGGAGTAGTTTCGCCCCACGCAAAGTAAACACGGTAGTTTTCTGGAGAATTAGCTCCAACATTCATAGTTGCCCATTTCGTTCCACTTGGCAAACCTAAATCTACCCATTCATGGCCATCCGCAAAATTATTAACATCTACAAACCCAATACTATCTACAGTAGAAGCAACATACGCAACTTTTGTTCCATCTTTTTTATAGACATACACTGTCATTTCTGCCAAAGCCAACAGCGATACCGCCAGCAAGGCCATTAAAAATAAAATTTTCTTTTTCATATTATTGTTATTCTTATTTCACATTAAAATGATACACTAATTTAAGGCCTGCATTAAAGCAACCTAGTTTGTCTATGTATGTTGAGACGAGCGGTAAAACTTCTACTGTAGGAGGAGGGCAAAGTTCGTCTGCACCTACTTGTGAGATGTTTATCATGCTTTGGTTTGCAGATAGCGTTGGTTTATAGTTGTTATAAACATTATAGTCAAAGTAAGCACCAACGCTTAGCATATGTCCATCGGCTATAGAGAATGCGTAACCAATTTCTGCTGAAATGTCTAACAAAAATGTTGGTCCTTGCCAAGTGCCACTGCTTGAAAGCTGGTCGTCAAATACTTTACCTGTTATCACTTTGTTTGTAAGGGTAACTCCGTATGGTTCATAGTAGGCTTGAATATCTACATTGTCTATTTTTTGTGTGTATGGCGAATACACTGGTATAGTTAATCTTGGACCTACATTTACATACAAGCCATTATACATCATTGAAAACATTATTGGCACTTGAAGCTGTACTTGGCTCACTTGGGTTTTCACTTCATTTGCTGTGATAGTGTAGTCTATTCTGTCGCCTTCTGAATCGGTTGTGGAATAACTATCAAATACGCTTCCTGTATATCCACTTGAAACATAGCCTGCAGATATTCCAGTTAAAAAGCCAAAATATGGTTGTTTTGCATTACCTCTTTTAAAGTAATATGCATATTGTAAATCAAGCCTGGTTTGAAAGCCTATGGTAGATTTATAATCTTCCGATGTGCCAATAAACGACGCCACACCTGCTCTAACGCCAGCAGATATTTGGTGGAAGCCATTGGTTGCACTTGAGGATACCTTCATATCTTTACCTTTGGCAATTATAGGTAATGACATTGAAAAGATGAGAATTATAAATAGTATTTTTTTCATGACTATATCACTTAATTTTATTAACGTACTATGTATTTAAGTGTAAGTTTGATGCTTTGTGTTTTTATTTCTACTAGGTATTTACCTGGTTTGTCTTGAGCAACGAAACTTACTTTTCCTTCTCCATTGCTTTGAATTATATAGTAGATTTGACCTATTTGGTCATAAACTTTAATTTCAGCCTTCTCACATGGCAAATTGATTACTTCTACTTCTTCACGTGGTGCTACAATTGATGGCATCAACATTGGAATTGGCATACCGTCACCTATAAAGTCGTAGGTTTGTGTGCCATAAATACATTTACATGCCACATCGTTTACCTGTTCTCGCAGTTCAATGCGTGCATAATAACTTCCTGTGCCTAGTAGTGATTGGTCTATGGTATATGAGTAACCATTGCCTACTGCTTGTGGTTCTGCTTCGTCTGTAAGTTTATACCATGTAACGTCTTTTTCTTCGAACACATATCCTTGTGCTTTTATTTCTTTAACATCTAGCATTAACAGCCAATCGTATTTGTTTACAGATGGCGCATTTTTACATGCCTCTGTATTTTCTGGATTTGGACATTCTACTAGAAGTATTGTTGACTCGCCTATTTCTGTTGAGTCGCATGTAGTGGTAAGGGCAAAACGGATTTCTATTGTTTCTTGTTTTGGAACTTTTTGGCCATTGTATGTTTCCCAAGTACCATTTAAGTTCACTTCCCACCTAGTTTCTTTTATTTCGGCTAATCTTCCTTTTTGTTGAGAGATTGCTTCTTTTATTGCATTGTCAGACTCTGCTAGGTCTAATTCACTACCCCACACTGCCACTGGTAATACTTCTAATGCTGGTACTTTTGGTGTAGTGTGCAGTTCGCAATAGTTTTCTGTAAAGTATGCAGTTATAGTAGTGTCACTTACCAGTTCTATTTCTATAGTTGGTTCTGTAGAACCTGTACTCCATCTAAAGAAGTCGTAACCATATTTTTTTGTTACTGTTAGTTCTACTTTAGTTCCGTATTCGTAAACTCCACTACCTGTTACTACACCCATCACTTCGTGTTGTGGGATTGCAGTAAGGGTGTATTTGTTAATTACTGCGGTGTAGGTTGCGGTGTAGGTTTGAGTATTTGTTACAACACTGATTGTTGGTGACCAACCTGCAAAGGTATAAGTAATCTCTTGTGTTGAAGCCTTGATTGGGGTTTCACCAGTATATTTAGGTGTTTCACCGTAGGTCACACTACCTCGTTGAAGTATTGTGCCATCTTCATTTTCAAAGATTACCTCATATTGATTTTTAGAGGCTGAGTATGTTGCTGTATAAGTTTGAGCACCTGTTACTATGGTAATAGTTGGAGTCCAACCTGTGAATGTGTAAGAGAATTCTGCAGTTGCTGCTTTTACTGGTGTTTCTTCTGTGTATTGAGGTATTTCTCCGTATGCAACATTGGTACGTTGTAACACAGTGCCGTCTTCGTTTTGGAATACTATTTCGTATTGGTTTTTATTAACAGTGTAAGTTGCAGTATAGGTTTGTGCACCTTCTACTATTGTGATTTCTGGTGACCAATCTTTAAATGTATAAGTTAGTTCTGCTGTTGCTAGTTTTGTTGGTGTTGAACCTGTGTATTGAGGCATTTCTCCATAAGCAACATTGGTGCGTTGAAGTATTGTGCCATCTTCATTTTTGAAGATGATTTCGTATTGGTTCTTAACTGCTGTGTATGTTGCAGTGTAGGTTTGAACACCAGTTACACTTGTTATTGCAGGAGACCAACCAGCAAAGGTGTAAGTAAACTCAGCTGTGGCAGCCTTGGTTGGAGTTTCACCGTTATATTTAGGTGTTTCTCCGTAAGTTACATTGCTGCGTTGTAGTTCTGTTCCGTCCTCATTTTGGAACACTACTTCATATTGGTTCTTAACGCTTGAGTATGTTGCAGTATAGGTTTGAGCACCCTCTACTGCTGTGATGCTTGGTGACCAGCCAGCAAAAGTGTAAGTAAACTCAGCGGTTGCAGGTTTTTCAGGAGTTTCTCCGTTGTAAACAGGTGTTTCACCGTAAGTTACGTTAGAGCGTTGAAGATCTGTACCATCTTCGTTTTGGAACACCACTTCGTATTGGTTTTTAACACTTGAGTATGTTGCGGTGTAAGTTTGAGCACCAGTTACTGCCGTAATGCTTGGCGACCAACCAGCAAAGGTATAAGTAAACTCAGCTGTTGCTGGTTTTTCAGGAGTAGCACCATTATATTTAGGTGTTTCACCGTAAGTTACATTGCTACGTTGAAGTTCAGTACCGTCTTCATTATGGAAGATTACTTCGTATTGGTTTTTAACGCTTGAGTAAGTTGCGGTATAGGTTTGCGTACCTTCAACCATTGTAATAGCAGGTGACCAACCAGCAAAGGTATAAGTAAATTCTGCTGTTGCTAGTTTTGTTGGAGTTTCACCTGTGTAAGCAGGAGTTTCACCGTAGGTTACGTTAGAAGATTGTAATACGGTACCATCTTCGTTTTGGAAGATTACTTCGTATTGGTTTTTAACACTGCTGTAAGTTGCGATGTAAGTTTGAGCTCCTTCAACCATTGTAATAGCAGGTGACCAACCAGCAAAGGTATAAGTAAACTCAGCTGTTGCAGCCTTGGTTGGAGTAGCACCATTATATATAGGTGTTTCGCCGTAAGTTACGTTGCTGCGTTGTAGTTCAGTACCATCTTCGTTTTGGAAGATTACTTCGTACTCATTGCGAGTTGAATTAAAGGTTGCTGTATAAGTTTGTGCACCTTCTACTACGGAAATTGCAGGAGACCAACCAGCAAAAGTGTAAGTAAACTCTGCTGTAGCTTCTTTTACTGGAGTTTCACCGTTATATTTAGGTGTTTCACCATAAGTAACATTGCTACGTTGAAGTTCTGTTCCATCTTCATTTTGGAAGATTACTTCGTATTGGTTCTTAAAGCTTGAGTATGTTGCAGTATAAGCTTGAGCACCGGTTACCGCACTGATTGCAGGTGACCATCCAGCGAAAGTATAAGTAAACTCTGCAGTAGCCTCTTTGGTTGGTTCTACTCCACTGTAAACTGGAGTTTCACCATATATTACGTTAGAGCGTTGAAGTTCTGTACCGTCTTCATTTTGGAAGATTACTTCGTATTGGTTCTTAACACTGCTGTAAGTTGCGGTATAGGTTTGTGCACCCTCAACCATAGTAATAGCAGGTGACCAACCAGCGAAGCTATAGGTAAACTCAGCTGTGGCAGCCTTGGTTGGAATTTCACCATTATATTTAGGAGTTTCTCCGTAAGTAACATTGCTACGTTGAAGTTCGGTACCATCTTCATTTTGGAAGATTACTTCATATTGGTTCTTAACTGAGCTATAGGTCGCAGTGTAAGTTTGTGCTCCTTCTACCATTGTAATTGCAGGCGACCAACCAGCAAAGCTATAAGTAAACTCTGCAGTTGCATCTTTGGTTGGAGTTTCACCGTTATATTTTGGTGTTTCTCCGTAAGTAACATTGCTATGTTGAAGTTCTGTACCATCTTCGTTTTGGAAGATTACTTCATATTGGTTTTTAACGCTTGAGTAAGTTGCGGTATAAGTTTGTGTACCTTCTACCATTGTGATAGCAGGAGACCAACCAGCAAAGGTATAAGTAAACTCAGCGGTTGCGTCTTTGGTTGGAGTCTCACCATTATATTTAGGTGTTTCTCCGTAAGTAACATTGCTACGTTGTAGTTCAGTACCATCTTCATTTTGGAAGATGATTTCGTACTCATTGCGAGTTGAATTAAATGTTGCAGTGTAAGTTTGAGCACCGGTTACCGCACTGATTGCAGGTGACCATCCAGCGAAGGTATATGTAAATTCTGCGGTTGCAGGTTTTACTGGGGTTTCGCCTGTGTAAACTGGAGTTTCACCATAAGTTACGTTGCTACGTTGAAGTACTGTACCATCTTCGTTTTGGAATATTACTTCGTATTGGTTTTTAACGCTTGAATATGTTGCGGTATAAGTTTGAGCACCTTCAACCATTGTAATTGCAGGAGACCAACCAGCAAAGGTATAAGTAAACTCTGCAGTAGCCTCTTTGGTTGGTGTTTCACCTGTGTAAGCAGGAGTTTCACCGTAGGTTACGTTAGAAGATTGTAATACAGTACCATCTTCATTTTGGAAGATTACTTCATATTGGTTCTTAACGCTTGAGTATGTTGCTGTGTAGATTTGAGCACCTGTTACTGCACTGATAACAGGATACCAACCAGCAAAGGTATAAGTAAACTCTGCGGTTGCAGGTTTTACTGGTGTTTCGCCTGTATAAACTGGAGTCTCACCGTAAGTTACATTGCTGCGTTGAAGTTCAGTACCATCTTCATTTTGGAAGATTACTTCGTACTCATTGCGAGTTGAATTAAAGGTTGCTGTATAAGTTTGAGCGCCTTCAACCATTGTGATAGCAGGTGACCAACCAGCGAAGCTATAGGTAAACTCTGCTGTGGCAGCTTTTACAGGAGTCTCACCGTTGTACTTAGGAGTTTCACCGTAAGTAACATTACTGCGTTGTAGCACGGTACCATCTTCGTTTTGGAAGATGATTTCATATTGGTTCTTAACACTACTGTAAGTCGCTGTATAAGTTTGTGCACCTTCAACCATTGTAATTGCAGGCGACCAACCTTTGAATGTGTAAGTAAACTCAGCGGTTGCGTCTTTGGTTGGAGTTGCACCATTATAAACTGGTGTTTCTCCGTAAGTTACGTTGCTGCGTTGAAGTTCTGTTCCGTCTTCGTTTTGGAAGATGACTTCGTATTGGTTCTTAACACTAGTGTAAGTCGCTGTATAAGTTTGTGCACCTTCAACAACTGTAATGTTTGGCGACCAACCAGCAAAGGTATAAGTAAACTCAGCAGTTGCAGCTTTTACAGGAGTTTCACCGTTATATTTAGGAGTTTCACCATATGTTACGTTAGAGCTTTGAAGTTCAGTTCCATCTTCATTTTGGAAGATGACTTCATATTGGTTCTTAACGCTGCTGTAAGTTGCGGTATAGGTTTGTGCACCTTCTACTGCAGTGATACTTGGTGACCAACCAGCAAAGGTATAAGTAAACTCTGTAGTAGCCTCTTTGGTTGGTTCTACTCCACTGTAAACTGGAGTTTCACCGTAGGTCACGTTAGAAGATTGTAATACTGTACCATCTTCGTTTTGGAACACTACTTCGTACTCATTGCGAGTTGAATTAAAGGTTGCTGTATAAGTTTGAGCACCTTCTACTGCTGTGATGCTTGGAGACCAACCAGCAAATGTGTAAGTAAACTCTGTTGTAGCTGCTTTAGTTGGGATTGCACCATTATATTTAGGAGTTTCACCGTAAGTTACATTACTACGTTGAAGTTCTGTGCCATCTTCGTTTTGGAAGATTACTTCGTATTGGTTTTTAACACTGCTGTAAGTTGCGGTATAAGTTTGGGCTCCTTCAACAACTGTAATGCTTGATGACCAACCAGCAAAGGTATAAGTAAATTCTGCAGTTGCTTCTTTTACTGGGGTTTCACCATTATAAACTGGTGTTTCACCGTAAGTTACGTTACTGCGTTGTAACTCTGTACCATCTTCGTTTTGGAACACTACTTCGTATTGGTTCTTAACGCTGCTGTAAGTTGCGGTATAAGTTTGTGCACCTTCAACCATTGTAACAGCAGGTGACCAACCAGCGAAGGTATAAGTAAACTCAGCGGTTGCTTCTTTTACAGGAGTTTCACCATTATATTTAGGAGTTTCGCCGTAAGTTACATTGCTACGTTGAAGTTCTGTACCATCTTCGTTTTGGAATATTACTTCGTATTGATTCTTAACTGAGCTGTAAGTTGCTGTATAGGTTTGAGCACCTTCAACTACAGTAATTGCAGGTGACCAACCTTTGAATGTGTAAGTAAACTCAGCAGTTGCAGGTTTTACTGGAGTCTCACCATTATATTTAGGAGTTTCACCATATGTTACATTGCTACGTTGAAGTTCTGTTCCGTCTTCGTTTTGGAAGATGATTTCATATTGGTTTTTAACTGAGCTATATGTTGCGGTATAGGTTTGTGTACCTTCAACCATTGTGATAGCAGGAGACCAACCAGCAAAAGTGTAAGTAAACTCAGCGGTTGCTTCTTTTACAGGAGTCCCACCAGCGTAAACAGGTGTTTCACCGTAGGTTACGTTAGAGCGTTGAAGTTCTGTACCATCTTCATTTTGGAACACTACTTCGTATTGATTCTTAACACTGCTGTAAGTTGCGGTATAGGTTTGTGCACCTTCAACTACGGTAATTGCAGGTGACCAACCAGCAAAGGTGTAAGTAAATTCTGCAGTTGCTTCTTTTACAGGAGTTTCACCGTTATAAACTGGAGTTGCTCCATAAGCAAGTTGCGAACTTTGCAACACATCGCCATTATCGTTTACAAAAGAAACAGTATAACTATTCATAGTGCTTGAGTACATCGCCGTGTACACCTTAGATTCTGTTACCACGGTAGGCTCACTATCCCATCCCGTAAACGCATAAGCATATTGTGCAGTAGAAGATTTTGTAGGATTTTCACCCTTAAAAGAAGGCATTGTTCCATACTCCAAAACTTCGCTTTGCAACACAGTACCATCGTAATTAACAAATTGAATGGTATATTTCTGAGTTTGTTGAGAATAAGTAGCCGTATAAATTACATTGTCCACCACTGGCGACATAGTAGGTTCCCAACCGTTAAAAGTGTAAATGTATTGAGCAGTAGATTCACGAGTTGGAGTTTCACCCGTGTATGCAGGCATTTCCCCCTCATTCATTTCTGACGATTGCAACACCGTACCATCATAATTTACAAACTGAACAGTAAACAACACTTCTTCTGAAAAAATCAGAGTACGGACATTTGGCATAGAAACACCATCTTTTCTTAACACAGACATTTCTGCCTTGTCATCAGACATGTTGTTAATATCCACATGTTGAACATTTTTAATTAGGTAGGAAGTTTTATTTCCACCAAACTCCAATGCCACAAAACCTGTTACGTCATTGGCAAACAATGCAAATGCACAAAACAGGGCGCAAAAAAATGCGTAAATTCTTCTCATAATATATCGTTTTTTTATTTTCTATTACAAAGTAACATCATAATTCTGTGTCAACCATAGCCCTTTTTGAACCTAATTTATAGTTCAAAAATGGGCATAAAAAAACGTGGACCCGACAGTTGTCGTTCCACATTTCAGAGGCCTTCGCATTGCCTAATATCAATAGAACAGACAACGCAAAGCCCACGCCGATATAAGTAAGCATACTATACAACAAAGTATAGATATGCCATATACATACCCATATCCCGCAAGCATTTATCGTTGCTATATTCTGATTGATATCATTAGAAAGTTGCGAAGTTTCTGAAATATCAGAACATGCGTAATAAACGCTCACATAATCCCACGCCCATTGTGCAACGCTCTACACTCCTAATCGGCGTGGGTACTATTTACTTGCAAATATAATGTAAATATTTAAAAATCAATAAAATTCTCAAATATTTCTTTAATAAATACATTGTAACACCTTCTTCTTAACAACTTCAAAACGGTCTATTGTTTTAATCCATTCTGGTATATCGCTATTTATCCAACCCATAACAACTATTAAAGATGTATGTATAGAAGTAACTCTATCTATATTCCAACAAATAAATTCATTATGAAAAATTCTATTCCTAAACCTTCGAATATTATTTAATGGTGCAGATATATTCTTACGTTTTCTTTCGTTCTTAGGCATATTAGGGAAAGCTTTTCTTAAAGATTTCCATAAAATCTTTTCATATTCGCTATTTAACAACGAAATCCAAAAGCCCAAAGTAAGTTCTGCTATTATTTTAGAAGGAGTAATAATTTCAGACCTATTAGAAATTTGTTTCTTAGCTTGCATAACGTATGAATATAATCCTTCTAAATCTTGTGCAGATGTAAATAGTTCATACCAATCATCTCTACCAGTCATATTTTTAAGTTCTCTACTTAATGCATTTCTTAATGCCACCTCAAAGACTGATAAACTAGGATAAAAGGATTCTGCAAGTTCTATATTACAACAATAATGCATAAGTGCCTTATTTTCATCGGAATGCAGTTTAAAATACCTCTCCATTCTTTTAGATGAAAAAACTTTTTCGTAAAAATCTTTGTTATATTCCATAAAATTTATATTTTTGCAGTGCAGTCCCGGTAGTTCCTCTCCCAGATATTAAATGCTGGTGAAGAATCCGGGTTTTTTTGTGCCTATTTAAGAAAATTTCTACTATACTTTCTAAAGGATTCTGATTTGTTTGCAACGCATCGTTGCCCGATGTTAATTTTTTGCTCATTACGATTAAAAATTAAGATTAATAAATCTAGTTATAAAAGATGTTCAACGCATGAGGTTTGCGTTATACATCCTTTGTTATTGCATTACGGACATAGCACGCTGTGTCCCTACACATTTAGATTCACAAAATGTAACCAAGACCTAACTCCTGCTTGAGTTCAAGAGTTATCGCAAAGGTAATATTATTATGGGATATAAACAAAATAATTTGTACCGCAGCTACTAACGAGCCATAATATTGAATGTTATTTACAATTTTCCTCAATAAGCCTCATCGCTTCAGGGCAGGTGCAGTGAGAGGTGTTTATGATAGTTGAGGGAGTAAGAGAAGATTTTACTTCAAGGAAAGACGCAACCTCATCGGCTACTTGTTCCGATTCTACTATGTGCAAGCCTCCGGTGTAGCGCAGCACATTTTCTACGCCTGTAAACTCACGGCAAGCAGATACAATATTTCCAAAGCCGCCATGCGAGCAAGGAGAAATTATCTCTAGCCCACCTTTTGTTATTATGCACAAGTGCAATTCGTGAGAAAAATCATCAGGAAAAATTTCACCTTCTACCTCAGCAGTTAAAAATTGATTGCCGTAAGGTTGTGGGTAACCAAAATTTTTATTTCCAACAAGGGCTATCTCCGGTGTTATCCAACAACTTTCACTTACAATGCGAAAACGATTGCTATATTTTTCTAAAAGTTCCAAATCTGTGCCAATATTTCTAAGTCCCCTGTCACCTCGGCAAGAATGAAACTTTTTATCTCTAACGTTTTCGGAAATATAAATTGGGCAATGAGTCTGAGAAATCAAATGTTTTAGCCCGCCAGTATGGTCACGATGCCCATGAGAAAGCACCGCAAAGTCTATCTCCGAAATATTAATACCTAAAACTTCTGCATTTTTCAAAAAATTGTCGGATGCACCTGTGTCAACCAAGATTTTTAAACCTTGAAACTCTATATATAAGGAATACCCATGCTCTGTTAAAAAATCTGGACATTGGGCATTGGAATAGTTGTCTGAAAGTACTGTAATTTTAACCATAATGCAAAAATAATAAAATTAAGTTGGCTATTTACAAAAATAATTGTTTATCTTTGCTTGATTTTAAGAGTTTAAGACTTATTTTAAAGAAATTATTATGAATGTAGTTACAAAAACCATCACATTGGCTGATGGAAGAGAAATCAGCATCGAGACTGGAAAACTAGCTAAACAAGCTGACGGTGCTGTTATGGTTCGCATGGGAAACACCATGCTTTTAGCTACGGTTTGTTCTGCACAAGATGCAGTTCCTGGCACAGACTTCATGCCACTTACCGTTGAGTATAAAGAAAAATTTGCATCTGCAGGTCGCTTCCCAGGCGGTTTCACTCGCAGAGAAGGCAAAGCATCAGATTATGAGATTTTAACTGCTCGTCTTGTAGACCGCGCTCTACGCCCACTTTTCCCAGATGATTATCACGCAGATACATTTGTTAACGTAACACTTTACTCTGCAGACGGCGTTGATATGCCAGACGCACTTGCTGGTCTTGCAGCTTCTGCTGCTATCGCAGTGTCTGATATTCCATTCAATGGTCCTATTTCTGAAGTTCGCGTAGCTCGTATCGATGGTGAATTTGTTGTAAACCCAACTTTCGAACAACTAGACAAAGCAGATTTAGATATTATCGTAGCTGCTACACTTGATAACATTATGATGGTGGAAGGTGAAATGAATGAAGTTTCTGAAGCAGACCTTCTTAATGCTATCCGCGTAGCTCACGAAGCTATCAAACCTCACTGCCAAGCTCAACTTGAACTTATGGAAGCAGTAGGTAAAACTGTTAAACGCGAATATTGTCACGAAGTGAACGATGAAGAGCTAAGAAAAGACGTTCGCGAAAAAACATACGCTAAAACTTACGAACTAGCTAAATCTTGCAACACAGACAAACATTCTCGTGGCGAAAATTTCAAAGCTGTTCGTGAAGAATATAAAGCAACATTCTCTGAAGAAGAATTGGAAGAAAAAGCAGCTCTTATCGACCGCTACTATCACGATGTTGAAAAAGAAGCTATGCGTCGTGCTATCCTAGACGAAGGTATACGTCTTGACGGTCGTAAAACTACTGAAATTCGTCCTATCTGGTCTGAAGTAGGTTATCTTCCTGGTCCTCACGGTTCTTCTATCTTTACCCGTGGTGAAACTCAATCTTTATGTACTGTAACTCTTGGTACAAAACAAGATGAAAAAATAATTGACGAATCTTTAATTCAAGGTAAAGAACGTTTCTTACTTCACTACAACTTCCCTCCATTCTCAACAGGTGAAGCTCGTGCTCAACGTGGTATTGGTCGTCGTGAAATTGGTCACGGTAACCTTGCTTGTCGTGCACTTAAAGGTATGATTCCAGACGATTATCCATACGTAGTACGCGTGGTTTCTGATATTTTAGAATCTAACGGTTCTTCATCTATGGCTTCTGTTTGCGCTGGTACTCTAGCACTTATGGACGCAGGTGTACAAATCAAACGTCCAGTTTCTGGTATTGCTATGGGTCTTATCTCAGAAAATAAAGGTACAAACTACGCTGTGCTTTCAGACATCCTTGGCGACGAAGACCACTTAGGTGATATGGACTTCAAAGTAACAGGTACAGAAAAAGGTATCACAGCTACTCAAATGGACATTAAAGTAGACGGTCTATCTTACGAAATCCTAGAAAGAGCACTTGCTCAAGCTCGCGAAGGTCGTATGCACATCCTTGGCAAAATCCAAGAAACTATCGCTGAACCACGCGAAGATCTTAAACCACATGCTCCACGCATCGTAACCATGAATGTTCCTAAAGACATGATTGGTGCTATCATTGGCCCTGGTGGTAAAATCATCCAAGCTATGCAAGCAGAAAGTGGCGCTAGCATTTCTATCGAAGAAAAAGACGAATGTGGCTTAGTAGAAATTGCTGCTACAAACAAAGAATCTTTAGACTGCGCAGTACGCAAAGTAAAAGCTATCGTAGCTGTTCCAGAAGTGGGCGAAACTTACGATTCTGTGGTTAAATCTATTATGCCATACGGTGCATTCGTAGAGTTTATGCCAGGAAAAGAAGGTTTACTTCACATTTCTGAAATTAGCTGGGCTCGTATCGAAGATATGGAAAAAGCTGGTCTTAAAGAAGGTGACCACATCGACGTGAAACTTCTAGAAATAGACAAAAAGACAGGTAAGTTCAAACTTTCTCACAAAGTTCTTACCCCACGTCCTCCACGTCCTGCAAAACCAGAAGCTAAAGCTGAAGAAAAACCTGCAGAATAATAAACAACTAAGAGAGGTCACTGTTTAAGCAGTGGCCTTTTTCTTTGCATGTATATACCCATTAATTCAAAAAAAAAATGTAATTTTGGGACGTTTTTTTGAAAAAAAATTGTCCTATGAAGAAATTCATCCCACACATTATTGCAATCGTTTCATTCTTAGTTATCACTTTTGC
This sequence comes from Candidatus Enterocola sp., assembly GCA_045612225.1. Taxonomy (GTDB): domain Bacteria; phylum Bacteroidota; class Bacteroidia; order Bacteroidales; family Paludibacteraceae; genus Enterocola. The sequence continues at coordinate 15,047 of JAZKYP010000010.1, forward strand.
GTACCTATCTCCTGTTTTTTCAGGTAAAGACATATTTGGCGGCGACACACAAAGCTATATGGGTATGGCACAAGAAGCCAACACCTACAACGCAAACCACAGCGACCAAACACTGTGGACAGGTTCAATGTTTTCTGGTATGCCTACCTACCAAATCTGTATGAAAGATGACAATAGCATTATTTCATTGGCAGACGATGCACTACGTGTTCTTCCTGGACCAACCTACAGAGTATTCCTTTATCTAATAGGTTTTTACATACTTCTCATTGCATTTGGCTTGTCTCCATATTGGGCTATTGCAGGTAGTATTGCCTTTGCATTTGGATCTTACAACCTTATTATTATAGTGGCAGGGCACAACACCAAAGCCGTTGCCATTGCCTATATGGCACCTATTATTGCTTCTATTTACCTTGGTTTCAAAAAAGAAAAACCATACCTTGGCGCCACCCTACTCGCCCTATTTTTAGGACTTGGTTTATATGCAAATCATATTCAAATCATATATTACACCCTATTTATAGCCATTATCTTAGGCATTTCAGAAATAGTTTTCGCAATAAAAGAAAAGACTATCAAAAAATTCCTTACTAGCATAGGTTTCTTATGCCTTGGAGCTATTTTGGCAGTAGGCCTTAATGCCACTAGACTTATTACCACTGCAGAATATAGCAAACACACAATGCGTGGAGATAGCAATGGGCTTACTATACTAGAATCTGGCGACAAACACGGCTTAGACCTAGATTATATCACAGCATGGAGTTATGGAATAGACGAAACACTTACACTTCTTATTCCAGATTTTAAAGGTGGTTCTTCTCATACATATCTTGATGCAGACTCTCATACTGCAGAAAAAATGGGTCAAGTGACAGGCTTTAGAAACTCTAACAAAGACCTTTCTAATACCGACAAAGAACGCCTTGCTCGCACAGGAAGTCCTAGAAACTTGGCAGAACTAATGTATATTCAGCCAATGCCAACATACTGGGGCACACAACCTTTCACTTCTGGTCCTGTTTATGCAGGTGCAATTGTATGTTTCTTATTTGCAGTTGGTTGCATTATCGTGCCAAACAGACAACGCTATTGGCTAATTGCTGCCACAATACTTGGCATTTTGCTATCTTGGGGACACAATTTTATGCCATTTACAGAGTTTTTCGTAAACTACATTCCTCTTTACGACAAATTCCGTACAGTTTCTATGACACTTACTATCAGTTGTTTATGCATGGCAATACTTGCATTCCTTGCCATTAAAGAACTAACATCTGAAAACATTGATACAAACAAAAAACTTAAAGCACTTTACATTGGCGCAGGCATCACAGGTGGTTTATGCTTACTTTTTGCGCTAATACCTTCACTAGCAGGAGATTTCAGTGCAGCATCTGACAATTCGTACGGCAGTTCATATAGCTTCCTAACAGAAACGCTTCCGCAAGACCGTATGGCAATGCTCCAATCAGACGCCCTACGTTCACTTATATTCATTGCACTAGCATTTACACTTTTATTCTTCTACATTAAGGGTAAAATCAAAGCTCTAGTGGCGTCTATTGCACTTTGCGTGCTTTGCGGAGCAGATATGATTCCTGTGGCTCACAGATATTTAAACGAAAGAAGTTTTGTAAAAAAAGAAGTAAGAAACAAACCATTTACTGCATCTGAAGCAGATAAATTTATTTTAGCCGACAAAAAAGAAGATTTCCGCGTACTAAACCTTACTATGGATATTTTCAACAGTTCTGCACCTTCATATTTCCACAAAAATGTAGGTGGCTATAGCGCAGTAAAACTACGTCGTTATCAAGAACTTATAGAAGTACACCTATCAAAAGAAATAAGAAGTTTTACCGCTTCACTTAGAACAATAAGCACTCTTGGCGAAGCAGAAGAAATCTTTAAACAAACCCCAGTACTTAATATGCTAAACACAAAATATGTGATTTATGCACCACAGGCAATGCCAATTTCAAACCCATACAAAATGGGTAACGCTTGGCTTGTAGATAACATTAATTTGGTAAACTCTGCCGACGAAGAAATGATTTCATTAGGTTTAGATTCACTTACAAACACAGTGATTGTAGATAAATCTACAGAAAATGCACCTACTGTTAAGGAATACAACTCTGCAAACGGCAAAATAGCACTTATTAAATACGAGCCAAACTCTATGACCTATAAATTCACATCCACAGAAGACCAATTGGCAGTATTCTCAGAGATTTATTACCCAGACGGCTGGAATGCCTACATTAATGGTGAGAACGTACCATATTTCAGGGCAAATTACCTACTTAGAGCTATGCAACTGAAAGCTGGCGACTACACCATAGAGTTTCGTTTTGAGCCAAAATCTTACGATATTGGAAAAATTTTATCAATTATTTGCTCTATCCTCTTGACAACGGCTCTTGGATGTATTATATTTGCAGTTTTTAAAAAGAAACAAAATAATGAACAATAAATCTCAACTTTCAGTTGCGCATATATTCAACTCACGACTAACCAGTATAATAAGTATCTCATTAGTACTTTTTCTTATTGGTTTAACCACACTTATTCTACTATTAACTAGCGAGTTATCAGTTTATGTTCGTGAAAACCTTACTATGTCTGTAGTATTAAAAGACGAAGCAAAACTAGTTGACATACAAAAACTTCAAAAGAACATTGATGCATCTGTATATGCAAAATCTACAGAATACATCGACAAAGAACGCGCAGCAAAAGAACTTGCAGAGGAATTAGGTCAAGACCCAACAGAGTTTCTTGGCTACAACCCACTACTAGGTTCTATTGAATTGAGACTAAACTCAGACTACGCCAACAACGATAGCATTGCTATGATAGAAGCAAGTCTTCATAAATATCCTCTTGTTAAAGAAGTTATCTATCAAAAAGACTTAATTGAGGTAATCAATCAAAATGTAAATAGAATTTCTGTTATTCTTATGGGGCTTTCTATTTTGCTTCTTATAGTGTCGTATGCACTTATCAGCAACACAGTGCGACTAACCGTGTATGCTAAACGTTTCATTATTCATACTATGAAACTTGTTGGTGCCACAGGAGGTTTCATTCGCCGTCCATTCCTTGCACAAGGAGCAATCACAGGTCTGGTTTCTTCATTTATTGCAATGGGACTACTTTCTGGAATGATATTCCTAGCACAATCAGAACTTAGCGACTTATTCTCTATGGAAAGTATAAATTCACTTCTTATATCTTTCCTAGTTATGTTAATATCAGGAATCCTTATCACTACTATTTCTACTTTCCTTTCTGTGGGACGTTACTTGCGTCTACAAGTAGATGATATGTATTACATTTAATTTATGAAAGAAGAAAATAAACTAAACCTGCGTTTAGGCAAGAAAAACCTTATTGCTATAAGCATAAGTGTTGTTGTTATATTAATAGGATATGTTCTTATGATGGTAGGGCCAGTTTCTACCGACGGCAATTTTGAACCAGACATATTCTCTACCAGAAGACTGATCATAGGACCTATGATTGTTTTCTTTGGTTATTTATCTGTTATTATCGCTATTTTATATAAAAAGAATAAAAAATGAGTTGGTACGAAGCACTTATATTGGGTCTTATCCAAGGCTTAACAGAGTTTTTACCTGTTAGTAGTAGTGGTCACCTAGAAATAGGTCAAGCACTATTTGGCACAGCAAGCGAAGAAAATCTTTCTTTCACTGTGGCAGTACACGTGGCTACTGTATTTAGTACAATTTTGATTCTTTGGAAAGAAATTTCATTCCTTTTCAAAGGTATTTTCACCAAAACATGGAACGACGAAAAAGATTATATCGCAAAAATAGCAATCTCTTGTATTCCTATTTTTATTGTGGGTGTATTCTTTAAAGACGAAGTAGAAGCATTATTTGGTAGCGGACTTACAATTGTAGGTTGTTGCTTAATAGTAACATCACTTCTACTTGCATTTTCATATTATGCAAAACCACGCCAAAAAGAAAATATTTCTTACCTAGATGCATTTATTATAGGTGTTAGCCAAGCATTTGCTGTGCTTCCAGGACTTTCTCGCTCTGGCACCACCATTGCCACAGGTCTGCTTCTTGGTAACAAAAAAGAAAATATGGCACAATTTTCATTCCTTATGGTGCTTGTTCCTATTTTGGGCGAAGCCCTACTTGACACTATCGAGATGTTGAGTACAGGTATCACAATGAATGAAAATACAATAAACTTAATCATTGGTTTCCTTGCAGCATTTATTTCAGGTTGCTTCGCATGTAAATTTATGATTAATGTAGTGAGAAAAGGTAAATTAATTTACTTCGCTATATACTGTTTAATCGCAGGTTCACTTGCTCTATTACTAAATTAAAAAAGTGGATACAGTTTTATATTTCGACAAACCACTGGGTTGGACTTCGTTTAACCTAGTAAACAGAGTGAGAGGGGTTTTGAGCCGACATATAGGTGTGAAAAAACTTAAAGTAGGACACGCTGGCACATTGGATCCTTTGGCAACAGGGGTGATGATTCTTTGCACTGGCAAAAACACCAAACTTATTGAAAGTTTTCAGTATCAAACTAAAGAGTATGTAGCAACCATCAAACTTGGTGCCACTACCCCTTCGTTTGACCTAGAAACAGAGATAGATACAGAATACCCTACCGAACACATCACAGCAGATCTTGTTAAAGAGACATTAGCGAAGTTCATTGGTGAGATTCAGCAAATACCTCCTACCTATTCTGCTATAAAAATCAATGGCAAACGTGCCTACGAGTATGCTAGAAAGGGCGACGAGGTAGAACTAAAACCAAAAACTCTAGTAATAGATGAAATTGAACTTCTGGATTATAAAATGCCAGAAATAGTGGTGAGAGTGGTTTGTAGCAAGGGCACATACATTAGAGCATTGGCTCGCGACATTGGCGAGGCACTTGGTAGCGGTGGTCACCTAACAGCGCTTAGACGCACCCGAATTGGCGACATCAAAGTAGAAGATTGCCTCCAATACGACGAATACGTAGAACGCTTGGCTCAAGCGTCCGTAATTAAATAATAATAAAACAACTAAAAAAACAATATAATGAAACTTTCACAATTTAGATTCAAATTACCAGAAGAACAAATCGCACAATATCCTGCGAAATATCGTGACGAATCTCGTTTACTAGTACTTCACAAAGATACTGGTGAGATTGAACACAAAAAATTCTCAGATATTATAGATTATTTCGGTAAAGACGACCTATTTATTTTCAACGATACCAAGGTTTTCCCAGCAAGACTTTATGGTAACAAGGAAAAAACTGGTGCTAAAATTGAAGTATTCCTACTTAGAGAGCTTAACGAAGAGTTAAGACTATGGGACGTGCTTGTAGACCCAGCTCGTAAAATACGTATTGGTAATAAACTTTATTTCGGTGAAGATGATTCACTTGTGGCAGAAGTTATTGACAATACCACATCACGTGGACGTACACTTCGTTTCCTATTCGACGGAGACCACGACACATTTAAAGAAGTGCTTTATAGCATGGGTGAAACTCCACTTCCAAGATACATTACTCGTCCTGTAGAACCTTCTGACGAAGAACGTTACCAAACTATATTTGCTAAAAACGAAGGCGCAGTAGTAGCTCCAAGTGCAGCATTACACTTTAGTCGCGAGCTACTTAAACTAATGGAAATCAATGACATACATCATACTTTCATTACTTTACATGCTAGTTTAGGCAATTTCCGTGAAATAGACGTAGAAGACCTAACAAAACACAAAACTGATTCCGAACAATTATTTGTGAATGAAGAAGCATGTGAAATCATCAATAGAACACAAGACAATAAGAGAAGAATTTGTGCTATTGGCACCACTGTTATGCGCGCCTTAGAAACTGCAGCATGTACAGAAGGTCACGTGAAAACATACGATGGTTGGACAAATAAATTTATCTTCCCTCCATACGATTTTACAGTTGCTAATGCTATGGTGGCAAATTTCTATGACCCAGAATCACAACTTTTAATGATGACAGCTGCTTTCGGTGGTTATGAAAACGTTATGAACGCATACGAAGTTGCTGTAAAAGAGGGATATAGATTTGGATGCTATGGTGATGCTATGCTAATTATATAATTTTATTTGGCGAATAATAGGATATTTACTATATTTGTGCCTTATTTTTTGGAAGGCACCCTAAAAAAACAAACGTTTTAAATCAATTTAATAACTAATTTATATGCAAAACAAAGGATTTATAACAGCTTTTGCCGTTTTATTAAGCCTAGTTTGCTTATTCTACCTTTCATTCAATGCAGTAACATCTTACTACAACAATGAAGCAAAAGAATATGCTCAAGGTGACAAAATGGCAGAATACCACTATTTAGATTCTCTTGCAACAGAACAAGTGTGGTTTGGATACACACTTAAAGAATGCCGCGAGAAAGAATTAGGTTTAGGTCTAGACCTTAAAGGTGGTATGAACGTTATTTTAGAAGTTTCTGTACCAGACATCGTGCGTACACTTGCAGGAAACTCTAAAGACGTAACATTTAACAAAGCCATGGATTTGGCAATCGAACGTCAAGCAAGCAGTCAAAAGGACTTCTTAGAATTATTCAATGAAGCCTACACCGAGCTTGACCCAAATGCTAGATTAGCAGCTATCTTTACCACATTCACACTTAAAGATCGCATCAACCTAAAAAGCACAAACGAAGAAGTAATCTCTGTACTTAAAGAAGAAGTTCAAGCTACAGTAGACAACTCTTACAACGTGCTTCGTACACGTATCGACCGTTTCGGTGTGGTTCAACCAAACATTCAACGTCTTGAAACAAATGGTCGTATCCTTATCGAGCTTCCTGGTATCAAAGAACCAGAACGCGTACGTAAACTTCTTCAAGGTTCTGCAAACCTAGAATTCTGGGAAACATTTAACCTAACAGAAATCTACGGCGACCTAGAAAAAGCTAACGCAATTATAGCTGAAACACTTAAATCTACAGAAGAAGCAGCTCCTAAAGCAGAAGAAATTGCTAAAGAAGAACTAGCAAACTCTCTAGATTCACTTAATGCATCTGTTGCTGCAAACGACAGCATCAAACAAATGGAAGAATTTGCAAAAGCAAATCCTCTATTCAGCAAATTAATGATTTCAAACAGCAATGGTCAACTTATCCCTACTCCAGCTGTTGGTGTAGTTAGCGTAAGAGACACCGCTACTGTAATGGAATACTTAAATATGCGTAAAGTAAAAGAAGTTCTTCCTCGTGAACTTGCATTCCGTTGGACTGTTAAACCAGTTGACGAAAAAGGACTATACTACGAACTTGTTGCAATCAAAGTTACAGACCGCGACGGCAAAGCTCCTCTTGAAGGTAATGTAATCACAGATGCTCGTGACGATTTAAGCCAATTCACTGGTGGTTCTACTGTTAGCATGACAATGAACCCAGAAGGTGCTAAAGCATGGGCTAAATTAACAAAAGACAATATCGGTCGTAGCATTGCTATCGTACTAGACGATATGGTTTACTCTTTCCCTAACGTAAACACAGAAATTACAGGTGGACGTTCTGAAATCTCTGGTAACTTCACACCACAAGAAGCAAAAGACTTAGCTAACGTGCTAAAATCTGGTAAAATGCCAGCTCCTTCTCGTATTATTCAAGAAGACGTTGTTGGTCCTTCTCTAGGTCATGAAGCTATCAGCAAAGGTTTGATTTCATTCGCTATTGCGTTCATCGTAGTTATGCTTTATATGATGGTTTTCTATGGTTTCAAACCAGGTTTAGTAGTAGACTTAGCATTACTTGTTAACGTATTCTTCCTAATTGGTATCCTTGCTTCATTCAAAGCTGTACTAACCCTTCCTGGTATCGCAGGTATCGTATTAACCATGGGTATGGCAGTGGACGCAAACGTGCTTATCTACGAACGTATTAAAGAAGAGTTAAGAGCAGGCAAAACACACAAAATGGCTATCCAAGATGGTTATAAAAACGCAATGTCTGCTATTGTTGACTCAAACTTAACAACCGTTCTTACTGGTATTATTCTATTCTATTTCGGTACTGGTCCTATTAAAGGTTTCGCTACCACATTAATCATTGGTATCATCACCTCTTTCTTCACATCAGTATTCTTAACACGTTTATACTATGTAAGAAAAGCAGAAAAAGCAGAAATCAACAATTGGACATTCACAACTAAGCTTTCTAAAAACTTATTAAGCAATGTGAAAATCAACTGGGTTAAAATCCGTAAAATTGGTTACATCGTATCATGCGCATTCATGCTAATTGCTGGTGTATCTCTAGGTTTACGTGGTCTTAGCCAAGGTATCGACTTCAGTGGTGGTAGAAACTATGTAGTTCGCTTTGCAGACAAAGTTAACACAGACGACATCATCAACCACTTAGAAGATGGATTTGTAGATGCTCAAGTATCAGTTATCACTATTGGTTCAGAAGACCAAGTTCGTATCACAACCAACTATAAGATTGCTGACAACAGCGAAACTATCGACGATGAAGTAGAAGAAATTCTATTCAACGAACTTCAACCAGAACTAGAACAATATGGTGTAACCAAAGAAATGTTCTTAAAAGGTTATCTTCTAGAAGATGGCAAAGCAGTTCTTGCTTCTGTTGACGCAGAAAATACTTTAGGTGTACAAAGCTCACAAAAAGTAGGTCCTGCTATTGCAGACGACATCAAAGCTGATGCTATTTGGGCAATCCTATTCTCAATGATTGGTATCTTCATCTACATCTTTGTAAGATTTAGAAACGTATCATATAGTGTTGGTTCTGTAGCATCTCTACTACACGACGTTGTATTTATCCTTGGTCTATATTCTCTACTATATAGCATTATGCCATTCTCACTAGAGATTGACCAATCATTCATTGCTGCTATTCTAACCATTATCGGTTACTCAATGAACGACACCGTGGTAGTATTCGACCGTGTACGTGAACTTGTTAACTTATATCCAAAACGCGATCGTAAAGATGTAATCAACGAAGCTATCAATGCTACACTTACTCGTACATTAAGTACATCACTTTCTACATTCCTAGTATTAATAGTAATCTTCTTACTAGGTGGTGAAACCATTAGAGGATTCGTATTCGCTATGATGGTAGGTGTAGTTATCGGTACATATTCAACATTGTTCATTGCTATTCCAGTAGCATACGATATTGAAAAGAAAAAACTAGAAAAAGCTGCTAAAAAATAATAATAGCAAACAAACTTTTTAAAATAGGGTGACTAGCAATAGTCGCCCTATTTTTTTTAACATTATGGCGCATATTCTTTTGTGTTAAATTTCTAAAAAAATTAAAAATATTCATTATATTTGCATTCTAAGTACTTTAGAAATTACTTAAAATACATTTATATGAAAAAATTATTACTTCTTTTAAGCTCTCTGCTTGTTTCGGTAGCAGTTTGGGCGCAGGTATACACAGTACCTACATTCATAACATCCGAAACCAACGAAACTTTCTATGTTTACTACGACCCTGCACAAAGTAATGCAGAGCTTGCAAATGTAGACGCATGTTACGCACACACTGGTGTCATCACCACTGCAAGTAAAAGTGATGGTGACTGGAAACACGCACCAACATGGTTAAACAATGATGCTAAGTACAAAATGACCAAAGAAGGTAATCTTTGGAAATTGGAAATTACTGACGGTCTAAAAGCATACTACGGTCTTGCTGATGGCGAAGTAGTTACCAAACTTGCATTCGTATTCCGTGACGAGAAAGGTACTATCGAAGGTAAAACTGCAGGTGGTACAGATATTCTTTATGAACTATTTGAAGCTGGAGTTCCTGCTGTTACAATCACTTCTCCTATGGATGGTGGTCTACAAGTGGTAAATAACACTATCGCTGTAAAAGGTGAAGCTTCAATGAAAGGATTATTAGAAATCAAAGTTAACGGCGAATCTGTTATCACAAGCGAAAACGCAAATATAATTGCATACAACTTATTATTAGAAGAAACTGGTTCATACGAAATCACTCTTACTCTAACAGAAGAAGGTGAAATTGTTGCAGAAGACAAAGTTGGATTCTATGTTGCTACTCCTGTTACAGAAAAACCAGTTCCTGCAGGAATGTTAGAAGGTATCAACTACCACACAGACAGCGACTCTATTACACTTGTGCTTCGTGCGCCACTAAGCGAAGACGTATATGTCATTGGCGATTTCAACGATTGGACATACAATACAGACTACCAAATGTATCGTTCAAACGTACAACTTGACGACGAAGTAGCTCCTACAAGACTATTCTGGCGTACTATCGCAGTACCAGACGCTACAAAAAAATATGCTTTCCAATACCTAGTTGACGGAAGAGTTAAAATTAGTGACCCATATTCAGAAGTAATTCTAGACCCATGGAACGACTCTTACATTAGCACCAGACTTGATGCTACCCTACCTAAACACCCTGGAGCAAAAGCTGACGGTTTAGTTTCTGTACTTGAAGGTCCAAAAGCAAAAGAAACATACGAATGGAAAGTTACCGACTTCAAACGCCCAGAACCAAAAGACCTTGTTATCTACGAACTTCTTGTAAGAGACTTCTATTCAACACAATCTCTACAAGCTGTTATCAACAAACTTGACTATCTAAAATCTCTAGGTATCAACGCTATTGAATTATTACCTGTTACAGAATTTGACGGCAATGACAGCTGGGGTTACAACCCTAACCACTACTTTGCATACGACAAAGCATACGGTAAGAGAAACCTTTACAAACAATTTGTAGACGCTTGCCACGAAAAAGGCATCGCTGTAATTATCGACATGGTATTCAACCACGCTACAGGTCAATTCCCAATGGCTAAACTTTATTGGGATGGCAATGCTACAGCTGAAAACAACCCATGGTTCTTCCGCGTAGCACATCACCCATTCAACGTATACCACGATATCAACCACGACTACGAAGGCACTCGCAAATACTTTAAACGAGTTCTTCAATACTGGGTTGACGAATACAAAGTGGACGGTTATCGTATGGACTTAACCAAAGGTTTCACAACTAAAGACTATGGTGATAATGGTCAAAAAGGCGACTGGAGCCAATATGATGCAAACCGTATCACTATTATCAAAGACTACTGCGATGCAGCAAGAGAAGCACATCCAGACACATACTTCATTATTGAGCACTTAGGTGCAAACAGAGAAGAAGTTGAATATGTAAACTATGGTATCCTACCTTGGAGAAATATGAACAACGCATATTGCCAAGCAGCAATGGGTTATGCTTCTTCAAGTAACTTTGCAGACAACAACAACTTAAGCAAAATCACATCTAACGCTCCAAATAGCCTAGGGGGTATGTTTACTGATGGCTGGGTAGGTTATGGTGAAAGCCACGACGAAGAACGTAATATGTACAAAGCTGTAGCTTACGGCGATGGAAACCTACAAAGTGAAGATGCACACGCAGTACGTATGGCACGTGTACCTGCAGTAATTGCATTCACTACCCTTATCCCTGGTCCAAAAATGTTATGGCAATTCCAAGAGTTAGGTTACGACTACTCTATCAACCAATGCTCAGGTAGTAGAATTGACGAAAGTTGCCGTACATACGCTAAACCAATTCCATGGTCATTAAAATGGGATCAAGACCCAGACCGTTGGGCTGCATACGAAAAATCTGGTAAAGTAATTTCTTTACGTACACAAAACCCAGAAATCTTCCGTGCAGAAAACTTCACATCAGTGAACCTAACTGGCGCAAACTGGGACAAACCACGTAGAATGGATATTTCATACAAAGATCCAGAAAACGAAGAAAACAACATTGACATTATAGTAATGGCAAACTTTAGTGCAACATCTAACATAAGCACGCCTGCAAATGTTCCAAATGTTGGCACATGGATTAATTACCTAACTGGCGAACAAATTAATTTTAAACGTACAGATAAAGTAATTACACTAAAACCTGGTGAACTATTAATCCTAACATCTCGTGACATTGACAATATCGTATCTATCGACGAAACTCTTTCTGATGAAAACTCTTGTATAGTATTACCTACTATTGCAGAAGACAACATCACTGTTATCAGCAAAGAAGTTCCTACTTCAATTGAAGTAATCAACCTTTCTGGCAGTGTAGTTGCTAAAGAATTCAACACAGATAATGTTTCATTATCAAACTTAAATAGTGGTCACTATATAGTTAAAGTTCTAGTAGATAACAATATTTCAACACACAGAATCATTAAAAAATAAGAATTATGAAGATTTTTAAATATATCCTAGTATTAAGTGCTACAATTTTAGGTTTTGCAGCATGCGAAAACAAAGAAAGCGAACCAGAAAAGTGGCCAGAAACTATTACCACTGAATATGGTAAATTTGTTCTAGTAAATACTAACACTAAAGGTTTTACTATGGGTAGTGCAAATATAGCATCTGCAGCACCTGAGCACATAGTAAAATTGAGCAAATCTTACTATATGTGTACCACAGAAGTAACACAAGCTCAATGGGTAAAAATCCTTGGAACAAACCCTTCAGACAATGAAGGTATTATCAAGGGAGGTACAAATCCAGACAACTGCCCAGTAAATAATATCTCTATTGACGATGCTAAGGCATTTGTAGATGCATTAAATGCAGCTACTGGTAGAAAATTTGCCATTCCAACAGAAGCACAATGGGAATGGGCTGCTATGGGTGGCATTAAATCTAATGGTTACGCATATAGTGGCAGTAACGAACTATCAGAAGTTGCTTGGACTGCATCTAACTCAGAAGATTATCTAAATGAAGTTGGTTTACTTAAAGCTAACGAACTTGGCATTTATGACATGACAGGTAACGTACAAGAATGGACTGCAGATAAATTCTCTAAATATACAGCAACTGAAGTTACAGATCCAAAAGGTTCTACATCTGGTTCTAAATATGTTGTACGTGGTGGTAACTTTGGAGACCCAGATGATTTAGGCATTCTAAGTGTTAAAGCACGTCTAGAAATTAAAGGTACAGAAAAAAGCTACGTAAGAGGTTTACGTTTAATATTAACAGAACCACTTCAATCAGAACTTGTTCAATAAATCTGATATACAACAGAAAATGGCGACTTAACGGTCGCCATTTTTTATATGCAATTATTACAAATATCAATTGATTTTCTTTTTCTTAGTATTGTCTGCCTAAACCTCCTTGCTTTCTCCCCTAACCAAACCTTCTGCAAAGCTACCTCTTTTAAATTACCAAAACTATATTTTCCTGATTTATCAAAACAACAAGCAGGCACATTACCATCTACATCTATCACTATAGTAGAAAACAATCGCCAACATTTATTTTTAAGTTTCGCCTTAGGTACTAAAGCACCAGAAACATCTCTTTTATACCTTAAATTTTTAGGATTTTTAGGAACTAAATAATCATCATAAAACTGCGCCTTTTTAAAGACTAACCTTCTCACTCCTAAACTTTTACACAAAGATTTTAGTGTATCTATTTCGTTTTCCGTGGTACTTAAAAGTAAGCATTGCACTTCCACTGGAAGCCCATAACGTACTGCAAGCGAAATACCTCGTACCACCTTATCAAAATCGCCTCCTACCCTATATTGAATATATGACTCCGCAGTGGCACCATCAAGGCAGATAATTAATCTTCCTATTCCGCTCTCCGACAACCTCTTAACCACATCTTCGGTAAGTGCATTTCCATTTGTAGACACACAAGTAAAAATACCTTTACCTGAAGCATAACTAATCATTTCTGGAAGTTCCTTATTTAACAAAGGTTCTCCTTGAAAGTACAGATTTAGATACATCAACTCGGGCAACAAGGCATCCATATACTCTTTAAAGTCGCTAACAGTGAGTCTTTTATCTTTTTTTTCAATTAATTTACGTCCTGTAGGACAATGAGGACAAGACAGATTGCAATAGTTCGCTGGTTCTACAGAAGCAGATACCGGTTTAGCATTCAAATAGACATTACCTGTAATATTTGAACACCAATATCCCACTCTAGCAGTAATATAGTTCGCTAGGCGTGAATACGTTATATTCCTTAATAGTTTACCGTACACGGAGCAAAGTTCTATATTAAATTTTTCTCAGTGTATTTTAAAATGTTAAATTTTCTTAAATATTGAGTTTTAGAAAAATCATTCTTTCAAAAAATACTATTTCTGTTTTTTTCTTTTAGTCATTATAGTTATCTTTGTACGTTAAATTACATATAGAATATTATTAACTAACTTTTTATAACAATGAAGAATTTATTTCGTTTAAGCATCGGTATGCTTGTTGCCCTAGCTTTCGCATCTTGCCAAGACCTAGGCGAACTTACTCCAGATTATTTCACTGTAAACCCTAATCCACTTGAAGTAAAAGGTGGTAAAGTAGAAGGTACTATCACCGCTACATTCCCAGAAAAATACTTCGCAGAAAAAGGTGTTGTAGAAGTTACTCCAGTTCTTCAATACGAAGGTGGTGAAGCTCTTTCTGAATCTAAAACCTACCAAGGTACTAAAGTAGAAGGTAACAACGAAACTGTACAATACAAAGCTGGTGGTACAGTATCTCAAAACTTCTCATTTGACTATGTTCCAGCTATGCGTAACTCTAAATTAATCTTACGCTTCAAAGCTACTTTAAAAGACAAAGAAGTTCAAATCCCAGAAGTTGAAATCGCTGTTGGTTGTATCGCTACTGAAACTTTAGCCTGCGCTTCAGAAATTGCTCCTGCATTTGCAAAAGACAATTTCCAACGTGAAACATTCGAAGTTACAGAAGCTGACATCATGTTCCAAATCCAACAATCTAACGTTAAAGCTAACGACGAAGTTAAAAACCTTAACGCTGTAGCAAAAGCAACTCTTAAAGATAGCTTACGCAACGTCGAAAGCCTAACATTAGTTTCTGCTGCATCTCCTGATGGTGGTGTTAAATTAAACGACAAATTAGCTGCTGCTCGTGAAAAGAACACAGTTAAATATATGAAAAATAGAAACCAAGCAGCTATCGATGCTAAATACATCGCTCAAGACTGGGAAGGTTTCCAAGAATTAGTTAACGCTTCTAACATCCAAGATAAAGAACTTATCTTACGCGTTTTAGGTCAATATCAAGACCCAGAACAACGTGAAGCTGAAATCAAAAATCTTTCTGCTGCTTACAAAGAATTAGCAAACGACATTCTTCCTAAACTACGTCGTTCTCACCTTACTCTAACTGTTAAAGTTACTGGTAAAACTGACGAAGAAATCATCGCTCTTGCTAAATCTAACCCAGACACTCTTAACGTAGAAGAACTTATGTTCGCTGCTACTATCGCAGAAAATGCAGAAGATGCTGCTCAATTCATCGCTTCTGCTGCTGAAATCTACGCTGCAGACTGGAGAACAGTAAACAACTTAGGTGCTCAAGAACTTGCTGCTGACAACTATGCTAACGCAACAGCTAACCTAGACAAAGCTGCTGCTGCTTCAGAAGGTGAACAAGCAGAAATCAACTTCAACAACGCACTTATCTCAATGATTAACAGCGACTACGCTAAAGCAGAAGAACTATTAGGCAAATCTGCTGGTGTTGCTCAACTAGGCGAAGCTCAAGGTGTATTAAGCATCACCAAAGGTGAATACGCTCAAGCCGTTAGCGAATTTGCTAACTCTACATCAAACAACGCTGCTCTAGCACAACTACTAAGCGGTAACACAGACAAAGCTGCTTCTATCATTGAAAACATCGCTAACAAAAACGCTAAATCTTACTACATCGCTGCTATCTGCGCTGCTCGTGCTGGTGACGCTGCTGGTGTAACATCAAACTTAGCAAAAGTTAAAGAACTTGACGAAGAAATGGCAAAAGCTGCTCTAACTGACCTAGAATTCGCTAAATTCTTAGCTGCTGAAGTAGCATCTGCACAATAATTTTAAATACTACAATCATAAAAAGAGGTTGAATAATTTTCAACCTCTTTTTTTATTCATCTTAATAAACTATCTTTGCAGTCTCTAATATGTAATTATGAAAAAAGTACTATTTATTCCGTTTATCCTTTTACTGATACTTACATCATGTAAAAAAGATAGTCTTAAAAACTATACTAATCCACATATAGAAAACTTCTACTTTAATGAACACGACAGGATTGAAGGTATAGAAAATCTTTCATTCACTGTAGACACTATTGCTGGCATTATATACAACGAAGATTCTGCCTCATACAATTGTGATTTCAGTAGAGTTGTTCCAGTTCCTGATTCATACGAGCCATTAAGTTCCATTTCTATAAATGGTAACACCTGGAACTACATGGACACTATAAATATGAACAATCCTATTACCATAACAACAGTAGCTGGTAATGAAAAAAGAAGCGCTACATATACTGTTAGAATCAACAAACATACAGTAGAGCCAGACTCTATTATTTGGTCACAAAACCAGTTAATTGAGAATAATATAAGCAGCATAAAATCTAGTAGTTACCAAAACGAGATATATCTATTCATATCTAAAAATAACGAAGAAGTAATAGTTTATAAATCTAATTCTGGCACAGATTTCACACAGGTTTATAGTAAACCAGACCTAAATGTAAATTTCTACAAATCTATAATTCACAACGAAAAATGCTTTGTATCTAGCAATGATAATAAATCATTATACTACATAGATTTATCTAATATTACTTCAGACCCTACACTAATTGAGTTGCCTGAAAACTCAGAAATTATAGACTTATGGGGTATATTAAATGGAAAATTTTTTGCTACATTGTATGCTGGTTCGCCTACCTATATGAGCTTCAATGGCACAGAGTGGACTGAAGAAAGATGCAATATGCTAGACGAACTTACTACTCTAGGAAGTACCAAAATTAATAACGATAATACTTTATATATTATTTCAGGAAGCCTAAACGGTGCATTAACCAACAATGTATTAGCTACACAAGATGGCAACTATTGGATAAATACAATAAACCAATCTGACACTCTTTTGTACGAACCTGTAATGAATGCTTGCATTGTTGATTATTACACATATTTCTATCTATGTGGTGGCACTACTGAAAACGGAGAAATAGCAACAAGCTATTATAGTAAAAACGATGGTTATAGCTGGTCTCCTCTAAAATCATATCAAAGACCAAGCAACGAATTTACTCCAAAAGAAAATATGACCGCTTGTACATTAAATGACTATATTTTCATTTTCAACTGCGATAATAGTTCTAATGTAGAAATTTGGAAAGGTAGAATTAACAGAGCAGACTTTATCAAGAAATAAATGGAACGCATTGCACTTTTCCCTGGAAGTTTCAATCCATTTACCATTGGTCACGCCAATATAGTTTCTCGTGCATTAAAAATGTTCGACAAGGTTATTATTGGCATTGGTGTAAACTATGAAAAACCACAAGATAATATTGCAGAAAACCTAAAAGAAATAGAAACTAAATATGCAGATGAGCCAAGGGTAAAAGTAATCACATACTCCACCCTCACTGCAGATGTGGTGGAAAAAGAAAATGCCACATGTATTATACGTGGCATTAGAAATGATGTAGATTTAAAATACGAGAGCGAAATAGCTCAAGTAAACTACACTTTATTTAAAGTGGAAACTATTTTCCTTCTTGCTTCTCCAGAACTAAAAGAAATCTCTTCATCAATAGTTCGCGAACTCCAAAAATTCGGAAAAAATATAACAGACTTACTACCGTAAGTCTGTTTGTTTTATGCGCATCTTAAAATAATTATAATCCTGCGGCAATTTTGCTTACTCTTGCAAGATGTCTACCTCCCTCAAAATCAGTGCTTAAGAACGCTTCAACTATAAGTTCTGCTGTAGCTTGAGAGATGAAACGAGCTGGAATTGACACGATGTTTGCATCGTTGTGTTGACGAGCAAGTTTTGCAAGTTCTACTTGCCAGCAAAGAGCAGCACGCACGTTTTTATATTTGTTTGCTACCATGCTCACACCGTTACCAGAACCGCAGATAATGATACCAAAATCAAATTTACCTTCGTTTACTTCTTTTGCTAGAGGGTGAATCATATCTGGATAATCCACACTTTCTTCTGAGTTTGTACCAAAATCTACTAATTCAAATAATTGTTTGCCAAAAATAGATTTTAATTCTTCTTTTAGAGTATAACCAGCATGGTCACATGCTATACCTACGCGTAATGTATCTAATGGTTTCATATTTAATTAAATTATTGTGCAAAGTTAATGATTTTTAATCGATTATATTTATTTCACATGGCAAAACTTTCTCAAATTCTTGCCAAAAAGAAGGATAAGATTTACTTACCACATCTGGCTCGCTAATTATAATTGAGTTCAACTTTATAACAGCTGGAGCAAACGCCATTGCCATACGGTGATCCTCGTAAGTTTTAATTACAATTTCTTCTTCAGGAGTACATTTTTCTCCATCCCAACTCAAAACTCCAGACTCCACTTCTTTAAGAACATAACCTAGTTTCTTGCATTCGTTAATAAGAGCCTCAATTCTGTCTGTTTCTTTAATTTTAAGGTTTCCTAAACCAGAAAATCTAAAAGGAACATTCATCAAAAGACAACTAACAACCAATGTTTGAGCAAGGTCTGGCTGTTCTTTTAAAGAAATATCATAAACAGCAGGCAGTTTTACATCTTGATTTTTTGTTAACTCCACCCCACCATCTACAAACTCAGTTTCAACACCAAGTGGTTTATAAAGCTCAACTAAATGAGAGTCACCTTGAAGACTATTAGGCAACAGATATTTAAGTTTTACAGATTTGTCTTCTGAAAGAGCAACAACAGAATACCAATAAGAAGCAGCAGACCAGTCGTTTTCCACAGTAAATTCTATTGGCGTATATTTTGAAGCTGCTATTTCTATAACATTATCGTTCCAAATATAGTTTACTCCAAACTCTTTCATTAAAGAAAGTGTCATTTGCAGATATGGACGAGAGACCAAATCGCCTTCTATCATCAACTTAATTCCATTCTCTGTATATGGAGCAATCATCAATATAGCAGAAAGATATTGGCTACTTACATCACCTTTTACATGTAGCTCACCACCAAGCAACTGCTTTCCATTAATTTTAAGCGGAGGAAAACCTTCTTTTTCAACGTATTCAATATCAGCTCCGAGAGTTCTAAGTGCATCAACAAGTATAGAAATTGGTCTGTTTTTCATTCTTTCTGTACCAGTCATAATAACAGACTCAGAAGAAATAACATAATATGCAGTAAGGAATCTCATTGCTGTGCCAGCTGCACCAATGTTCTTAACCTCATCATTAGAAGAGAATGCACGTATAACAGCCTGAGTATCATCACAATCTGAAAGATTATTCAGTTTCTTATCCGCTCCACATAACTCAGCTATTACAAGCGCTCTATTAGCAATACTTTTAGAAGCAGGAAGACCAGCCTCCGCAGATAAATTACCGCCCTTGTTATATATTAATTTATATTGTTTCATTAGTGTTTCAATTACAGATACAAAAGTACTAAAAAATTAAGATATATAGCACAGAACACTCGTTTTTTGAGCACCCAAGTTTGGTGGTTTGGATTTAATTATTTATATTTGCATTGTGGATTAAAAGGGGAAGTACTTTTGATTTCATTAAACGAGAGTTAAAAAACTTATTATAAATTCACTAAATTATTAATTTAAAATGGCAAATTTAGATTTAAGCAAGTACGGTATTACCGACGTGAAAGAAATTCTTCACAACCCTTCTTACGAAGTTCTTTTTGAAGAAGAAACAAAAGAAGGTCTAGAAGGTTATGAAAAAGGACAATTAACAGAGCTTGACACTGTTAACGTAATGACAGGTATCTATACAGGTCGTTCTCCTAAAGACAAATTCTTCGTTAAAAATGAAGCTAGCGAAGACAGCGTATGGTGGACTTCTGAAGAATACAAAAACGACAACAAACCATGTTCAGAAGAAGCTTGGGCTGACCTTAAAGCAAAAGCTGTTAAACAACTTTCTGGCAAACGTCTATTCGTTGTTGATACATTCTGCGGTACTAACGAAAGCACTCGCTTAAAAGTACGTTTCATCGTAGAAGTTGCTTGGCAAGCTCACTTCGTAACAAACATGTTCATCCGTCCTACAGCTGAAGAACTAGCTGCATACGGCGAACCAGACTTCGTTTGCTACAACGCTGCTAAAGCTAAAGTTGACAACTATAAAGAACTAGGTTTAAATTCAGAAACTGCTACTGTATTCAACCTAAAAACTAACGAACAAGTTATCCTTAACACATGGTACGGTGGTGAGATGAAGAAAGGTATCTTCTCTTTAATGAACTACTTCAACCCACTTAAAGGTATCGCTTCTATGCACTGTTCTGCTAACACCAATATGGAAGGTACTAGCTCAGCTATCTTCTTTGGTCTATCAGGTACAGGTAAAACTACCCTTTCTACAGACCCAAAACGTCTTCTAATCGGTGACGACGAACACGGTTGGGACGACGAAGGTGTATTCAACTACGAAGGTGGTTGCTACGCTAAAGTTATCAACCTAGACAAAGAAAGCGAACCAGACATCTACAACGCTATCAAACGTAACGCGCTTCTAGAAAACGTTACTGTTGACGCTAATGGTAAAATCGACTTCACAGATAAGAGCGTAACTGAAAATACTCGTGTTTCTTATCCTATCGATCACATCAACAACATCGCAGTTCCTTCAAAAGGTCCTCACGCTCAACAAGTAATCTTCTTGTCAGCTGACGCATTCGGTGTGTTACCTCCAGTATCTATCCTAACACCAGAACAAACTCAATACTACTTCCTATCTGGTTTCACAGCTAAACTTGCTGGTACAGAACGTGGTATTACAGAACCAACTCCTACATTCTCTGCTTGCTTCGGTGCAGCGTTCTTAAGCTTACACCCAACAAAATACGGTGAAGAACTAGTTAAGAGAATGGAAAAAGTAGGTGCTAAAGCTTACTTAGTAAACACTGGATGGAACGGTACAGGTAAACGTATCTCTATTAAAGATACTCGTGGTATTATCGACGCTATCTTAGATGGTTCTATCAACAACGCTCCAACTAAGAAAATCCCATTCTTCGACTTCGAAGTACCAACCGAACTTCCAGGCGTAGATCCTAACATTCTTGACCCACGCGACACTTACGAATGTGCTTGCCAATGGGAAGAAAAAGCTAAAGACTTATCAGAACGTTTCATCAAAAACTTCAACAAGTTCACTGGTAACGAAGCTGGCAAAGCTCTAGTTGCAGCTGGTCCTCAACTATAATCAAATTTTGACCTAAAATAAGATAAGGCTGACTAAAAAGAGATTTTTAGCAGCCTTATTTTCATTAAAAAGAATAAGAAATTTTAAAATGTACACCAATTTAATTGAAAAATATAACAACTTCAAATATTTCACCACCGACCCTGTGGCTGTGGTAAAAATGTGTACAGATAAAAAAGACATTGAAATAATGGCAGTAGTTTGTTCGTGGCTTGCATACGGCAACAGACTGCAAATCAACAAAAAATGCCATTTCGCCTACGAGTTAATGAATTGCGAGCCATACAAATACCTAATGTCAGGAAACTGGCAAACATATAAATCAGACAATAATTCGTTCTACAGATTATTCAAATTTTCTGATTTTTATAATCTAATGAACTCACTATATAATATATATACCCACAACGAAGATTTAGAATCGTACATCAACGACTTCATAAACAAAAACCAAAATTCAGACTATCTAGATGCACTTATTGCAGGACTTAAAGCCAATGGCATACCGAAAAACAAACAATCAGCTTGCAAAAGACTATGTTTAATGCTACGTTGGCTAATAAGAGACGACAACAAAGTGGACTTAGGAATATGGAAATCGCTTAGCAAAACTAAACTTTATATTCCGCTAGATGTCCATGTAAATAGAGTTTCTAGAAATCTAGGACTGCTAAAAAGAAACGCATCAGACTTTAAAGCAGTGCAAGAATTAACAGAAAACTGCAGAAAATATTACCCTGAAGACCCTACTATAATGGATTTCGCCTTATTTGGTAGCGGATTTACAGAGAAAGTTAGGAGTTAGTACATATTGAAAAACTTAGTGAATAAAGGAACATGAGAAATTTACTGATTATATTATTTAGCATTTGCATAAGTAGTATTTATGCTCAGACTTATAGTACAGAGTCGCTTAAAAAGAATATTAAGTCTGTACAAATAAACAACTACTTCAAAGCACCTCACTACCCTGTTATTTCTCTTGACGAGGACGAATTCGTTACACTAAAATTTGACGATTTATCAAATAAAGAAGAGACCTACACATATAAAATTGTGCATTGCAACGCCGAATGGAAAAGTTCCAACCTTAGCGAAAGTGAATATCTAGACGGTTTCTATACTGGATATCTTTCACCAAAGAATACCTCAACAAACACTTACTTTCCATACGACCATTATGAACTCAGCTTCCCAAACGAGGATTGCAGACCTACAATTTCAGGAAATTATGTTATTCTTATTTATGAAGACAACAACGATCTTCCTATTTTAAGCGCTTGTTTTTCGGTGGTTGAACCAAAAGTTGCATTGAAAACTGAAGTAACACCACTTACTGTTTTAAGTTATAAAGACACATACCAACAAGTAAATATTGAGGTAGATTACGCCGACTACAATATTTCACAACCAGCAAATGAAATAAAAATACTTGTTCGACAAAACCAAAGAATAGACAATCAAGTAATCTTAAACGATGCTAACTACTATGAGCATAAGAAATTTAGATATCAAAACAATAAAAATTTAATATTTGAAGCTGGAAATGATTATAGAAGTTTTGATATTTCTTCTGAATACGTGCTTAGCGAACAAGTGGAAAGCATTGAATACTTTAAACCATATTTCCACGCAACACTTTATCCAGACGTATGCAGAAAACCTAAAGAATACTACTATCATCCGGATGTAAACGGCAGATATATAGTAAATTTACAAAATTCTTGGGATAGCGACAGCGAAGCCGATTATTTCTTTACGCATTTTAAATTGCCTGTAGAAGAACAATTCTTTAATGGTCAGGTTTATATAATCGGAGAAATTACCGGCAACAAACTTACAAGTGATGGTTTAATGAAATATAACCCACAAACCAAAGCATACGAAAAAGATTTATTACTAAAACAAGGTGGTTACAATTACCTATACGCAGTGGTGCCTAACGGCAGTAAATCTACTTCTTTAAATAACACAAATAATACTAAAGTAATGGAGTTAGTAGAGGGGAATGTCTGGGAAACTGAAAATGAATATGCCATTTACGTGTATCACAGACCATTTGGCTCAAGATACGACAAATTAATTGCGTTTGGTTGCATCAAATAAACTTGTATAAGAAATATTTTTTCGCTAAATTTGAATGTTTTTTAAACATACACCTCTATGCAAAAAGAAAGAATATTAGTTGTTGACGATGAAGAAGATTTATGCGAGATTCTTCAGTTTAACCTAGAACAAGCGGGATACGTTGTGGATACTGCATATTCTGCAGAAGAAGTTATAGAGAAAAGACTTTATAACTACGACTTGTTTATGTTAGACATTATGATGGGCGAAATATCTGGTTTCAAGCTAGCAATGCATCTAAAAAAACTTGACAGCACAGCCAATACTCCTATTATTTTCTTAACAGCAAAAGACACTGAGACAGACAAACTTAGAGGTTTTTCAGTGGGCGCAGACGACTATATCAGCAAACCTTATTCTATCAATGAGGTAATAGCAAGAGTTAAAGCTGTATTATTCAGAACTTCAAGAAAAAGCAATACTTCTACTTCATCAAATCAAAAGTCAGTTAAGCCAGAAGAAGATGAAATATTAGAGTATAAAGATCTACAACTAAATCTTACACAAAAGAATCTATTCATTAAAGGCCAAGAAATTTTCCTTACCAAAAGAGAGTTTGAACTTCTTAAACTTTTCCTTAGATGCAGAAATATGGTACTATCACGCGACCAACTTGCTGAAGAAATTTGGAAAGAAGAAAGTTTCATACAAGGGCGTACCATTGACGTAAACATAACAAGACTTCGTAAAAAGATAAAACCATACGATAAGAATTTAGTTACGAGACAAGGATATGGATACATCTTCACTACATAGTTAGGAATTTTGCGAGTAAGCGAGTAATTAGGAGTTAGGAGTTTTTCTTCTAACTCTTTTTTTATATGCAACGAAGAAAGCACCCTTTAAAATGATTTTTGGCATAATTTTTGCTGTAATAATTATGTAAAAACAAAAAATTAATAAATTATTATATGAAACAAGGTAATATTGGAGTAACATCGGAAAATATTTTTCCAGTTATTAAGAAATTTTTATACAGCGACCATGAAATTTTCCTTCGTGAGATAGTTTCTAATGCTGTAGACGCAACACAAAAACTTAAAACACTTGCTTCTGTAGGCGAATTTAAAGGCGAAATTGGCGAAGCTGTAGTAAGAGTAAAAATTGACAAAGATGCTAAAACACTTACAATTTCCGACCGTGGTATTGGTATGACCGCAGAAGAAATTGACAAATATATCAACCAAATTGCATTTTCTGGTGCAGAAGAGTTCCTAGACAAATACAAAGATGACGCAAATGCTATTATCGGTCACTTCGGTTTAGGTTTCTATTCTTCATTTATGGTTTCTAAGAAAGTAGAAATTATTAGTAAATCGTATAAAGAAGGTGCAAAAGCTGTGAAATGGTCTTGCGAAGGCAATCCAGACTACACAATGGAAGAAATTGAAAAAGCAGACCGCGGTACAGATATTGTTCTTTATATCGACGAAGAAAATGAAAACTTCCTAGAAGAAAGCAAAATCAACGAACTTCTAACAAAATATTGCAAGTTCTTGGCTATTCCTATTGCTTTTGGCAAAAAGAACGAATGGAAAGATGGCAAAAATGTAGAAACAGACGAGGATAATATAGTTAACAATACAGAACCTGCATGGGTAAAAAAACCTGCCGACTTAAAAGATGAAGACTACAGCAAATTTTATCGTGAACTTTATCCATTTGGCGAAGACCCACTTTTCCATATTCACTTAAATGTTGACTATCCATTCAACTTAACAGGTATTCTTTATTTCCCAAAAGTTAAAAACAATATTGAACTTCAAAGAAATAAAATCCAACTATATTGCAACCAAGTATTCGTTACAGATAGCGTAGAAGGCATTGTTCCAGATTTCTTAACACTGCTTCACGGTGTAATCGACTCTCCAGACATTCCTCTAAACGTGAGCCGTTCTTACCTACAAAGTGACGGCAATGTGAAGAAAATTTCTGGTCATATCACTAAAAAAGTAGCAGATAGACTTCAAGAAATCTTCAAATCTGAACGTACAGAATTTGAAAATAAATGGGACAGTCTTAAGATTTTCATCAATTACGGCATGCTAACTGATGAAAAATTCTACGAACGTGCTGTGAAATTCAACCTATTCAAAAACACTGATGGTAAATATTTTACTGCAGAAGAATACAAAGCACTTACAGAAACCAATCAAACAGATAAAGATGGCAACCTAATCTATCTTTACACCAACGACACAGAGCAACAATATAGCTATATCGAAGCTGCAAAAGCAAAAGGTTACGACGTGCTTGTATTCGATGGTCAATTTGACGTTCACATGGCTTCAATGCTAGAACAAAAGAACGAAAAAACTAGATATGTGAGAGTTGACAGCGACGTAATAGACAAAATTATTGTGAAAGACGACGCTTCTAAGGTAGAACTTACTGCAGACGAAATGAATGCACTTTCTAAAGTATTCACAGCAGAAACTCCAGAAATAAAAGACACTAACTTTATGGTAACATTTGAAGCACTAGGTGCTGATGCTATGCCAATGATGGTGACTCAACAAGAGTTTATGCGTAGAATGAAGGAAATGGCTGCTCTACAAGGCGGTATGATGTCTTTCTATGGTCAAATGCCAGATTCTTACAACCTAGTTGTAAATACAGACAACGAGTTAATTAAATCTTTGATAGACAAAATAAGCCAAAGCACAATGGCTCAAGTAGCTCCGCTTAACAGCGAAATTTCTACTCTTCAAGACACAGTTAACAAGATTAACGAGATGAACAAAGACAAGAAAAATGAAGAAATTGCTGAAGCAGATAAAGAAATCATCAAAGAAAACAATGATAAAATAAGTGGTCTAAACAGCAAAAAAGACGAAATCTATAAAGAATTTGCTAAAAACGAAGATATGGTTCGTCAAATCATAGACCTTGCTTTACTTGCAAATAATATGCTAAAAGGTGAGGCTTTAAGCAAATTTGTGAAGAGAAGTACAAGTTTTATTAAATAATTTGCAAAAAAGTGAGTGCAAATTTTGGTAATATAAAAAAAATGTATTACCTTTGCACTCACTAAAACGATGGCTGCATAGCTCAACTGAATAGAGCGTCACACTACGGATGTGAAGGTTACAGGTTTGAATCCTGTTGCGGTCACTAAAACGGAATCTTCAAAAAAGATTCCGTTTTTTTATTTATATTTCCAAGACCGAAACTACATCTTGGCGACAGGGCGGACACAGAGAAGACATTTGAAGCAAAATAAAAGGGCGATTTCATTTAAGAAACCGCCCTATTTTTATGTTTACTTAAATTATTTTGTTAGCAACAAGAAATCCCAAGGAGCTAGAGTTAATTCTGCAGGAAGTGATACTTGTTCTTTTGTAAAGTAATTTTCAAAATCACCTTCTGGTAGTTCAGAAACAAAATGTATAGAAGACTCTTCATTACTGATGTTACCTATATACAAGATTTCTTCTTCACCTAAAGTTCTACTAATAACCAAAACATTATCATTATTGGTTTCATACACTTTCAACTCACCACCTTCTTTACCAGCTCTTAATGCCTTTGAATTATGTTTTAAATCATTTAAAGAACTATAGAATTCATACCATTCATTCTTTTCTTTTACAGGAGGAGTATCTTTAACAAAGAATTCCAATCTACGATTCATACCCACTTCTTGACCAGTATAAATAAGTGGCATACCTGGCCATACGTATGTTAATGCAGCAAATGATTTCACTGCAGCACCATAACGTTCAAACTCTGTGCCATCCCATGTGTTACGGTCGTGATTTGTAATATGGTTCATATAATAAGCATCTGGAGCCAAATCAGATTGTTGTTTCACAACCAATTCTCTTAAATCAGACACTTTATTGATTCCTTTACAAATATTGTCTAACATAAATAATAAAGGCCAGTTGTAAACCATATCAAAGGCATTGTCTGTTAATTCTTTTTCAGTTGCCTCAGCTAGTAAAAACACTGGTTTAACTTTATTTAATTCTACACGTGCCATATCCCAGAACTTAACAGGTACAAGGAACGCAACGTCGCAACGGAAACCATCAATATCAGCTTCTTTAATCCAATATTTCATAGCATCAACCATTGCTGCGCACATATCTGGATTGTCATAATTTAATGAATAGGTATCTGTCCAATCCCATGGACTAACTAATTTTCCATCTTCATATTCAAACCAATCTGGATGTTCTGCCAACCAAACATGGTCACAACCTGTATGATTTGCCACCCAGTCAAGCATCACCTTCATTCCTAATGAATGGGCTTTATCCACCATATTTTTAAAATCTTCGAATGTACCAAATTCTGGATTTACTGCCATATAATCTTTTGCAGCATAATAACTACCAAGTTCACCTTTTCTATTTAACTCAGAAATAGGATGAACAGGCATAAACCAAAGGATATCTACACCTAATTCTTTTAAATATGGCAAATGTTCAGAAAAGGCATTTATTGTTCCCTCTTCTGTATATTGTCTTAAATTCACCTCATAAATCACTGAGTTACGAGTATATTCTTCTTTTTCTGTTCCCTTATATTCTTCTTTTGCAGAAGTACAAGAAAAACAAAACACCGCACATAACGACGCTAAAATTAGATTTACGATACCTTTTTTCATAATGTATTCTTTTATTTATAAGTAATAATTGCAAATATAAGAAATTAAAGTAATTTTGCAAATTATTTGTTAAAAACTATGAAATTTAAACTAAGATTTATACTTATAAGCATCTTTATTTGCAATATTGTTAGCTGTATACAAGAGCCAGAAAACTCAAACATTCCTAATAGTAATGTTAATTTCTATATAGACGTTTCACTTTCTGGATCAGACAACTCTCTAGCAGATGGACTTTTAGGTAATTCAAAAATATACACTAAAACTAACCCTTCAAAACTTTCACCTAATGGAAGTTATGGCTATAGTGGCGTTGTGGTGGTTAGAGCATACGACAACAACCTTTATGCTTTTGATATATGTTGTCCATACGAGGCAGACAGAAGCATAACCCTAGAAAAAGACGGATACTTTTTAAAATGTCCTAAATGCGGTTCTACATTTGAAATTGGTAATGGAACAGGAATTGTAAATTCTGGTCCTGCTACCCAACAACTAAAAAAATATCAAACTTCACAAAATTCTGCGCAAAAAGTTCGGATTTTTAACTAAAATTGTGTAACTTTGAACGAATTTTTTGTTTCATGGAAACGATTCAAATCGGAGATTTATTTTTTAAATCTTATATCTCAGAGGATGAGATAAATAAGAGGGTGAAAGAGTTAGGAGAGCAAATCTTGAAAGATTACAACAACGAGCCTCCTATCCTTATTTGTGTGCTTAATGGCAGTTATGTGTTCAGTGCAGATTTATCTAGAGCAATTGACACTCCAACAGAAATCCATTTTTTGAAAGTATCTTCATACGATGGCTTGCAAAGCACAGGTGTGATTAAAGAAGAGTTACCTCTAAAAATTGATATTGCAGGGAAAGATTTGCTTATTATTGAAGACATCATTGAAACAGGCAATACTCTTTATCACTTACAAAAGAAATTAATTGGCGAAGGTTGTAAAAGTTGTAAAATAGCAGCTCTACTTGTGAAGAATGAAATTCTAAAAGGCAGAATTAAAGTAGATTACGAAGGGTTTGCTATTAATAACGACTTTGTGGTGGGCTATGGAATGGACTATAACAACAAAGGAAGAAATCTTAAATCTATATACACTTTAGTAAAAACTTAATTTTATGTTTAACGTTGTAATTTTCGGAGCTCCGGGCTCTGGTAAAGGTACTCAAAGCGATAAAATCGTTGAAAAATACGGTTTAGTTCACCTTTCAACAGGCGACATTTTGCGTGCCGAAATAGCTAAAGGCAGTGAAGTTGGAAAAATCGCCGACGGCCTTATTTCTAAAGGTCAATTCGTTCCAGACGATGTTATCATTAAAGTATTAGAAAATGCTATTAATGAACATCCTACTGCAAAAGGATTCATTTTTGATGGTTTCCCACGCACTGTTACTCAAGCAGAAGCATTAGATAGCATTCTAAAACAAAAAAATATCCGCGTTAGCGTGATGTTAAATATTGACGTTGACCAAAACGAACTTGTTAAACGTCTTCTAAACAGAGGAAAAACATCTGGTCGTGCAGATGATAACCTTATCACAATTCAAGAAAGAATCAATGTGTACGAACAAAAAACTATGCCTGTAATTCAATTCTATGACAAACAAGGCAAACACGTTCGTATTAAAGGTACTGGTACTCTAGACGAAGTTTTCGCTCAAATTGAAGAAGCGATTGATTCTAGAATTTAATAAAATATTGAAATGTCGAATTTTGTAGATTACGTAAAAATATATTGTCGTTCTGGTAAGGGTGGAGCAGGTTCTGTACACTTGCATCGTGAGAAGTTTATTACCAAGGGTGGCCCCGACGGCGGCGACGGCGGCCGAGGCGGGCATATTATATTGCGCGGAAACTCAAACTATTGGACATTACTTCACTTGAAATATGCACGTCACGTTTTTGCCGGTGACGGCAAAAGCGGCGGAGCAAATAGAAGCTTCGGTAAAGACGGAGAAGATAAAATCATAGAAGTACCTTGTGGCACAGTGGTTTACGACGCAGAAACAGGCGAATACCTATGCGACGTAACATCACATGGCGAAGAGGTAATACTTCTTAAAGGTGGTAGAGGTGGTCTAGGCAACTGGCACTTCCGCACCGCAACTCACCAAACACCACGTTTTGCACAACCAGGCGAGCCTTGCATTGAAAGAACCGTGGTTATGGAGCTTAAAATGCTGGCAGATGTGGGTCTTGTTGGTTTCCCTAACGCTGGTAAATCTACCCTACTTTCTGTAGTTTCTGCAGCAAAACCAAAAATTGCAAACTATCCTTTCACCACACTAGAACCAAACTTGGGTATTGTTGGCTATCGTGATGGTCGCTCTTTTGTAATGGCAGACATTCCTGGTATTATAGAAGGTGCACACGAAGGTAAAGGTATTGGTCTGCGTTTCCTTCGCCATATAGAACGCAACTCTGTGCTTCTATTTATGGTACCTGCAGACTCAGACGATATTAAAGAAGCATACGAAATCCTTCTTAACGAGCTAGAACAATACAACCCAGAACTTTTAAATAAAGGTAGAATCCTAGCTATAACCAAGTCTGACCTTATCGACGACGAACTTGAAGAAGGACTTAGCAAAGACCTACCTGATATTCCTTGTGTGTTTATTTCTGCTATTTCTGGCAAAGGAATTGACAAATTGAAGGATATTCTTTGGGATGAAATCAATAAAGAACCTGTATATTTCGATTCAACCCTTGTACACAAAGACAAAGATTTTACTCGCTCATTTGGAGCAAACGAAGATGACGATTGGGGTGATGATTTTGACTTTGATGATGAGGATGCATTTGATGATGATTATGATGCAGGTGGTAGAATGATAGAATAATAAGAAAGCGAGTTTTTTTAACAAAACTCGCTTTCTTATTATATATTAACTATTATATTTTGTTTAGGAACCTTCTCCCAACTAAACTTTTCTAGCAACTCTTGTAGAGTTGCTTTTCTATTTTCTGGGATTAGCCCTGCGTAATAGCCTAGAAGACCTAAAATTTCTTCGGCTGAATATCTTTTACGAAGTTCTCCCATATCAAGAGACTTATCTCTTTTTGAAAGCCTTGCTCCACTCTGAGCAGACATAAGAAGTGGGAAATGATAAAACTTTGGCACATGTAAACCTAGTAAATTGTAAAGATATATTTGTGAAGGAGTTGAGTCTAAAAGGTCGTTGCCACGCACCACCTCTGTTATTCCCATTGCAGCATCGTCTACCACCACAGCAAGTTGATATGCAAATGTGCCGTCTATTCTACGCACAACAAAATCTCCACCCACATCATACAAAGATTTAGACTGCTCTCCGTAAACTCCATCCGTAAAATTTATGGTAGTATCCCCTACTTTTATTCTATAAGCTGGGGTTCTTAGTTTTGAAAGTTCTTGTATTGCAGCTTCAGACAAGTCTCTGCATTTACCTGAGTAAATAGGTCTGCCGTCTGAAGAATGAGGAGCAGAGGCTGCAAGCAAGTCTGCGCGTTTGCAAAAGCAAGGATATACTAAAGAAGAAAGTTTATCAAATGCTTCTTGGTAGATTTGTGCACGTTCACTTTGATAATATGGACCAAAATCACCACCTTTACTTCCACCTTCATCCCATATTAAACCCAACCAATTTAGGTCGTCTTCTAGCATTTCAGAGTATTCCTTACGGCTTCGTTCTGGGTCTAGGTCTTCAATTCTAAGTACCCATTTACCACCTTTTGAGTGGGCAGATAAAAACGAGAGCAATGCGCTAAACACATTGCCCAAGTGCATTCTACCAGTAGGAGAAGGTGCAAATCTACCTCTATTTTCTATCTGGCGATTTATCACGGAAGAATATTTGCAGTGGTGTACCAGAGAAATCCCATTGTTCACGTATCTTGTTTTCTAAGTAGCGTTTGTATGGGTCTTTCACATATTGTGGTAAGTTTGCAAAGAATAAAATTGTTGGCACCTGAGTATCAGGAATTTGCATCACATATTTTATCTTAATGTATTTACCTTTAATTGCTGGAGGTGGATAATTATCTATCAGCGGAAGTAGATATTCATTTAGTTTTGGTGTTGGAATACGACGACGTCTATTGTCGAACACACGCATGGTTTCTTCTATCACTTTGAAGATATGGTGTTTTGTAAGTGCAGAAGCAAAGATAATTGGAAAATCTGTAAATGGAGCAAAACGAGCACGAATGGCATCTTCCATCACTTTTACAGATTTAGAAGTTCTTTCTTCCACCAAGTCCCATTTGTTCACACACACCACAAGAGATTTTTTATTTCTTTGGATTAGTGAGAAAATATTTTGGTCTTGACCTTCGATACCACGTGTTGCGTCTAACATCAATATACAAACATCTGAATTTTCTATAGCACGAATAGAACGCATTACAGAATAGAACTCAAGATCTTCATTTACTTTTGATTTCTTTCTAATACCCGCTGTATCAACTAGATAGAAAGATTTTCCGAATTTATTATATTGTGTATAAATAGAGTCACGAGTAGTTCCTGCTATATCAGTAACAATATTTCTTTCTTCACCAATAAAAGCATTGATAAGCGAAGATTTACCTGCGTTTGGACGTCCTACCACTGCAATACGAGGAAGCGAAGCATCGAAACCATCGTTGCTAAGTTCGTCTGGAAGTTGTTTTACCACCTCATCTAGAAGGTCACCTGTACCAAAACCACTAAGTGATGAAATACAGAATGGATCACCTAGACCAAGTTTGTAAAACTCAGCAGATGAATATATTAAATCGTTGTTATCTGTTTTATTTACTACTAGTAGAACTGGTTTTTTGCTTGTACGAAGCACTTTTGCCACTTCCATATCTAAGTCGCAAACACCACTTTGCACGTCTACTAAGAATAGTATTAGTTCAGATTCATCAATAGCGATTTTTACTTGTTGGTTTATGGCATCTTCGAAGATATCGTCAGAATTTGTCACTAAACCACCTGTATCTACTACAGAAAACTCTTTTTTACCCCACTCTGCTTTGCCGTATTGACGGTCGCGTGTGGTACCAGCT
This sequence comes from Candidatus Enterocola sp., assembly GCA_045612225.1. GTDB lineage: Bacteria > Bacteroidota > Bacteroidia > Bacteroidales > Paludibacteraceae > Enterocola. Next base: position 48,174 of record JAZKYP010000010.1, read on the forward strand.
TCTTCACTTACAATAGCTCTACGAGATTCTGTTAAGCGATTGAATAAAGTTGATTTACCTACATTAGGTCTTCCTACTATTGCTACTAATGCCATATTATTGATTATTTAATTGGTAACCAAACATTTTTAATTGTTTGTCGCGGTTACGCCAGTCTTTTTCTACTTTTACAAATATTTCTAGAAACACTTTCTTTTGGAAGAATGTTTCTATATCCTTGCGAGCCATCATGCCTACTTTTTTAAGCATTGAACCGCCCTTGCCTATGATGATAGATTTTTGAGAGTCGCGTTCCACATAAATCACTGCATTTATGTGTATCATTTTTTTATCTTCAACAAACTTCTCAACCACCACTTCTGAAGAATATGGAATTTCTTTGTCGTAAAGTTCCAAAATCTTTTCACGGATAATTTCTGTTACGAAGAATCTTGCAGGACGGTCTGTTAAAGCATCCTTATCAAAATATGCTGGAGACTCTGGAAGAAGTTCTTTTATCTGAATTAAAAGATTTTCTACATTGAATTTTTCTTTTGCACAGATAGGAATAATGCGTGCGTTTGGAAGCACTGTCTTCCATTTATCTACCAAATCTTCCAATTCTTTTTGCGAAGACAATAAATCTATCTTATTGATAATAAGAAAAATAGGAGTTTGCATCTTACGCACTTTATCCAAAAAATCTAGATTTTTGTCGTAAGACTCTACTGTATCTGTTACATAAAGAAGCACGTCGGCATCTTTAAATGCAGACTCAGACGCTTCTAACATAGACTCCTGAAGACGATAATTAGGCTTTAAAGCCCCCGGAGTATCGGAATACACAATTTGGAAATCTTCGCCATTGACAATGCCCATAATTCTATGACGAGTGGTTTGAGATTTCGATGTAATAATAGAAATTCTTTCACCTACCAAGGCATTCATCAATGTAGATTTTCCCACATTTGGATTCCCAACGATATTTACAAAACCTGCTTTATGCATTTTAATCAAATTAAGAGTACAAAGATAGTAAAAATTCTTACAAAGTCCAATCTGAAATATTATCCTGAGATTCTATTTTATTTTCTATATCATCTGGAAGCGAATGAAAGAAATCTATTCCTGTTTGGGCTTCTACGTCGTCTACTGTGGTAACGTATGTAAGAATAGGTTTGTCGCCTGCCTCATTTTTGCAAATAAATGCAAGTGTGGTCCAGTTTGTTTTACCTTTGCGCAGAAGGACTTTATAAAAAGCATCTGGAATGGCGATATTGTGGGTATTTCCCATAAATAGAGGGTCGGGAGAGACAATTGGTCCTGTAACCACATAAACACTATCATATTTATACGCCACATCCCTTGTAAAAGCTTCTATATCAGCCCAGTTATCTCTGTTCAGACTTCTATTTTGAGGGCAAATGTTTGAGGTATAAAAGCTCTCTTTCATAGCAGTTTCACTCCACTTCATAGAAGCCGCAGGCGCCATGTGACCACGGTCCATTTTGTAAGGATTATTGGTATAATCACTATGAAGAACAGGGTCTAAAACAAGCGGATCTGGCGAAAATTTATTTTCTCTTTCAAACTCTCCGCTACATCTTTCTTTTGTTAAAAGATACGCTACCCAATTTGGAATATAATATTCCTTGTTATAACCAATCGTTATGGCATAATGCTTCAAAATTTGCTCATTCTCATTGTTCATGGTAATTGGGTCTTCTATTTTCACCCCAGAAATAAATGTTGGTTCATTACCTTTTTTACACATTGATATCAAGGAACAAAATCCTACTATAAATACCAATAAAAATAGTTTTTGCTTATTGTTCATTTTATTTTTCATACCACAAAGATAATACAAACAAGGCGCATTTAAAAGAAATAATTTTTATAAATTTTAAATCTATTTTCTAGAATTTTATTTTAATTTGCCGAATAAATTTGTATATTTGTAAAAATTTCTAATTATGAAAATATTTACCGAAAAACCACTTGCCACGTTTATAGAGAGTAATCCAAAATACAGAATTGCCCTACAAGATTGGTGTACTAAAGTGAAAGAATCTGAATGGGAATGCCCTGACGAGATTGCAAAAGATTTTGAAAATGTAGAACAAATTGACAAGAATACATTTATTTTTTCGCTAAACACTGGCAAAGCCAAAATAAGAATTGAAACTGTTATCATAGGACAATTTTTATATATAAGAAATATAATTACGCTATGTCCCTACATTTAATATTTTACAAAAAACAACATATGACTAAACTAGAAAATATAGAGCAATACAATTGGGCGGTAAACCGTGTAGAAGAACTATTACAATCTGTAGGCGAAGATTCTGTGGAGTATGGTGGCAAAAAGATTGAACTAGAACTTCTATCTAGCTTGGTATCTGATTACTCAGAAGAAAACTTCAACATTGGCAAACCAACACTACCAGAGGCAATGAAGCTGCGCATGGCACAAATGAACCTTACTCAAGGTCAACTTGCCAAAATCATTGGAGTTAGCCCATCTCGCGTGAGCGAATACCTTACAGGCAAATGCGAACCAACCTTAAAAATCGGCCGCAAGATTTGTAGTAAACTTAATATTTCATCTGATATTATTTTAGGGGTATAAAACATGAATCTACATACATTTTTACAAGAGCAACTTGAGAAAGTGCCTGTGGCGAAAGCTAATTATGAAAAACTAAAACAAATTAAAACCAAGGAGTTTGAGTTTGACGGATATAAAATTTACGTGCATTTCAATCCTGCACGTGCAGTATCGTCGCTTGCAAAGCTTGATGCAAAAAGCATTGCAGAACGTCCATGCTTCCTTTGCCCTAAAAACCGCATCGAGGGGCAGGTTGCAATAGATTTCAAGGATAAATATGAAATTTGCATCAACCCCTTCCCTATTTGCGACGAGCATTTCACTGTGGTTTCAAAAATTCACGAGCCTCAAAGCATTGAGGGGAAAGTGCGTGATTTCCTAGATTTAGCAAAGGAATATTCAGACTTTATTGCACTATTCAATGGATCAAAATCGGGTGCTTCTGCTCCTGACCACATGCATTTTCAACTTGTAAACAAGGATTATTTCCCATACACTGTAGAAACCCAGATGCCAGGTGTGGTTGGAAAAATTGTTCTTCGCTCAAACAATGCAGAAGAGTTAGAAGCAAAAATAAATGCGCAATTAGAGTTGTTGCAACGCGAGGGAGAACTACCTGCAAGCCATACAAACCTATTTTGTGAATACAAAAACGACGAATGGGTGTTTACTATTTTCCCACGTATCACGCACCGTCCACGCCAGTTTTTTAGCGAAGGCGAAGACCGCCTCATGATGAGCCCTGGCGCCATCGACATGACTGGTCACCTCATCGCCGCCCGCGAAGAAGACTTCGAGAAAATCACAAAAGAGGTGATTGTTGATATTTTTAAGCAAATAAGCAAACATGAGTAACATACGTGTTGGAATATATACAAGAAAAGAAATTCGTGCTGTATTTCATGGGAAGTACAAGCACGGAGATGAAGTGATAAGCGGAGAAAAGGAAATCTGCGAGGCAGGTTGGTACATACCAATGAGTGAAGATTGCAGTTTTTCGCTAATGGATGTGACAATTGGCATTGATTTTCATTGGGAAAGAAATGAGACTCAGACATTTAAGGGCAGTTTGGAGGTGATGAAAGCAAAAAATGGAGAACTTACTGCTGTAAATGTGTTGGATATTGAAGATTATTTGCAAAGCGTGATTTCTTCTGAGATGAGTGCCACTTCACACATGGAACTACTTAAGGCTCATGCTGTCATATCACGTAGTTGGGCACTATGCAAAATTCAGCGTTCACTACAAGGGAGTGCTTTTGCATGCCAAGAAAGCGAGGGCAAACGCATTTGTTGGTACGGAAGCGAACCTCACGAAGGTTTTGATGTGTGCGCAGACGACCACTGCCAACGCTACCAAGGCCTACGTGCCAAAGACCACAAAAATGCCATAAAAGCGGTGAACGAAACGAAAGGAGAAATACTTGTATCTCCTTCAAAACCAGAGGCTTCGACAGGATCAACCACCGATTTTAAAATCTGCGATGCACGATATTACAAGTCTTGCGGAGGGGTAACCGAAGAATTTGAAACTTGTTGGGAGGATACTCACCACGACTATTTAGTGAAAGTAATTGATAGAGAACATGATTCTTCTGTGGCTTCTACAAACTCAGCCACAGCACTTGACTCAACTATTGACCTGACCAAAGAAGAAAATGCGCGTGAGTGGATACTTTCAAATCCAGAGGCATTTTGCAACACCGATGACAAAGAAATTTTAGGTCAAGTCCTCAACGACTACGACCAAGAAACCATAGATTTTTATCGTTGGAAGGTAAGTTACACAATCAAAGAACTCAGCGAACTTATCCGCAAAAAATCTGGTATCGACTTCGGCGAAATTCTTTCGTTAGAGCCTATTAAAAGAGGAGTTTCTGGCAGAATTTATGAATTAAAAATAGTTGGGACAAAGAAAACACTTATCGTTGGCAAAGAGTTAGAAATACGTAAATGGCTTTCAAACAGCCATTTATATAGTTCTGCATTTGTCGTAGAAAAAGATGGCGATACATTTACTTTATACGGTGCTGGTTGGGGACATGGTGTGGGTCTTTGTCAAATAGGTGCAGCCGTTATGGCAGAGAAAGGCTATAGTTATAAAGAAATTTTAGCACATTACTATCCAAACACAACCATAAAACAAATAAAAAACTTACCAATAAATGAATAATACAAAAAAATCCTATAGAAACCCATGGGCTTGGATTCCAAGTCTTTATTTAGCAGAAGGATTCCCATACGTACTTGTAATGACCGTATCGGTAATACTTTACAAAAACCTTGGCATAGGCAATGCCGAGATTGCATTTTACACAAGCTGGCTGTATCTTCCTTGGGTAATAAAACCATTTTGGAGTCCAATGGTCGATTTAGTCAAGACCAAACGTTGGTGGATTTATAGCATGCAACTACTTCTTAGTGTGGGACTTGCTGGTATTGCATTTTCACTTCCAACCACATATTTTTTTCAAACATCACTAGCATTTTTCTACCTAATGGCATTTAGTTCTGCTACGCACGACATTGCAGCAGATGGTTTTTATATGCTAGGTCTAAATGAAAAAGACCAGTCACTTTTTGTGGGAATTAGAAATATTTTCTACAGACTTTCAAACATTTTTGGTCAGGGAGTGCTAGTTATGCTTGCTGGCTACCTTATCAACCAAACAGGCAATGCTGCCACTGCATGGTCATATGTATTTGGTTTATGCGCTATTATTATGATAATTCTAGGTATTTACCATTATTTTATACTTCCAAAGCCACAAAGCGATACTGCAAGTAGCGACCGCAACTTAAAAGAACTTTTCAGCTCATTTTTCAAGAAAAAAGGAATCTGGGTATCACTTGCATTTATTCTGCTATACCGTCTTGGGGAAGCTCAACTTACCAAAATTGCCTCACCTTTTCTACTTGATAGTCGTGGAGCTATGGGACTTGGCATTAGCACTGAAACTGTTGGGTTAATTTATGGCACAATTGGAGTAATTGCATTGCTACTTGGAGGTATTATTGGGGGTATTGTTGCCGCAAAACACGGATTGAAGAAGTGGATTTGGCCTATGGTTTTGGCTATGAATATACCAAACTTAGTTTATGTTTATATGGCGTATGCTCTTCCAGAAAACATTTGGATTATCACTTCTTGCATTGCCATTGAACAACTTGGCTATGGTTTTGGTTTCACCGCCTTTATGCTATACCTAATTCAAGTATCAAAAGGACCATACCAAACTGCACACTACGCACTTTGCACCGGTTTCATGGCGTTGGGCATGATGCTTCCAGGCATGATTGCTGGCTACATTCAAGAACTTTTAGGTTACAATCAGTTCTTTATTTGGGTGTGCCTTTGCACTATTCCAGGGATGTTACTTATACCTAAATTAAAAATTGAGTAAGGAGCGCTGCCATATCTGGCAGTACCACGTCGGCACCGGCGTTCCAAAGGTCTTCGTTTTTGAGAATACCTGTGTTTACAGCCACTGTGAAGATGCCAGCACCTTTTGCAGAACGAACACCAAGAGGGGCATTTTCCACCACCATAGCCTCGTTTGGCTGAAGACCTGCTTTCTCTAGTGCCATAAGATATGGTTCAGGATCTGGTTTGCCTTTTTTTACATCGTAGGCAGTTACCATTTTTTCCTTGCAGAAAGTATTTGGAAAATAATGATTAAGTGTATCTAGCAAACTTGCTTGTCCAGAGCCAGTTACAATATAAATTTCAAGACCTAAAGATTTTACTTTATCAAGCACTTCAGCCATGCCACGCATAGGAATTGGGTCGCCCATAGAATCAAAAATGCGACTTTTATTAGCATAAATGCGTTTAATATCTTCCTCTGTAGGTACATTTCTGCCGTAAGCTGCAAATACATCGGTTACAGTGCCAGAACCTGTTCTTCCTTCTTGCAAATAAACCTCATATTCAGAAAAAGGAAGACCTTCCAATGCCATTGCCTCACTCCAAGCTCTAGCATGACGTGGCATAGAGTCAAAAATCACCCCATCCATATCAAAAAACACTGCTTTTATCTCTTTAGAAAAATTCATTATATACTGATTTAAAATTTTGTACAAAAATACAAAATAGATTCCAATTATTTTATATCTTTGTTGATTAATACAATTATATAATTCAAGATATGAAATTACTTAAATCATCAGTATTATTAATTTTTTCAACTTTAATAATATCATTAATAACATCATGCTCAGAAAAAAAAGAGCCATTTAAAAGTCCTTATATAGGTGTACATGGACTTTTCATAAACTCTGACACAATTACAGACACAAAAACTCCTGTACCTGTGGGCGATACACTTAGAATTCCATTAACATTGGAATGTTATATTCATGATATTGAATATTTTAATATTAAAATAGACAGAGAATTTGCAAAAGATTCTATTGAAGACCAAGAAGAGTTTTTAAAATATTGCAATCCACTTTACACAAACGTAGAAGAGGGAGTATATTATTTCAACCCTGGAACGAAGAATATTGGTATTACACTATTAATTATCCCTAAGCAAGCTAAAGAAGACGAAAATACAGGCATTCCTGTAAGTCTAAGCCTTAAGAGTAAATGCAATGAAGGAGATGACTATAATCCTTTCTACTTAAATTTCAATTATCACATTAAGAAATCAGAATGAAAACACTTAAAGAACTAGTAAGAGAAAATATTTGGAAGCTTAAGCCATATTCATGTGCTAGGGACGAATTTAAAGGGGAAGCGAAAGCATATTTAGATGCAAACGAGAATCCATTTAACACATTATACAACCGCTATCCAGACCCACTTCAATGGGCTGTAAAAGAAAAAATTGCTGAACTTAAGTATGTGAAGCCAAGCCAAATAATGCTTGGCGTGGGTAGCGACGAACCTATCGACCTTATTTTCAGAGTGTTCTGCGAACCAAAAATAGACAACGTAGTAGCTATTAATCCTACCTACGGTATGTATGGCGTGTGCGCAGACATTAACAATGTAGAATACAGACAAGTAAACCTAGAAGCCGACTATTCACTTAACGCAGACAAGGTGCTTGCCGCAGTAGACAACAACACAAAAGTAATTTTCCTTTGTTCACCAAACAACCCAACTGGAAACCTGCTTAACACCACCGAAGTAGAAAAAATTCTTAAAGGATTTGACGGCATTGTGGTGATAGACGAAGCTTATATCGACTTTTCAGACAAAGCAAGTTGGATAGCCAAACTAAGCAAATACCCAAAAATGGTAATTCTACAAACCTTCTCAAAGGCTTGGGGACTTGCAGCCGCACGTTGCGGTATGGCGTTTGCTTCAGAAGAAATAATTGGTTTCTTCAACAAAGTAAAATATCCTTACAACATTAATATCCTTACCCAAAAACTAATTCTTGAAAAACTAGAACAAGTAGAAATTAAAAACAATTGTGTAAAAGAAATACTTTCTCAACGCACACTCATGATAGAAGAACTTGAACAACTTTCTATCGTTAAACACATCTACCCTTCTGATGCAAACTTCATTCTTGTAAAAGTAGACGATGCAAATCTACGTTACAAACAGCTTGTAGAAAAAGGTATAATTGTGCGCAACAGAAACAGCGTAACACTTTGCGAAAACTGCTTACGCATAACAATTGGCACTGCCCAAGACAACAAAGAACTATTAAATGCACTTAAATCACTAGCATGAAAAAGAAAGCACTTTTTATAGACCGCGACGGCACTATTATTATAGAACCACCTATTACAGAGCAAGTTAATAGTCTTGAGGAAATGACATTCCTGCCAGGAGTGATTCGCAATCTATACTTTATAGCTAAAAACTTAGATTTTGAACTAGTTATGGTTACAAACCAAGACGGTCTTGGCACAGAAAACTATCCTCAAGAAGTATTCGATTCTGTTCAAAATAAAATGCTAGAAATACTTGAAACAGAAGGTATTACTTTCTCTGCAATTCATATTGACAAATCATACCCACACGAAGGTCTAGACACTCGCAAACCAGGTACAGGTATGCTTACTGGATATATGGACGGCAGTTACGACCTTGAAAATAGTTTTGTTATTGGCGACCGCCTAACAGACGTGAAACTTGCACAAAATTTAGGTTCAAAATCTATTTTAATCACCTCTGAACTAGGCAATTCTGAAGCTACATTTGAAGCAGAAAATTGGGACCAAATAGCAGAATTTCTTTTTGCAGGCGAACGCAAGGCTACAGTGGCTCGCAAAACAAAAGAAACAGACATCAATATTTCTATCAACCTAGACGGCAACGGCAAAGCCAACATTAGCACAGGTTTAGGATTTTTTGACCACATGCTAGAACAAATTGCAAAACATGGTGGCATTGACCTAGACATTGCTGTGAAAGGCGACCTTTATGTAGACGAACACCACACCATAGAAGACACCGCTATTGCACTTGGTGAAGCACTTTATATGGCACTGGGCAACAAACGAGGAATAGAACGTTATGGCTATAGCCTACCAATGGACGACTGCCTATGCAGTGCAGTACTAGACTTTGGCGGACGCGCATGGCTTGTGTGGGAGGCTGAATTTAAACGCGAAAAAATCGGCGAAATGCCAACAGAAATGTTCCTTCACTTCTTTAAATCACTTAGCGATGCTGCTAAAATGAACCTAAATATCAAGGCAGAAGGTGAAAACGAACACCACAAAATAGAAGGTATCTTTAAAGCATTGGCGAGAGCCTTGAAAATGGCTATAAAGAGAGACATCTATAAATATGAATTACCAAGTACAAAAGGTATGTTGTAATTCAAAAAAAAGTACTATCTTTGCACGAATTTTGTATAATATAAGAAAATGAACCAACTATCTAACAGATTAAATGCTCTTTCTGAGTCAGAAACCTTAGCTATGTCTCAAAAAAGTGCTGAGCTTAAAGCACAAGGCATAGATGTGATTAACTTAAGTGTGGGTGAACCAGACTTTTTCACACCTGACCATATAAAACAGGCAGCTAAGGAAGCAGTTGATAACAACTTTTCTTTCTATTCTCCAGTTCCTGGTTATCCAGCACTTCGCAACGCTATCGTAGCTAAACTTAAAAATGAGAATGGTTTAGATTACACTCCAGCACAAATCGTATGTTCTGGTGGTGCAAAACAATCTGTATGTAACGCTATTTTATGTTTAGTAGACAAAGGTGACGAAGTTATCATTCCAGCTCCATATTGGGTAAGCTACGTAGAAATGGTAAAACTTGCAGAAGGTACTAACGTGATTATTGAAGCTGGTATTGAACAAGACTTCAAAATCACTCCAGCACAACTAGAAGCTGCTATCACTCCAAAAACTAAAGCGCTTATTCTTTGTTCTCCTTCAAACCCTACAGGTAGTGTTTATTCAAAAGAAGAACTTCAAGCACTTGCTGCAGTGCTAGCTAAATATCCAAATGTTTATGTAATCGCAGACGAAATCTACGAACACATCAACTATATTGGCAAACATGAAAGCATCGCTCAATTTGAAGAAATCCGCGACCGCGTTGTTATCATCAATGGTGTTTCTAAAGCATACGCTATGACAGGTTGGCGTATTGGTTGGATTGCTGCTCCACTTTGGATTGCTAAAGCTTGCAACAAACTTCAAGGTCAATACACATCTGGTCCTTGCTCAGTGGCTCAAAAAGCAGCAGAAGCAGCTTACACAGGTAGCCAACAATGCATCGCTGATATGCGCGCAGCATTCGAACGCAGAAGAAACCTAGTTCTTGATATGCTAAAAGACATCCCAGGTCTTCAAGTGAACGAACCAAAAGGTGCATTCTATGTATTCCCAAAATGTAGCTCATTCTTTGGTAAAACTGCTCCTAACGGCAAAGTTATCAACGACGCTGCAGACCTAGCAATGTACTTACTAGAAGAAGGTCACGTGGCTTGCGTAGGTGGTGGCGCATTCGGTTCTCCTGAATGCATCCGTATGTCTTACGCTACATCAGACGAAAACCTAGTTAAAGCATTCGGCAGAATCAAAGAAGCCCTAGCAAACCTAAAATAAGTTATCATAACATAATCATAAAACAAAAGGCAACTCATTAAGGGTTGCCTTTTTTAATGTAAAAAAATAGTTTCTTATTCTAGTTCCAACACATTATCAACACACTCAGGAATTTCTTTGCGGTAGTGAGTGACGAAGATAAGGCTCTTATCTGGTTGTGCAGCAAAGATGGAAATCATCTTTAGGCAACGCTTTTTGTTTGCCACATCCATACCGTGAAATGGTTCGTCTAGGATAAGAAGTTGCGGATTTTTCACAATAGCACGTGCAAAAAGCAGCATACGTTGCTCACCAGCAGATACACGCAAGAAAGGTTTATCTGCCAAATGCTCAACACCTAGTTCTTTCATAAGTAACAGAGCACTAGCGGTTTGCTCTTCGGTGCATTTTCTATACAGACCTACACTATCAAAGAAACCAGACTGCACTACCTTTAAGCAAGGTACATTTTCACGATAGTAAAGATGCATTTCAGACGAAGTATAACCTATGCGTTTTTTTATATCCCAAATGCTTTCTCCCGAACCACGTTTACGGTCGAAAAGCCAAATTGGAAGTGAATAACCTTGCGGATTGTCTGCAAAAATATAACTTAAAAGGGTAGATTTTCCAGAACCATTAGGTCCAAGAAGAGCCCATTTCTCACCTCGCTTTATTTGCCAATTTATATCTCCTTGGAACACAATGCCATCATACACTATGCTCACATGCTTCATTTCCACTGTATTGGCATAATCTTCACTTCCCAAATCTGATGGTTCAAATTTATATTCTCCAGAAAGCGACACTTCTTCCACTGACGCCACATTATATTCGTCTACTGGACCTGCATATACTGGTGCACACGCCTCTAAATGCAGAAGATGAGTGCTACAAGCAGGAATATCGCGAGCATCTGCAACAATGAAAAGCATTTGAATACCTTGCTCTTTTAGGTAAACAAACACCTCTTCCATATCTTGGCGTGTTTTCACATCTAGCCCGATAAATGGATTATCAAAAATAAGCATTCGCGGTTTTTCAAGTAGCGATTTTGCTATAATAAGTCTGCGAAGTTGACCACTAGACAAAGTAATAAGTCTGTGAGAAAGCAATTCACGCAGTCTAAACAAATCTATAAGTTTTTCTACCCATTCTTCTTTCCCCTCGCATTGCATTAGTTCCCCTACTGTTGGGTACCACTCCACTTCATACACATTGAATCTTTGCTGATAATAGGCATCTCTAAAATCAGAAAACGAATAAGCAGACTGAAAGTGTATGGTTTTTATAAACTGACGTGGATAGATAAACTCCGTAGTTTTTTGTCTTTCTTCTTCTAAAAAAGGATATTCAATATTGCCACTAGACAGCCCATATCTACCGCAAATAATCTCTGTAAGCAGAGTTTTTCCACTTCCATTTGGACCATAAAAAGTCCACACATCGCCTTTATCCATTGTAAATGAAATAGGTTTTGGAAACTTCACATCTGGAATGCGTGGTATGATATTTAATACTTTTATAAAAGAATTCATAATTATAATTATTAAAAAAGTTTGGAACTAGTAAGTCCCAAACTTTTTGTTATTTTTTATTTCTCCAAATTATTGCTTTTAAAGGAAGAGGTATGATTTTACTTAACCTCCCATGCTAATGCTGACGCCCCTAAAATTGCTGCATCAGACTCGTTCAATTGAGAGAACATCACTTCAATTTTACCGCGCCATTGAGGCATTACGTTTTCGTTTAGGGCTTTCACTACAGGATTCATGATTAGGTCACCTGCTTTTGTTAGACCACCAAACATGATGATAGCTTCAGGAGAACTGAATGCAACGAAGTCTGCCATAGCTTCACCTAGCATAGTACCGGTAAAGTCGAAAATATCTATTGCTAGTTCGTCACCTTGTTGCGCAGCTTCAAATACGTCTTTTGAAGTAATGCTTTCTGCAGGAATGTTACGAAGAACACTTTTTTTGTCGGTAGTTTCTAGAAGTTCACGAGCTGTACGAGCTACACCAGTAGCAGAAGCGTATGCTTCTAAGCAACCGGTTTTACCGCAACCGCAAAGACGTCCGTTCTTTCTTACCATAGTAACGTGACCAAGTTCACCTGCAAAACCATCGTGACCGTAAAGAACGTAACCGCCAACCACGATACCACTACCTACACCTGTACCAAGGGTAATAGTGATAAAGTTTTTCATGCCACGAGCAGCACCGTATGTCATTTCACCTACTGCAGCAGCGTTAGCATCGTTTGTTAAACGAACAGGAAGACCTATGCGTTCAGACATTAAATCTGCAAAAGGAATTACTTTCATACCACCGAAAGTAAGGTTTACTGCATTTTCGATAGTACCTGTATAATAATTTGCATTTGGAGCACCGATACCTATACCACGAATTTTAGACATTGGGATATTAGCTTTTTCAGCTAATTTTTCCACTGCTGAACATAAATTATCAATAAATTCCACATGAGAATTGGTATCATTACTTTTGATTGCTGTTTGAGAAAGCACTGTACCACGTGTGTCAACGATACCGATTTTAGCAGATTGACCGCCTATGTCAATCCCTACTACATAAGGTCTGTCCATAATATTTTTGTTTGATGTTAAGATTATAATAAATTCAATAAGGCAAAGATAACAATCATTTTTTAAAAACTTAAATTCCAAGCCCAAAAATTTCTATTTTAGAATATAAAATTGTATTTTTGCGGACTTAATAAACATAAGATTATGAATATCTCTTATAATTGGCTTAAAAATTACCTAAATTTCGACTTATCTGCAGAAGATACAGCAAAGAAACTAACATCTCTAGGTCTAGAAGTTGGTACTGTTGAAGAAATTCAAACCATCAAAGGTGGTTTAGAAGGTTTAGTTACTGCAAAAGTGGTAGAATGTGAAGATCATCCAAACTCAGACCATTTACATATTACTAAAGTAGATGCCGGTAATGGCGAACTTATTCAAGTGGTTTGTGGAGCTGCAAATTGCCGCGCTGGTCTTACTACAATTCTTGCTACTGTAGGCACTACCCTATATTCTGGCGACGAAAGTTTTAGCATCAAAAAATCTAAAATCAGAGGCGTAGAATCATTTGGTATGCTTTGCGCAGAAGACGAAATTGGTATCGGCACAAGCCACGAAGGTATTATTGAACTTCCAGAAGGCACCGCACTAGGTGTGCCTGCAAAACAATATTATAATATAGAAGACGACTATCTAATAGAAGTAGATATTACTCCAAATCGTAGCGACGCAATTTCACACCTTGGTGTGGCTCGCGACCTTGCAGCAGGTTTAAATCTACCTCTAAATCGTCCTTCAGTAGATAGTTTCAACGTAGAAAACAACGACTATGTTGTAGACGTTACTGTTGAAAACTCAGACGCTTGTCCTCGTTATAGCGGTGTTACTGTAAACAATGTGAAAGTAACAGAATCTCCAGATTGGCTTAAAAACAAACTTTTAGCTATCGGTCTTCGCCCTATCAACAATGTGGTCGATGTCACAAACTTTGTTCTTCACGAACTAGGTCAACCTCTTCACGCATTCGACGGCGACAAGATTAAAGACAATAAAATTATTGTAAAAACACTAGCAGAAGGTACCAAATTTACCACTCTAGACGGCGTAGAACGTTCTCTTGGCGAAAACGACCTAATGATTTGCAACGCAGAAGAAGGTATGTGTATTGCAGGTGTATTTGGTGGTTTAGACTCTGGCGTTACAGAAAGTACTACTAAAGTATTCATCGAAAGTGCATATTTCAACCCAGTGAGCATTAGAAAAACAGCTCGTCGTCATGGCTTAAATACCGATGCTTCTTTCCGTTACGAACGTGGTTGCGACCCAAATATCACTGTTTATGCACTTAAACGTGCAGCAACCCTTATCCAAGAAGTTGCCGGTGGTCAAATTTCATCAAATATTATAGACATTTACCCAAATCCAATCGAAGATTTCAAAGTAAGTGTTACTTATAATAAAATAAACTCACTTATCGGTTCAGAAATTTCAAAAGAAACAGTAAAACAAATTCTTTCTGGACTAGAAATTAAGATAGAAAGCGAAACAGAAGACGAACTAAATCTTCTTGTTCCTCCATACAGAGCAGACGTAAAACGTGACGTGGACGTTATCGAAGACATCCTTCGTGTTTATGGTTACAACAATGTAAACCCAGGAGTTTCACTTCAATCTGCTATCAGCTATTCTAAACAACCAGACTCAACAAAACTTCAAAACAAAGTTTCTGAGTTCCTTTCTGGTGCTGGATTTAACGAAATCTTAAACAACTCATTAACAAAGGTTTCATATTACAACGACTTGAAATCTTATCCAGTAGAAAACGCTGTTAAAATTATGAACCCACTTGGTACAGATTTAAGTGTAATGCGTCAAACACTTCTTTTCGGAGGTCTTGAAAGCATTTCTAGAAACTTAAATCACCGTCAAAACCGTATTTGCATGTACGAGTTTGGCGAATGCTACCACTACAATAGCGAAAACAAAAAAGAAGACAACGTGCTTTCTGCATACTCAGAAGAACTTCACCTAGGTATGTGGCTTGCAGGCAACCACACAAATGCAACTTGGGCAGATAAAGAACGCAAATTCTCTTTCTTCGACCTTAAAGCATACGTGGTTTCTTCTCTTACTCGCATTGGCATTAAAGCAGAAGCTTGCGTTTCTTCTAAAAACGAAGAAGACATTTTCAGCCAAGGCATCAACATTTGCACAAGAGGTGGCAAATGCCTAGTAAGCATGGGTATAGTAAGCAAAAAACTACTTAAAGCATTCGACATCAATACAGATGTATTCTTTGCTGATTTCAACTGGAAACTTATCCTTAAACAACTTAAAAACAGCAAAGTAACATACAAAGACATTCCTAAATTCCCAGAAGTAAAACGTGACCTTGCTCTACTTTTAGACAAAAACGTAAACTTCGAGGAAGTAGAAAAAATAGCTTACGAAACAGAACGTAAACTCCTTAAAAATGTAGTATTATTCGACGTTTACGAAGGTAAAAACCTAGAAGAAGGCAAAAAATCTTATGCTATCAACTTCACCCTTCAAGACGCAGAAAAAACTCTTCAAGACAAACAAATTGACAAGGTAATGCAAAACCTTATCAAAGCATACGAAACAAAACTTGGAGCTAAAATTAGATAATAAACATAAAAACTAAAAATATCATGGGAAGAGCATTTGAATATCGCAAAGCGACCAAAATGAAACGTTGGGGAAACATGGCCCGCGTTTTCACAAAGATTGGTAAACAAATTACTATAGCTGTACGTGAATCTGGTAGTGATCCAAACGGCAACCCACGTCTTAGAATGCTTATGCAACAAGCTAAGAAAGAAAACATGCCTAAGGAAAACGTAGAACGTGCTATCAAAAAAGCATTATCAAAAGACGAAGCAGATTACAAAGAATTAAACTATGAAGGATACGGTCCTCACGGCATCGCTATCTTCGTAGAAACAGCTACCGACAACCACAACCGTACAGTATCAAACATCCGTAGTTACTTTACAAAACACGGTGGTTCTCTAGGCACATCAGGCTGTCTTCAATTCCTTTTCGACCACAAATGTGTGTTCTCTATCGTACCAAAAGAAGGTATGGAACTTGAAGAACTAGAACTAGAACTTATCGACTTCGGTGTAGAAGAACTAGACAAAGATGACGAAGGCAACATCGTATTCTACGGTGACTTCCAATCTTATTCAGCTATTCAAAAATATTTAGAAGACAACAACTTCGACATCAACAGTGCTGAGTTTGAACGTATTCCAAACGACTACAAAACTCTTACTGAAGAACAAAAAGCATCAGTTCAAAAACTTCTTGATAAGATTGAAGAAGACGAAGACGTACAAAACGTATATCACAATATGGCTGAGTAATTTATACTCGCTGTAGAAAATGACAATAAGCAGCAGCAACGGCGTCGGTTGCATCAAGTTTTTTAGGAAGTTCTTCCTTTGAAATACAAAGCAATCGGCGAACCAAGTCTGCCACCTGTTCTTTAGAGGCTCCACCATTGCCGGTGAGAGCCATCTTTATTTTTAGAGGGCTATATTCGTACACTTTAAGTCCAGCTTGCATACACGCAGCGATTGCCACACCTTGAGCACGACCAAGTTTTAGCATCGACTGCACATTTTTGCCGTAGAAAGGCGCTTCAATAGAAAGTATTTCAGGGTCAAATTCGTTGATAATCTCTGTAACACGAGTGAAAATCTTGTTGAGTTTGTCGTAGTGAGTTTCGCAATCTTTAAAGTCGATTACACCCATTGTAAGCAGAGTTGCTTTGTTTCCCACTGTCTTTATCACCCCATATCCCATCACGGTAGTACCAGGGTCGATTCCTAAAATAACCTGCTCTTTGCGTTGCAACGCTCTCATACTTATTACACTCATTTTCAAATATTTATCTCAAACGAGCATCAGCTCCCCACATTAGTTTTTCACGAAGTGTATTGAAGTATGTATGGTTCAATCTCTTTGCCACCTTCACAGAATAAGGAGCTTTTTCTATGCTTAAACGCACATTGTTTGTACATAGAGAAGAACGACCGTCAAGCGACACTAAGAAATGATTTGTCCTGCTTTCTACCTCCAACTCTATTTTCCAATCGTCTGGAATAATCACAGGTCTTAAATTTAAGCTATGAGGAGCCACTGGCGATAACATAAACGACTTATTCTCTGGCATCATAATAGAAGCACCCACACTAAGTGCGTAAGCTGTACTACCTGTTGGTGTAGAAATCAAAAGACCGTCGGCTCTGTATGTACAAAGATATTCTCCATTAATAACTGTATGCACACGAATCATAGACGAAGTATCTTGCTTAAGCACTGCTATCTCATTAAGAGCCACAGAGTTACCTTCTTCATCACTTCTTTTTAGAGACAACAAAGAACGTTCCTCTACTGTGAAACCAGCAGAGAAAATCTCATTAATAGCAGTTTTAATTTCGTCGCCAGGCACGTCGACCAAGAAACCTAAATTGCCAAGATTTATACCCAAAATAGGCACACCAGCCTCGCCCACTTTATAAGCAGTTCTTAAAAATGTACCATCTCCGCCCAAGCTAAGAGCTAAATCAAGAGAAGAATATTCTTCCTTTTTAAGCAGAGAAAACTCAGGTAAATCCTTCAATGAATTTCCCACTACAAAGCCATTAACCTCAGCATCTAAAAAAATCTCTACAGACTTTTCGTTAAGTACTGCAAATAAATCTCTTAGTGCTTTTTCAAAACCATATTTGCGAACACTACCAAAAATGGCTACTTTCTTTATTTCTGTGAAACTTTCTAACATTTATTAATAGAAAAAAGGTAATATTTTTGTATCTTTGCTCGTTGATATTCAAGAGTAAGATACTGCAAAGTAAACTATTTTTTACGAAAATGACAAAATTAAGTGTAAATATAAATAAAATAGCTACAATTCGTAATGCTCGCGGAGGTAATACTCCAAATCTTTTACAAGTAGCTTTAGACTGCGAAAAGTTTGGTGCTGAGGGCATTACAGTGCACCCACGTCCAGACGAAAGACATATTAGATACGCAGATGTTCGTGAGTTAAAACCACTATTAACTACTGAATTTAACATTGAAGGTTACCCATGCAAGTCTTTTATGGACTTGGTTATTGAGGTAAAACCTGCTCAAGTAACCCTTGTACCAGACCCACCAGAAGCACTAACTTCAAATGCAGGCTGGGACACTATCAAACACAAAGATTTCTTAATTGAAGTAGTTTCTGAGTTTAAGAAACATGGCATTCGTACATCAATCTTTACAGATACACGCAAAGAGATCATTGCAGAAGCAGCAAAAATTGGTACAGACAGAATAGAACTTTACACCGAGCCATACGCTGCAAACTACACAAAAGTCAGAGAAGAAGCAGTTGCTCCATTTGCCGAAGCTGCACTATTTGCTGCTGAATGCGGACTAGATGTAAATGCAGGTCACGACCTTAGCCTAGAAAACCTGAATTATTTCTTTGAAAAAGTTCAACCACTAAGCGAAGTATCTATTGGCCACGCACTTATTTCAGATGCCCTATATTTAGGATTAGAAGAAACAATTAAGAGATACCTTGCTCAGTTACAAAAACAAAACTAAAAACATAACAATGAACCTATTACAAATTACAGACGTAGCACTTACAACTGCTATTGATAGCACAGCAATGGCTACTGCAGAAGTAGCAGAAATGAATTATTGGGAAATGGCAAAAAAAGGTGGTCCATGGATTATGATTCCACTTTTAATCCTTTCTATTATGGCAGTTTACATTTTCATCGAAAGATATGTAGCTATTAAAAAAGCTTCAAAAGAAGACAAAACCTTTATGGATAGAATCAAAGATTACATTACCGAAGGTAAAATTGATTCAGCTACAAAACTTTGCCAACAAGCCAACAACCCAATGGCACGCATGATAGAAAAAGGTATTTCACGCCTTGGTAAACCTATGAGCGACATTCTTGTGGCAATAGAAAACGTTGGTAATATTGAAACCAACAAACTAGAAAAAGGATTCAACATGCTAGCAACTATTTCTGGCGGTGCTCCTATGCTTGGTTTCTTAGGTACAGTTATTGGTATGGTTCAAGCATTCTATGACATGGCAAATGCAGGAAGCAATGTTGACATTACAGTGCTTTCAAACGGTATTTACACCGCTATGGTTACCACAGTAGCAGGTCTTGTTGTGGGTATCGTTGCATTCTTTGCATACAACTTCCTAGTTTCTATGCTAGACTCTGTGGTTCAAAAAATGGAAACACGTACCATGGAATTTATGGACCTTCTTAATGAACCTATAAAATAATTTTATGGCATTAAAGAAAAGAAATAAGGCAAGCGCTAGTTTTAGTATGTCTTCAATGACAGACTTAGTGTTCCTACTTTTAATCTTCTTTATGATTACATCAACAGTAGTAACACCTAGTGCCATCAAACTGCTTTTACCACAAAGTAGTTCACAAGCCACAGCCAAACCTCTTACTAGAGTATATATAGACGAACACATCAATTTCTATGTTGCCGAAGGCAAAAAACAAGAACGCCAAGTAGCATTTGAAGATATAGAACCATTTTTGCAATCTGTTGTTTTAGCAGAACCAGAAATGTACATTGCCCTTTATGCAGACGAAAGTGTTCCTTATAGAGAAATAGTAAAGGTTTTGAATATAGCTAACAAGAATAAATTCAAATTGGTTATTGCCACTCGTCCTGTTCGTGAATAAAAGATGAAGAACAAGAAAAAAGATAATGATAGTAAAATAGCGGGAACCATTGGAACAATAGTGGTGCACGCATTGCTTTTGCTTTTACTTCTTTTCACTGGCATACTTCCAAATATTCCAGAAACAGAGGCAGGCCTTACTGTGAATTACGGCACAGATATGAATATGGGCGAAGGACTTTACGAACCAGCTCCACAGAGTGCAATAGAAGACCAACTAGTAGAGGAACCAAAAGTGGAACCTGTATCTCCAGCTCCTACCCCTTCTGAACCAGATATTGTAGAAGAAGAACTTGAAACTCAAGACATTGAGGAATCTATTGAGGTAAAAAAGGCTCGTGAAGAAGCAGAAAAGAAACGCAAAGAAGAAGAAAAACGCCTAGCCGAAGAAAAGCGTAAAGCAGAAGAAGAAGCTAAACGTATTGCAGAGGAAAAACGTATAGCAGAAGAGAAAAAGAAAGCAGAAGAAGCAAAAAAACAACAAATAGCAAACCAACTTAAAGGTGCATTTGGTGCTGGTTCTAATACCTCTTCTACTAGCCAAGGCAATAGTGGCACTGCAGGCAATAAAGGCGACCTTTCCGGAAGCGCAAATTCAAATTCATACGAAGGCGGAGGCAGCGGTAATGGTCACTCTTATAGCTTAGGAGGTCGTTCACTACAAGGTGGTCTTCCAACCCCACAATACAACAGAAACGAAGAAGGAGTTATCGTAGTAAGCATAGAAGTGAACCCAGCGGGCACCGTAGTTTCTGCAAAAGCGGGAGCATTAGGCACCACAATCATAGATGCATCACTTAGAAAAGAAGCTGAAAAAGCAGCTATGAAAGCGAAGTTCAATGCCATAGGTGGCACCACACTTCAGTCTGGAACAATAACATATCGATACAAACTAAATTAATATATATGAGTAATCAACGTTACATGATGCGCGGTGTTTCTGCATCAAAAGAAGATGTACATAACGCCATTAAGAATATTGATAAAGGTCTTTACCCAAAGGCATTCTGTAAAATAATCCCTGATATTCTAGGCGGAGACCCTGAATATTGCAACATTATGCACGCTGACGGTGCAGGTACAAAATCATCTTTGGCATACCTTTATTGGAAAGAAACTGGTGACCTTTCTGTATGGAAAGGCATTGCGCAAGACGCATTAATCATGAATATCGACGACCTACTTTGCGTGGGTGCAGTAGACAATATCCTAGTTTCATCTACTATTGGTCGTAACAAACTTTTAGTTCCAGGTGAAGTAATTTCAGCTATCATCAATGGCACAGACGAGCTTCTAGAAGAACTTCGTGAAATGGGAGTTGGCGTTTACGCAACTGGTGGTGAAACTGCAGACGTAGGCGACCTTGTACGTACTATTATCGTGGATAGCACCGTTACTTGCCGTATGAAACGTAGCGACGTTATCAACAATGCAAATATTGCTCCTGGCGACGTTATCGTAGGTCTTGCTTCTTACGGACAAGCTACATACGAAAAATCTTACAACGGCGGTATGGGTAGCAACGGTCTAACATCTGCTCGTCACGACGTGTTTGCTAAATATCTAGCAGAAAAATATCCAGAAAGTTACGACGCTGGCGTTCCTTCTGAACTTATCTACTCAGGTGGTTTAAAACTAACCGACGAAGTAGAAGGCAGCCCTATCGATGCTGGTAAACTTGTGCTTTCACCAACTCGTACATACGCTCCTGTTGTGAAAAAATTATTAGACGCACTACGTCCACAAATTCACGGTATGGTTCACTGCTCTGGTGGTGCACAAACCAAAATTCTACACTTCGTAGAAAATGTTCACGTAATTAAAGACAACTTATTCCCTATTCCTCCACTATTTAAAACTATTCAAGAACAATCTGGCACAGATTGGGCAGAAATGTACAAAGTGTTTAATATGGGACATCGTCTAGAAGTTTATCTTCCAGAAGAATTTGCTGCCGAAGTTATTGAAATAAGCAAATCATTTGGTATAGACGCTCAAATTGTGGGTCGTGTAGAAGCATCAGACCACACACACCTAACTATTAAAAGCGAAAAAGGAACATTTGAATATTAATTTATGTCTGCATTATTAGAAAAAATAGAAGGTTTATATCATAAGTTCGAAGAAGTTTCTACTCTTATCACAGACCCTGCTGTGATTTCAGATATGAAACGTTTCGTAAAACTAAACAAAGAGTATCGTGACCTAGAACAAATTGTTAATGCAGGTAACAGATATAAAACTCTACTTCAAAATATAGCTGGAGCAAAAGAAATTCTAGAAACAGAAAACGACCCAGACCTACGCGAAATGGCAAAGGCTGAGCTTGACGAGCTAGAACCTCAAGTGGCTCCAATGGAAGAAGAAATTAAGATTCTTCTTATTCCTTCAGACCCAGAAGATGCTAAAAATGCTATCGTGGAAATTCGTGGCGGTACAGGTGGCGACGAAGCTGCTATTTTCGCTGGCGACCTTTTCAAAATGTATAGCAAATATTGCGAGTCAAAAGGTTGGAGAGTGGAAGTTACCAATGCCAACGAAGGCACTGCCGGCGGTTACAAAGAAATTGTTTTCAACGTTACTGGCGAAGGCGTTTATGGCATTATGAAATATGAATCTGGTGTACACCGTGTGCAACGTGTACCTGCCACAGAAACCCAAGGTCGCGTTCACACCTCAGCTTCTACAGTAGCAGTACTTCCAGAAGCAGACGAATTTGATGTAGAAATCAACGAGGGAGAGATTAAATGGGATACATTCCGTTCTTCTGGTGCTGGTGGTCAGAACGTAAACAAGGTGGAATCTGGTGTTCGCTTGCGTTATATGTGGAAAAACCCTGTTACAGGTACTGTAGAGGAAATATTGATTGAATGTACAGAAACACGTGACCAACCTAAAAACCGTGAACGTGCTCTTTCTCGCCTAAGAACAATGATTTACGACCGTGAACATCAAAAATATATCGATGATATTGCTTCACGTCGTAAAACTATGGTTTCTACTGGTGACCGTAGTGCAAAGATTCGTACCTATAACTATCCACAAGGCCGTATCACAGATCACCGTATTAACTATACCATTTACAACCTTAACGCATTTATGAATGGCGACATTCAAGACTGCATCGACAAACTAATCATTGCCGAAAATGCAGAAAGAATGAAAGAAAGTGAATTATAGTGCAAGCGAGAGCAATGATAAGCTAGCTTAAGCATTGCCGAGCGCAGCCTATAATCATGAGCGTAGCGAATAACTTACAAATATATATAATCATGACTAGAGAAGAACTTTTTGAAAACATCAAACGCAAAAGATCATTTCTTTGCGTTGGTTTAGATACAGATATCAATAAAATTCCTGAGCATCTATTCGAAGACGAAGATGCTATGTTTGCCTTCAACAAAGCTATTATTGATGCCACAGCAGACCTTTGCGTGGCATACAAACCAAACCTTGCTTTCTACGAAAGCCTAGGTATTGCAGGTTGGGAAGTGCTAGAACGCACAGTAGAATATATCCGCACAAACTACCCAGACCAATTCCTTATCGCTGACGCAAAACGTGGCGACATTGGCAACACCTCTGCAATGTATGCTCGTTGCTTCTTTGGCAACATGGATTTCGACACAGTTACTGTTGCTCCTTATATGGGTGAAGATAGCGTTTCTCCATTCCTTACCTACCCTGGTAAATGGGTTACTCTTCTTGCCCTTACATCAAACAAGGGTGCTTTCGACTTCCAATTTACAGAAGACAAAGAAACAGGCAAAAAACTATTTGAACAAGTACTTGAAACCTCTAAAAAATGGGGAAACGAAGACAATATGATGTATGTAGTAGGAGCTACAAAAGCAAATATGCTACAAGACATTAGAGCAATTATCCCAAACAACTTCCTACTTGTTCCTGGAGTTGGTGCACAAGGTGGTAGCTTAGAAGCAGTAGCTGAATATGGTATGAACGACCAATGTGGTCTTCTTGTTAACTCTTCTCGTGCCATCATTTATGCAGATAGCACAGAAAACTTTGCAGAAGCTGCTCGCGCAGAAGCACTAAAAGTGCAACAAGAAATGGATGCGCTTTTAAGTAAAAAAGGAATCTAATGAACAAACGAAAAATAGTTAACGACCCTGTATTTGGTTTCATAACGATACCATGCGACCTAATATACGATTTGATGCAACACCCAATGGTGCATCGCCTTACTCGTATAAAACAATTAGGTCTCACATGTTATGTGTATCCTGGAGCTCAACATACACGTTTCCAACACTCATTGGGAGCACTTTTCCTAATGACAGAAGCCATAAAAACACTTCAAAACAAAGGAAACGACATCACTCCAGAAGAAGCCGAAGCAGTTTACGCAGCTATTTTTCTACACGATGTGGGCCACGGTCCATTTTCACACACATTAGAGGATTTCTTCTATAAAAACATTTCTCACGAAGATATAGGCATTGCCATTATTGAAAAACTAAATGAGGAATTAAATGGCAAACTAAATCTTACAATTGAAATCCTAAAAAACACATATCACAAGAAATTCCTTCACGAATTGGTTTCTGGTCAGTTAGATATGGACCGACTAGACTACCTAAGACGTGATAGTTTCTTTACTGGCGTGAGCGAAGGCAATATTGGCTCTGCCAGAATAATAAAAATGCTAAACATTAAAGACGGCAAACTCGTGGTGGAAGCCAAGGGCATCTACTCAATAGAAAACTTCCTTATGAGTCGCCGCCTAATGTATTGGCAAGTATATTTACATAAAACTGCATTTGCAGCAGAAATGATGCTATGCAGAACATTAGAACGCGCCAGATTTCTTGTTCAAAAAGGAGAAAATATTTTTGCATCAGACAATCTAATGTATTTCCTTAAGAATCAACCAGATACAGTTACATGTGAAAATCTATCTATTTTCACTACCCTAGATGACACCGACATTTGGGTGAGCATGAAATCATGGTCTAACCATTCAGACAAGGTTCTTGCCACATTGAGTAGTGGTATAATAAATAGAAATATCTTTAAAATAGAAATTTCTAATGAACCAATATTACCTGAAAACCAAAATAAAAAAATACAAGAAATTCAAGAAAGACTAAATCTAAACAGAGAAGATGCAGAGTTCTTAATTTCTGAAAAAATGGTTTCAAACCACCTATATAGTAAAGGCGAAATGGGTATAGATATTTTATATGGTAATGGTGACACAAAAAACATTTCCCAAGCTTCGGATATGTTTAATTTAGACTTACTATCAAAAAAAGTGTCTAAATTTTACTTTTGTTACATCAAATAGCCTAAATTAGGCACATATAAAATTTGATAATTAGAAAATAAATCGTATTTTTGCTTAATTTTAGTTAAAAAAGCTCATGGAGTTATCAGCAATTCAAATAGCAACCTTATTAGGTGGGACTGTTGTAGGAAATCAAAATGTTACAGTAAATAACTATTCTAAGATAGAAGAAGGCAAACCTGGAACACTTTCATTTTTAGCTAACCCTAAATATGAAAGTTATATTTATGAAACCAATGCAAGTATAGTTTTAGTAAACAATGACTTTAAGCCATCTAAACCTATAAGTGCAACTTTAGTCAAAGTTCCAAATGCATACCTAGCATTAGCGAAATTACTTCAATTTGCAGAAAAACATAAAGAGCATAAAAAAGGGATAGATAAAACTGCAAAAATAGAACGTTCTGCTAAAATCGGTAAAAATGTATATATAGGTGCATACGTTTATATCGGAGAAAATGTAGTGATAGGAGACGACGTGCAAATTTATTCTCATGCATCTATAAATGATAACGCAACAATTGGAGAAAGAACTATTATTTACAATTCAGTAGTGGTTTACCATGATTGTAATATTGGAAACAGCTGTATTATCCATGCAAACACAGTGATAGGCTCAGACGGATTTGGCTTTGCTAAAAATCCTGATGGAAGCTACTTTAAAATGCCTCAAAATGGCAATGTTATCATAGAAGATAACGTAGAAATAGGTGCTGGCACCACTATAGACCGTGGTAGTATGGGACCTACAATTTTAAGAAAAGGAGTAAAAATAGATAATCAGATACAAATTGCTCACAATGTAGAGATAGGCGAAAACTCAGCAATGGCAGCATGTTCAGGCATTGCAGGTTCAACTAAAGTGGGTAAAGATTGTATCATTGCAGGTATGGTTGGCATATCTGGTCACATTCAAATAGCAGACAACACCACTATTGGTGCATTCTCTGGAGTAAGTAAATCAATCACTGAACCAGGACAAATATATCAAGGTGCTGTTGCTATTCCAATTATGAAAAACAAACGTTCATTTGCTATTTATCGTAAATTACCAGATTTAAGCAAAACAGTATATGAGCTAGAAAAACAAATAAAAGAATTAAAAGAAGCGTTAAATCAATGAACAAGCAATCTACCATAGGTAAATCCTTTACACTATCTGGCAAAGGTTTACATACTGGACTTAACATTAAGGCAGATTTTTTGCCTGCAGAAGCAAATTCTGGAATTATATTTAGACGCGTAGATTTAGAAGGGAAGCCAGAAATTCCTGCGATTGCCACTTACGTATCAGCAACAGAAAGAGGTACAGTTCTAAAAAAAGGCGAAGCATCTGTTAGCACCATTGAACATATTATGTCTGCCTTTATGGCACATGGCATCGACAACTGCATTATAGAGATTGATGCACCAGAAGTTCCTATCCTAGACGGCAGTGCTAAATATGTAGTGGAAGCTATTAGCAAAGTTGGCATCAAAGAATTAGATGCAGAAAAGTCATACTTCGAAGTAAAAGAAGAATTGACTTTTACCAATGGAACTTCAACAATAAAACTTCTTCCAGCCAATGACTTCTATGCAGAAGTAACAGTTGATTTCAACTCTCCAGTTCTTAAAAGACAATCTGCTAGCATTAGTGATTTCGCAGACTATGACAAAGAAATATCTTCAGCTCGTACATTTGTTTTCGTAAGAGAAATTGCTCTCCTACTTCAACACAACCTAATAAAAGGTGGAGACCTAGACAACGCCATAGTGATATACGACCAACCAGTTCCAAAAGAAGCTATAACTGCTTTATGCAAAGAACTAAAAATACCAGCTATAGAAGTTGAAGATTTAGGCTATCTAAACCATAGACCTCTAGAATGGGAAAATGAACCAGCTAGACATAAATTATTAGACCTAATCGGTGATTTATCACTTATAGGCAAAACTATTAAAGGTAAAATAATTGCAGAAAAACCAGGTCACGGATACAATACTTTCGTGGCACAAGAAATTTTAAAACTAATAAAATAATATAATATGATTTCAGAACAAGCATTCGTACATCCAAATGCTGAAATAGGTAAAAATGTTGTTATTGATGCATTTGCATACATTGATGAAAATGTAGTTATCGGTGACGGAACACATATTTATACTCATGCGACCATTCTTTCAGGAGCTAGAATAGGAAAAAACTGTAATATATTCCCAGGAGCAGTAGTTTCTGCTATCCCACAAGATTTAAAATTTGTTGGAGAAGAAACCACAGCTGTTGTAGGAGACAACACCACTATTCGCGAATGCGTTACAATAAATAGAGGAACAGCATCTAAAGGCACTACTATAGTAGGTAGCCACTGTTTAATTATGGCATACGCACACGTGGCTCACGACTGTAAATTAGGAGATAGAATCATTCTAGGCAACACCACACAACTTGCTGGTGAAGTTGTAGTAGACGATTGGGCTATAGTAAGTGGTGGTACATTAGTACACCAATTCTGCCACATAGGCGCTCATGTTATGATTCAAGGCGGTAGCAAAATAACAAAAGATATTCCTCCATATATTATGGCTGGTAGAGAACCACTAGGATATATGGGTCTAAATATCGTAGGTCTACGCAGAAGAGGCTTCATTGCAGAACAAATGAATGCTATCCAAGAAAGTTATCGTTATGTATATCTTTCTGGTCTTAACACTACACAAGCATTAGAAGCTATAGAAAAAAATATCCCAACAAGCAAAGAAAGAGAAGACATTATAAGTTTCATTAAAAGCTCAGAACGCGGTATTATTAAATAATCATGGAAAACGAAGTAAAAAAATCGTTGAATTTTATTGAAGAAATTGTAGAAAAAGATCTACAAGAGGGTAAGAATGACGGACGTATTCAAACTCGTTTCCCACCTGAACCAAACGGTTATCTACACATTGGTCATGCTAAAGCTATATTTATGGACTTTGGTATCGCTAAAAAATACAGTGGTATTTGCAACCTACGTTTCGACGACACAAACCCAACAAAAGAAGATGTAGAATACGTTGACTCTATCCAAGAAGACATCAATTGGCTTGGCTTTAAATGGGCTAACGTTTATTATGCTTCTGATTATTTTCAGCAACTTTGGGACCTTGCTATTAAATTAATTAAAGAAGGTAAGGCATATATCGACGAACAAAGCGCAGAAGAAATAGCAAAACAAAAAGGCACTCCAACTACTCCAGGTACAGAGAGCCCATATAGAAATAGACCAGTGGAAGAAAACTTGGAACTATTCCAAAAAATGAATACTGGCGAGATTGCAGACGGTGCCATGGTGCTACGTGCAAAAATAGATATGGCTTCGCCTAATATGCACTTCCGCGACCCAATTATGTATCGTGTTATTACCACTCACCCACACCACCGCACAGGTACTGAGTGGAAAGCATATCCAATGTACGACTTTGCACACGGTCAATCAGACTATTTCGAAGGCGTTACCCACTCTATCTGTACACTTGAGTTTGTGGTTCACCGTCCACTATACGATTGGTTCATTGACCAATTTGCAGATACAGACTACAGACCTCACCAATATGAGTTCAACCGCTTGAACATTAGTTACACTGTAATGAGTAAGCGTAAAATGCTTCAACTAGTGCAAGAAGGCCTAGTTGCTGGTTGGGACGACCCTCGTATGCCTACTATCTGTGGTCTACGTCGTAGAGGTTACACTCCAGAGGCTATCGCAGACTTTATCGACCGCATTGGTTATACCAAAGTGGATGGTATGATAGACGTGTCTCTTTTAGAACACTCTATTCGTGAAGACCTAAAACCAAAAGCTCACCGTGTAAGCGCTATTTTCGACCCTGTAAAACTTGTTATCACCAACTATCCAGAAGGCGAAAAAGAATATATGGTTACAGAAAACAACCCAGACTGCGAAACAGCAGGCACACGTGAAATGCCATTCTCTCGCGAAATCTTTATTGAAAGAGGCGACTTTATGGAAGACGCTCCAAAAGACTTCTTCCGTCTTACCCCTGGTGGTAGAGAAGTTCGTTTAAAAGGCGCATACATTATTCAATGTACAGGTTGCGAAAAAGACGAGAACGGCAATGTAACCACAGTTTACTGTACATACGACCCTGACACTAAGAGTGGTACAGAAGGAAGTAAACGTAAAGTGAAGAGTACAATCAACTGGCTAGACAAAGATGGCTATATAGAAGCAGAAGTACGCCTATACGACCGTTTATTCAAGGTAGAAGACCCTGCATCTTACGATGGCGACTTCCACGACCTACTAAACGAAAACTCACTAGAAGTGAAAACTGCCCTAGTTGAAAAACACCTAGACGGTGCAAAACCTGGCGACCACTTCCAATTCCTAAAAGTAGGTTACTTCACTGTTGACAAAGACTCAACCTCAGAAAAACTAATCCTTAACCGCACAGTATCTCTAAAAGATAATTGGAGTAAGAAGTAAACCCTATAATAAGGCAACAAAAAAGTCCAATCCTTTCGGATTGGACTTTTTTTATATACTTAGTAATCTATTACTCAATAATACCTAGTAATCTTGCGTTTTTAGCGATTTTTTCTACTGCTTCGTCGATTTGGTCGAATGTGTGAGTAGCCATTAGAGATATACGGATAAGAGTATCTTGTGAAGGCACTGCAGGAGAAACCACTGGGTTTACGAATACGCCATCATCCATAAGCATACGTGTTAGGCGGAATGTTTTTTCGTTGTCGCGCACGTAAAGAGGAATAATAGGAGTAGTGGTATGACCTGTTTCAAATCCTTTATCTTTGAAGGCTTGAAGCATTCTGTGAGTGTTATCCCACAATGCTTTTTGACGCCATTTTTCTTCTTCCATTACTTCTAGAGCTGCAAGCACTGCACCTGCAGCAGCAGGAGTGATACTAGCACTGAAAATAAGTGTACGAGAATTGTGTTTTAAGTAGTTGATAACATCTTTGTTTGAAGCAATGAAACCACCAATAGTAGCAAGAGATTTACTAAATGTACCCATTACTAGTTCCACATCGTTTTGCACACCAAAGTGTTCGCAAACTCCGGCACCAGTTTCACCGAATACACCTAGAGAGTGAGCCTCGTCAATCATAATAGAAGCATTGTATTTCTTAGCTAAATCTACCATTTCTGGAAGTTTTGCTAAGTCACCTTCCATAGAGAAAACGCCGTCTGCTACAATAAGCTTAATTTTGTCTGGCTCACATTGTTGAAGGAATTTTTCTAGTTGTTCCATATCGTTGTGACGATATTTGAATTGTTTAGCCATGCTAAGACGAGAACCTTCAATAATAGAAGCGTGATTTAAACGGTCTAATAAAAGGTAATCTTCTCTACCACCAAGACAAGGAACTACACCAGAGTTTACAGTAAAACCAGTAGCATAAACAAGAGCTTCATCTTTACCTACAAGTTTTGCAAGTTTTTCTTCAAGTTCAATGTGAATATCTAATGTTCCGTTTAAGAAACGAGAACCAGCACAACCTGTACCATATTTCTCAACAGCCTTTATAGAACCCTCTTTAATTTTTGGGTGATTTGTAAGACCTAGATAACTATTTGAACCAAACATTAACACTGGTTTACCATCAATTTGAACCACTGTATCTTGGTCTGAACTGATTGGTCTAAAATATGGATAAACTCCAGCTGCTTTTGCTTTTTGAGGCACATCGTATTGTGCTAAGCGTTCACTTAATATACTCATAATATTATTATTTTGAATAACTTTGAGTCAAAGTTATGAATTTTTATTCAATTCAACTAATTCATTCGGGTAATTTGTGTAAAGAATTTTATTTTCATTATCCACTTCCATAATAAAATCTTCCACTGCAGGTAGCAAAATATCACCATCTTCTGCTGAAATTCCAAACAAAATATTTACTGTTTGATCGTCTACAAAAGAAATCTCGCCAAGTTTTTCATCGGCATTTATCACTGTAAAACCAACAAAATATTCGTATGAAAGCATATCTTCATCGCTCATAAGGTGAATTGGCAAATAAATATCTTTGCCCACCAAATTGCGAGCGTCGGTTTCGGTTTCTATATCTTCTAAAGTAAGAAGTACAGCATTCGAAGACTTCACTCTAATATTTGAAATAAAAAAAGGCACGAATATACCGTCCATATCAAGAACCATATATTCTGCCCTATCTATTGTATCTGCATCAATAGCACAATTAAGCTCACCATTCACACCGTGAGTTTTATTAATCTTTCCTGCTTTAAATATTTCTTTTTCTAATATCATCTTACAGAAATAATACTATCAACAACAAATTCACTCACTCCACGCCATGGAAGAGGTTCAATATATTCTTTATAATGTAATTCTACATTTTTTCCACTACAACGCATTAGAGAATCTGCTATTGCAGGTTCCTCAACAGAAAACTTAAACTCGTATGACTGAATAGTGCCAGGAGCATTTGCTTTAAAACCACTTTGAATTAATTTACCTTCGTAGGTCTTAAATACATAACCCTTCTTCACCAAATAATTTAGTTCGCCAGACTTCACGCCTTCGCCAAACACGAAATAATAACGGAAATAAAGGAAACCACTTAGTGCTAGCACCAACACCAACACAACTATAGAAATAATTTTAGCTTTCATAAATTAATGTATTAATATACAAAAATAATGATTATTGCCCAAAATCAAAAGAAATAGTGGTAAAAGTTTTGGTAGAGATGGTTGACTGGATAAAATGTACCTAAAATTATTGGCGCAATTTTGACGCAGTTGATTCTGTATAAAAAACAAAAAAAACACCGCTTGATTGCGGTGTTTCTTTTGTGGGCGATGACGGATTCGAACCGCCGACCCTCTGCTTGTAAGGCAGATGCTCTGAACCAGCTGAGCTAATCGCCCTTTTGAGTTGTTTTATCTCTCAATTGCGATGCAAAGATATGACGTTTTTTTGGTTTCACCAAATTTTTCAGCAACTTTTTTCAAAAAAAAAATGCGATTTTCATAAAAAAAGTAGAGAGTGGCACATTTTTGCACCACTCTCTACGTATTTTTTAATTAAAAAAATCATTTTATAGCGAATCGCCGAAATCTTCACGGAATTTAGCAACCAATTTCTCTTGCCAATCTGAAGTTGGACGAAGACGACCAAAGAAGAAACGAAGTACTTTTGGTTCATCGTAGAATTCTAGGCCACCGATAAGGTCACGATTTTCGTATACCCATTTAATACGGTCGATAGCGTAATTAACTTGAGATAGAGTGTAAACACGACGTGGCATAGCCATACGTACAAGCTCTAGTTCTGCATAACGTTCGCTACCGTCTGGGTTACGTTGTTCTGATAGAGTACCACGTTCCATACCACGGACACCACTAGCAATGTAGATAGCAGCAGCTAAAGCAGCAGCAGGATATTCTGCGTGGCTTAGATGAGGAACGATTTCACTTGCATTTAAGTGACAACCAAGACCACCTGCAGGAGTTACAACTGGCACACCAGCTTTTTGTAATTCTTTCACCATATATTCAATGAAAAGAGGACCTTGAGAGATAATGTCGAAGTCCATAGTTTCTTGAAGACCAACAGTGATAGCTTCCATTTCACGAACTGACATACCACCGTATGTTAAGAAACCTTCGTATAATGGAATAAATTCTTTCATTTTTAAGCACAGCTCTTCGTCACGCATTGCGATACCACCACCACGGCCGAAACCAAGTTTACGAGCAGAGAAGTAAATAATATCCATTGCGCTAGCAATTTTTAAAGTAATGTCTTCGATAGACATATCTTTAGCAGCTTCTTCACGCACTTTGATAAAGTATAAGTTATCTTGTAGTAGAGATGCGTCTAATACTGTTAAGATACCGTTTTGTTTACAGATATCAGCCACAGCAAGCATGTTTTCCATAGAAAGTGGTTGACCACCTACAAGGTTTGTACCTGCTTCGATACGAACAAACGCAACGTTTTCTGCACCTAGAGTTGCAATACGTTCACGAAGAAGATCTAGGTCGAAGTTACCTTTAAATGGGCTTAAATCATGTGGATCAAGACCTTCTTTTACGATAAGTTCTTCCACTGTACCACCCATACGTGTAATGTGAGCTTTTGTAGTGGTAAAGTGGAAGTTCATAAGAACTGTTTGACCTGGTTTAACGAATGCTTCTGCAAGGATATTTTCACAAGCACGACCTTGGTGAGCTGGTAGGAAGAAGTTTGTGTTAAACATTTTACCTACTTGAGCAGAAAGGCGGTTGAAAGTTTCAGAACCAGCGTAGCTATCATCAGCAATAAGCATTGCAGCTTGTTGTCTGTCAGACATAGCATTCACACCAGAGTCTGTTAGCATATCCATGAAGATATCTCTATTTTGAAGAAGGAAGGTATTGTTACCTGCTTCGTTCATAAATTTTAAACGATCTTCTACTTTTGGTAAGTTTAGTTTTTGTACAATACGTACTTTGTGCATCTCTAACGGCATTTTTTCACCGTATGCCAGTTTAATTTCTGTGCTCATAATATTTATATTTTAATTTTTTAATTTCGCTATTGATTCCTCCAATACCGCAATTTTACCTTCGGCATCAGCTTTTTTCTTACGTTCGTTTTCTACAATTTCTGGTTTAGCATTTGCCACAAAACGTTCGTTAGAAAGTTTTGCGTTCACGCCTTTAAGGAAACCTTGAAGATAAGTGATTTCTTTTTCCATCTTCGCAATTTCTTCTTCTACGTTGATTCTACCTTCCATCTTCACTGCATATTCCACTGCACCAACTAGGAAACCTGCCGCTGTTGCATCTTTTTCTTCTACTTTTTCTACAGAAGAAAGATTTGCCATCTTCACGATAAGAGCATCTAGACTACCGTCGTGAGCGCCTACGATTTGTAGGTTAAGCGCATCTTTGTTTGGAATATTTTTTTGAAGACGAATGGTACGAATACCAGAAACTACTTCTTTAGTTTTTTCAAATTTTGCAAGAAGTTCTTTGTTTACTTCTTTAATTGCAGGCATTTGTTCCACCATAATACTTTCACCTGCTTTGCGATCTGCAAGTGCTTGCCACAACTCTTCTGTGATAAATGGCATGAATGGGTGAAGAAGTCTTAATAGAGAATCGAAATAAGAAACTGTAGCTTCGTATGTAACAGCATCTATAGCTTTTAGGTATTCTGGTTTAACCATTTCTAGATACCAAGCAGAGAACTCATCCCAGAATAGTTTATACACTGCCATAAGAGCTTCTGACAAACGATATTTTTTGAATAAGTCGTCGATTTCAGCTACTGTTTCTGCAAGTTTTGCATCGAACCATTCCACTGCAAGACGTGCAGATTCTGGTTGTTCTATAGTAGAATCTACTTTCCAACCTTTTACTAAGCGGAAAGCATTCCAAATTTTATTATTAAAGTTACGACCTTGTTCGCATAGAGCTTCGTCGAATAGAATATCATTACCAGCAGGAGCTGCAAGCATCATACCCATACGCACACCGTCTGCACCAAATTTTTCAATTAGTTCTAGTGGGTCTGGAGAGTTGCCTAATGATTTACTCATTTTTCTACCAATCTTGTCACGAACAATACCTGTGAAATACACATTTTTAAATGGCATTGCACCTTTATATTCGTAACCAGCCATAATCATACGTGCCACCCAGAAGAAGATAATATCTGGACCAGTCACTAGGTCGGCTGTTGGATAGTAGTAGTTAATTTCTTCATTATCTGGATTATTAATACCATCAAATAAAGAGATTGGCCATAACCAAGAAGAGAACCAAGTATCAAGACAGTCTTCGTCTTGACGTAGATCTTCTAGTTTTAGATTGTCGTTTCCTGTTTTCTTTTTAGCCTCAGCTAATGCTTTTTCTGCAGTTTCTGCTACCACAAAACCACCTTCTGGAAGGAAGTATGCTGGAATGCGATGACCCCACCAAAGCTGACGGCTAATACACCAGTCTTTGATATTTTCCATCCAGTGACGATAAGTATTTTTATACTTAGCAGGATAGAACATAATATCGTCGTTCATAACTGGTTCCAAAGCAATCTTAGCAAGGTGTTCCATTTTCAAGAACCATTGCATAGAAAGTTTTGGCTCGATAGGCACGTTTGTTCTTTCTGAACAACCTACCTTGTTTGTATATGCTTCTACTTTTTCTAAAAGTCCAGCTGCTTCAAGGTCTTTTTCGATTTGGTTACGAACATCGAAACGATCCATACCAACATAAAGACCAGCTGCTTCAGAAATAGTACCATTATCGTTGAAAATGTCAATTGAAGGAAGATTGTATTTCTCACCTAACATGTAGTCATTTACGTCGTGTGCAGGAGTTACTTTTAAACAAGCTGTACCAAACTCGATATCCACATATTCATCTTCTATCACAGGGATAACACGATTTACAAGTGGAACGATTACTTTTTTACCTTTTAGGTGAGTGTTTTTAGGGTCGTTAGGGTTGATACACATAGCGGTGTCACCCATAATGGTTTCTGGACGAGTAGTAGCAACCACTGCGTAACCATCTTCACCCTCAATCATATAACGTAGGTAATATAGTTTACCTTGTTGTTCTTTGTAGATAACTTCTTCGTCAGAAAGTGCTGTAAGCGCCTTTGGGTCCCAGTTTACCATACGCACACCGCGGTAAATTAGGCCTTTATTGTAAAGGTCGCAGAAAACCTTTAGCACACTTTCGCTACGAAGGTCGTCCATAGTAAATGCAGTACGAGACCAATCACAAGAAGCACCAAGTTTGCGAAGTTGTTTTAGAATAATACCACCGTGTTCGTCTGTCCACTCCCAAGCATGTTTCAAGAACTCTTCGCGAGTAAGATCTGTTTTCGCAATACCTTGCGAAGCCAAACGACCTACCACTTTTGCTTCTGTAGCAATAGAAGCATGGTCTGTACCAGGCACCCAACAAGCATTTTTGCCTGTCATTCTAGCACGACGCACAAGAATATCTTGAATTGTATTGTTCAACATGTGACCCATGTGAAGCACACCTGTCACGTTTGGTGGAGGTATAACCACTGTATATGGTTCACGAGCATCTGGTTTAGACTCAAAAAGTTTGTTCTCTAACCAATATTCATACCACTTCTGCTCTATCTCAGCAGGACTATATTTACTATTTAATTCCATACTTTTTTACTATCCCATTAAAATTTTGCAAATTTATAAAAAAGTTATGGATAAATGAATTAAAAGAGGAAAAATATACAAAAAACTCCCACACTTTTTTTTATATAAGGTGCGGGAGTTAATTGTTTCTTACTAGAATGTTTGAGTAGAAACTAGGCGAACAGCCAAACCATCGTATGGGAAAGTAAATGCAATTTCTGCTTCCATAGCATTGCCATAAAACATTCCAGCAGAGGTAGTCATATGCCAATATCCAGCCCAATAACGGCAACTCTCTTGCAATTCGTTAATTGTTACGCCTTTTCGATAGCCAATTGCAGGTAGAAATATAGCACCAGCAGCTTCTAGTTTTTCCCACATAGGCTCAGAAATTACCTGAAGACTTGCATACCCTTCTTCATACGAACTAAAACCAATCTTTAAATCCACATCATCTGGACAGACCCAATTATCTGGCAGTAAAATCACACCATTATTGCCCTTTACACGGCCTACAGTTATTAAATCTGAAGCATTTTCACGAGAGTGAAGTAAATATTCCCATTCGTTCAAAGATAGTGTACGCCATGTATTAGGTTCATCATCGCCTATTTTATTAGAACCCCAATCTACAAAGGTTGAATAACTATCGTAAGACATAGATGTTTTTGTAGGTTCATCACCTGTACCCCAACCAAATAGGTCTATCCAACCACTATAATTAGGACTAATATTCTCATTTTCTTTCCCCACATGAGCTGTCTGATCAGGAGCAAAACGCCATTCTTTCCTGCTAGGATAATATTGTAAATTACCAGGTGAGAATAACACTCTTTCTACAGGGTTTATAGAAAAAACTTTGTAATCATTATCTGGTGTATAAGGCTCGGCATCGGGTGCTAAAACAATACTATCAATATCAGAAATGAAGAATTCTGTATATTTGCCACCATTTTCACAAACATAGAGTTTTTCTTGAGCAATAGTCTCAAAAACAAATATTTGCAATAGAATTAAAAATAAAGTAAACTTTTTCATAAAATTAGTTTTATACATTAATATTATTATCTAAAATCTATCAAACGCTATATACATTCGTTTGAAATATTGTTCTAATGTAGAAAACAGCAAAACTCAATGATTTTTTATTTGGTTTTATTAATCAAACATTAATATACATTCACAAAAATATTACAAAAGTTTTACAAATTTCTGCATATCCGTTTTTTATGCAGATTTCGGGGAGTAAATTCTCCAATCTTTTACTATATTTGCAAGGATAAAAAATCGAATATATGAAAGATTTCACCTTAAAAAAATATAGAGAACTACTTGTGGCATTTAAAAATGCTGGTTATGAGTTTTATACCTTTGAGCAATACCTAAATAAATTGGATTCACTTGCCGAGAAATTTATAGTACTGCGTCACGATGTAGATTTAAAAGTAGACAATTCTGTGGCTACTGCCATGATAGAAAATGAGTTGGGTATAAATTCTACTTATTATTTTAGGGTAATCCCAGAAAGTAATCAACCTGATAAAATAGAAAAAATTGCTTCACTTGGACACGAAGTAGGCTATCACTACGAAGACATGTCGCTTTTTAATGGCGATATCGACAAGGCTTACGAACATTTCAAGGAAAAATTGGACTATTTCAGAGGTTTTTATCCTGTGAAAACTATTTGTATGCATGGTGCCCCTACCAGCAAATACGATGGCAAAGACCTTTGGAAAAAATACGATTACAAAGCACTTGGCATTATTGGCGAACCATATTTTGATATAGATTTTTCTACTTTGTTTTACCTTACAGACACTGGTAGAATGTGGGATGGATATAAAGTGAGTGTACGCGATAAAATACCTGTGTATCAAGATATTTGGACAAAAGAAGGAAAGATTTACCACTCTTCTAATGACATTATTTCTGCCATTGGTGGCAGTCTTCCTACTCGCATTATGATTACCACTCACCCACAACGCTGGACCGACTCAAACCTAGCATGGTGGAAGGAGTTCATCATTCAAAATTTGAAAAATATTGTAAAAAGAATTATGCTAATTAGGCCTAACTCCTAACCCCTAACTTATGACACAAATAACCTCAAACGAGTGGCAGGAACTATTGGCCGAAAGCCCATATTCCAATGCCTTTCAGACGGAAGAAATGTACAATTTCCTTTCGTCGCTAGGGAGTTTGCGCTCATTCCTTTCCTACGTTAGAAACTCCAATGGCAAACTCGTGGGGCTTGCGGTGGGTTACATCCAAGCCGAAAAAGGCATAAAAAAACACTTTTCACGTCGTTCCATCATACAGGGTGGACTTTTACTTGCAAAAGACATTACAGAAAACGAACTTAAAACACTTTTACAAGATATAAAAAAGAAAACCTCATCTGCCATTTATGTAGAAATAAGAAACAATGCTGATTATTCTCAGCACAAAGAGGTTTTTGAAAAATACGGATTTGACTATCGACCTCATCTCAACTGCCTAATAGACTGCTCAAATGCCGAGCAAGCATTCAAAAATATGAATGAGAGCCGTCGCAGACAGGTGCGCATTGCCACAGAAGCAGAATACGAGGTAAAAATGGCAGAAACCGAGGTGGAAATAGATGAATTTTACCATCTACTTGCAAACCACTACAAAACCAAAGTAAAAAAGCCTCTATTTCCAAAAGAATTTTTCGTAGAAATAGTTTCTCAAAAAGTAGGCGAAATAATGCTTATAAAAATCAACGGCAAGGTTGTTTCTGGTATGCTCCAACTTAGCTACGGCAACACTGTGTACGATTATTATGTGTTCGGGCTCGACACCCAACACCCAAACAACTACCCTTCTGTGCTAGTTTATTGGGAAACAATCAAACGTGCATCAGCCTTGAGCTACACCACATTTGACACCATGGGAGCTGGTTCCCCAGGACAAGCCTACGGCGTACGCGACTTCAAACTTCGCTTTGGCTCACACCTAGTAGAACACGGCCGCTTCCTATCCATAAACAAACCCCTTCTCTACAAACTCGGCACATTAGCTATAAAACTCATTTCCTAACGCCATAAATATGTTAAAATTTATTTTACTTTAAAAAACTAACTTTTTCTTGTGAAATAAAAAAAATATTCAGTATTTTTGCAAAAATTTATTAGAAAATGAAACAAAATCTAGTCGTCGTGTCTATTTTAGGCTTAGTGGTGGTAGTCCGCCGCTAATACGGGTAGGTTTTGTATATATAATAATATATGTGTAGCCTTCCCTTTTTAGGAAGGTTTTTTTAATAATATAAGGTATATGAAAATCCAATTACGCAGTGCACAAAGCACAGAAGGAAGACGAATGGCAGGTGCCAGAGCATTATGGGTAGCCAACGGTATGAAAAAAGAACAACTTGGCAAACCTATCATCGCTATTGTTAACTCATTTACACAATTTGTTCCTGGTCACACACACCTACACAAAATAGGTCAAGAAATAAAAGCAGAGATTGAAAAACTAGGTTGTTTCGCAGCCGAATTTAATACAATTGCTATCGACGACGGCATTGCGATGGGTCACGACGGCATGCTTTACTCACTTCCTAGCCGCGACATTATTGCCGACAGCGTGGAATACATGGTAAACGCACACAAAGCTGACGCAATGATTTGCATTAGTAACTGCGACAAAATCACTCCAGGTATGCTTATGGCATCTATGAGACTAAACATTCCTACTGTTTTTGTTTCTGGTGGTCCTATGGAAGCAGGCGAATGGAACAATCGCAAACTAGACCTTATCGATGCAATGGTAATGTCTGCCGACAAATCTATTTCAGACGACGATGTTTCAAACATTGAACGTTCTGCTTGCCCTACTTGCGGTTGTTGCTCAGGTATGTTCACTGCAAACTCAATGAACTGCTTAAACGAGGCTATCGGTCTTGCACTTGTGGGCAATGGTACTATCCTTGCTACACACAAAAACAGACATAATCTGTTTATGAAAGCGGCTCGCCTTATTGTTGAAAACACATATAAATACTACCGCGACGGCGACGATAGCATCCTACCAAAAAGCATTGCTACTCGCGACGCATTCCTAAATGCTATGAGCCTAGACATCGCTATGGGTGGTTCTACAAACACTATTCTTCACCTTCTAGCTATTGCTCAAGAAGCAGGAGTTGATTTCAACATGGACGACATCGATGCTCTTTCAAAGAAAACTCCTTGCCTATGTAAAGTGGCTCCAAATACTACAAAATACCACGTTCAAGACGTAAACCGCGCAGGTGGTATTATGGGTATTATGAACGAACTTGCTAAAAAAGGTTTGGTAAACGCAAATGTAAACCGCGTAGAAGGTATTACACTTGCTGATGCTATTGAAGAATACGATATTACAAAAGAAAACATTAGCGAAAGCGCTAAAAATATTTACTCATCTGCTCCTTGCCGCAGATTTAATATTGAGCTTGGCTCACAAGAAACTTACTACGACAGCCTAGATACCGACAGAAAAGAAGGTTGTATTCGTAGTGTAGAAAATGCTTACACAAAAGATGGTGGTCTTGCTATCCTTAAAGGAAACATTGCTATCGACGGTTGCGTAATCAAGACTGCTGGTGTAGATGAAAGCATTTGGAAATTTACTGGTAAAGCAGTGGTATTTACATCACAAGAAGCAGCTTGCGACGGCATCCTTGGTGGCAAAGTAAAAACTGGCGACGTGGTTATTATTACACACGAAGGTCCTAAAGGTGGCCCTGGTATGCAAGAAATGCTATACCCTACCTCTTATATTAAATCTATGCACCTTGGCAAAGAATGTGCCCTTATCACCGACGGACGTTTCTCAGGTGGCACATCTGGTTTAAGTATTGGTCACATTTCTCCAGAAGCTGCATCTGGTGGCAATATTGGTTTGATCGAAGATGGAGATATTATTGAAATAGACATACCAAACAGAAGCATCAATGTAAAACTTAGCGACGAAGAACTAGCCGCTCGTAGAGAGAAAGAAATGGCACGCGGCAAAGACGCATTCACACCAAAAGACCGTAACCGTGTGGTTTCTAAATCGTTAAGAGCATACGCTTCACTTGTAAGCTCTGCAGACAAAGGTGCAGTAAGATTAATTTAAACAAAACGAAACTCTATATATGGAAAAGATTTCTGGTGCTCAGGCACTTATCAAAGCATTATTAAATGAAGGTGTAGATACCATTTTCGGATACCCTGGTGGAGCTATCATTCCAGTATTCGATGCTATGTACGATTTCTACAACGATTTTAAGTATGTGTTAACCAGACACGAACAAGGTGCTATTCACTCAGCACAAGGTTATGCACGTGTATCTGGCAAACCAGGTGTTTGTATTGTAACTAGTGGTCCTGGTGCTACCAACACTATTACAGGTATTGGCGACGCTATGCTAGACAACACTCCACTAGTGGTTATCACAGGTCAAGTGGGTAAATCACTTCTAGGTACAGATGCTTTCCAAGAAATTGACGTGGTAGGCATCACCCAACCTATTACCAAATGGAGTTACCAAATTCGCGACGAAAAAGAAATAGCATGGGCAGTGGCACGTGCATTCTATATTGCAAACAACGGAAGACCTGGTCCTGTGGTACTAGACTTCGCTAAAAATGCTCAAACTGCATTGGTAGATTTCAAACCAGAAAAATGTAATTTCATTAGAAGTTACATCCCTACTCTTCCACTTAAAACAGAAAAAGTAGAAAAAGCAGCCGAGCTAATCAACAATGCTAAAAAACCACTTGCACTTGTTGGTCACGGTGTAACAATTGGCAAAGCAGAAGAAGAACTAAAAGCATTTTTAGAGATTGCAGATATTCCTGCAGCATGGACAATGCTAGGCGAAAGCGCTATGGCTACCGACTATCCTTTAAATAAAGGTATGCTTGGTATGCACGGAAATATTGGTCCAAACATCAAAACCAATGAATGCGACCTACTTATTGCAATTGGTATGCGTTTCGACGACCGCATCACTGGCGACCTTAACACATACGCAAAACAAGCAAAAGTAATCCACTTCGACATAGACCCTGCAGAAATTAACAAAAACGTGAAAGCAGACGTGGCTATTTTGGGTAACGTAAAAGAAACTCTTCCTGCCGTAACCAAACTGCTAAACAAAAACGAGCACAAAGAATGGATTGCATCGTTTGACGAATACGACAAAAAAGAATTTGATAGCGTTATAAACAAAGAAGTTTATCCTACCGAAGGTCCTATTAAAATGGGCGAAGTGGTAAGAAAAATTTCTGACGCTACAAATCGTAAAGCAATCCTTGTAACAGACGTTGGTCAAAACCAAATGGCTGCTATTAGATATTTCCAATTTACAGAAAAACGCAGTGTAGTAACCTCTGGCGGTGCTGGTACAATGGGATTTGGTATTCCTGCAGCTATCGGTGCAAAAATCGCTGCTCCAGAACGCACTGTTTGCCTATTCTGTGGCGACGGTGGTTTCCAAATGACAATGCAAGAACTTGGCACCATTATGCAAGAAAACATTGGCATTAAGATGATTATCATGAACAACAACTTCCTTGGCATGGTGCGTCAATGGCAAGAATTGTTCTACAACGAGCGTTATTCATCTACCCCACTAGTAAACCCAGA
Organism: Candidatus Enterocola sp.; assembly: GCA_045612225.1. GTDB lineage: Bacteria > Bacteroidota > Bacteroidia > Bacteroidales > Paludibacteraceae > Enterocola. The sequence continues at coordinate 91,163 of JAZKYP010000010.1, forward strand.
CTTCACCACCATTGCAAGTGCATACGGCATTAAGTCTCGCCTTGTAAACGAACGTGAAGAACTAGACGGAGCAATAAACGAAATGCTCGCAGACGACAAATCATTCCTACTTATCGTAAACGTAGATATGAAAGAACTTATCTACCCAATGATACCAGCAGGAGGTTCAGTAACAAATATCTTGATTAACTAAACTTAAAGAACTTATGGAAAAGAAATTATATACAGTAACCATATTCTCAGAAAACACCCCAGGTTTGCTTAATCAAGTAACCATCGTTTTCACAAGACGTCAGATAAACATTGAAACACTTTCTGTGTCTCCTTCTGCCCTTAAAGGCATTCACAAGTTTACTATCACAGTAAACACCGACAAAGACACCATAGAGAAAGTTGTAAAACAAATTGACAAACGTATCGACGTTATCAAAGCATATTACAACACCGACGAAGAACTTGTATTCCAAGAAATTGCTCTTTTCAAAATTTCTACCGAAAAAGTTCTTGCTATGGGCGGTATTGAAAAACTTATTAGAAAATACAACGCTCGCATCCTAGAAATACTTGAAAACTGTATCGTGCTAGAAAAAACTGGTCTTTACACCGAAACCCAAGAAATGTTTGATGAACTTCAACAAAGCATCGGTGTGCTACAATTCATCCGTTCTGGCCGCGTTGCCGTAACCCGCAGCAACATCGAACGCTTGTCTGATATGTTAGCAAACATTGACAAAATCAAACAATTGAACAATGAATAAATTTACAATCACCATCCCCGTTGCCCCACGTGAGGTGGATTTTATGTCACAAACCAATATTGTAACACTTTTCTCATACGTGCTCGACTCAGCAGGTTACGCTAGCACAGGTAGAGGATTTGGAGTAGATACTCTAAACGAACATGGTTACACATGGGTATTGTCACGCTTTGCAATAGAGGTATTTAAATACCCAAAAATCTATTCAACCATTAAAATCGACACATGGATTGAAGACATCGGCGTAATAGCAACCACACGTAACTTTAGAGTTTACGACGAAAGCGGAGAAGTAATTGCTCAAGCTTGTTCATACTGGTCTATGATAGATATGAAAACCAGAAGACCTGTAAACTTACAAGACAGCATCTTCAAAGACGCTCCTATCAATCCAGAAAAGAACGACATGAACAGACCTGCAAAAATCCTTGAAATAAAAGGAGAAAAAGCAGACGAAATCAAGGTAAAATGCTCAGACATAGACTTCAACGTTCATGCAAACAGCGCTCGCTATATCAAATGGCAGATAGATACATACAACCTTGAAGACTTTAAAGACAGACAAATCAAAAGATTTGACATCAACTTCCTTCAAGAAGTTCTTTTTGGTGAAACAATTGAAATTTACAAGGAAGAAAGAGGAAATGAGCACTATTTCGACCTAAAAAATGAAAAAGGAAGAAGTATTTGCAAGACGATTTTAACTTGGGAAGATAAAAAATAACTAATTATCTTTGAGTTAAATAAAAAAATTGTAACTTTGCAACTCCTTAAAAAAAACAACTAAACAAAAAATATAAACAATTATGGCACAAATGAATTTTGGCGGTGTAATCGAAAATGTTGTTACACGCGAAGAATTTCCATTAGAAAAAGCACGCGAAGTGCTAAAAAATGAAACTATCGCCGTTATCGGTTATGGTGTACAAGGCCCAGGCCAATCATTAAACTTAAGAGACAATGGTTTCAATGTAATCGTAGGTCAACGTAAAGGTGGTAAAACTTGGGAAAAAGCTATCGCTGATGGTTGGGTTCCAGGTGAAACACTATTTGATATCGAAGAAGCTTGCCAACGCGGTACTATTATCCAATATCTTCTTTCTGACGCAGCTCAAATCGAAGTATGGCCAGTAGTAAAACGCAACCTTACTCCAGGTAAAGCACTTTACTTCTCTCACGGTTTCGGTATCACTTACAAAGAACGTACAGGTATCATTCCTCCAGCAGACGTAGACGTTATCCTTATTGCTCCTAAAGGTTCAGGTACTTCTCTTCGTAGAATGTTCCTACAAGGTAGAGGTCTAAACTCTTCTTACGCTATCTTCCAAGATGCAACAGGTAAAGCAATGGAACGTACAGTAGCTCTAGGTATCGGTGTAGGTTCTGGTTACTTATTCGAAACAACATTTGAAAAAGAAGTTTACTCAGACTTAACAGGTGAACGTGGTTCATTAATGGGTGCTATCCAAGGTCTACTTCTTGCTCAATACGAAGTTCTACGTGAAAATGGTCACGAACCATCAGAAGCATTTAACGAAACTGTAGAAGAACTTACCCAATCTCTAATGCCTCTATTCGCAGAAAACGGTATGGACTGGATGTATGCAAACTGCTCTACTACAGCTCAACGTGGTGCTCTAGACTGGATGGGACCTTTCCACGATGCTATCAAACCAGTTATGAGAGACCTTTATGCAAGTGTTAAATGTGGCGAAGAAGCTCAACGCTCTATCGACTCAAACTCTAAACCAGACTATCGCGAAGGTCTAGAAAAAGAACTTGCAGCTCTACGCGAAAGCGAAATGTGGCAAGCAGGTGCAGTTGTTCGTAAACTACGCCCAGAAAACAACTAATCAGATAGAAATTATTCTATATAAGATAGGTTGCTAAAATTTTAGCAACCTATTTTTTTTGTCATTTTTAATTATTATCTTTGTATGTTCATTGAGTGTTATTCATCTTATTATTAATCATTAAAAATTAATCAAAATGGCAGAAAAAGAAACTGAAAAAAAGCAAATCAATGCTGAAAAACTAAAAGCCCTACAAATGGCTATCGACAAAATCGAAAAAGACCATGGCAAAGGCACTATTATGAAACTTGGTGATAACAAGGTGGTTGACGTACCTGTTATTCCAACTGGTTCTATTGGTTTGAACGCAGCTCTAGGTGTGGGTGGTTATCCACGTGGTAGAGTTATTGAAATATTTGGTCCAGAATCTTCTGGTAAAACTACATTAGCTATTCACGCTATCGCAGAAGCACAAAAAGCAGGTGGCATTGCAGCTATTATCGACGCAGAACACGCTTTCGACCGCTTCTATGCAGAAAAACTTGGCGTAGATGTAGAAAATCTATTCATTTCTCAACCAGACGATGGTGAACAAGCACTAGAAATTGCAGACCAACTTATCCGTTCATCTGCTATAGACATTATCGTAATCGACTCTGTAGCTGCTCTTACTCCAAAAGCAGAAATTGAAGGAGACATGGGAGACAACCGCGTGGGTCTTCAAGCACGTTTGATGTCACAAGCACTACGTAAACTTACAGCTAGCATCAACAAAACCAACACTTGCTGTATTTTCATCAACCAACTTCGTGAAAAAATCGGCGTAATGTTTGGCAACCCAGAAACAACCACTGGTGGTAATGCACTTAAGTTCTACTCTTCTATTCGTTTGGATATTCGTCGTGCTACACAAATTAAAGAAGGTGACGAAGTAATCGGTAACCAAACCAGAGTGAAAGTAGTGAAAAACAAAGTTGCTCCTCCTTTCCGTAAAGCAGAATTTGACATTATGTTTGGCGAAGGTATTTCTAGAGCAGGCGAAATCATCGACATGGGTGTTGAAACTGGTATTATTAAGAAAAGCGGTTCATGGTTTAGCTATGGCGACAGCAAACTAGCACAAGGACGTGACGCTTGCAAACGCCTAATTCAAGACAATCCTGAGTTAGCCTCTGAATTGGAAGAAAAGATTATGGCTGTACTAAACGGCACTCAAGAATAAAAACACTGAGGCATCTTGGCTTAAAAGGTGCCTCTTATATTATAAAATTATGTACAAAGATAACTTTAAGAAAAACAACTTTAAGCGTGGCAATCGCGGTGGGAACAACAACGCAGGGAAAGAGCCAGGCAACAAAATGATTTTTGGTATTCGTGCCATTATCGAAACCATAGAAGCAGGCCACGAAATAGACAAAATCTTACTTAAAAAGGATATACAAAGTGAACTTTCACAAGAACTTTTTGCTGCCGTAAAAGGCAGAAACATCCCTGTGGTACGCGTTCCTGTAGAAAAAATCGACCGTATTACAAACAAAAATCACCAAGGCGCCATTGCCTTTATTTCTCCTGTGGCATACGAACGCATCACACACCTTATCCCACAACTTTACGAAGAAGCAAAATGCCCATTCATTGTGGTGCTAGACGGCGTAACCGACGTTAGAAACTTTGGTGCTATTGCTCGTACTTGCGAGTGCGCAGGCGTAGATGCCATTATGATTCCTCAGCTAGGCAGCGCATCTATCAATGCTGACGCTATTAAAACATCTGCAGGAGCACTTCTTTCACTCCCTGTGTGTAGAGAGCACAACCTTGCTGCCATGGTAAACTACCTAAAAGAATGTGGACTTAGAGTATTTGCTGCATCAGAAAAGGCAACACAAACATATACCGAAGCAGATTACAGTGGCCCTATCGCCATAGTAATGGGCAGTGAAGATGTTGGTATTTCACCAGAAATCCTAGAACTTTGCGACGAACACGTTAGCATTCCAATCAACGGCAACATTTCATCACTAAACGTATCTGTAGCCGCCGGAATTTTAATCTACGAAGCGGTAAAAGGAAGATAAAATGCAAGTTTTATACGAAGACAATCATATTATAATTGTAAACAAGAGCAGTGGCGAGATAGTGCAAGGCGACAAAACCGGCGACACCCCACTAGTAGAAACCGTGCGTGCTTATATCAAAGAAAAATACAATAAGCCCGGTAATGTTTTTTGTGGTCTAACACACCGACTAGACCGCCCAGTAAGTGGCGTGGTTATCTTTGCAAAAACAAGCAAAGCCCTTGAGCGCATAAACAATATGCTCAAAAACCACGAAATAAAGAAAACCTATTGGGCTATTGTTAAAAACCCTCCAAAACAGAGCGAGGGTACATTGGTTAACTACCTTGTACGCAACGAAAAACAAAACAAATCATTCGCCTACCCTACAGAAAAACCAAACTCAAAACGTGCCGAACTAAATTATAAGGTAATAGGTAAATCTGATAATTACACCCTGCTAGAGGTAAACTTAATTACAGGTCGCCACCACCAAATTCGTTGCCAACTTGCAGCTATGGGTTGTCCTATAAAAGGTGATTTAAAATACGGTTTCGACCGCTCCAACCGCGACGGAAGCATCAGCCTCCACGCTCGCAGCGTAGAATTCACCCACCCCGTAAGCAAAGAACTCATCCACGTAGAAGCCCCAACACCAGAAGATACACTCTGGAAAGCACTACAATAAAAAAATCGGTTGAAATTCAATGAATTCCAACCGATTTTATTTATAGAATGATTCCTAAAAATTGATTTTACTTAAACATATCTTTAATACCTCCCAACGACCCCAACACCGATGACGCCTCATATGGCATATAAACAGTTTTATTGTCTTTTCCAGAAGTCATTTCTTTTAGACTTTCAATATATTTAATCGCAAGTAGATATTGAACTGGATCTGAACCTTTATTAGATGCCACGGCAGCAGAGATTTGAGCAATTGCTTTAGCTTCTGCTTCTGCTTGAAGCACTTGTGCCTCTGCAAGACCTTGCGCCCTTAAGATGCTAGCTTGTTTTTCTGCCTCTGCAGCATTGATTTCTGCAGATTTTTCACCCTCAGATTTTAGAATCGCAGATTGTTTTTCTCCTTCTGCTTTAAGGATTTCTGCACGACGGTCGCGTTCCGCTTGCATTTGTTTTTCCATAGCAAAACGAATACTTTCTGGAGGTGTAATATCTTGAAGTTCAACACGATTCACCTTTACACCCCATTTATTTGTAGCCTCATCAAGCACTGCACGAAGTTTAGAGTTGATAGTATCGCGAGAAGTAAGAGTTTCGTCAAGTTCCATTTCACCCACCACGTTACGAAGTGTAGTTTGAGTAAGTTTTTCTATCGCAAGAGGCAAGTTTTTAATCTCATACACACTCTTCACAGGGTCAACAATTTGGAAATAAAGCAGAGCATTAATCTCTGTCATTACGTTGTCCTTTGTAATCACACTTTGTTTATCAAAATCTATCACTTGTTCACGTAAGTCAATCTTTTTGGTCATACCAATAAAACCATTTGGCAAACGCACCGCAGTGGCTTTTGGTTTTTCCACAATAGGAAGAATAATATTAATACCCGCTTGAAGAGTACGATTATACTTACCCAAACGTTCAATAATAATAGTTTCAGATTGAGAAACTATCTTGATACCTTGTGACACATAAATTACCACAAGCACCAACAACACAATTAAAAATTCTACCATAATAATATTATTTTATTGATTTAACATTCAAAATTATACTTTCGCGACTAACAACTTCTACTTTTTCTCCTACTGGAATAATATCAGATGCCTCAGCTTTCCAGTCGTCGCCATCAATTTTTACACGACCAGTATTTTTATCTGGGTTAATTTCCTCTGTTACAACAGCAATACGTCCTACAATAGCATCGGCATTTGTAAGCACTTCATCCTTTTTCTTAAGTAAAAATTTCACTACCAAAGGACGAACAAAAACAAAAGCAATAAACGAAACCACTGAAAAAATTAGCAATTGCCACATAGTGGATAAACCACAATAAGCCGCAAGCCCCGCAGCAGCCGCTCCAAATGAGAAACACACCACTCCAAAACTAGCAGTGAACATCTCTACTATCAATAAAACTAGAGCACTAATAAGCCAAACAACATAAATCTCCATAACAATAAATTTTATTCAATCGTAAATATAACAAAAAAGTAAGTAATTAAGAATGTTAGATTAGGATTTTTTGATTTTTTTTAATACTTTTGCAAGGTTGTTATAAAAGTGAGCATGCCTATGAATTGAAATTTACAAACCTTACAATAAAATCAAACAATCTAAAAACAAAAATCATGTATAAAAAATTTATTTACGCACTATTTATTTTATTATTTGCTATGTCATCGTGTACAGAAAAACCTCAAAAATACAATTCATTTTATGAATACCCAGTGTATGAAGGCAACGACCTAGAATACACATACACCCCAGAGCTTACCACATTTAAACTTTGGTCTCCAGAAGCAGAACAAGTTAGAGTAAACATCTACGATGCTGGTCTTGAAGGCGAAAAACTTTGCACAGTAGATATGGACTACGACGGTAAAGGCGTTTGGTCTGCCAGCTTCGACGAAGACCTAAAAGGTAAATTCTATACATTCCAAATCCTTTTCGAAGGCAATTGGCTTGCAGAATCTGTAGGTGCATACGCTAAAGCTGTTGGTGTAAACGGTGTTAGAGGTGCTATCATTGATATGGCAGATACCAACCCAGAAGGCTGGGCAGAAGACAAATCTCCTGCACTAAACAACTTCAACGAAATTTCACTATACGAAGTTCACGTACGCGACTTCTCTGTATCTCCTACCTCTGGTATGAAAAACAAAGGTAAATTCCTTGCATTTACAGAGGAAGGCACTGTTAACGACTATGGTCAATCTACTGGTATCGACCACCTTAAAGAACTAGGCGTAACTCACGTTCACCTACTTCCAGCATTCGACTATGCTTCTATCGACGAAACAACTCTAGAAAAAAATATTTATAACTGGGGTTACGACCCAGCAAACTTCAATGTACCAGAAGGTAGCTACTCTACAAACCCATACTGCCCAATCAGCCGTATCAAAGAGTTCAAACAAATGGTACAAAGCCTACACAAAAACGGCATCAGAGTAATTATGGACGTGGTTTACAACCACACTGCAACATGGGAAAATCACCCATTCACACGCACTGTGCCAGATTACTACTATCGTCAAAACGCAGACGGTTCTTACTCTAACGCATCTGGTTGCGGCAACGAAACAGCTTCAGAACGCCCTATGGTGCGCAAATACATTGTAGAATCTCTTAAATATTGGGTAAAAGAATACCACGTAGACGGTTTCCGTTTCGACCTTATGGCTATTCACGACATCACTACAATGAACGAAATTCGTAAAGCAATGGACGAAATCGACCCAACCATCTTCATCTACGGTGAAGGATGGACAGCAGGTGATTCTCCACTACCATACGAAGAACGCGCTGTAAAACAACACGTTGGCAGAATGCCTGGTATTGCAGTATTTAGCGACGACATCCGCGACGCCCTAAAAGGTAGCTGGGCTAACGCAAAAGAACCTGCATTCGCAGCTGGCTACCAAGGCTACGACGAGACTATCAAATTTAGCGTTGTTGCATCTACAGAACACGATAGCATCCACTATGGATTAGTTAAATATGTAAACTTCCCATACGCAGCTCAGCCATCACAAGTTATCAACTATGTATCTTGCCACGACGACCTTTGCTTAGTAGACAAAATCAATTATTCTTCTCCATACGGAGCTACTCCACTAGAAAAACGCAAATTCAACCGTCTTTCTCAAAGTGTTGTATTCCTATCACAAGGTGTACCATTCATCTACGCTGGTGAAGAATTAATGAGAAATAAAAAAGGTGTTCACAACTCATACCAATCTCCAGACAGCATCAACCAAATAGATTGGAACTTCAAAAAGACCAACTTAGATATGTACAACTACTATAAAGGTCTTATCCAAATGAAGAAAGCACACCCTGCATTTAGAATGACTAGCACAGCAGACCTACAACGCAACCTACAATTCCTATTCACAGGTCAACAATGCGTTGTTGCTTACACACTAGACGGTGCAGCTGTAGGTGATAGCTGGAGCAAAATCTTAGTTGTACACAACGGCAACAGACACAATATTTCATTAAATATTCCACAAGAAAACTGGACTATTGCTTGCAATGGCGAAGAAGTAAATCCAAACGGTATCTTTAACTGGAACCAACCAGTACTTAACGTACCAGCCTCTTCAACAATGGTTCTTTTCAAAAAATAATGACAACTAGAGAAATAGTTAACATAATAGAATCTGAATATCCCAAATTCTCGCAAGAGATTTGGGATAATTCTGGTTTATTAATAGATAATGAGAACGCAGAAATTAAAGGCATTTTAATATGCTTCGACATCACCGAAGACAGTATTAATGAAGCACTTCAAAACAACTGCAACTTCATTATCTCACACCATCCTTTATTTATTAATGGCTTAAAGAAAATCACACAAGACACTTATACAGAAAGAGTTGTAAGTAAAGCCATTAAAAACGACATTGCCATTTATTGTTGTCACACACCAGTAGACAAATCACGCAGTGGCATCAGCTTCAAGATGGCAGAAAAACTAGGTCTTGAAAATGTAGATTTCCTAAGCAAAGATACCGACAAAGACTTTGGTCTTGGCATTGTAGGCGTATTAAAAAATCCTATGAATCCAATGGATTTCATAAAGCTTGTAAAAGAAACATTTAACCAAAACCAAGTTAGATATAGCATCAACCAAGAAAAACAAATAAAAAAAGTAGCATTTTGCGGAGGCAGCGGAGCATCACTTATTAGTAGTGCCCTAAAAGCAAACGCAGACGCATATATCTGTGGAGATATTAAACACCACGATTACTTTAACAGCCAAGAAGGCATCTTACTAATAGACGCAGGACATTTTGAAACAGAGATTGCTATAAAAGAGTTATTTTTTTCAGTTTTTTCAAAAAAAATTCCTAACTTTGCCGTCTATTTAGCAAAAACAGATAAAAGTCCAATAAATTACTTCTAACGATATGACAGAAAAAACAAAAGAAATTTCAGTAGAGCAAAAGCTTAAAGCTCTATATGATTTACAATGTATTATGTCTCAAATAGACAAAATCAAAATTTTACGCGGCGAACTTCCACGTGAAGTACAAGATTTAGAAGACGAAATCATTGGTTTACAAACTCGTATCCAAAACTTCAATAAAGACTGCGAAACATTAAAACTAGAAATAGGCAAAACTAGCGAAGCTATCAAAGTTTCTCAAGAAAGCGTAGCTCGTTACAAAGAACAAATGGACAATGTTCGCAACAACCTAGAATACGAACACCTAAGCAGAGAAGTAAATTTCGAAGAATTAAATATTAAATCTTACGAAAAGAAAATCAGAGAATTTGAAGGAAGTATCAAATATAAACTAGACGAACAAGATAAAGCTAATGCTCTTTTAGCAGAAAAAGCTAAAGACCTAGACGATAAAAAAGCAGAACTAGACAGCATTATCGTAAGCACCAAAAAAGAAGAGGAAGAATTAAGAGAACAAGCTAAATCTTTAGAAACACTTATCGAACCTCGTCTACTTGCAGCATTTAAACGTATTCGTAAAAATGCTATGAATGGTTTAGGAGTAGTTTATATCCAACGTGACGCTTGCGGTGGTTGCTTCAACAAAATTCCAGCACAACGTCAACTAGACATTCGTTTAAGAAAGAAAATTATTGTTTGCGAGCACTGCGGACGTATCATCATCGACCCAGAATTAGCAGGTGTAGTTGTAGAAGAAGCACCAGCAGCTCCAGCAAAAAGAAGATAAAACAAAAAAAGTGGTTTCGACAGAAACCACTTTTTTGTTTATAATATACTTTCAATTACTTTCGGATACCATTCATACTCTAAAGCATGCACCTTAGTTGCCACTTCATCAGGAGTATCAGTAGGTAAAACTTCACATTTATATTGAACAATGTGCTCACCCTCATCAAATCTTTCATTAAGGTAATGAATAGTAATACCAGATTCTGTTTCCTTATTTTCTACCACAGCCTTGTGAACGTTATCACCATACATACCTTTACCACCATATTTTGGAAGCAAAGAAGGGTGAATATTCACCACCTTGTTTGGATAAGCTAGTAGCATATCATCTGGTATACGAAGCAAGAAACCTGCCAATACAACCAAATCTATTTTATTTTCAACAAGAAACTTAGTCACCACCCCACCCTCAAAATCTGCTTTTGGGAATACGTATGAAGGCACGCCAAGATTTTTACATCTCTCGTGAACATAAACTTCTTTTCTATTTGAAATTACAAATGGAACTTCCACTTCCATATTGCCAGAAAAATATTTTATAATATTTTCGGCATTACTACCTGAGCCAGAGGCTAAAATTGCAATTCTTTTCATAACTGGCTACAAAGGTAAGAAAAATATATGATAATTATATTTTGCATTTATATCAAATTTAGTTATTTTTGTATGTTTGAAATCTAAAACACCATGTCATTCTTTAAACCAAACGCACCACAATATAAATTTAACAAACGCACCTTAAAGTACGAAAAAGTAGAATATACACTTTGGTACAGAATAGGGGGCATACTTAGATTTATATTTACCAGTGCATTATTAGGTTTTGGATTCTTCCTATTCTTCATTTTCATTCTGCCTTCACCAGCAGCAAAAAAACTTCAAAAAGAAAATGAAGAAATTTCTACCCAATACAAGATTTTATCAAAAAAACTAGACCACGCTCTAGAAGTAATGGATATTATCCAAGAACGTGATAACAACTTCTATCGTGTAATGCTAGAGGCAGACTCTATTCCATACGTATTAAGAACTGGAAATTACGACGCCACTGCCAGATATGACAAATGGGACGACTTTAGAACAGCATCATTAGTTAAAAGCACATCAAAAAAGATGGACAAACTAAATAAAATGCTATACACCCAATCAAATTCATTTGATGAACTTATAGTCCTTGCAAAACAAAACGAAGATAAATTATTACACATTCCAGCCATACAACCTATTCTAAACAAAGACCTTAAGCGTACAGCCTCTGGTTACGGCAGACGTATAGACCCTATTTATAAAACCATACGCTTCCACAAAGGTATGGACTTCTCTGCCCCTACTGGCACAGAAATTTTCGCCACTGCCGATGGCGTGATTGAAAAAATCTCATGGGACAAAACAGGTTATGGTAATTGCGTGATTATCGACCATGGCTATGGCTATCGCACACTATACGCACACTGCCATAAATTTCAAAAAGGACTTAGAAAAGGCTTAAAAGTGAAACGTGGAGATGTAATTGCATTCGTAGGCAACACCGGTAAATCTACAGGTCCACACTTACACTACGAAGTAAGATACAAAAACAAACCTCAAAACCCACAAAACTACTATTTCCAAGACCTTTCACCAGAAGAATATGACAATATGGTTCGTATTTCTTCTAATAGTTCAAAAACCTTCGACTAATAATGAGCGAAAAAGAGAAATATTATTACTCTATCACAGAAGTGGCAGAAATGTTTAACATAAACGCCTCTACACTTCGTTTTTGGGAGAAAGAATTTCCTGCGCTCAAACCAGACACAAACCTGAAAGGAAATAGAAAATACACAAAAAAGGATATTGAACTAATAAAACAGATACACTATTATAGTGTAACAAAAGGAATGACTCTAAAAGGAGTAAAAAATCAACTTACAAAAAATAGAAGTAAAAAATACGAAACTATACCTCTTATAGAAGAATTACTTTCCATTAGATCTCAACTAGAAGAAATCAGAACAGAACTAAATAACTTTAAATCAGAATAAAATGAAACGTATTTTCGTAGCATTAACAGCACTAGCATTCTGTTTGGCATCATTTGCCACAGAACCTATCAAACAAGTCATTTTCATTATTGGTGATGGTATGGGACTAAATCAAGTAAGCAAACTAGATTCACCAAACCAATTTGAACGCGCCAATTATATTGGTCTTTCAAAGACATACTCTGCAAGTCACAAAGTAACAGACTCTGCAGCAGGCGGCACTGCACTAGCATGTGGCACAAAAACCAAAAATGGCATGCTTGGTATGAATGCAGACTCAGTTGCAGTAAAATCTGTTCTAAGCATTTTAAAAGAAAAAGGATTAAGCACAGGTATTGTAGCAAGTTGTAGAATCACCCACGCCACTCCTGCTTCATACTACGCTCACCAACCAAATAGAAATATGGACGCTGAAATCCTTGCAGACCTTTATGCAAATGGTCCAGACGTATTTGTTGCAGGTGGAAACAAACTACTAAGCGTAGAATCACTAGAAAAAGCAGGTTACAAATACGTGGATAACATTGGCGACCTTCAAAAACAAGAAGAAGGAAAAATAGCATGCGTTTTAGCAAAAGAAGATATGCCAAATGCACTAGAACGTGGCAATGAAATCACTCTTGGCACAGCAGAAGCTATCAGACTATTAGAAAAGAACAAAAAAGGTTTCTTCATTATGATTGAAGGTTCACAAATAGACTGGGCTGGCCACGGCAACCAAGCAGACTATATGCTAGCAGAAATGCAAGACATCAATAAAGTAATTGGACTTTGTATGGACTACGCAGATGCAAACCCTGGCACACTAGTAATTATCACTGCCGACCACGAAACTGGTGGCACCACTATCGTAGGTGAAAATAAAGAATACAAATACACCACAGGTGACCACACAGGCGCAATGGTACCAGTTTATGCATACGGAACAGGTGCAGAAAACTTTAGCGGAATCTTTGAAAACACCACATTTAAAGACAAAATTTTAAATTTAATGCAAGTTAAATAGCAGATTATTAAAAAAAAGCATTATCTTTGCACTCGTTTTGGCGCAATCTCTGTCAAGGCAATGTTTGGAACTTGTTATATTGCGTAATGTCAAACCAAAAAAAATAAATATTTAAAATGGATTTATTAAAAATTGCTGAAGCTGCATTCGCAACTGGTAAAGAAATGCCAGCTTTCAAAAGTGGTGACACTGTAACTATTTCTTACAAAATTATTGAAGGTAACAAAGAACGTATCCAACAATATCGTGGTGTAGTTATCAAAATCGTAGGTCACGGCAACAAAAAAAGATTTACTGTACGTAAAGTATCAGAAAACGTAGGTGTAGAAAGAATTTTCCCATTCGATTCTCCATTTATTGAAAAAGTAGAAGTTAACAAAGTTGGTAAAGTACGTCGTGCTAAACTTTATTACTTACGTTCTCTAACTGGTAAAAAAGCTCGTATTAAAGACAAAAAATAATAATAATACCATATCAGTTGGCATAAAAAAGAGAAAATCTCACGATTTTCTCTTTTTTTTTATACAAAAGTTTGCATTGATATTTTTATTTTATAAATTTGTATAGATTTTACCAAAATGTCATTCTGTGGAGGATAAGATTTCTTTAAAACAGTTCACTAAAAAGGTACAAGGTTTAGTAAACCTGCTACAAGAAAAGGATGCTCAAATAGCATTATTGGAGGCTGAAAAGGAGGAACTAAGAAAAGAAATAAAACGTTCATACGCAGAAAATGTAGAATTGCAAAATAAGTACGATAACTTAAAAGTAGCTCAAGGCATAATATCACTTTCAAAGAAAGATGTTGCAAGAGCCAAAGCTAAGTTAACTGCTATGATGAATACAATAGACAGATGTGTAGAAAAAATAAATGAGGACAGCCATGAATAATGATATACTTCAAATCACACTAAATATTCTGGGAACCGAATTTAAACTACACATAGAAAGGAGTGAAGAAGCTTATTATAGAAGGGCAGAAAGAGAAATTAATAAGATTCACACCAAATATTGTTCTAAATACTCATCAGTTAAAGACCATAATAAACTATCTGGAATGACATTATTGCACTTTGCAGTAAATTTATTGTACGAAAGAGACCAATCAAACGACATTACAGAAAGTTTATTAGAACTAGATAAATTAATGAAACCATACACAAAGGACTAACAACCCTATAAGTAGGTTTTCAGAAGTTTGCAATTCTATATTTGTCATAAGACATGACAAGTGAGAATTGCATTTTTTTATTTATACTTTAAAATATTAATTATATACTATGGAGATTTTATTTTATGTACTTACTTTTATCGTGGGGGGCATAATAGCAGTGATTGTTCTGCTACTTGTGCAGCAAGGCCAAGGTAAAAGTATAATCAAGACAGCGAAAGCAGAGGGGGAAGCTATCAAGAAAGCTAAATTGTTAGAAGTAAAAGAAAAATATATCCAACTAAAAAGCGAATTTGATAAACAAGCCAACTCTAGAAACTCTAAACTTCAATCACAAGAAGCAAAACTTAATCAAAAAGAAAAACTTCTTGCAACACAAGAAGAAAAAATTATTAAAAAAGAAGGTGAACTAGACAACTTAAGAATAAATCTAGAAAACCAACTAGAAATAGCAGAGAAGAAAGATCAAGAACTTGACAAACTTCACCAAAAGGCTATTAAAGAGCTTGAAACCATAGCAGGACTTTCTGCAGAAGAAGCTAAAAACACCATGATTGAGTCTTTGAAAGACGAAGCAAAAACTGCTGCAATGCAGTATACCAACGAAATCATGGAAGAGGCTCGCATGAATGCAAACAAAGAAGCTAAAAAGATTATTATCAATAGCATTCAACGTGTAGCAAGTGAAACAGCAATTGAAAATGCAGTAACAGTATTCCATATTGAATCTGACGAAATCAAGGGTAGAATTATTGGCCGTGAAGGTCGTAACATTAGAGCACTAGAAGCTGCAACAGGCGTGGAAATCGTAGTTGACGACACCCCAGAAGCTATCGTTCTTTCTGCATTCGACCCTGTTCGTAGAGAGATTGCACGTCTTTCTCTTCACCAATTGGTTCAAGACGGACGTATCCACCCTGCTCGTATCGAGGAAGTAGTTTCTAAAGTAACAAAACAAATAGAAGAAGAAATTGTTGAAATAGGTAAACGTACCACTATCGACTTAGGTATTCATGGTCTTCACCCAGAACTTGTTCGCCTTATCGGTAAAATGAAATATCGTTCATCATACGGACAAAACCTATTACAACACGCACGCGAAACAGCAAACCTATGTGCTGTAATGGCATCAGAACTAGGATTAAATCCTAAAAAAGCACGTCGCGCAGGTCTGCTTCACGACATAGGCAAAGTAGCCGACGAAGAACCAGAACTACCACACGCACTACTTGGTATGAAGATTGCCCAACGTTGCGGCGAAAAACCAGATATCTGCAATGCAATTGGCTCACACCACGACGAAGTAGAAATGCAAAGTATGATTGCTCCAGTGGTTCAAGCATGTGACGCTATTTCAGGAGCTCGCCCAGGTGCACGTAGAGAAATTGTAGAAGCATATATCAAACGCTTAAACGACCTAGAAAACTTAGCAATGAGCTACCCAGGCGTACAAAAAACATACGCTATCCAAGCAGGTCGTGAATTGCGTGTAATCGTAGGTGCAGACAAGATTAGCGACAAAGAAACAGAACTGCTTTCTGGTCAAATAGCACAAAGAATACAAGACGAAATGACCTACCCAGGACAAGTGAAAATCACCGTTATCCGCGAGGTTCGTTCCGTTGCAGTAGCGAAATAAAACGCAATTAAGGGCAACGACAAAAGTGCCCTTAAAACACACTAAAGGGGCTAACTGGCTTTGACAGCGAGTAGAACTAAGGTGTAAGCATGCAGAGCGTTGGAAGTGGGCTCTATAATCTGAACTTTCGAAAATATAACTGGCGAAAATACTTACGCTCTTGCTGCTTAATCGAAGTATAGTAGATTAGCTTTATCCTTTCACAAGGTGATTGGACAAGACATCTCCCATTGGCCCATGTTCTGAGGCAGGATGAAACGGAGGTGCTACAATATCGGAACTCGTACCTTTATGCTTCGATAGAGGTATTAAAAATTAGAAGATAAGCTCGTAATTGGTGGCTCTGGTCTTGTTGCGAGACGAAAATGAAGGCAGAGATAAGCATGTAGAAAGCGCGTTATTTCCTCGTTTGGACGAGGGTTCAATCCCCTCTAGCTCCACAGATAAAAATAGGCATCCAATGATGCCTATTTTTATTTGCGTCTCTCTTAACTAACAATACCTCACATTATATTACAAACCTGTTACAAAACCGCTATTTTATTTCATAATTCTGCAAAAATCTGCACACTAAATACACTTTTGTGCAAAATTCAATAATTATATTGCACAAAATCACTAATTTTGCGCAGTGATTTTTGCACCCCAACAATCACAATGATAAGTGGTAGAACAATTATTAGTGAGAAGTTAGTTGCTAGGAGTTGAAAAAGGTCGCCTTCGGCAAAAACTCCTATCCCCTAACTCCTCACTAATAATTAACGCAGAAAACTCGAAAAAATTAGAACATAAAGAACAATGACAAAGATCAAAGGAAGCAATGTCCTTATCACAGGAGGTGGTTCAGGCATTGGTAGAATCATGGGACGTATCGCCCTAGAAAAAGGCGCAAAAAGCCTTACTATTTGGGATATTAACGAACAAAACATGGCTAACACCCAAGCCGAGTTTAGTACAAAAGGTAAAGTTTATACTCAAAAAGTTGATGTATCTAATGCTACACAAGTAGAAGAAGCTGCTAAAATTGCTAAAAAGAACGCTGGTAGCATTGACATCCTTATCAACTGTGCAGGCATTGTAGCAAATAACAAAACATTTGATGAACAAAGTGTAACAGACATTACACGCACAATGAACATCAATGCTGTAGCTCCTATGTTAGTTACACTACAGTTCCTTCCAGACATGTTAAAAAGAAACTTTGGTCACGTTTGTAATATAGCATCAGCAGCAGGTATGATTTCTAACCCTAGAATGTCTGTTTACGCTGCAAGTAAGTGGGCTACCCTTGGTTGGTCAGACTCTATAAGAATAGAATTAAAACAAGCTAAAAGCAAAGTTAAAGTAAGTACTATAGCTCCTTATTTTATTAGCACAGGTATGTTTGATGGAGTTAAATCTAGATTCTTCCCTATTCTAAAACCAGAACCAACAGCTAAAAAGATTATTAAAGCAATAGAAAAGAATAAATGGTTCAAAGGCCTTCCATTTGGATTCCATTTCATACGCGCTTGCCAAGCATTACTTCCTGTTAATATCTTCGACTTTATTTTTGGAGAAGTAGTAGGTATTTTCCACGGCATGGAGAATTTCACCGGTAGAAAATAAAGTGTCAAATTACAATCTATATAATTTTAGAGGCTAACAAAATGTTAGCCTCTATCTTTTTATTCACTTAAATAATAAGTAATAGAAGATACCACCCTTACACGTTTTATATGAGGTGTATTAGAATCGCGATTCTCTATACTAAAAGAGCCCTGACTAGCACGCTTAATCTTGCCAAGTTTACTATCAGAGTCTTCAGCAAACTTTTCTGCAGTTTGGCGCGCATTGATAGTAGCTTCTTCCACCATTTCTGGTTTAAGGTCATTTAAGCCCTCAAACTTAAACTCTGTTGGATTTTCCCAATTGTCTGAAGAAAGTGTAACACCTTGCTTAATAAGCTGTGATTGTTTGCTCATAAGCGCTAGCACAGTATCTACCTTGTCTGTGCAAACAGTAACTACATTGGTTGTAACATAACGATACAAGCGGTCGTTATTTCCATACTCATTTGCAAACTTATCTGAGATTTTTGGAGATGCAATAGAGATTTCATTCTCTTGAATGCCTCCATCTTTCAGAAACGAAACTATAACCTTGTTTTGAGCATCAATTTGTTTGTAAACACTTTGTAAATCGTCGCCCATAATCTTATAAGATAATGGCCAAATAACTTTATCTGCCATTACTTCGCGTTCACAAAGACCTTTTACATCCACTGTTCTTGTATAAGACATATATTGGTTCACACCCACTGGAATCATAATTCCTAATACTATTAGGCCCACCATTATAGCCAGACCTGAATAAAATCTTCCTTTGTTCATAATCATAATATTTAAATATATAAAGCAAATGTAGTACTAAATGATTAAATCATTGAACAATATATGCATAAAAAAACATAAAGAAATTCCTGATATAGTAAAATAATTAAAAAATGATGAAATTCCAATTCACGAAGAGAAAGAAAAAGAAGCCTGAATAAAAAAAAGAAGCCTGCAACTGATTGTTGCAAGCTTCTCTGAAAAACGGCAGCTACCTACTCTCCCACAATATGCAGTACCATCGGCGCAATTGGGCTTAACTTCTCTGTTCGGAATGGGAAGAGGTGGAACCCCAACGCT
>JAZKYP010000011.1:0-48471 GCA_045612225.1 Candidatus Enterocola sp.
TAAACGTTACGGCACAGCACAAAGTGGTTATGTAAATGGCAAGGATATGGGCACGCTGTATGACTTTGGAGAAAGTTATAGTGCCTACGCATCTGCCTACTTTGTAGAAAACAATAATGGCTATACCAAACACTACTATGCTGGTGCTACTCGTTTGGTAAGTAAATTAGGCGAGGGATACTATGAGAATAATGAATTAGTTTCTACTGGAAAAGAAGAAAAAGAACAATATTTCTACTTCCAAGACCATTTAGGAAGTAGTACTTACATAACGGACTTAAATGGAGAAATAGCCCAATACTCAGCCTACACTCCATACGGCGAAATGTTCCGCGAATACCGCAACGTAACCCCATACCGCTTCAACGGCAAAGAACTCGACACCGAAACAGGCCTCTACTACTACGGAGCAAGATACTACAACCCAAGTACTGCTCTTTGGTTAGGAGTTGATCCATTGGCATACACAAATCCACACGCTTCACCATACATATATTGCCTAAGTAATCCTATCAATTTAATTGACCCTGATGGAAGAAAAGAATATTCTTATTCTGAAGCAGCTAAGAATTGGGATAAATTTGATTCCGAGAATGACCATATTGGATTAAATGAGGTATCAATAGTAAGGCAAGCACCTAGATATGACCAGCCATATGGTCAAACTATTACTGGAGGGATTGGTGATGGAGTAGAAACTACTAGCAAATACAAAGGACCTTCAATAGACGCTAGTCAATTCTCATATCCATTTGGAGGAGGGTATAATAATCTATCAGAGTTTTTATATAATTTATTAAGTAAATTTTTCTCTATAAACTTAAATAGTAATAAAGAGAATGAAAAGACAATTAAACAAGAACCTATGAAAAACGAAATCAGAAAATACTATAAAACTAATTATTCAATAGAACCCAAAAGATCTCGAACCACGGTGTATAGCTCAGGGTCTACATCAACTGAAGTGCTTGAGTGGGATACCATTGGTAAAATAAATATTATTTTCTATTTTAATGCAAATTATGAAATTATTCATACAGATAGTATATATGAAGAACATAAATAATTTTAGTTGTAAAATACTTTATCTTACCTTAGTTATAATGACAATTTCCTGTAATGACTCTACAATAAAATATTATTCAACAGGAGAAGTTAAGAGTAAAATTATATCTGTGACAGATTCTACATCTTATTTCACTGAATTTTATAGAAATGGTAATATTTCAAAAGAGGGTGTTTTGTTTAATGATTCATTATATGATGGGGAATGGACTGAATATTATTCTGACGGAACAATTAAATGGATCGGCGAATATAATAAAGGAAGAAGAGTAATCGGAAGTGAACTGGATTTAATTTCGTGGAAAGATAATGATTTAGAACTACATACTAATTTAGAGCATTCTAAATATAATTTAAATGATACATGTTACTTTAGGATTATAATAAATGATGTACATCCTGATTATTATGAGATATGTATTGCTAATAAGATGAATAAGCCTAATATTGAATTAGTAAACAAGTTAACTAACATAGAAGAACCTTTACCATTCTATTTTGAATTTAAAAAAGAATACATACAATATGACAAATCAAATAAACCATATATTGAAATGGTAATATTCTTTCTTAATATTGATGGGCAGTTAATTGTAGGTGGAAGTAACTACAACTCAATTAAGTTATACTTAAAAGAAGACATCATAGGTAATTGAAATTTCATAAACAAATAAAAGTCAGTACATTACCTATTATTAAACTATGTCTGAAAATATAATACACATATTACCTGAGATGGTGGCAAGCCTGATTGCTACAGAAGAAGTGGGCAACGCCCATTTTCTGTTAATGATGCAGTAGAGGCTGTTTATAATATGGAGTATGATACCTACGGCAATGTAACTAAATTTACTAGTAGCATTGGTAGAGATTTGGCATAGAAGAATTCACTCCTTTTAAAATCTAAATCGCTAACAGTTGTTAGCGTTTTTTATACAATCATTCTAATAAATTTGAATTTATTATCCTCTCACTTAATCGCAAAATTCCAATTTATTTTATTATCTTTGTAAATTCTTAAAATACTACTATGCAAAACACTAACGAACAATTCGATACAATTATAAAAATATGCCGCGACATATTTTATAAAAAACTACAGGACTACGGTGCGGCATGGAGAATTATGCGCCCTGAGTCTGTTACCGACCAAATATTTATTAAAGCTAACCGCATTAGAAGCTTGGAATGCAAAGGCGTAAGCATGGTTGGCGAAGGCATTAAACCAGAATTCATTGCCATTGTAAACTACGGTATCGTTGGTCTTATTCAGTTGGAATTAGGAGCAGCAGACACCGAAGACCTTACTGCCGAACAAGCAATAGAATACTACGACAAATATGCACTTGAGGCTAAAAACCTTATGCTTGCAAAAAACCACGACTATGGTGAAGCATGGCGTAGCATGCGTATTAGTTCATACACAGACCTTATTTTAATGAAATTGAATAGAACCAAACAAATCGAAGACAACAACGGTAACACCCTTATCTCAGAAGGCATCGACGCTAACTACTTCGATATGATTAACTATGCTGTATTTGGTTTAATTAAAATGGAATTTGAGGCATAATGAGACACAAATCTAAATCTAAAAATAATATCCTACTTATTGCCAGAATTATTTTTGGTCTTGTTTTCTTATTCTCTGGATTTGTAAAAGCAGTAGACCCACTAGGTACTGCATACAAAATCAGCGACTACCTAGAAGCTTTTTCACTTACATCACTAGACTTTTTAGCATTTCCAGCTGCACTTATTCTTATTGCAACTGAATTCGCTATTGGCTTTAACATTCTACTAAACGTACACCTTAAAGCCACCACATGGGTAGCAGGCATATTTATGCTTGTTATGACACCAATCACCCTATACCTAGCCATCTCAAACCCAATTTCAGACTGCGGTTGTTTTGGCGACGCTATAGTAATGACAAACTGGCAAACATTCTACAAAAATGTAATTCTATGTATAGTTCTAGCCATTATAGCACTACTTCAAAATCAAAGTAGACCATGGCTATCAAACATGGGAGCGAGCATAGTCACCCTACTTCCAATACTTATTTCATTTGGCATTTCAATTTATTGTTACAACCTTTTACCTATTATAGACTTTAGACCATATAAAATAGGAAACAACATAATAGAAGGAATGCAAATTCCAGAAGATGCGCCACTAGACAAATACGAAACCACATTCTTCTACGAAAAAGATGGTATAGAAAAAGCATTTACACTAGACAACTATCCTGCAGAAGACTCTACTTGGACATTTGTTCGCCAAGAATCTAAACTTATAGAACAAGGTTATATTCCTCCTATTCACGATTTTTCAATCATTACAGAAGACGGAGACATCACAGACCTAATACTTGAAGATGCAGGTTATACCCTACTAGTGATTAGCCACAAAGTAGAAAAAGCATCTACAAAAAATATAAAATGTGTAAAAAGCACTATCGCAAATGCAAAAAAAGCAGGTGCAAATGTAATTTGGCTAACATCATCATATTCAGATGACATAGACGAATTTAAAACACAATATGGAATCAACGACACCTTTGGTGCCACAGACGATATTACACTTAAGACCATTGTGCGTTCTAACCCTGGTCTTGTGCTTATAAAAGATGCCACAATAATAGAAAAATGGCATCACAACTCATTACCAACAAAGGATGAATTAAATCAATTAATAAACTAAGTTACAATTAAATTATGAGAAAAAACATTGTAGCAGGTAACTGGAAAATGAACAAAAACCTGCAAGAAGGTGTAGCTCTAGCTACTGAACTAAAAGAACTTTTAGCAAGTGAAAAACCAAACTGCGAAGTTATCATTGGTACTCCATTTATTCACCTTGCAACTGTTGCTGAACTTCTAAAAGACAGCGTAATCGAAGTATCTGCAGAAAACTGTGCAGACAAAGCTTCTGGCGCTTACACTGGTGAAGTTTCTGCTGAAATGGTTAAATCTACAGGTGCAACTTACTGTATTCTAGGTCACTCAGAACGCAGAATGTACTACGGTGAAACATACGAAATTTTAAAAGAAAAAACTCTTCTTGCTCTTGCAAACGGTCTTAAACCAATCTTCTGTATTGGTGAGCTTAAAGAAGAACGCGAAGCTGGCAAACAAAACGAAGTAGTTAAAGCTCAACTAGAAGGTTCTGTATTCAACCTATCAGCAGAAGACTTCTCTAAAGTTGTTCTTGCTTACGAACCAGTTTGGGCTATCGGTACTGGCTTAACAGCTACATCAGACCAAGCAGAAGAAATCCACGCTTACATCCGTAGCCTAATCGCTGAAAAATATGGCGAAGAAGTAGCAGAAAACACAACTATCCTTTACGGTGGTAGCTGCAAAGGTAGCAACGCTAAAGAACTATTCTCTAAACCAAACGTAGACGGTGGTTTAATTGGCGGCGCTTCTCTAAAAGCTAATGATTTCAAAGAAATTATTGACGCATTTTAATTAAAAACATGAAGAAACTCGTTTTCGCAACGGGAAATTCACATAAATTACAAGAAGTGCAAGGCCTATTCAAAGAGGGTTTTGCACTTTCTTGTCTTAAAGATGTGAATATTACAGAAGATATTCCCGAAACTGCAGACAATTTGGTAGATAATGCTCTTCAAAAAGCATGGTATGTATACAACAAATGTGGCATCCCATGTTTTGCAGACGACACTGGTCTTGAAGTAGAAGCATTAGATGGAGCTCCGGGTGTATATTCTGCTCGTTACGCAGGAGAAGAAAAAGACAGCCTGAAAAATATGCTACTATTGCTTCAAAATATGAACGGCAAAGAAAATCGCAACGCCCGTTTCAGAACAATTATAGCATATATAGACGAAAATGCAAAAGAACATATTTTCGAAGGGGAAATTCGTGGCACAATTATAGAAAATATGGCAGGAACAAATGGATTTGGTTACGACCCTATCTTTGTTCCAGAAGGTTATGATAAGACTTTTGCAGAACTTTCATCAGAAATAAAAAATACCATTAGCCATAGAGCTAGAGCTATGGAAAAATTTCTATCATACATAAACAATAAATGAAAAAAATAAGTTTATTAATATTATTTCTTATTACTAGCATTTTAGCATTCGCATACGAAAATCAAGAAAGATGGAGAACCCATTTTTCATACAGCACTACCAATAAGGTTTGCATCACAGAAAATAAAGTATTCGCCCTTGCTAATGGTTTCCTATACTCTGTATCTAAAGAAGATGGAATCTTAGATACATATACTAAACTCGATGGTTTTAGCGAAAATAAGATTATAGACATTCATTATAGTGATGAAAGAAAATGCCTAATTATTGTTTATGATAATTCTAATATCGACATACTGGAATCTAACGGCACCATATATAATATCCCAGACTTATACAAAAAAAATATATCTGTAGATAAAACTATCTACCAAATAACTACCGACAAAGAATACGCATACCTATCCACAGGTTTTGGCATAGTAGTAGTAAACTTAAAGAAAAAAGAAATAGCAAACACATACATAATAGGACCTGACGCAACAAAAGTCCCTGTTTATGGCATTGCTGTAGATGATGAATATATATATGCACTATCAACAGATTTTATTTATAAAGCTAAAAAGACAAATTCTAATTTACTAGATTATAACTATTGGCAAGAAGACAAAATGCCATTAAAAACAACAGAAGAATGCAAAACATTATTCAAATTTGCAAATTCATTCTTCACAATCAAAGACAAAAATATTGTTTATAAAATTGATTCTATAAAAGTAGATACTATAAAAATTGATACTATCACTACAGATTTTTATAAATCATCGGATATAGCAGCTCTATCATTCACAAACAACAAAATGATTATTAGTGGTGGCAACGATGGAATAAGATGTTATAATGAAGGATTATCTGAAATTATACATTACAACAATCATGCCACATATACTGAATACGACCCAAAACAAGACACATATTGGATTGCATCTACACAAAATGGATGTGTTCGACTAAAAAACAACGAGACTAATAATTATCAAATATCTAGTCCAGAATTAACAGATGGTCAAAGAGTTATATACTCAGGAAACAGAATGTATTATATAAATGGTAGAGGCCACCTAACTTCTAGAGGACAAAAAACTCCTATAATCTCATACATAGAAGATCATAGATGGCACAACCTTACCCCTAATGCAATGGGAGTATATAATTTTATCGACTACGCATACGATGTTACATCTATTGTTACAGACCCTAAAGATAAAACACATTGGTATTTTACTACATTTGGAGAAGGAGTTTTTGAAGTAAAAAACAATAAAGTAATCAAATTATACAATACAAAAAATACAAACAATCAAATACCAGCTGCAGACCCAAATAGTGGACACACCAATTATTGTGATGGTCTTGCGATAGATAGTTATGGGAATATATACACAGCATCAACTGTTGTCAATCATCCAATCTCCATATATTCACCAAGTAAAGGATGGAACAATCTTATCCACAACAATGACCAATTAACTGGTTGGGGCAAAGGATTTGTATTTACAAGTAAATTTAGATTATTGATTAATACAAGATACAGTCCTTATTTTCACCTATGGACAGACAACAAAACTCCATTCGATCCCTCAGACGACAACTCTAAAATATATTATACAACAGACTGGATAGATAAAGATGGGAAACATATATCTGCTTCATATATATATGATGTACAAGAAGATAGAACTGGAACATTATGGGCTGCTACCGATGCTGGTCCTATCCTATTCCAAAATCCTCATAAAATCCTAAGCGAGAATGATTATAGATGCACTAGAGTAAAAATCAATAGAAATGACAACTCTGGTCTCGCTGATTACCTGCTAGATGGTGTAGCCATATATTCAGTAGAAATTGACTACGGCAATAGAAAATGGTTGGGCACTGCAAATTCAGGTTTATACTTAGTATCTGAAGATGGCACAGAGACATTAGCACATTTCACTAAAGAAAACAGTCCACTTTCATCTAATTCTATCTCAGACCTAGAGTTAGACCCAAAAACTGGCGAACTATTTATTGTCACACCAGAAGGACTTTTCTCATATAAGACATTCTCTACAGCGCCTGTAAAAGAGGCTTCTAAAGAAACTATATTCGCATATCCAAACCCAGTTAGACCAGAATATACAGGAGAAGTTATGATAGGTGGATTAGAGGAAGATTCAAATGTTTGGATTACAGACGCCTCTGGAGACCTTATATTTAAAGGTAGAACTGTAGGTGGTTCACTTGCCTGGAACTGCAAAAACAAATCGGGTCAAAACGTAACAGGCGGAATTTATTATGTTCTTGTATCTAATGAAAACGAAGACAGACCTAAGTCTGTTGCAACAAAAATATTAATAGTAAGATAAAATATAAATTAATATGGCTTTAATAAAAGAAGTAAGAGGTTTCACTCCTCAAATAGGCGAAGACTGTTACCTTGCTGAAAATGCAACTGTAGTAGGTGACGTTATCATGGGTAATGGCTGCAGTATTTGGTTTAATGCTGTATTACGTGGCGACGTAAATTCAATTAGAATTGGCAATCACGTTAATATCCAAGACGGCGCAGTTCTACACACATTATACCAAAAGTCTACAATAGAAATAGGTGATTACGTATCTGTTGGTCACAATGTTACAATTCATGGTGCCACTGTTAAAGATTATGCACTTATTGGTATGGGAGCAACAGTATTAGATGGAGCAGTTATTGGTGAAGGCGCAATTATAGCAGCAAACGCACTTGTCCTTTCAAACACAATTGTAGAACCTAATACAATTTGGGCAGGAGTACCTGCAAAAATGGTAAAGAAAGTCGACCCACAACAATCTCAAGAAATAAACCAAAAAATAGCACACAATTACGCAATGTATGCCTCTTGGTATAAATAGAAAAAGGCTGACTTGAGTCAGCCTTTTTCTATTTTAGTTCATTTTCTGCTATCAAATACAGCGTTTCCACATCTATTTTCTTAGCAAATATCTTATGATTTTCATCCATCACATACACCATTGGAGTAGTTGATGTATTAAAATAATACCAATAATAAGATTCTCTATTAGGATCCCATACGTTTACAAGAGCAGAAAGGTCTGCCTCCTGAATAAACTTAGTCCACTCCTCTTTATCCTCCAGCATATACACTGCCACTACTTTTATTCTTGGATCATTTGCATATTTTTTTGCAAATTCACCCACTTTAGGCATTGTTTTTCTACAGTGTCCACAAGATGGTTCATAAAAATATAGAATAGTAACATCTGTGCCACCTATATCATATAGTCGTTTATAATTATTATCAACATCAGCAAGAGAAATATTTGCCGCCTTCATTCCTACAAGCGAACGCTCATTTTTATAAATTTCTTCCTCAAGATTTTTTAGCCAAGTACTATCAGACCATTCAGTAAGACCATTCAAATAATACCTTCTACCCAATGTAACCATCAGGTTTTCCATTCCCATTATTTTACTATTAATAGCATAATTCATACAATGATTTAGCACCACTCTGAAGCACTCATCATTTTTTCTACTTCTTTCCACCAATTTAACTACAGGAGGAATAATAGAATCACTTATTTGAAACAATTTATTATTCAAATAAGTATCTAATGTACTTGGAAAATATGATGTACGAATTACTCTAGCATCAGACAAATCTAAATTATCCAAATAATGTTCCTTTTCAAATAAATATCTGTGCATAGGACGCAAAGAATCTGGTACACTTTCATCTACCACATACTCAGGAACTTTAATTCCATTCAAGAATATTGACAACATACTAGAAGGATGCGCATCTATCAAACTATCTCTTGTTGTATTCACAGAGTTATATATAGCCTTTGCTTCTTCTTGCAATTTCACTTTAGCTAAAGAATCTTCTGTTGCTTTCATCTGCTCACCCAAATTACTATATAATTTTTGAGAAGACTTCAACTTTAATGCATATTTATGGAAATCAACAGTTTCGCTAGCACCTTTTATAACCACAGATTCAGGCAAAGAAAGAGTATCTTTTATTTCAACAGAAATATTTTTATCCTTTCCTATTATCATATCAAAATATTTACTTCCATGGAAATACATGATATAAGCGCCCTCTTTCAGTTCTTCCTTGTCAGACAACACTCCACGACCATTTTTATCCAACTTAATAGTATCCTTAACGTATGGTTTTCCACAATAGTAATAACCTAAATATATAGTATCATTCTTTAGTTGAGACGCTTTTACTTTAAACTCAAAGTCATTTGCACTAGCATTTAAGGTAAAAAGTCCAACCATCAAAGCCAATAACACATTTCTAAATTTCATAAAATCTTTCATTTAACCACTTATTTTCGTTATCAGTTAAAAATCCTTTTAATTTTGTTTTAATTTCTCTATGGAAATTATTTATCCAATCCTTTTCAATATCTGTTAAAAGAGTCAAATCAATTGCCCTCACATCTATAGGGACTAAAGTTAAATTGCAAAAGTTTAAAGTTTCTTGCTCTTTCAGCCTGCAAAGTAACATATTTTCTATTCTAATTCCAAATTCACCAGCTTTATAATAGCCAGGTTCATCAGAAGTAATCACATTCTCACGTACAAAATCCTCTCCTTTTGGCGAAAGTCTCACACCTTCTTCATGCACACAAAGCACACTTCCCACTCCATGACCAGAACCATGAGCAAAATCCACACCATCCTCCTTTAAAAATCCTCTTGCAAGAGCATCTAATTCTTTCCCCTTTGTTTCTTTAGAGAATTCCGCTGTAGCCACAGCAATCATTCCCTTTAAAACTTGAGTAAATCTGCGTTTTTGTTCTTCAGTAAGCTCACCGCATACCAAAGTACGAGTAATATCTGTTGTACCATATATATAATGTGTACCACTATCTATCAACAAGAATCCCTCTGGTTGTATTTCCATATCAGTTTCCATTGTTGGAGCATAATGAACTATCGCTGCATTATCTGCGTATGCCACAATCGACTCAAAACTCTCACATACAAAATCATTATTTTCAGCTTTTAGCTGAGTCATTTTATCAGAAACTGAAAGTTCAGTAAGTTTTATTCCCTTTTGTAAAGCATCCTCTATATACATCATCAATCTCACCCACACCACTCCATCATTCAGATTTGCCCTCTTACACCCATCAATTTCTTGTTCAGACTTCATTGCTTTCATTAATGTAATAGGACTTTTAATGCACATTACCTCAAAATTATCGTTGCACACATTATATAATAGAGCATTTACTTTTTCCTTATCCAACCAAATTCTTCCATTTAGCGTAGAAAGAACAGACAACACATTATTATAATGGTAAACTTCAACTCCCTCTATATAAAAATGAGTCTCAGTATCAACAAAAATCATCACACGAGACAAACCTACAATAGCAAAACCTCTTACAACGGGTGTATAAGCAATATCATCTGCCCTCAAATTAAACAACCAAGAAAACTCATCAAGAGTGGAAACCATATAATAATCTCCACTTTCTGCAGACATTACACTTCTTATTTTATTAAGTTTCTTTAGAAAAGGTTGTTCCTTTTCTGCCCAATCAAGTCTCCAAATATTAGATTTCTTTAGTATTGGTCTATTTTTCCATATTCCCTCCCACTCATCATCATGTAAAAGATAAAATTTCTCCTTCATCTTTTCCCAATCATTTGCAGAAATCACATTAGAGTTTGCTATTACCACACCATCACTGCCTACTTTCTCCTGCAAAAATTCCTCTAATGTAGGAACATTTTCCATCCCAGAACGGTATAATTCTATGTTTGTTCCCTCCAATTGGCTCTCTGCCTGAAGAAAATATCTACCATCTGTCCACAATATAGCAAAGTCCGTACCCACAACCAAAGTACCAGCAGAACCATTAAAACCAGAGAAAAACTCTCTAATTTTATAATAATCAGCTACATACTCACTCATGTGTGGATCATTCTGTGGAATTATACACGCAGTATAATTTTTTGACCTCAAAAAATCCCTTAATTGCTCTAAATGCAATAAAATTTCCTTGTTTTTAGACATATCTGAAGCACAAAGTTATGATTTATCCATCTTTTAACAAAAAAAATATCAGAAAAAATTTGTTAATAAGATTTGATTGCGTAACTTTGCACACTCAAAAAAATAGCAAAAAAGTTTAACCAATTATATATTCTAAATTAAGGTATGATAGTAGTTCCTGTAAAAGAAGGCGAAAACATTGAAAAAGCCTTGAAAAAATTCAAAAAGAAATTTGAAAAAACTGGCGTAGTTAAAGAACTAAGAAGACGTCAAGCATTCAACAAGCCTTCAGAAGTGAAACGTGAACGTAAAATGCACGCTGTTTACGTTCAACAACTACAACAAAACGAAGATTAATTTTTTCGTTTAATAGTTTTTTACTATATTTGTCTTAATAAGATTAAGGCAATATGGTAAATTCGTTTCTACAACATATACAGTACGAGAAGAAATATTCTTCTTGTACTGTTTTTTCGTACCTAAACGACATCAACCAATTCCAAGACTTCTTATCTGAAACCTACTCACTTAGTATTGAGCAAACCGAACTCAAACACATCAGAGCTTGGATCATCCGACTTAAACAAGATAACATCAAAAGTAGTTCTGTAAACAGAAAAATTTCTGCACTTAAATCTTTATTTAAATATGGTTTAAAAAACAACTATATTAAATCAAATCCTTGTTTAAAACTCCAATCTCTAAAAACACCTAAAAAGTTACCTGTATTTTTCAAAGAAAGCGAACTAGAAACTGCATTAGAAACAGAGAAAAATACAGAAAATCACTTTGCCGACATAAGAAATAACATAATTTTAGAAATTTTATATCAAACTGGCATAAGAAGAGCTGAATTAATTAGTATAAAAGATAGCGATTTTAATTTTTTTTCATTAACTTTGCGTATACTCGGAAAGGGAAATAAAGAAAGAATTATTCCCATAAGTAAAGGTTTAAAAGAAAAAGTAGAAGAATATATCAACTTAAAGAATCAAATATTCGACTCACCTTACTTAATAGTAACCGACAATGGAGAACAGGCATATCCAAACCTTATATACAGGACTATAAAAGCAAGCATGAGCGAGGTTTCATCCTTACAAAAGAAAAGTCCACACGTTATAAGACACAGTTTCGCAAGTAGCCTACTAAACAACGGAGCAGAAATAAGCGCAGTAAAAGAATTATTAGGACACGCAAACTTAGCCGCAACACAGATATATACACATACATCATATGAGCAGCTTAAGAAAACATACAAGCAAGCTCATCCTAGAAAATAATTATTAACCTTTAAAGTGAAAGATTATGGAAGTAAAGATTCAAGCAATCAAATTTGATGCTACCGCTAAACTAAAAGAGTTCATAACAAAAAAAATGAACAAATTAGAACGCTTTTATGAAGGTATTGAACTAGTAGAAGTAACATTAAAAGTAGTAAAACCAGAAACATCAGATAACAAAGAAGTGGATGTAAAACTAATAGCACCACACCTAGATTTATTCGCATCTAAGATTTCTGACACCTTTGAGCAATCAACTGATGAATGCGCAGAAGCCCTTCAAAAGCAATTAATCAAAGCAAAAGAGAAAAAACAATAAAAAAACTCAACTTTTTTATTTAAAAATTTTGTCAATCCAAAAAAAGTACCTACATTTGCATCCGAATTGAGGAACACACTACTTCAATTCGGATGTAAACTAAGGTTTACTAACAACCCTGCCTCTTTAGCTCAGTTGGCCAGAGCACGTGATTTGTAATCTCGGGGTCGTTGGTTCGAATCCGACAAGAGGCTCAGATTTTTTAAATATAAAATCAAAACATGATGGGCAGTTACCAGAGTGGCCAAATGGGGCTGACTGTAACTCAGCTGTCTTTCGACTTCGGTGGTTCGAATCCATCACTGCCCACAAATTTTGACTTACAGATGGCAATGCTATCTAAATTGCGGGAATAGCTCAGTTGATAGAGCATTAGCCTTCCAAGCTGAGGGTCGCGGGTTTGAGCCCCGTTTCCCGCTCTTTTTTTTGCCGATGTAGCTCAGCTGGTAGAGCGCATCCTTGGTAAGGATGAGGTCACGGGTTCAAGTCCCGTCATTGGCTCTTACTTGTTTTAAAATTACATTAAATTAGATAATCCAATTAAAATTTATTATTATGGCAAAAGAAAAATTTGACCGTTCTAAACCACACGTAAACATTGGTACAATTGGTCACGTTGACCACGGTAAAACTACCTTAACTGCTGCTATCACAACAGTATTAGCAAAAAAAGGTCTTTCTGAATTAAAATCATTCGATCAAATCGACAACGCTCCAGAAGAAAAAGAACGTGGTATCACAATCAATACTTCTCACGTTGAATATCAAACAGAAAATCGTCACTACGCACACGTTGACTGCCCAGGACACGCCGACTACGTTAAAAACATGGTAACTGGTGCTGCTCAAATGGACGGTGCTATCATCGTAGTAGCTGCTACTGACGGTCCTATGCCTCAAACACGTGAACACATCCTACTTGCTCGCCAAGTAAACGTTCCTCGTCTAGTTGTATTCATGAACAAATGTGACATGGTTGATGACGAAGAAATGTTAGAACTAGTTGAAATGGAAATGCGTGAACTTCTTGCATTCTATGAATTCGACGGAGACAACACTCCTATCATCCGTGGTTCTGCTCTAGGTGCATTAAACGGTGAAGCTCAATGGGAAGAAAAAGTTATGGAACTTATGGCTGCAGTTGACGCATGGATCCAACTTCCTCCACGTGACATCGACAAACCATTCCTAATGCCTATCGAAGACGTATTCTCAATCACTGGTCGTGGTACTGTTGCTACAGGTCGTATCGAAACAGGTATCATCAAAGTTGGTGAAGAAGTACAAATCAGCGGTCTAGGTGCTGAAGGTATGAAATCAGTTGTTACTGGTGTTGAAATGTTCCGTAAACTTCTAGATCAAGGTGAAGCTGGTGATAACGTAGGTCTATTACTTCGTGGTATCGACAAAAACGAAATCAAACGTGGTATGGTTATCGCTCACCCAGGACAAGTAACTCCTCACAAAAACTTCAAAGCTTCAGTTTATATCTTGAAGAAAGAAGAAGGTGGTCGTCACACTCCATTCCACAACAAATATCGTCCTCAATTCTACATCCGTACATTGGACGTAACTGGTGAAATCACTCTTCCAGAAGGACGTGAAATGGTTATGCCAGGTGACAACTTAGAAATCTCTGTAGAACTAATCTACCCAGTAGCTTGCAACGTAGGTCTACGTTTCGCTATCCGTGAAGGTGGTCGTACAGTAGGATCTGGTCAACTCACAGAAATCTTAGACTAATATTAACTAAGAAATAACTCCCAAGGGTTCACCAACAGGTGAACCTTTGTTTACGGGTCTAGCTCAGTTGCTAGAAATAGAAGAGCATAAGTGCTCTACCAACTGAGTGAAAAGTTTAAATGATAAACCGACCTAATTTTACGGGTCTAGCTCAGTTGGTAGAGCACTGGTCTCCAAAACCAGGTGTCGGGAGTTCGAGCCTCTCGACCCGTGCTAAAACAAAAAAACTAACAAACCATGAAGTTTGTAAATTACATAAAAAATTCTTACAACGAACTTATACATAAAGTTTCTTGGCCTACTGCAAAGGAATTAAGCAATAGTGCTGTCATTGTGTTAACTGCTTCCATCATAATGTCAATCATTATTTGGTTAATCGACCTTGGCTTTGAAGAGATTATGACATTCATTTATAATTTGATAGGCTAATAGGGGGGATTGTATATGTCTGAAACTAATAAAAAGTGGTATGTCCTTAGAGCTGTAAGCGGTAAGGAAAATAAAGTAAGAGAGTATGTTGAAGCTGAAATCAAAAACAACCCTCTTTATCACGGACGTGTGTTTCAAGTATTGATCCCAACTGAGAAAGTTTATCAAATGAGAAACAACAAGAAGATAGTTAAAGAAAGAAGCTATCTTCCTGGTTATGTTTTAGTAGAAATGATACTAACTGGTGATATTATGCACGAGTTACGTAACGTTCCTAACGTTATTGGCTTTTTAGGCGGTAACGATTCAAAAAACATTGTTCCACTTCGTCAAACAGAAGTTAACCGTATTTTAGGTACAGTTGACAAACTACAAGAACAAGAAGAAGAACTAAGCGTTCCATTCTATGTAGGTGAAGAAGTGAAAGTAATCTCTGGACCATTTAACGACTTCAAAGGTACTATTGAAGAAGTTAATAACGAACGTAAAAAGTTAAAGGTTATGGTCATGATCTTCGGACGTAAAACTCCGCTAGAATTAAGCTTTATGCAAGTTGAAAAAGGACAGTAAGTGGTTACGCTTTCCTAGTCCGATTTTCATTATATTTTATTAACTATAAAAGTATTTGATAACATGGCAAAAGAAATTGCTGGCCAAATCAAATTGCAAGTAAAAGGTGGTGCTGCAAATCCATCTCCTCCAATTGGTCCTGCCTTGGGTTCCAAGGGTATCAATATTATGGAGTTTTG
Organism: Candidatus Enterocola sp.; assembly: GCA_045612225.1. Classification (GTDB taxonomy): domain Bacteria; phylum Bacteroidota; class Bacteroidia; order Bacteroidales; family Paludibacteraceae; genus Enterocola. Next base: position 15,663 of record JAZKYP010000011.1, read on the forward strand.
CAAACAATTTAATGCCAGAACCCAAGACAAAGCAGGAAAAATCTTGCCTGTGGTCATTACCTATTACACTGATAAATCTTTCGATTTTATCATCAAAACTCCTCCTGTGGCTATCCAACTACTTGAAGTTACAAAACAAAAAAGTGGTTCTGCTCAGCCTAACAGAAAGAAAATAGCTGAAGTTACTTGGGAACAAGTTAAAGCTATTGCAACTGATAAAATGGCAGATTTAAACTGTTTCACTGTTGATTCAGCAATGCGTATGGTAGCTGGTACCGCAAGAAGCATGGGTATCTCAGTTAAAGGAGAATTTCCAGAAAGTAATTAACCCTTCAATTTTTAAAACATGAGTAAACTGACAAAAAATCAAAAGTTAGCTGCTGAGAAAATTGAAGTAGGTAAAAGCTACTCTCTTGCAGAAGCAGCTCAATTAGTAAAAGATATCACATTTACTAAATTTGACGCATCAGTCGATATCGACGTTCGTTTAGGTGTAGACCCTCGTAAATCTAACCAAATGGTACGTGGCGTAGTTTCACTTCCTAATGGTACAGGTAAAGAGGTTCGCGTATTGGCCCTATGTACTCCCGACAAAGAAGCAGAAGCAAAAGCTGCTGGTGCTGATTATGTTGGTCTTGATGAATTTATCGAAAAAATTAAAGGCGGTTGGACTGATATTGATATCATCATTACTATGCCTTCAATTATGGGTAAACTTGGTGCTCTAGGTCGCGTTTTAGGTCCTCGTGGTTTAATGCCTAACCCTAAAAGCGGCACTGTAACCAACGAAATAGGTAAAGCTGTTAAAGAAGTAAAACAAGGTAAAATCGACTTCAAAGTTGACAAAACTGGTATCGTTCACGCTGCTATCGCAAAAGTTTCTTTCGATGCAGAAAAAATCGCAGAAAATGCGAAAGAATTTATCAGCACTTTGATTAAACTAAAACCAACCGCAGCTAAAGGTGTCTATATTAAGAGCATTTATCTTTCAAGCACAATGAGTAAGGGTGTAAAAGTAGACCCTAAATCAGCTGAATAACCACTAAAAATATTGTTATGAAAAAGGAAGATAAAGCAAATGTTATAGCTCTTATTCAAGAAACAATTGGTCAATATGACCACTTCTACGTAACTGATACTTCTGAATTAAACGCAGAAAGAACACATCTATTACGTAAAGCTTGTTTCGAAAAAGACGTAAAATTAATGGTGGTTAAAAACACCTTGTTCCAAAAGGCATTAGAAGGTCTAGATGCTGATTATAGCGAAATCTACGGCACTCTAACAGGCTCTACCTCTATAATGTTCTCAAACAATGGTAATGCTCCTGCTCGTCTTATTAAAGAATTAAGCAAAGACAAAGCAAACAATGGCAAACCAGTATTGAAAGCAGCTTATGTTTACGAAAGCATGTATGTTGGCGCTGACCAATTAGATGCTCTAGTAGCCCTTAAATCTAAGGAAGAACTTCTTGGCGAAATCATCGGCTTGTTACAATCTCCAATGCAAAATGTGCTTTCTGCACTTCAATCTGGAGGCAATACAATCCATGGCGTGTTAAAAACACTAGGCGAGAGAGAATAATTACCCAAAACAACAAATTAGTAAAAACTTTTTAAATTTTATAAAAATGGCAGATTTAAAGAAACTTGCAGAAGAACTAGTAAACCTAACCGTTAAAGACGTAAACGAACTAGCTCAAATTTTAAAAGATGAATATGGTATCGAACCTGCAGCTGCTGCTGTAGCTGTTGCTGGCCCAGCTGCTGCTGGTGCTGCTGCTCCTGCTGCTGAAGAAAAAACATCTTTTGACGTAGTATTAAAATCAGCTGGTGCTAACAAACTAGCTATCGTAAAACTAGTTAAAGAACTAACAGGTCTTGGCCTAAAAGAAGCTAAAGATATCGTTGACGCAGCTCCTGCTAACGTAAAAGAAGGTGTAAGCAAAGACGAAGCTGAAGCATTGAAAAAACAACTTACTGAAGCTGGCGCTGAAGTTGAGTTAAAATAATCTAACTTCCTGTAAATCAGGAGGCTCGGTTTAGAACCTTAGCAAAATAAGGTTCTAAACCTTTTTATGCTTAAAATAGTGGTCTGCTTTTCCACATTGTTAAAAAGCAATCACGAGTTAGTCTTTAACCGTTTGATATTAACCTCGTATGAGTAACAACAGAATAAATTTCTCATCAATTAAAAATCCGTTGGAATACCCTGACTTCTTAGAAGTTCAACTTAAATCATTTAGGGATTTCTTCCAATTAGATACTCCTCCGGAAAAAAGAAAAAACGAAGGATTGTATAAGGTATTTTCCGAAAACTTTCCTATTAATGACACTAGAAACAACTTTACACTAGAGTTTCTAGACTACTATATTGATCCTCCTCGCTATACTATAGACGAGTGTATCGACCGCGGACTTACATACAATGTTCCACTAAAAGCTAAGCTTAGATTATCATGTACAGACCCTGATCATGAAGATTTCTCGACTGTTATACAAGATGTATATCTAGGTCCTATCCCTTACATGACAGATAAAGGTACATTCGTAATCAATGGCGCAGAACGTGTTGTTGTTTCACAATTACACCGTTCCCCAGGTGTGTTCTTCGGACAAAACATGCATACCAATGGTACAAAATTATATTCTGCACGTATTATTCCTTTCCGTGGTTCATGGATTGAATTTACAACAGACATTAATAACGTAATGTATGCTTACATCGACCGTAAGAAGAAATTACCTGTTACTACCCTACTTCGTGCTGTAGGTTTTGAAAGTGATAAAGATATCCTTGAAATTTTCAATCTTGCAGAAGAAGTTAAAGCTACTAAAACCAACCTTAAAAAAGCTATTGGTAGAAAATTAGCTGCTCGTGTACTTAAAACTTGGGTAGAAGACTTTGCTGATGAAGATACAGGAGAAGTAGTTTCTATAGATCGTAACGAAGTTATTATTGATCGTGAAACTATTCTTGAAGCAGAACATATTGACAAAATTATAGAAACAGGCGTTTCTACAATTCTTCTTCACAGAGAAGAAGCAAATATGTCTGACTACACTATTATATATAACACATTACAAAAGGACTCTTGTAACTCAGAAAAAGAAGCTGTTTATTATATCTATCGACAACTACGTAACGCAGAACCAACTGACGAAGCTAGTGCTCGCGAAGTTATTAATAACCTATTCTTCTCTGAAAAACGCTATGACCTAGGTGATGTTGGTCGTTATCGTATTAACCGTAAATTAAATCTTGATATAGCTGCAGAGATTAAGGTATTGACTAGAGAAGATATTATAGCTATTATTCAATATTTAATTGAACTTATCAACTCTAAAGCAGACGTTGACGATATTGACCACTTAAGCAACCGTCGTGTTCGTACTGTTGGTGAACAACTTTACAACCAATTCGGTATTGGTCTAGCTCGTATGGCTCGTACTATTCGTGAAAGAATGAATGTTCGTGACAACGAAGTGTTTACTCCAATCGACTTAATTAATGCTAAGACTATTTCTTCAGTTATTAATTCATTCTTTGGTACTAACGCGTTATCACAATTCATGGACCAAACTAACCCACTTGCAGAAATCACACACAAACGTCGTTTATCTGCTCTTGGTCCTGGTGGTCTTTCTCGTGAAAGAGCTGGTTTCGAGGTTCGTGACGTACACTACACTCACTATGGTCGTCTATGTCCTATCGAAACTCCAGAAGGTCCAAACATTGGTCTTATCAACTCACTTTGCGTATTCGCTAAGATTAACGATTTAGGTTTCATTGAAACTCCATATCGTAAAGTTGAAAATAAGATTGTTAACCTAAATAAAGACGAAGTCGTTTACCTTGCTGCTGAAGAAGAAGAAAATAAAATCATCGCTCAAGGTAATGCTCCATTAAATGACGACGGTTCATTTATCCGTTCTCGCGTAAAATCTCGTCAAGACAGTGATTTCCCAATCGTTGCTCCAGAAGAGGTTGAATTAATGGACGTGGCTCCACAACAAATTGCATCTATCGCTGCTGCACTTATTCCATTCCTAGAACACGACGACGCCAACCGTGCGCTGATGGGTTCTAACATGATGCGTCAAGCAGTTCCACTTCTACGCACAGAATCTCCAATCGTAGGTACTGGTATAGAAGGACAATTAGTACAAAACTCACGTACACAAGTAGTTGCAGAACGCGACGGTGTAATTGAGTATGTAGATGCAAATACTATTCGCATTAAATACGAATATACAGAAGAAGAACTATTCGTTCGTTTCGACGAACCTGTTAAAGAATACAATCTTCCTAAGTTCCAAAAAACTAACCAAAGCACCACTATCGACCTTCGCCCTATTTGCAAGAAGGGAGATAAAGTAACTAAAGGTCAAATCCTTACAGAAGGTTACTCTACTCAAAAAGGTGAACTTGCTATTGGTAGAAACCTTAAAGTGGCATTCATGCCTTGGAAAGGTTACAACTATGAGGACGCGATTGTTATCAATGAACGCGTAGTTCGCGAAGACTTATTAACATCTGTACACGTTGATGAGTACACACTAGAAGTGCGTGAAACCAAACGTGGTATGGAAGAGCTTACTGCAGATATTCCTAACGTTAGTGAAGAAGCTACTAAAGACCTAGACGAAAACGGTATTATTCGTGTTGGTGCTCTAGTTAAACCTGGCGACATCCTTATTGGTAAAATCACTCCTAAAGGTGAATCTGATCCTTCTCCAGAAGAAAAACTTCTTCGTGCTATCTTCGGTGATAAAGCAGGTGATGTGAAAGACGCATCTTTAAAAGCTAATCCATCATTAAGTGGTGTTGTTATTGGTAAACGATTATTCTCTAAAGCTCAAAAAACTAAGAAAGAAAAATCTGAAGAGAAGATTCAAATTGCAGCAATGGAAGCTCGCTTCGAAGAAAACGTTGCTAAACTTAAAAACATTCTTGTTGATAAGTTAATGGTTCTTACCAGCGGCAAAACTTCTCAAGGTGTTAAAGATTTCTTAGGTGCAGACCTTATTGCTAAGGGTAATAAGTTTACTCAAAAACAATTACTAGAAATTGATTATACCACTGTTCAAGTAAGTAAATGGACTGCAGACGCTCACAAAAATGATTTAATCCGTGACGTTATCCTTAACTACTTACGTAAATATAAAGAACTTGATGCTGTTCTTAAACGTGAAAAATACAACATCAGCGTTGGTGATGATCTTCCTTCTGGTATTGTTCAACTAGCTAAAATCTACATCGCTAAAAAACGTAAAATACGTGTAGGTGACAAGATGGCTGGTCGTCACGGTAACAAAGGTATTGTATCACGAATCGTTCGTCAAGAAGATATGCCATTCTTAGAAGATGGTACTCCTGTAGATATCGTACTTAACCCACTAGGTGTGCCTTCTCGTATGAACTTAGGACAAATCTTTGAAACAGTTCTAGGTTGGGCGGGTAAAGAACTTGGAGTAAAATTTGCTACTCCTATCTTTGATGGTGCATCTTTAGATGACTTAAATACATGGACTGATAAAGCTGGTATTCCAAGATATGGTAAAACTTACCTATACGATGGTGGTACTGGTGAAAGATTTGACCAACCTGCTACTGTAGGTGTTATTTATATGTTGAAGTTAGGCCACATGGTAGAAGACAAAATGCACGCTCGTTCTATCGGTCCTTACTCACTTATTACTCAACAACCTCTTGGTGGTAAAGCTCAATTTGGTGGTCAACGTTTCGGTGAGATGGAAGTTTGGGCGCTAGAAGCATTCGGCGCATCACACATCCTTCAAGAAATCTTGACAATTAAATCTGACGACGTTGTAGGACGTGCTAAAGCTTATGAAGCTATAGTTAAAGGTGACCCAATTCCACAAGCTGGAATTCCAGAATCACTTAACGTATTACTACACGAATTACGTGGCTTAGGTCTTAGCATCAACTTAGAATAAAAAAGTACTATGGCATTTAGAAGTGAAAATAATAAACAAAAAACCAATTTTAGCAAAATCACCATTGGCTTAGCATCTCCTGAGGAGATTCTAAAACAATCTAGTGGTGAAGTGCTAAAACCAGAAACCATCAACTATCGTACATACAAACCAGAACGTGATGGTCTGTTCTGCGAACGTATCTTTGGTCCTACTAAAGATTACGAATGTCACTGTGGTAAATATAAAAGCATCCGTTATAAAGGAATCACTTGTGACCGTTGTGGTGTAGACGTAACTGAGAAAAAAGTACGTCGTGAACGTATGGGACACATTAAATTGGTTGTTCCTGTTGCTCACATCTGGTATTTCCGTTCATTACCTAATAAAATTGGTTACCTTTTAGGACTTCCTACAAAGAAACTTGACTCTATCATATATTATGAAAAATATGTGGTAATTCAAGCTGGTATCTGCACAAATTTAGCTGTAGGTGATACATTAAGCGAAGAGGAATATGAAACTATCATGGATGAACTTCCACGCGAAAATCAATTCCTTGATGATAGCGATCCAAACAAATTCATCGCTAAGATGGGTGCTGAAGCTATTCAAGATATGTTAATGCGCATAGACTTGGATAAAGTTTCATACGAATTACGTGATAAAGCTAGCACAGACCTATCTCAACAACGTAAAACTGAAGCATTAAAACGTCTTCAAGTTATTGAGTCATTCCGTGCTTCTAAACATCGCAACAAACCTGAATGGATGGTTATCAATGTAGTCCCTGTAATTCCACCAGAACTACGTCCATTGGTTCCACTAGATGGTGGTCGTTTTGCAACATCAGACCTAAATGACCTTTATCGTCGTGTAATCATCCGTAACAACCGTCTAAAAAAACTTATCGAAATTAAGGCTCCAGACGTAATCTTACGTAATGAAAAACGTATGTTACAAGAAGCTGTAGACTCTCTATTCGATAATACACGTAAATCTACTGCTGTTAAAGCAGATGCAAACCGTGCTCTTAAATCATTATCTGATAGCTTGAAAGGTAAACAAGGTCGTTTCCGTCAAAACTTATTAGGTAAACGTGTTGACTACTCTGCTCGTTCTGTAATCGTTGTTGGTCCAGAACTTCGTATGCACGAATGTGGTCTTCCTAAAGACATGGCAACAGAGCTTTACAAACCATTTATCATTCGTAAACTGATTGAACGTGGTATTGTAAAAACTGTAAAATCTGCTAAGAAAATTGTAGATAGAAAAGATACAGTAGTTTGGGATATTCTTGAACACGTTATGAAAGGACACCCAGTTCTTCTAAACCGTGCTCCTACTCTTCACCGTTTAGGTATTCAAGCATTCCAACCTAAGATGATTGAGGGTAAAGCTATCCAACTTCACCCACTTGCATGTACCGCGTTCAACGCCGACTTCGACGGTGACCAAATGGCTGTTCACTTGCCACTTGGCAACGAAGCTATCCTTGAGGCTCAAATCCTTATGCTAGCTTCTCACAACATTCTTAACCCTGCCAATGGTGCTCCTATTACAGTGCCATCTCAGGATATGATTCTTGGTCTATACTATATGACCAAAGAACGTTCTGGTGCAATGGGTGAAGGATTGAAATTCTATTCTCCTGAAGAAGTAAACATTGCGTACAACGAACGTCGCGTAACACTTAACACTAAGATTACTGTTAAAACTAAAGATGTTGAAAACGGTTTATTAGTAACTAAATTAATCGACACCACTGTAGGTCGTGTTTTATTCAACGAATGCGTTCCTGAAGAAGTTGGTTTCATTAATACTCTTATTACTAAAAAATCTCTTCGTGACATTATTAGCAAAGTAATTGCAGTTTGCGGTGTTGCTCGTACAGCAGATTTCCTTGATGATATCAAGAACTTAGGTTACTATATGGCGTTCAAAGGCTGTCTATCATTCAACCTTGAAAACGTTATTATCCCTGCTGAAAAAGAAAAATTAGTACAAGAAGGTTACGACAAAGTAGAAGCAATCCTAAGCGACTATAGCATGGGCTTCATTACCTTCAACGAACGTTATAACCAAATTATTGATACTTGGACACACGTTAACAACAATCTATCAAATATCTTGATGGATCAACTTAAGAAAGACGACCAAGGTTTCAACTCTGTATATATGATGTTGGACTCTGGTGCCCGTGGTTCTCGAACACAGATTAGTCAGTTATGCGGTATGCGTGGTCTGATGGCTAAACCTCAAAAAGCTGGTGCTGAAGGTGGTCAAACCATTGAAAACCCTATTCTTTCTAACTTTAAAGAAGGTCTATCTGTGCTAGAATACTTTATTTCTACTCACGGTGCTCGTAAGGGTCTTGCGGATACAGCGTTAAAAACTGCCGATGCTGGTTACTTAACTCGTCGTCTTGTTGACGTTTCTCACGATGTAATTATCCAAGAAGAAGACTGTGGTACTCTTCGTGGTCTAATTGCTACTGAGCTTAAAAATAACGAAGACGTTATTTCTTCTCTATACGAAAGAATTTTGGGTCGTGTTTCTGTTCACGATATTATTCACCCAGTAACTGAAAAAGTAATTGTTGGTGCTGGTGAAGAAATCACAGAAGAAGCTGCTAAAGCAATCCAAGAATCTTCTATCGAACAAGTTGAAATTCGTTCAGTTCTAACCTGCGAATCTAAGAAAGGTGTTTGTGCTAAATGTTACGGTCGCAACCTTGCTACTGGGCGTATGGTACAAAAAGGTGAAGCTGTAGGTGTAATTGCTGCTCAATCTATCGGTGAGCCAGGTACACAGCTTACTCTTCGTACTTTCCACGTGGGTGGTGTGGCTGCCAACGTTGCTACTGAAAACAAATTGGTTTCTCGTTACGATGGTATTCTAGAAATAGACGAACTTCGTACCGTTAAAGCTGAATCTGGTGAAGAAATCGTTGTTAGCCGTTTAACAGAACTTCGTATTGTTGAACCTAATACTAAAGTTGTTTTAACAACACAAAATATACCTTATGCATCAACTATTTTCGTTAAAAATGGTGCTAAGATTAAAAAAGGTGACGCAATATGTGAATGGGACCCATTCAACGCTGTAGTTATCTCTGAAGTGAAAGGTAAGATTAAATTTGAAAATGTAATTGAAAATATTACATACAAAGTTGAATCTGACGAACAAACTGGTCTTAAAGAAAAAATCATCGTTGAGGCTAAGGACAAAGACAAAAACAAAATTCCTTCTGCTCAAGTGCTTGACGAAAAGGGCAAAGTGGTTCGCACATATACCCTTCCAGTAGGTGCTCACATCTCACTTGACGAAAATGCTGACATCCAAGTAGGTCAAACATTATTCAAAATACCTCGTGTTGTTAGTAAAGTGGGTGACATCACCGGTGGTCTTCCACGTGTAACTGAGTTATTTGAAGCTCGTAACCCATCTAACCCTGCTATCGTATCAGAAATTGATGGTGAAGTTAGCTTCGGTAAAATCAAACGTGGTCAACGCGAAATCATTATTACTCCTAAGATTGGTAAAGAAAAGATCTATCTAGTTCCACTTTCTAAACAAATCTTAGTTCAAGAAAATGACTTCGTTCGTGCTGGTGGCGCTTTATCAGATGGTGCTATTACTCCTTCTGATATCCTAGCTATCAAAGGACCTACCGCAGTTCAAGAATACATTGTGAATGAAGTTCAAGACGTATATCGTTCTCAAGGTGTGAAAATTAATGATAAACACTTTGAAGTTATCGTTCGTCAAATGATGCGTAAAGTTGAAATCGACGATCCAGGCGATACACACTTCCTTGAAAAACAAATTGTAGACAAACAAACGTTTATGGAAGAAAACAACCAAATCTGGGGCAAATATGTTGTAACAGATGCTGGTGACTCAGAAATCTTCCAACGTGGTCAAATTGTTACAGCTCGTAAGCTTCGTGACGAAAATAGTTCTCTAAAACGTAAAGACTTACGTACAGTTGAAACTCGTGAAGCAGTACCTGCTACCTCTAACCAAATTTTACAAGGTATCACACGTGCTGCTCTTCAAACCACAAGCTTCATGTCTGCTGCTTCGTTCCAAGAAACCACAAAAGTATTGAATGATGCTGCTATTAACGGTAAAGTTGACTACCTAGAAGGTATGAAAGAAAACGTTATTACAGGTCGTTTAATTCCTGCTGGTACTGGTCTTTCAGCATACGAAAAGATTGTAGTTGCTTCTCGTGAAGAATATGAAAAAATCATGGAAGCTAAACGCAACCTAATCGAAACTAAAGAAGAAAGTGCTGCTGAATAAGTAGTATTCCATAGAAAAAGGGAGATTCCATAAGAATCTCCCTTTTTTATTCCTATTAATTGACTAATTTACTTAGCCCAAAGTATATATTCACCGTATTTGGTTGTAATTACTTCTACATAGTTTATTGGTTCTTCACCTCTACAATATCCATATTTACACACCTCATCATTATAGAATTCAGGATTTGATTTTAATCTCAAAAAGTCTTTTACATCATCCCAAACATCAGGATTCTTTCCATTTTTTAAAGCTAATGCTCGCGCATCAAAAATATGTCCAGGACCTGCGTTATATGATGCTAAAACAAACTTAACTTTTTCACGTTCATCTGCTATATTTGGGAATAATTTCTGCATTTTATTTAGATATTTTGCTGCAGCCTGTATATTCTTTTCTGGATCGTAAAATTCTTCTTCGGTAAGCCCTAAAGAAAGTGCTGTTTTGGGCATTATCTGCATCAGGCCACATGCTCCTGCCCATGAGGTTACATTTGGGTCAAATTTAGATTCTTTATATGCTACCGCTGCTAGCAGACGCCAATCCCAACCAACTGTTTTAGAGTATATTTTAAAATAATCATCGTATGAAGAGATTCTATTATAACTAGGAATCTTCTTAAAACCTTCTGATTCAAAATATTTACTTTTTTCAAAGTATTTGTTATAAATTACTGAGTGTTTTGGACTTTTAGAGACAGTTTTAACCCATTCATTTATATAAGAAAGTAATTCTGGAGAATGTTTCGATACACACCAAGCAGATCTTTGTGGGAAACTAACGTCTAAATTATAATTAATATTGCCAAAATATGTTTTATTAAGCCTTGCTATATCTTTTTCTGCGAATGTATAACTTATCCTATGATGTGCTACATCTGCTATTAAATCTTCTACTTTAGATGTATCTGATGAATATATAATATCTATTCCACCACCTATTTCATCATTTAAAAAATTTATTCTCTTTGAATAAATCGAATTTGGTACTACAGTAATCTTTTTGCCTGACAGTTGTAGTACATCAGTTATTATTGTATCAGATTTACTCTGAACAAGAACCTGATTTGAAATATATTCTCTTTTAGTAAATTCTATTTTTTCTTTATTTTCTTCAGTATAAGGTACTCTATATGCAACTAAATCTACCTCATAATTTTCTAACATTTCTAACAATGAGGTAAGATTTGTTGCTACATAAAGTTTTAATCCTACACCTAACTCTTTACATAATAACTTAACAAACTCATATTCATAACCCATTTCACTTTCTTTATAATTGAAGTATGAAATTGGTCCATATAAAGTAGCTACTACTAGCGTATCAGATTCAATAATCTCTTGTAAATCTCTTGGATGATTATTCCTTCCATTATTGGTACAAGAAACTATTAATACTGATAATAAAGCTATTAATATGTTTATAAATCTGCTCATGAAAAAATATTTAGTAAATATAATCATATTTTTCTAAAAAACATTTTTGTTTTATTTTTTTTATTATCTTTGTGCATATAAATAAAAGAAAACTATTTGTTATATCGGCTTAATTCTTAATCAAGAGCAATTAAAAATTAAAAATTTAGCATTATGTCATTAAATAAAGTATTACTTATCGGTAACGTGGGCAAAGACCCAGAAGTTCGCTATGTGAGCGACAATCTTGCAGTTGCAAACTTTTCAATTGCAACAACAAAAAAAGGCTATAAAACCAATGATGGTAAAGAAGTAGCAGACAAAACTGAATGGCACAGTATCGTGTGCTGGAGAGGCCTTGCAAAACTTGCAGAACAATACATTAAAAAAGGTACTCAAGTTTATGTAGAAGGCGAATTACAAACTCGTAGTTGGGAAAAAGATGGTATCACAAGATACACAACAGAAATTCTTGCCAACGACATTCAATTATTGGGAAGAAAAGCTGACAATCTTGCAGGTGACGGAGCAATTCCTGCTGCAGCACCTTCTGCAAGTCCAATTCCACAAGGAGAATCAGACGGAGATCTTCCATTCTAAGAGTTAACGAACAAGAACTAAAGTCGAAACAAATAGAAAAAGGGGCTAACTTCTAAAAGTCAGCCCCTTAATTTTATACTAAGGTTTACAATAAAGTATCTGGATTTAGATTATCTTTTTCTATATCTAAGAAATATTTGTAAGTACCTACTTTTAATTCTATAGTTGCTGCATCGTCACAAACTATAATACCTTTTGGGTGCATTTGTAGAGCACTTATTGTCCACAAATGATTTACGCTTCCTTCTATAGCAGCACCTAAAGCACGAGCCTTATTGTGACCATTTACCATTATCAATACTTCTTTAGCATCCATTACTGTACCAACGCCTACTGTTAGCGCTGTTTTTGGCACTTGATTTACGTCATTGTTAAAGAAACGTGAGTTTGCGATAATAGTATCTGTTGTTAATGTTTTTACCCTAGTGCGAGATTGAAGAGAAGAACCAGGTTCATTGAAAGCAATGTGACCATCTGGTCCAATTCCTCCTAAAAACAAATCAATACCACCTGCTTTTAGAATTTTTTCCTCATATTCTGCACATTCTTTTGTTAGGTCTTCTGCATTTCCATTTAGGATATTAACATTTTCTTTCTTGATATCTATATGTGAGAAGAAATTGTTCCACATAAATGAATGGTAACTTTCAGGATGTTCTTCTGGAAGATTTACATATTCATCCATATTAAAGGTGATAACATTTTTAAATGAAACTACACCTTTTTTGTTCAATTCGATTAAAGCCCTGTACATTCCCAGTGGTGAAGAACCTGTTGGTAAACCTAAAACGAATGGTTTTTCTTCTGTAGGGTTAGCTGCATTTATTTTTGAAGCTACATAATTTGCTGCCCATTGTGACATCTTGTCATAATCTGGCTGAATGATTAGTCTCATATATTTAATTCATTTAACAGGATACAAAGTTAATTTTTTTTGAAAAAAAATATATTTTTTGGGCAGATTTTTTTGCAATTTTTTTATTGATAATTATAATTTGTAATCAAAAACAACGATTTTAACATAAAAAATAAAGGAAATCACCTCATTTTGGTAATTTCCTTTCACTTTGTTGCGGAAGCCGGATTCGAACCAACGACCTCTGGGTTATGAGCCCAGCGAGCTACCACTGCTCCATTCCGCGATTCGAATGCAAAGGTAATACTATTTTTTAAATCTACAAGTTTTTTCAACAAAAAAAATATTTTAACAGCGGTTTTTCTGTACTTCTCATTATAAAGTTGTATCTTTACATCGATAATATATTATAAACCATGAAAAGTGCTAGCAGATTAAGTTTCTTCCAAAAAATAAAGATGAAGTACAAGATTTCTGTACTTAATGAAAATACTTTAGAAGAAGTATTTCATTTGCGTATGTCTGCACAACGCTTCTTCTTTACATTTTTATTTATTTTATTAGCTGTATTAATTCTTTTCTCTACATTAATACTTACCACTCCATTAAGACAATTATTGCCAGACAATATTAGCAGCGACATTAGAAAAGAAGCTGTCAAACACGCACTTATAATAGACTCTTTAACAGAAGAAGTAACTGTTAGACAAGCATATATCAATACTTTTAGAGATCTAGTAACTGGCGACATCGTTATAACAGATAGTTTATTAAATTCTGATTCTATCATTGCAAAACAACGTGATGAGCAATTACTTGAAAAGAGTCAAATAGAAAAAGAATTTTGCGAAGAGTTTGAAGAAGAAGAACAATATAATATCAGTGCTACAACAAATACCAATAATAACAACAATATGGTATTCTTCAAACCTACCATTGGTAAAATTGAAAAAGATTTTAATCCAGCGAATGGACATTTGGGCATAGATATCACAACCAAACCATCCATTCCTATTGTTTCTATATACCAAGGCACAGTTTTGTATTCTGCATATACACTAGACGACGATTATTTTATTCAAATAATTCACCCTCAAGGTTTTATATCCGTTTACAAAGGAGCTGCCAACGTCTTTAAAAAATCTGGGGACATTGTTCAAAGCGGAGAGGTTATTGCTGTGATGGGAGGAAAAGATTCTAAAGAATCATCATTGCACTTTGAATTATGGAGAGATTCACAAGTTCAAAATCCACTAAACTACATTGTTTTTGAATGAAAAAGAAAATTGTAATATTAGGTTCTACTGGTTCCATAGGAACACAAACTATAGACGTAATTGCAAGTAATCAAGATAAATTTGAACTTTATGGCATCACTGCTCATAGTAATTCTGAGCTATTAATTAAACAAGCCTTAAAGTACAAACCTAATTTCGTTATTGTAACTAAAGAAGAATGCTATCAAACTGTTAAAGAGGCATTAGCAAATGAGGATATAAAAGTCTTTGCTGGAATTGATTCTGTATGCGACCTTGTTTCTATGCCATCTGTTGACATAGTAGTTACAGCAATGGTGGGTTACGCAGGTTTAAAACCAACAATTTCTGCTGTTAAGGCTAGTAAAACCATTGCTCTAGCAAACAAGGAAACATTGGTAGTAGCAGGAGAACTTATTAAAGATTTAGCTCTAAAATATCACGCCCCTATCCTACCTGTAGACTCTGAGCACTCAGCCATTTTCCAATGCTTAGCAGGCGAGATGAATAACCCTATTGAAAAAATTATTCTTACTGCTTCTGGCGGACCTTTTAGAAAACATAGTTTAGAGGAACTAAAATATGTAACTAAACAAGATGCGCTTAAGCACCCAAATTGGGAAATGGGAGCAAAAATTACGATTGACTCTGCAAGTATGATGAACAAAGGTTTTGAGGTGATTGAGGCGAAATGGTTATTTGACCTTAATATAGACCAGATAGATGTTTTAGTTCATCCACAATCTATTATTCACTCAATGGTTCAGTTTAAAGACGGTTCTGTTAAAGCTCAACTTGGGCTTCCTGATATGCGTCTACCTATTGCATACGCATTGAGCTATCCAAATAGACTAAATAACGACTACGAAAGATTAGATTTTCTAAAATTTAATCAACTAAACTTTGAAAAACCAGACATTGAAAGATTTAGAAATTTAGGTTTTGCATTTCAAGCTATGAAACAAGGTGGTAATATGCCTTGTATTCTTAATGCTGCAAATGAAATTGCCGTATATGGTTTCTTGCACGATAAAATTTCATTCCTAGGCATGAGCGACCTAATAGAATGGGCTATGACAAATACAGATTTTATAGCAAATCCTACCTACGAAGACTACGTAGCTACAGATTCGCTAGTAAGAAAAATCACATCAGAAAAGATAGGAATCTAAAATGCAAATTATACAATTCTTTTTAGCTATTTCACTCATGGTAGTTATTCATGAGTTTGGGCATTATATCACTGCACGCATGTTTGGAGTGAGAGTTGAGAAATTTTATCTATTCTTCAACCCTTTCTTCACTCTTTTCATGTATAAAAGTAAAAAGTCTAATACTGAATATGGTATAGGTTGGCTTCCACTTGGAGGTTATGTAAAACTATCAGGTATGGTAGATGAGTCTTTTGACACAAAATTTACAAAATCTGAACCAAAACCATACGAATTTCGCAGCAAACCTGCATGGCAAAGATTAATTATAATGTCTGCTGGCGTGATAATGAACTTTGTTACTGCTATCCTGGTTTTTGCAATGCTTCTTTTTGCTAAAGGCGAAGAATATATATCTCTTGAAGATGCTATATATGGCATGGAATTCTCTTCTGTCGCTCACAATCAAGGTTTCCAAGATGGCGATATTTTAATTAAAGCTGACGAGACACCATTAGAAGCATTGAGCGAAGAAACCATGAGAATTATACTTAATGCCAAAGAAGTATTTGTTTTAAGAGGCACTGACACCGTTAAAATAAGTATTTCAGATAACTTCATGAAAGACTTAATCACTTCTAAAGAAGGATTCGCTAATTTTAGATTCCCTTTTGTGATAAAGGAGATTATGCCTGTTACTCCAGCTGAAATATCAGGACTGCAAAGTGGAGACAGCCTAGTGAGTATAAACGGTGAAAACTTAATGTTCGTTAGTGAATTTTCAATTGCTTTTGCTAATAATCCATTAAAAGAAACCACGTTGGGGCTATATAGAAATGGAGAATACAAAGAAATCAACATTACACCAGACGCCAACGGGAAAATTGGAGTTTACCTAACACCATATTATGAATTTTATAACATAACCAAAAAGGAATATGGATTCCTTGAATCTTTCCCTGCTGGCATCGAAAAAGCATACAAAAAAATAGTTGGCTATGCTAACGACACAAAAATGCTTTTCACTAAAGCAGGTGCAGAAAGCGTTGGCGGATTTGGTAGCATCGTTGGATTGTTCCCAGACTTCTTTGATTCTTTTTATTTTTGGAACATCATTGCCTATATGTCTATTGTATTGGCATTTATGAATGTCCTTCCTATCCCAGGTCTTGACGGAGGACACATATTCTTCCTTATTATAGAAATTATAAGAAGAAAGCCTCTTAGCCATGAATTTATGCTAAAAGCGCAGCAAATTGGAATAATCATTCTTCTCCTACTTGTATTCTACGCAAATGGCATGGATATTTACAGATGGATTACTGGAGGATAGATAAATTTTAATAAACAAAATTTTGAATTTATATAAACTAAATGTAAGTTTGTAAAAATAAAAATTTATAATACAACATATTAATTAGAGCTGTTAGCTCTTATTCTCTATTCTGCAAATCGCCAAATTTAATGAAGTACAAGAGAATAAGTGACAGGTTCGCCGTATGGGTGTACCTGCTGTACTTATTTATGTACTTAGGCTTTGGCGAGCCTGCAGAATTAGATAAGTAACAGAGGTTCGCCCTTTTTTATTGGAATAAGACTTCGGCTAAGTTTAAAAGTAATGAGAGCCGAAATTCACATAGGACAATTAATTAAAGAGGAAATGGAAAGACAAGGGCGTAAACCCTCATGGCTGGCCAAAGAACTCAATTATACACGAGATAATGTATATAAGATATTCTCTCGAGAATACATCGACACCGACCTACTACTAAATATATCTATACTTCTAAAAGTAAACTTCTTCGAATACTACACCACTACCTACAAAAATAGGAATCACTTCTAATTGTATAATTTTTCTATACATTTCACATAAATCTATTATACACACCACTTATACTCCTATTCTCTATTTAACATACATTTGCATTATTAACCTTTAGAACCGATGAGCTGATGGGATATAACTAGCATCAAATATTATGAAAAAAATAATACATTTATTAAGTGGGATTTTATTTACTATGCTTTCTTCTTTAATGCTCTCTTCATGCGCAAAAAGCATTATCCCAACAGCTAAAAGTACAATTAATGCAGTATCCTTAGAAGAGTTAAATCTTCAACGTGCAGATTATGAAATCATTAACACCATTGAAGCTTCCGCAACCATAGAAGCAAAAGTATATGGCAAGGGCTACACATTATCCGACCCTAATGGAGATTTTAAAATAAACATAGAAAAAACAGGAAAAATATTTGGTGGTATTTCAACTACAGAAATAAAATCACATAAAGGCGTACTTAGACTAGGATATTTAGCAAATGACTATGGTGATTATCAGCGTAACGACCCTGAAGATATTGCACGTAAATTAGCTAAATATCGTTTAATAGCCTTAGCTAAAGAACAAGGCGCAGATGGAGTAATCGAGCCAATTGTCAATATGAGTATAGAAGAAACTGGCTGGAACAAATACACCTACTATTGCACAGTATCAGCAAAAGCTATTAAACTAAAAGGTGATCGCAAATAATCAATAGGAGATAGATATTATGAAGTTCATAAAAAATATATTTTGGGGGTTTATTATATCATTTTTAACACTAATGATTACGAGTTGTTCATCTTCTCGTAGTTTACCTACACCTACAATCAATTTGGCTCTAACATCAGAAGGCTTTTCTAATCGATTTGCACAATTAGATTACGGAATTAGACTTAACTTTAGAGATGGTCGTAATGAATATAAAAAGAAAGTACTAATAAAACACGACCAATATGTTACATCAACCCCAACTGTACAAGTAAACCCAGATGTAATGTCATTTGTGAGAGAGAGTGTTAGACATTATATGCGCACAATGGGATTTAATCTAGACGCAGACATCGCTACCGATTACATTATGACTATTGAAGTTTCCGAATACAATGTAAGTTATATTTCTGGAATAGGTTGGTCTGGAGTTGTAAACATGAAACTTGAAGTGCACGACAGTGATAACAAATTAGTATATCCTAACACTACTATTACAGGCAGAGCAAATATTTCTGGCGACGGAAATAATTATACATATGCTACACAAGCCATCAACAAAGCCTACTCAAATGCTTTGGAAGATATAGATTGGGATAGAATTGCGTATTATCTAAAACGTAGTGATTCTCCAGCAAAAGAAGCAAACAAACAAGTTGATGGAGATGGAGAAACAGCATTAGAACATACTGTATTAAATTGGGAAGTAACTTCACGTCCTGCAGGAGCAGATGTTTATTGGCGTATAATTTCATCTACCCCAAATGTTAAAAACACTAATAAAAATTATAAATCAAC
This sequence comes from Candidatus Enterocola sp., assembly GCA_045612225.1. Lineage (GTDB taxonomy): Bacteria > Bacteroidota > Bacteroidia > Bacteroidales > Paludibacteraceae > Enterocola. The sequence continues at coordinate 34,523 of JAZKYP010000011.1, forward strand.
AACTCCTTATGAATCAACTGAAACATTTGACATAAAAGGTTTAACATATAACAACTCTGGGAATGTACAAATAGAGATTTTATGTGAAAAGCCTGGATATCTACCACAAAAAAAGGTTTTCAATTTAAGAAGCGCAATCGATCAAAAATCAATTAACGCTCACTTTACCCTTGTTAAAGATGAGTAATTTATTAAACTAAATTCTATATATCATGAAGAAAATATTTTATCTAGCACTTATTGCTTTTGCTACTATTTTTACAGCTTGTGAAAAAGACAAAGACTCTAGTTCAGAAACTAAATCTTGTTACCAAGTACATATACAATATTACGATGGGAGTTATGATGAAGAATGGTGGTATATGACATCTAAAGCTGTAGAAGATAGAAAACAAGAAATACTTCAGTATAATTCTCATATAGTGGGTGTTTATGAGCAAAAAGCCCCAGATTCATATTGTAAATAATTATTGCTTTATATGATTATTAATTAACTTAAAATACACTATAAAAATTTTTATTTAACATTAGTTAATTTAGCAACAATTTTGGCAGCTTGTAAAAAAGACAAAAGTACAATAGTACTCACTGTTATGAAGTTGTATTCACTCCTAGAAACTGAGGCACTATATCTGAATATATGAAAGTTAGCGATCAAGAAGTACATGCTATGGCATCAGAAGAATTAGTCAAAGATATTGACTATGTGTCTAGTTATTCGATTAATATAGCAAGCTATTCAATGTGTCAATAAAGCAAATTAATTATATCCGCCCTGGGTTGCATAAATTGCGAACATAGGGCGGATTTTCTTATCCCCCTCACCTACCTATTGGTGGAAAGAAAGCATCCTCTTGATGTTCTATTTCAAAATTTCCATCTAAAGTGGGCATAATAGAAATAATATCAAACCTCACATCCTTCATGATGTTATTTTTAAAAATATAGGCTTGAGTAGCATTTACAATATGTCTGATTTTTGTATGGTTTACAGCATCTGACGGATGACAAAACTTGTCGTTTCTACGGGTTTTCACCTCAACAACAATAATAAAATCATCGTTTTCGGCTATAATATCAAGTTCAATGTGATGAGTTCTCCAGTTGCGGTGTCTTATTGTATAACCCTTACCTAAAAGATAATTAACAGCGATTTCCTCGCCTTTAAAACCAAATTTTTGTAGTTCGTTCATGATATTCTTCTTTAAAAGATTAATATATTGGGACTTATGGGCACAAAATTAATAAAAATCCCCAGAATATTTGGTTTGTATTATAAAAAATGTGTATCTTTGCCGACCGTTAAAAAATTATATATATGTATTTAAGCAAAGAACAAAAAGAAGAAATCTTTGGCAAATACGGAAAGTCTAATACTGACACTGGTTCTCCTGAAAGCCAGATAGCATTATTTTCTACCCGTATTGCTCATTTGACTGAACACTTAAAGTCAAACAAAAAAGATTATAGCACAGAACGTGCTTTAGTAATGTTAGTAGGTAAACGTCGTCGTTTATTAGATTACTTAAAAGAACGCGACATCGAACGTTATCGTAACATTATTCGCGAACTAGGCATCAGAAAATAATCTTGATGTTTTACAAGAAAAGGTTGACCAATGGTCAACCTTTTTAATTTTCTATTCCACAATAAAAATATCTTCATTAGGAGCATGCATTCTGTATCTCTCACGTGCAAACTTCTCTATCTGTTCCTTGTCTGCCTTAAGCTGCTGAAGACGTTTTTTATTCTGTTGAGACTTATTTTTATAAAAAGCTAGTTCTTTTTCAAGTTTTTTTATGGTACGAGCATTTTCTATACGCTGAAAAGCATTATGCTCTTCTGTGGTAGTCATAGCAATAACAAAAATAACAAATACTATTAAGTACTTGTTTGTCAATACCTTTAATATAGAAAATACTTTTTTCATATTCTTTGCAAATTTATGTACAGAAAATGAGAACTCCAAATTTTTATAACCTAAAAAAATATGAATACTTCAACTGAATATAAGCGAATTTTAATTATCTTTGTAGTTTAGAATAGGTATAAAATGTTGTTTAAAGAGATTATAGGACAAGAAAATCTAAAAACACATTTAATTAATAGTGTTAAAGATTATAGAATTCCACATGCTTTGCTTTTATGGGGCAATGAAGGTTGCGGAAAACTTGCACTTGCACTTGCCACAGCACAATACCTACAATGTGAAAATAGACAAGGAGATGATTCTTGTGGAGTTTGCCCATCGTGTAGATTAATGCAGAATCTAACACATCCAGACCTACATTTCGCCTTCCCTATCACAAAAGAAGGCTCAAAAACTGTTTGTAATGATTTTATGGACAGTTGGAGAGAAAAAATCATTGAAAGCCCTTATTTTTCATACAAAGGTTGGATTGACACTATAAGTAATGAAAAACAAGGTCTTATTTATAGTAATGAGAGCGAGGAAATATTAAAAAAACTTAGCCTAAAATCATACTCAAATGGCTATAAGATTATGATTATATGGCTTGCAGAAAAAATGCATGAAACATGTGCCAATAAATTATTAAAACTTATTGAAGAACCTCCTCAAAATACTATTTTTATACTTATTTCAGAACAAGTTGATGCTATTATTCCAACAATTCTATCTAGAACACAAATGATTCATGTTCCTGTAATAGAAGAATCTGCGCTAGCCAACGTATTTGGAAATAAAATAGCACATATTGCAAATGGAAATTATATTAAGGCATTAGAAATATCAAAACAAGAATATAGCAATTCAGAAAACCTAGAAATTTATAGAGCACTAATGCTCTGTGCATTTTCTAAAGATCTTATTGCACTTAAAAACTTAACAGAATCTATTTCAGGCAAAAGTAGAGAGTTTATTAAAAACTTCCTAAATTATGCGCAATTCATAACTAGAGAGTGTTTTATTTCTCATTTACAAAACGCATCACTTAATTATATGGAAGACTCAGAAACTGCGTTTGCCGATAAATTTAAAAGATTCTTGAATGTAGAGAATATAGAAAATATAATGGAACTATTCAATACTGCAAGTAGAGACATTAATCAAAATGTAAACACAAAAATAGTTCTATTTGATTTAGGAATAAATTTAATGACTCAAATTAAAAAATAATGGAATATACACTAGATAAAGGGAATGCACGCTTAACTGCAGCTGGCTGTAAAAAAAGTTCTAGCCAAATGCTAAGCGTATATGATTGGTTAGCAGATATTCCTGTAAACCATGAGACTTGCCAATATGTGGAAGTCCAATTTAAAAATACTAGAAAAGGATATTATTTAAACTCAAATAACTTATCACTAGAAAAAGGGGACATTGTAGCTGTAGAGTCAAATCCTGGACACGACATTGGAGTTGTCACCCTACAAGGTTATCTTGTAGCCTTGCAAATGAAGAAAAATGGGTATGACATTAGCAGAAACGAAGTACGTAGAGTTTATAGAAAAGCCAAACCTGCCGACCTTGAAAAATGGGAAGAATCAAAAGCTAAAGAAAACGATGCTATGCTTCGTACAAGAAAAATAGCTAAAGATTTAAACCTAGACATGAAAATTGGCGACGTTGAATATCAAGGTGATGGCAACAAGGCTATTTTCTATTATATCGCAGACGAGAGAGTCGATTTCAGACAGTTAATCAAAGTTCTAGCCGAAGAATTTAAGGTTAGAATTGAGATGAAACAAATTGGTGCTCGTCAAGAAGCAGGACGTATCGGTGGCACAGGACCATGCGGCAGAGAACTATGTTGCTCTACTTTCTTAAGCAAATTTACATCTGTAGGAACAAATGCAGCTAGGATTCAAGACATCTCTATGAACCCACAAAAACTTGCAGGTCAATGTGCAAAATTGAAATGCTGCCTAAATTTTGAATTAGAAAACTATATAGAAGCACTTAAAGAATTCCCTGATAAGAATGTTGTCTTAACCACAACAGACTCTGAATACTATTTCTTTAAACTAGATGCTTTTGCACGTAAGATGACTTATTCTACAGTTCCTAATGCACCACAAAATTTAGTTGAATTACCTCTTGAAAGAGTTAAAGAAATAATAGAGCTAAATGAAAAAGGAATAAAACCAGAATCGCTTTCATCTACAGACGGAGCAGAAAGACCTGCCACACTAGACTTCGCTACTGCCGTAGGAGAAGGAAGTTTAACTCGATTCGATAAGAAAAAGAATAAGAATAAAAAGAACAAAAAACATAGACCACAAAAATGAAAATAGTTAATATAATTTCATTATTAATTGTAGGCTTTTTTCTACTTGTCTCATGTAATAATTCTCGCGTATACAATCAATATACAGACATAGAAAATCATACATGGCACAAAGACTCTGCTTGTTTCTTTTCATTTAATGCAGAAGATACTATAAACCATTATGATGTATTATTAAACATAAGACACAATTCGGAATTTAGATTACAAAACCTATGGTTTTTCACCGTTTCAACGGACCCTAATGGCAATATTGCAAAGGATACTTTGGAATGTTATTTGTATAATCAATTAGGAGAACCACTTGGGCAAGATTATTTCTTTGTATATGAAATGCCTCTTTTTTATATGCAAAACATCAAATTCCCTACAAAAGGGGAATATAAATTTGAAATTTACCAAGCCATGAGAGACACTTTACTTACTGGTATTGAATCTATTGGCTTAACCATTCAGCAAAATAATTATGGGAAAGAATAAATTACAAAAATTTGCAGAAATGGAAACATTTACCAATGTTTTCCAATGTCCTGCAAAAGAACTAGAAAACGACTTTAAACTAAAAGGCAAATGGCATGAATATTTCGGCAACTCTAATCCTATTGTATTAGAATTAGGTTGCGGCAAGGGAGAATATACAGTAGAACTAGCTCATCTATTCCCAGAAAAAAACTTTATTGGCATCGACATAAAAGGTGCAAGAATGTGGACTGGAGCTAAAAAATCTTTCCTTAATGGAGATAAAAATGTTGCATTCCTACGCACAAACATAGAAATGATAACTAGTTTCTTTGCAGAAAACGAAGTAAGTGAAATTTGGATTACCTTTCCAGATCCTCAAATGAAAAAAGTGAGAAAAAGACTTACTAGCACCGCATTTATGGAAAGATACCAACAAATTATGAAAGAAAACGGTATTATCCATTTAAAAACAGATAGTCCATTCCTATACACATACACCACTCTTATGGTAGACAAAAACAAATACGCTGTTAATTTTGCAACAGACGACCTTTACCATAGTAGTTGGAACAACGAAATTTTGTCTATTAAAACTCACTACGAGAAACAATGGTTGGAACGTGGACTATCAATTAAATACATCCAATTTAACCTTTCTAAAAGAACAGAATTTGTAGAAGTGGATGAAGAAATAGAAAAAGACAATTATAAAAGTTACAACAGAAGAGGTTCAAATTTAGATTAAAATGACACTATACCCACAACTAATTATAGATGCACTAAAAAAAGTGCGTTATCCAGGCACTGGCGAAGATATTGTGAGTGCAAATATGGTTGCAGACAATATAAGAATAGATGGCAACTCAGTATGGTTTTCACTACAATTAAAACCACAAGACCCATTTGCAAAATCATTAATTAAGGCTTGTGAACAAGCTATTCTTACATTTGTTAGCGAAGAAGTTGACATCAAAGGACATATTGACGTAATTGTAAACGCACCAGTGCAAGCACCTAAAGCAATGCCATTAGAAGGTGTTAAATGCAAGATTGCTGTTTCTTCAGGCAAAGGAGGAGTTGGAAAATCTACAGTTTCTGCCAACCTAGCAATAGCATTAAGCAAAGCAGGATACAAAGTTGGCCTTTTAGATGCAGATATTTATGGTCCATCTATCCCTAAAATGTTCAACATAGAAGATGCTAGACCAGTAGCAGATGAAAATGGCAAAATTATGCCAATAGAAAAATATGGCATTAAGATTTTATCAATAGGTTTCTTTGTAAACCCAGAATCTGCTATAGTATGGCGTGGAGCTATGGCAAGCAATGCCATCAAACAACTTATCAATGACGCAGCATGGGGAGACTTGGATTTCTTCCTAATTGACTTTCCTCCAGGCACAAGCGACATACACTTAAGCATCATAGGCACAATAAAACTAGACGGTGCAGTTGTAGTAAGTACTCCACAACAGGTAGCTCTAGCAGATGCCATAAAGGGCATTGATATGTTCCAAAATGACAAAGTGAATGTTCCTATTTTAGGTCTTATTGAAAATATGTCTTGGTTTACACCAAAAGAACTCCCAGAAAATAAATATTATATTTTCGGTAAAGACGGAGTTAAAAATTTAGCCGAAAAAAAAGGACTAAAACTACTAGGTCAAATTCCACTAGTTCAAGGCATTTGCGACTCAGGAGACGCAGGTACTCCAATTGCACTTAAAGATGACGATATTATAGCACAAGCCTTTGAAAATGTTGCAAAAAATAGTATATTTGCGGAATTAATAAGAGAATAAAATGACACAAGATAAGAAATTTGTAGATATGATAGTTGAAGGTTTACAAGATGGTAAAGCTTCAAAAATAGTAGTTGTTGATTTAACAGGCATTGAGAATTGCATTTGCCAATATATGGTTATCTGCGAAGGTAATTCAAACACACACGTTAATTACGTAGCAACAAACTTAAAAGAATACGTAAGAAAAAATTACGGACAAAAACCAATCGCTATGGAAGGATTTGAAAATAGCGAATGGATTGTGGCTGACTACTCTGACATTATGGTTCACATTATGCAACGTGAGCCTCGTGCATTCTATGATTTAGAGCACCTTTGGGAAGATGCAGAGACAACAGAAATTGCAGAACTATGAGTGAACGTCCAAACACCCCTAATAATAAAAAGAAACCTATAAGAATCAATCTCACATGGTTGTACCTAATCATAGGAGCCTTTCTTATCGGTATCACCTTCTGGGACAAACCAGAAGACACAAAGCAAGTAGCTTATAACCAATTCAAACAATACGTTGAAAAAGGTTATATAAGCAAAATTGTCATTGTAAACAAAGAAACTGCAGAAGCTACACTTAATGAAAAAGATAGTTTAGCCTTTATAGAAATTTACGGAAGCGAAGAAGCTCGTAACCATATTGGTAAAAAATCGGTATTAGAAGTTAGCATTCCGTCAGCAGAAAGTTTTGATAATTTCATTAGCAACAAGCCAGAAATAGAAGTTAGATACGAAGACCGTACAGACCTATTCGATTCATTCATAGTTAGTTTTGGCCCTATTTTACTTATTCTATTCTTCTGGATTTTCATGATGAGAAGAATGGGTGGCGGAGCTGGTGCTGGAATTTTTAGTGTAGGAAAATCAAAAGCACAATTATTTGACAAAGACGCCACTACACAAAAAGTCACATTTAAAGACGTAGCAGGGCTTGCAGGAGCCAAAGAAGAAGTTCAAGAAATTGTAGAATTTCTTAAAAGTCCTACAAAATTCACGAAACTAGGAGGTAAAATTCCTAAAGGAGCTTTACTAGTTGGCCCTCCAGGAACAGGTAAAACCTTATTAGCAAAAGCAGTTGCAGGAGAGGCTAATGTTCCATTTTTCTCTCTTTCTGGTTCAGATTTCGTTGAAATGTTTGTAGGTGTAGGTGCATCTAGAGTAAGAGACTTATTCCGTCAAGCAAAAGAAAAGTCACCATGTATTATTTTTATTGACGAAATTGATGCTATAGGTCGTGCCAGAGGTAAAGGGCCTTCTCTAAACTCAAATGACGAGAGAGAAAACACACTAAACCAACTCCTAACAGAGATGGACGGTTTTGGAACTAATAGTGGTGTAATTATCCTAGCAGCTACCAACAGAGCAGATATTCTAGACAAAGCATTATTAAGAGCTGGACGTTTCGACAGACAAATTAGCGTAGACCTTCCTGATGTACACGAAAGAAAAGAAATTTTTGAAGTTCACTTACGTCCATTAAAATTGGATTCAGACCTTAATATCGATTTATTAGCAAAACAAACACCAGGTTTTTCTGGAGCAGAGATAGCTAACGTATGTAATGAAGCCGCGCTTATTGCAGCGAGAAAAAACAAAGAAAACGTTGGTAAGCAAGATTTCTTAGACGCTGTAGATAGAATAATTGGCGGTCTTGAAAGAAAAAACAAACTTACAACAAATACAGAAAAGAACTCAATTGCCACACACGAGGCAGGACACGCATCAGTAAGTTGGTTGCTTCAATATGCAAATCCACTAGTAAAAGTAACTATCGTTCCTCGCGGCAAAGCATTAGGAGCTGCATGGTATTTGCCAGAAGAAAGACAACTTACCACAAAAGAACAACTTTTAGACGAAATGTGTTCCCTTTTAGGAGGTAGAGCAGCAGAAGAAGTTTGTTTCTCAACCATATCAACAGGTGCCCTAAACGACCTAGAGCGCGCCACAAAAATGGCTTATTCAATGGTTGTTTACTATGGCATGAGTGATAAATTATCAAATATTAGTTATTTCGACTCGTCTAGAGCAGAATACTCATTCACTAAACCATATAGTGAAAAAACAGCAGAACTAATAGACAAAGAAGTTAAAACAATAGTTGATGAACAATACAACCGTGCTAAAGATTTAATTAATTCTCATAGAGAACAACATAAAGAATTAGCAGATCTTCTTGTTGAAAAAGAAGTTATTTTTGCAGATGATGTTGAAAGAATCTTTGGTAAAAGACCATGGACTTCACGCCAAGAAGAATTGTCAAGAGAAAGCAAAAAAGACTCTGAAAACAACAACGAAGAAACAACAGAGACAGAAGAAACAAAAACACAAGATAATAACAATGAATAATTTTCTAAAACGTACATTTACTGGAGCTATATTTGTACTTTCCATTTTCGCAAGTATATATTATCAAGAATCGTATTTTACGTTATCAGCACTATTCTCTATATTCTGTGCATTAGGATTATATGAATTCTACAAACTAGTTAACCTAAACGATGAAGTACAAGTACCTAGCATTGCACTTATAATAGCAGGTCTAATATTATACGCAGGGTGCATTCAATGGGCTTTTTGGGGAACAGCTACACTAATTATTGTATACGCATTCTATATAATAGCACTAGTTATTGCCGAATTATATAGAAACAAACCAGCACCTATGCATAACCTTGCATTCTCAATTCTAGGCCAATGTATGGTTGCATTACCATTTAGTATGCTAAACCTAATAGCTATTCCAGGAAATACACATTGGATCTTAGCATTATTCATTTTAATCTGGGTATCTGACACAGGTGCATATCTAACAGGTATGACATTTGGCAAACATAAATTCTTCGAACGCATTTCACCTAAAAAAACATGGGAAGGATTTATTGGCGGAGCATTATTTGCCATCTGTGGTTCTGTTGCATTTTGGTATTTTTTCCCAATAGTACCAGTATGGCAATGGATAGCATTTGGAATCTTAGTAGTTATATTCGGCACATACGGAGACCTATTTGAATCATTACTTAAACGCACCGTTAAAATCAAAGATTCAGGAAACATTTTACCTGGCCACGGTGGCATTCTAGACAGATTTGATAGTTTATTATTTGCTATACCTGTAATCTATATTTACCTAACATTCTTAAAAGAACTTGCATCATGAAAATTCACAAAGAAGGACGTTCATTTTTATTAATGCTTTTACTAGCGTTAATCGTTATCAATGGGTTAATTTACCTAATATTTAACTCAACAATTCTAACCACAGTTACTATCATTGTATCACTTGGCTTCTTCTCTTTCTTCACATATTTCTTTAGAATATCAGAAAGAACCCATGTTGCAGACGATAATTATATAGTAGCCCCAGCAGATGGTAAAATTGTAGTAATTGAACCTACAGAAGAAAATGGACTTCTTCATGAAAAAAGAATCCAAGTTTCTATATTCATGTCACCATTCAATATGCATGCCAATTGGTATCCAATAGCAGGTAAAATATTGCATTCTTCACACCAAAAAGGAAGATACATGGCAGCATACCTTCCTAAATCTAGCACAGAAAACGAACGCTCAACAGTACTAATAGAAGCACCAAACAAACAAACTGTATTACTTAGACAAGTAGCAGGTGCATTAGCACGTAGAATTGTAACATACGCAAAAGAAGGACAAGAATGTCATAGAAACGAGCAAATGGGATTTATCAAATTTGGCTCCAGAGTAGACCTTTATCTTCCATTAGACGCAGAAATTCTAGTAGATATAGACGACGAAACAGTTGGAAATGAAACAATTATAGCTAAATTAAAACATAACTAGGGGTAGTAAACAATAGTTTACTATCCCCCATTAAATTATTAATCAATTTCTTATGTTAGTAAAATGTTTTGGCGCCGCGGTGCAAGGCATCAACGCCACAGTAGTTACCATTGAGGTAAACGTATCACAAGGTATTAAATTCTTCTTAGTAGGTCTGCCAGACAGTGCAGTACGTGAAAGTAGAGAGAGAATCCTCTCTGCATTAACCCACAACAGATACAAGTTTCCACGTCAGCAAGTCATAATAAATATGGCTCCAGCCGACATCAAAAAAGAAGGTTCATCATACGACCTCCCGCTCGCTATGGGTATGCTTGCAGGAAATGGTCAGATAAATTCAGACAAATTAGAACAATATATTATAATGGGAGAACTATCATTAGATGGTAGCATTCTACCCATTAAAGGAGCATTACCTATTGCTATTATGGCAAAAGAAGATGGATTTAAAGGATTTATTCTTCCTGAATCTAATGCAAAAGAAGCAGCTGTTGTAAAAGGACTAGACGTTATTGGTGTGAGTAAAATTACAGAAGTAGTTGATTTTCTTGAAGGAAATTTAGAACTCACTCCTACTACACTAAATCTTGAGGAAGAAATTCTTGATGTAAATAAAGATTTTGACCTTGATTTTTCAGACGTTAAAGGTCAAGAACAAGTTAAAAGAGCTATGGAGATAGCAGCCGCTGGCGGACATAATATAATTTTAATAGGACCTCCTGGCGCAGGTAAATCAATGCTAGCAAAACGATTACCAACAATTCTACCACCATTATCACTCTCAGAAGCACTAGAAACAACAAAAATACATTCTGTATCTGGTATAATGCCCAAAGGTATGTCTTTATTACAGAAAAGACCATTTAGAAGTCCACATCACAGCATTTCTGATATTGCATTAGTAGGAGGAGGGTCGTATCCACAACCAGGTGAAATATCACTTGCCCACAATGGGGTACTTTTCCTAGATGAGCTTCCTGAATTTAAAAGGTCTGTACTAGAAGTAATGAGACAACCATTAGAAGATAGGAAAATCTGTATATCAAGAGCTGCACACACTGTAGAATACCCTGCTAGTTTTATGCTTGTAGCTTCAATGAACCCATGTCCTTGCGGATACTATAATCATCCAGAAAAAGAATGTGTATGCCCTCCAGGAGCAGTAAAAAAATACCTAAATAAAATATCAGGACCATTACTTGACCGAATAGACATTCACATGGAGATAGTGCCAGTTCCATTTGAAGATTTAAGCAATAAACCATTAGGAGAAAGCAGTGAAACTATAAGAAACAGAGTAATAAATGCTAGGAAAATTCAAGAAGAAAGATTCAAATCAGAAACTGGAATTTATTGTAATGCACAAATGAGTTCAAAACTACTCAGAAAATATGCAAAACTAAACGACCAGTGTAAAATTCTTATAGAAAATGCTATGAAAAGGCTTAATCTTTCTGCTCGAGCATACGACAGAATATTAAAACTATCACGAACCATCGCAGACTTAGACAATAGCGAAAATATAGAAACAGCACATATTGCGGAAGCAATAACATACAGAAATTTAGATAAAGAAGGATGGGCGGGATAAATTAAAGGCAGACCTTAAGGTCTGCCTTTAAATTTTATTATGCAAATAACAATATTATAAACTGCGCACAAATAATTCTTAAGAACATTGTTAAAGGATATACTGTAGAATAAGCCACAGCAGGAGCATCATTATTAGCAATGGAGCCAGAATAAGCCAAAGCTGGAGGATTTGTACAACTACCAGAAATCATACCTATTAAAGTAAAATAATTTATCTTTAATAGACGTCCTATTATACCAACAGTAATCGCAGGAACCATAGTAATTAACACACCAGAAAGTATCCAACGAAGACCATCTGGAGAAACCACAGTATCCACAAACTCAGCACCAGCAGAAATACCTACACTTGCCAAGAATAAAGAAATACCCATTTCACGAAGCATAAGGTTTGCACTCTGAGTTGTATATGTAATAAGTTTAAGTCTATAACCAAAACGTCCTAATAATATCGCAACAATAAGCGGGCCGCCAGCTAAACCTAGTTTTGCAGGCATAGGCATATTTGGGAAGTGAATTGGAATACTACCAACCAAAATACCAACAAAAATACCCAAGAATATTGTTATCAAGTGTGGTTCGTTCAAACGTTTAAGAGTATTACCCAATATCTTTTCTACTTTTTTTATAGACTCTAAAGCACCAACCACAGTAACACGGTCACCCACTTGAAGATATAATTCAGGACGAGCCAAAAGATCAATACCAGAACGATGTACACGAGTAATATTTACTCCATAAACACTACGAAATGCCAAAGAACCTATAGTTCTACCATTAATCTTGCTTTGAGTAACAACTATACGACGAGAAACCATAGTATTTTCACTATCTTCCCATACATAATCAACCTTTTTACCCATAAATGCAACCACAGATTTTTCATCAGCATCGTTTACAATTATAGATAAAATATCACCTAATCTTAAACGAGTATCATCAGATGGAATAATCACCTCTTTACCATTAAATAAACGAGAAGCAATAAATTGTCTGCGAATCATATTTTGGCATTGAGACAAAGTACAATCAACTAAAGACTCATTTGTAACCTTAATAGAAATCCAATTAGGAGTTTCATTTGTTTCTGTTTGAGATTTAAGTGCTTCTTCCTCCTTATCTAATTTTACACGGAATATACCCCTTAATATAATAAAACTTAGAAGAACACCTATCACACCCATAGGATAAGCCACTGCATAACCCAATCCGATTGAAGGAATATGTCCAGAAATTTCTCCTGCCTCGCTAAGTTGTCTTAAAGCTTCTTGTGCAGCACCCAGACCTGGAGTATTTGTTACAGCACCTTGCATTATACCTACCAACATTGGAATAGAAATACCACCGTTAAACACGTAGAATAATGATAAGGTAACACCAATACCTAGAAGTATAAGCAAAACAGCTAAACCATTAAGTTGCATTCCTCCCTTTTTAAAAGAAGTAAAGAAACTTGGACCCACCTGTAAACCTATAGAAAAGATAAACAGAATTAAACCAAATTCTTTGATAAAATGCATAATAGTATGGTCCACTGTGAAGCCAAAGTGACCTACTAAAATCCCCATAAATAAAACAAATGTAACTCCTAAAGAGATGCCACCTATTTTAATCTTTCCAAGCATCACACCAGTAGCAATAACAAATGCATAAATAAGCACCGCATGTGCAATAGAATTACCTGTAAGTAGTTCTGTAAACCAACTCATATTATCGTTTTGTTAAAAATCCTCAAATTGACTGCAAAGTTAATAAAAGTTTAGTAAATACAACTAAGAGATAATAATATTATTTACAAAATAATAATTCCTATTCACCCGCTAGGGTGATACCAAATTGTAACCCCGTGTAAACGAAGTGCAACGCGGGGATACGAGGCAGGGGATACAAAAAAAAGAAGCCTGCAACTGATTGTTGCAAGCTTCTCTGAAAAACGGCAGCTACCTACTCTCCCACAATATGCAGTACCATCGGCGCAATTGGGCTTAACTTCTCTGTTCGGAATGGGAAGAGGTGGAACCCCAACGCT
>JAZKYP010000012.1:0-25992 GCA_045612225.1 Candidatus Enterocola sp.
AGCACCGCAGTGAACACTTGACGTTTCTGTGTAATAATATTTACCTCCTCGCCAATGCTATAAGCCTCAGGGTTCGTATCAGAAACAGTAATATCTTTTTCTTTGCTCTCTGCCAGGGTACAAAATTTTTTCTCAGCACAATGTGCACAAGCCGACACCTGCAGAATCTTTACTGTAATCAGATTCCCATCAATCTTTATTATATTTCCTTTGTGTTCTTGCATTACTCGCTACGCTCAATTCTTAACTTTGTATTTAGCGAATCGCGTACCACCTTGAAATCCTCCATAAGTGCTGCTGGGATAGGAGCAACCGAAGGAGATTCCATTTTAAGAGGATTGATAGGAGTGCCATTTTTCCACACTCTAAAGTCTAAGTGAGGACCAGTAGAAGCACCGGTGCTACCCACATAACCAATCACTTGTCCTTGTTTTACTCTGTCGCCTACTTTAAGCCCTTTTGCGTAAGCAGAAAGGTGCAGATAACCAGAACTATACACGCTATTGTGCTTAATGTAAACAGTGTTGCCTCCGCCACCTTTCCATGCACGAAGTGTAACTTTACCATCACCGATAGACATTACAGGAGTGCCCTTTGGAGCAGCATAGTCGATACCGGTGTGAGGACGAACTACCTTATACACAGGGTGTTTGCGTGCGTATGTAAAACCAGATGAAATGCGAGTAAACTTTAGCGGAGCTTTTAGGAATGCTTTCTTCAAACTATTCCCTTTTTCGTCCCAAAAACCACTTGTTTCGCCTTTTTCGTAGTTATAAGCATAATATTGTTGCTTATTGTGTGTAAACACAGCCGCGTGAATTCTACTTATTCCCACAGATGTGCTGTCTACATAGCTTTCGTCGTAATAAACCTTGAATCCGTCGCCTGCTTGAATGCCAAAGAAGTCTATTACCCAAGCATAAATTTCTGAAAGTTCGCCTGCAAGGCCAAGATTTAGATTATTGTCCACAATAGCATTCCACATAGAAGATTCAATTTTCACAGAATCTACTTTAGACACAGTTGTAACAGGCTTTTTATAAAGACTAACATTTAAAGAGTCCTTAAAGTCAAATACCACGTGTTCCACAAGTGAACGGTGATAAACAATATAATCTGTCTTTGCTACGCTATCTTTTGTTTGATAAATGGTGTAACTTTTACCTGCTTTTACGCGTTTTGCACTAAAAATGCTATCTGGAGTGAAATTTAGTTGATAAGCAGTTCTAGGATCTACTCCAGCGCTAATAAATAGGTTTGAAACAGCTGTACCAGAAGTAATTTTTTTGTCAATAGCATTATAATTATCAACTATAATGCCCCCATATTCAATATTAAGTTTGTCTTCTGCAATTTCTTGGAATATTTGTTCCTCTTGCTCTTGTTCACTAGGTTTGTTACAACCCACAAAAGCAAGTGTCAAACCGATTATTAGTAGTATATTTGTGAATTTCATTGCTATAGTTATATAATAAGGTGCAAAGTTACAAAATTTAAATAAAATATTATTATTTTTGCATTCAAATTTTAATGAGAATATGACCGAAACACAATTAAAAATAGAAAAACTAGACCAACGCCTTGTAGCTGTGCTGCGCCCTTGGTTTAAAGATAGGGAAGAGTTCTATCACTTTTTCTATCATCTTATTCAAAATGAACATCTTATAGAGATGGAAAAACCAGAAAACTATGAGGAAAAACTTAAAGCAGTGCAATTTTATCGTCGCCTTGCAGTGAAACGTGTGGTGGCAGAAGATGCCGTTTTTGAAGAACTTATCGACGATATTTTTAGTGATTATCACGAAGATTATGCCAATTTTCAAGAAAATAAGCAGCCTCTTGCCCAAAAACGTTTCTTAGAAATACTAAATAAGTTGATGAAGTAAGAGGAGTATAGTAATAAAACGCATTTTTTTTGTAAAATTGTTTGTAAAATAAAATATTTGCTATAAATTTGCAATCGCAAAAGATGAAAAACTTACAAAATGAAAAACATTATTATTATACTAGATATTATTATCCTGCTACGTAGTAATAGGAAGTAAGTTTGGTATATATAATTGAGATAAAGAAATTTAAAACCTCCTTACTTCCAAAGTAAGGAGGTTTTTTTATTGATTATTTTTATGGACAGATTATTTATTTTTGATACAACTCTTCGCGACGGAGAACAAGTTCCGGGCTGTCAATTGAACACAATTGAGAAAATTCAGGTGGCAAAAGCACTTGAAGCACTTGGTGTGGATATTATTGAGGCAGGTTTCCCTGTGTCTTCTCCTGGCGATTTCAATTCAGTTGTAGAAATTTCTAAGGCTGTTACTTGGCCTACCATTTGCGCGCTTACACGCGGAGTTCAAAAAGACATCGACATTGCCGTTGAGGCACTCAAATATGCAAAAAACAAGCGTATTCACACAGGTATTGGCACTTCAGATTATCATATTCAATATAAATTCAACTCAAATAGAGATGAAATATTGGAGCGTGCCGTTGCAGCCACAAAATATGCAAAAAAATATGTAGAAGATGTGGAATTTTACTGTGAAGATGCTGGCAGAACAGACAATGAGTACCTTGCACGCGTGGTGGAGGCGGTAATTAAGGCAGGTGCCACAGTTGTAAACATTCCAGATACCACAGGATATTGTCTTCCAGACGAATTTGGCGCAAAAATCAAATACCTAATGGAAAATGTGTCAAACATTGACAAAGCAATTATTTCTACCCACTGTCACAACGATTTGGGTATGGCCACAGCCAATACTATGGCTGGTGTGCTTAATGGTGCGCGTCAAGTTGAAGTAACTATAAATGGGATAGGCGAGCGTGCAGGTAATACTTCTTTGGAAGAAATTGCAATGATTCTTAAATGTCATAAAAACCTTGGCATCGACACCAATATCAACACTCAAAAAATAGTTTCTACTAGTCGTTTGGTTTCAAACCTTATGAATATGCCTGTTCAGGCAAACAAAGCTATCGTTGGTCGCAATGCATTTGCGCATTCGTCTGGTATTCACCAAGATGGCGTGCTTAAAAATATCCAAACTTACGAAATTATCAACCCAAAAGATGTGGGTATCGACGATAATTCTATCCTTCTTACAGCTCGTAGTGGTAGAGCTGCGCTTAAACATCGTTTAAACGTGTTGGGTGTGGATGTTGAAGGCGAAAAACTAGACGAACTATATCAAAAATTCCTTGCACTTGCAGACAAAAAGAAAAATATTAATGATGCAGATATTCTTCTTCTTGCTGGAAAAGAATCATCAAAAGCAAAACGTATTCAGCTTGATTATCTGCAAGTTACATCTGGTAAAGGTGTGAAATCTGTGGCAAGTATTTCTTTACTTATTGCAGGAGAAAAATTTGAAGCGTCTTCATCTGGTAATGGTCCTGTGGATGCAGCCATCAAAGCAGTTAAGCAAATAATCAAACGCGAAATGGTGCTTCAAGAATTTACCATTCAAGCTATCGACCGTGGTAGTGACGACATGGGTAAAGTACACATGCAAGTATTACATAATAATAAGGTGTATTATGGCTTTGGAGCGGATACAGATATTGTGGTAGCTTCTGTGGAAGCATATATAGATGCAATAAATAAATTTTAAATAAAAATGAATACTTTATTTGACAAACTTTGGGATGCTCATGTAGTAAGTCAGGTACCTGACGGCCCTACACAGCTATATATCGACCGTATGTATTGTCACGAGGTGACAAGTCCACAAGCATTTGACGGACTTAGAAAGAGAGGACTAAAAGTGTTTCGTCCGAAGCAAATTACTTGTATTCCAGACCACAATATTCCAACGCTCAATCAAGACAAACCGATTACAGACCCAGTGTCTAAAAATCAGGTGGACACGCTTGACAAAAATGCAAAGGAATTTGGCACTGAATATTTCCCAATGGGGCATCCTAAAAACGGTGTTATTCACGTAGTTGGTCCAGAAAATGGTCTTTCACTACCTGGTATGACCATAGTTTGTGGCGACTCACATACCTCTACACATGGTGCAATGGGGGCTGTTGCTTTTGGTATTGGCACTTCTGAGGTGGAAATGGTGTTGGCAACACAATGTGTGTTCCAATCTCGCCCAAAAACTATGCGAATAAATTTTGAAGGCACTCTTAAAGAGGGGGTTACTGCAAAAGATGTGGCACTTTATATGATGATGAAGCTTACCACAGGCGGTGCAACAGGTTATTTTGTGGAATATGCAGGCGAGGTGGTGCGAAGTATGACTATGGAGGGAAGACTTACTCTTTGCAATCTTTCTATTGAAATGGGTGCTCGTGGTGGAATGATAGCTCCAGATGAAACCACTTTCAATTATATAAAAGGTACAGATTTTGCTCCAAAAGGTGAGGAGTGGGACAAGGCAGTTGAATATTGGAAGACCCTTAAAAGTGATGATGATGCTGTTTTCGACCGCGAAATAACATTCTATGCCGAAGATATTGAGCCAATGATTACCTACGGCACCAATCCAGGTATGGCAATGCCAATAAATGCCACCATCCCAACTCTTGAAAGCATAGATGAGGCGGGTAGGGCTTCTTTCCTTAAATCGCTTGATTATATGGGATTTACCCCAGGCGAAAGCCTAATTGGAAAAAAAATAGATTATGTTTTCTTGGGTAGTTGTACAAACGGCCGTATTGAAGATTTCAGAGCATTTGCTTCTGTAGTAAAAGGCAAGAAAAAACACCCAGATATAGTAGCATGGCTTGTTCCTGGTTCGTGGAAAGTGCGTCAGCAGATTATCGATGAAGGCATACTAGATGTTCTTACAGAAGCAGGGTTTGAACTTCGTCAGCCAGGTTGTTCTGCTTGTCTTGCCATGAACGAGGATAAAATTCCTGCTGGAAAGTATGCAGTTTCAACAAGTAATCGTAACTTTGAAGGGCGTCAAGGTCCTGGTGCGCGCACTATCCTCGCTTCACCACTCACCGCAGCAAGAGTTGCAATAGAGGGGATTATATAATTTTTTATTATAAAAATTGCGAGTAGAGCTCTTCACGGGATTTTATTTATGATTAACTACAAAAGCTAAACTCACTTCGTTCAGACAACGCTTTTGTTTAACGTTAATCATCTCATAAAATCTATTTCCGCTCATCGCAATATCGCATTTTTAAATAAAAAATTAATGTTAAACCTTAATAAATAACAAACCAATGGAAAAAATAAACAACATAACATCAACTTGCATCCCATTACCTTTGGAAAATGTGGATACAGACCAAATAGTGCCAGCGCGTTTCCTTAAAGCCACTTCAAAAGAAGGCTTTGGCGACAATCTTTTCCGCGACTGGCGTTTCGACAAAGATGGAAACCCTATTAATTCGTTTGTACTAAACAATCCAAACTATTCTGGCACTATTTTAGTGGCAGGAAAGAACTTTGGTAGTGGTTCTTCTCGTGAACACGCAGCTTGGGCAGTGGCAGGTTACGGCTTCAACGTGGTAATTTCAAGCTTTTTTGCCGATATTTTCAAAAATAATGCCATGAACAACGGTGTTTTGCCAATAGTTGTGAGCGACGCATTCCTTGCGGAGCTTTTCAAAAGCATCGAAAACAACAACAAAACCACAGTTTCTGTATGCCTAGAGGCTCAAACCGTAACCAACGATGCCACTGGCACTACCGAACACTTTGAAATCAATGCCTACAAAAAGGAATGTTTCCTAAAAGGTTATGATGATATTGATTATTTATTAGCAAATCGCAAAAAAATAGAAGAATTTGAGAATGATAAAAATACTCGATACAACTTTGCGTGACGGCGAACAGACATCGGGAGTGTCGTTTGCATCGGAAGAAAAACTATCATTGGCGCGCCTTCTGCTAGAGGATCTGTGCTTAGATAGAATTGAAGTAGCGTCAGCCCTTGTTTCTGAGGGTGAATTCACTACTGTGCAAAAAATTGCCCGTTGGGCAGACAGTAAAGGTCTGCTAAACAAGGTGGAAGTGCTTGGCTTTGTAGATGGCGACAAATCTATCGATTGGATAAAATCTGCAGGTATCAAGGTAATGAATTTGCTTTGCAAGGGTTCTCTTAAGCATTGTGCTATGCAACTTGGCAAAAAGCCAGAAGAGCATATCGCAGATATTAAAAACACCCTACGCTATGCCGAAGAAGCAGAAATTGCTGTGAATGTATATTTAGAAGACTGGAGCAATGGCATGAAAAACTCTCCAGAGTATGTTTTTGCCCTAATTGATGCGCTTAGCGACACAAAAATCCGTCGTTTTATGCTTCCAGACACACTTGGTATCCTAAACCCTGCAGAAACTGCTAAATATTGCACTCAAATGCTTACTCGTTATCCAAATCTTGAGTTCGATTTTCACGCTCACAATGACTACGATTTGGCCGTGGCAAACGTGTTTGCGGCAGTGCAAGCAGGTATAAATTGCGTTCACGTTACCGTAAATGGGTTAGGGGAACGTGCTGGAAATGCTCCACTTTCTAGTGTTCTTGCCGTGCTTCACGACCAATTGGGCCTTTCAACCAATATAAAAGAGCATGAAATCAACAGTGTAAGTAAGATAGTTGAAACCTATTCTGGCATTCGCATTCCTGCCAATAAGCCTATCGTGGGTAATTATGTTTTCACGCAAGTAGCTGGTGTTCACGCAGATGGCGATATGAAAAACAATCTTTATTGCAATGACCTTATTCCAGAACGTTTTGGTCGTACACGTGAATATGCCCTTGGCAAAACATCAGGCAAGGCCAATATTAAGAAAAACCTTCAGTCGCTTGGCATCGACCTAGACGAAGAATCAATGAAAAAAGTAACAGCGCGTATTGTGGAACTTGGCGACAAAAAGCAAATGGTAACACCAGAAGACCTTCCTTATATCGTGTCAGACGTGCTTAAAACAGCAAATGTGGAAGAAAAAGTGAAGATAATCAACTATTCTCTGTCTTCTACTCGTGGTCTTAAGCCTGTGGCAAACGTTTCTATCGAAATAGATGGCGAGCCTTATCAAGCATCATCAATGGGCGAAGGTCAGTACGATGCGTTTATGAAAGCACTTTGGCAAATTTACGATAAACTAAATATGCCACATCCTGTGCTTGTGGATTATACCGTTACTATTCCTCCTGGTGGCCGCACCGATGCCTTCGTGCAAACCGTCATTACATGGAATATGAATGGCAGAATCCTAAAAACTAATGGCTTGGATGCCGACCAAACGGAAGCAGCCATCCAGGCAACAACTAAGATGTTGAATATAATATAAAATCGATTTTATGAAAATAGCAGTGTTACCAGGGGACGGAATAGGTCCTGAAGTGATAAATGAAGCCGTGAAGGTGTTGAAACGAGTTTGTGAGATAAAAGGTCATGAACTTGAGTTGGAATATGGCATAGTGGGTGCTTGTGCTATTGATGCGTGCGGCGAACCATACCCAGAAGACACTCACAAACTATGTATGGAGTCTGATGCAGTGCTTTTTGGCGCTCTCGGCGACCCAAAATACGACAACGACCCAAATGCAAAGGTGCGCCCAGAACAAGGTCTGCTTAAAATGCGTAAAAGCTTAGGACTTTATGCAAACATTCGTCCTGTAAATACTTATAAATCATTACTTTATAAATCACCACTACGTGCCGATTTGGTAGATGGTGCAGACTTTGTTTGTGTGCGTGAACTTACAGGTGGTCTTTACTTTGGCAGACCACAAGGTAGGTCGGAAGATGGCAATACCGCATACGATACTTGTGTTTATACTCGTGAAGAAGTAGAAAGAATCGTAAAATTGTCGTATCTTTACGCCCGCAAACGCCGTAAAAAACTAACACTAGTAGATAAGGCTAATATTTTGGCAACATCACGCATGTGGCGTCAGATTACAAAAGAAATTTCTGTGGAATTCCCAGACGTGGAAACAGAATATATTTATGTAGACAATGCTGCTATGCGTATGATTCAAAATCCAAGAGCCTTCGACGTAATTGTAACAGAAAATATGTTTGGCGATATTCTTACCGACGAGGCTTCTGTAATTTCTGGCTCTATGGGATTGCTTCCAAGTGCTTCTGTGGGCCTACATACATCACTTTTTGAGCCAATTCACGGTTCTTATCCACAAGCAGCGGGTAAAAATATTGCAAACCCTATGGCAGCAATTCTTTCTGTGGCAATGATGTTTGAAACTGCTTTCAATATGATGGAAGAGGGTAAAATGATTCGCGACGCAGTAGAAAAAGCCATTGCCGACGGCATTGTAACAGAAGATTTAACATCAGAAAAAGCATATTCAACCACCGAAGTAGGGGATTACGTAGTGAGTCAGTTAAAAGTTAGGGGTTAAGAGTTAACATCAAGGGTATTAAATAAATATCATTAATGAATAAATTAGGAAATTTACTTGCCCGTTACGTGGCAATAATGGTGGCGAGCGGTACACATAGCTCGCGTATCAATCGTAGTGCTAAGCGAATTGCCGAGGCATTTGGTTACGACTTGCGCATAAATCTTTCGCTTAGAAATATAAGCATTATGCTTTGCAATCCAAATAATCTTTCTGAGCAATATCATGAGATAATTACAGCACCAGCAGCACCAATTAGCCTTTCTAATAATGCAGATTTGAGCCGTTTTAGCTGGGAAGTTTACGACAAAAAAATGTCGTTAGAAGACTTTGAAGCAAAATTCAACAAAATAATATCTACTCCTAGATATTCACACCTTACAGTGTCGCTTATGGCGTCGCTAGCCAGCTTCGGACTATGTTATCTTTTCAACGGTACTATTTGGGCTATGCTTATGGTGTTTGTTTCTACCTTTATTAGTTTCAACCTAAAAGCTTTCTTAACTAAGAAACACGTAAACAACCATTTAACTATTCTTCTTACAGCTCTAACAGCGTCGTTAATAGCTAGTTTGGGCGGATTTATAGACGAACAAACAGGTTCAGTAGCAGTTACAACTAGTGTGCTTTACCTAGTTCCTGGAGTAGTGTTTATTAGTGGTATTATCGATATTTTAGAAGGTTTCGTTGTAATTGGTTTCTCACGTTTAGTAAACGCAACCCTACATACCATTTCATTGGCTATCGGTTTGCTTATTTCTCTTAATATTATTCATCTAATATGGGCGTAACATTTCTATTAATATTATCAAAAGCAATTTTTGCTTCTATTACAGCATTAGGTTTTGGACTTATCTCAAATCCACCTAAAAGAGCAATCGCAGCCATCCTTCTAACAGGCTTTTTAGGCTACTTTACTCGTGCTACCATGTTAGATTTTCTAGGACTACACATTTTCGTAACTTGTTTTACTAGTGCCTTTGTTATGGGCTCATGTGGTCTTATCTTCGGCAGACTTACTCGTACTCCTGCTACCGTAATCTACATTCCAGCGCTTCTACCAATGATTCCTGGTATGTATGCCTACAAAGCTATTTTCGGTATGTTAAACTATATGCATCACATAGAACTAGCCGACAAAGCTATTTATATGGACCAATTAGTGGTAAATATTACTTATGTGATTGGTATTTTGATTTCGCTAGCCATCGGAAGTATTATGCCGATGTTTGTGTTTACTAAAACAGCAAACTCTCTAACGAGAAACTAAACTCCTAACTATGTACAAAACTTATCCCGAATATATGCGTCAATTCTTTTCTGAGCGAATTCAGAAAATTGCGGTGACTGCTGGTTTTTCATGTCCAAATAGAGATGGAAAAGTAGGGGTGGGAGGTTGTATATTTTGCAATAATAAGTCTTTTACGCCAGACTATTGTTTGCACGGCGAGAGCATTACAGAGCAAATAGAAAAGGGTCTTAAGTTCTTTGCTCACAAACCAGAATACAAAAAGTTTATAGTATATTTCCAAGCATTTAGCAATACTTACGGCACGCTTGAAGAGATAAAATCACGTTACGAAGAAGCTCTGAATCACCCAAATGTGGTGGGACTTTCTATTGGTACACGTCCCGATTGTTTGCCCGACGAAGTGCTTGATTACATAGCAGAACTAAGCAAAAAGTACTTTATTTTGCTTGAAATTGGAGTGGAAAGTATTCACGACAAAACACTCAAACAGATTAATCGCGGACACGATTATCAAACTGCCGAAGATGCAATATTTAGAGCACACAAACGTGGTATTCGCACCGTAGTACACTTTATTTTGGGTCTTCCAGGTGAAACTCGTGCCGATATATTGGCTACTGCCCACAAAATCGCTTCTCTACCTATAGATGTTGTGAAACTTCACCAACTTCAAATCATCAAAAACACAGCGCTAGCAGACCTTTACGAGAAAGACCCCTCTGCAGTGCCACTTTTCACTCTTGATGAATATCTCGACCTTTGCGCAGAGATTGTAAAAATTATTCCTAAGCGTATTTGCATTGAGCGTTTCGTTTCGCAATCGCCTCCCGAACTACGCATTGCACCAAATTGGGGAGTGAAAAATTATGAATTTGTAGATAAATTGAAAAAAAAGTTAGGAATTAGGAGTTAGGAGTTAGGAGTTTTCAAAAAAAAAGTATAAATTTGTAAGCATTTATGTAATGTTTACGGATTTATATGGCAAAAAAGAAGAAAAATAAAGCAGGAAACAAGGGTGGTTGGCTAAAATATCTATGGATGATATTTGCACTAGGCGTGGCTTCCGTTGCCTTATTATTTATCCTTATTGCCAATGGCGTAATAGGTTATTTGCCTGAAATAGAAGAACTTCAAAATCCTAAAAATAAATTTGCTTCAGAAGTTTACACCTCAGACGGTGAAATTATAGGTCGTTATTATTACGGAAAGGACAACCGCGTGGCTGTGTCATACGACCAAATCTCTCCAAATGTAATCAATGCACTTATTTCTACAGAAGACGTTCGTTTTTATGAACACTCAGGCATCGATTTTCGTGCTTTATTCCGTTCTATTATTAAACGTGGCGTTTTAGGCCAAAAAGGAGCAGGTGGCGGTAGTACCATTACTCAACAGCTTGCAAAACTTCTTTATTCTCCAACTGCAGAAAATATCTTCCAACGTGCACTTCAAAAACCAATAGAGTGGGTTATTGCTGTGCAACTAGAAAAATACTATACCAAGGAAGAAATTATTACAATGTATCTAAATCAGTTCGACTTCCTAAACAATGCCGTGGGCATTAAGTCGGCTGCTTCTATATACTTTAATACTACACCAGCAGAGTTAAATGTAGAACAATCTGCCATGCTTGTTGGTATGCTGCAAAATCCATCATATTTCAACCCTCGTCGTTTCCCACAACGTACACAGGAAAGAAGAAATGTGGTGTTCCTACAAATGGAAAAAAATGAAAAACTCACTGCAGCAGTAGCAGATTCGCTATCAGCACTTCCTATTAAGCTAGAATATCGTTCTTCAGACCACAAGGCTGGTATTGCACCATATTTCCGTGAATATCTTCGCCAGATTATGGTGATTTCTAAGCCAGAAAGAAAAAAATATGCTTCTTGGCAAGGACAAAAATTTTACGAAGACTCACTTGCGTGGGAAACAAATCCACTTTTTGGTTGGTGTAAGAAAAACAAAAAGCCAAACGGCGATAACTACAATCTTTATACCGATGGTCTTAGAATTTACACTACTATCGATTCTCGTATGCAAAAATATGCAGAAGAGGCTGTAAGTGAACACGTTTCTGGCTATCTGCAAACAGCTTTCTTCAAGGAAAAACGCAAAAAATCATACGCTCCTTTCTCAAAAGATTTAACCAAAGCAGAAATAAAAGATATTCTAGAAAGAAGCAAACGTCAGTCTGAACGTTATATAAAAATGAATAGAGCCAAATTTACTAAGGCTCAAATCGACAGTGCGTTTAATACTAAAACAGAAATGACCGTTTTCAACGGAAAACAATATGTAGATACACTTCTTTCACCATTAGACTCTATCCGTTGGGACAAATACTTCCTACGTTGCGGATTTATGTCTATGAATCCTTTCAACGGACACGTGAAAGCATACGTGGGTGGTCCAAACTTCTCTGCGTTCCAATACGATATGGTCTCAACCGGCAAACGTCAAGTAGGTTCTACTATTAAACCATATCTATACACACTAGCCATGGAAGAAGGTATGTCTCCATGTACACGCGTGCCAAATGTGCAACCAACTTTCGTGTTAGGCGACGGCACAGAATGGGCTCCACGCAACGATTCTAAAAATAAAGTAGGTGAGATGGTTACTCTTCGTTGGGCACTTTCTCAATCAAATAACTGGATTTCAGCATACCTAATTCGCGAATTTAGCCCACAATCACTTGTAAAATTAATGCACTCATTTGGCATTAAGAGCAAGTTAGATCCTGTGGTTTCACTATGTTTAGGGCCTGTGGAAGTGAGCGTAAGCGAAATGGTAGATGCATACACCACATTTGTAAACAAAGGTATCAAGGTAGACCCAATGTTTGTAACACGTATTGAAGACAACAAGGGCAACGTGATTTCTAACTTTACACCTCAATATACAGAGATTATCAGCGAAGAAACATCGCACAAGATGCTTGAAATGCTAAAAGCTGTAATCAATGAAGGTACAGGCGTGCGTCTTCGTTATCGTTATCAGTTCAAAGGTGATATTGGCGGTAAAACAGGTACCACACAAAACAACTCAGACGGTTGGTTTATTGGCGTAACACCAGAGCTTGTGTCTGGCACATGGGTTGGTGGTGAAGACCGTTCTATTCACTTCGATAACTTACGCGAAGGTCAAGGTGCATCAATGGCGCTTCCTGTGTGGGCTCTTTACATGCAAAAAGTGTATGCCGACGAAACTCTAGGTTACTCAGACACACTTAAATTCGATATCCCAGAGCACCTTCACAAAGAGTATAAGGAGTGCGTGTCACAAGCACCAGTAGAAGATTTGCTTTTTAATTAACAACATATTTAAAATCAATATTATGAGAATTAATTTTAGTATTAAGTATTTCACACATTGGGGTCAAAACATGGCTATCTCTGGTTCTCTTCCACAACTTGGCGAAGACAACCCAGTAAAAGCAGCTTTCATGAACTTCCAATGGAAAGAAAATTGGTCATATACCATAGAGGTAGATGCTCAAGAGCCATTTGAATTTACTTATCGTTATCTTTTAAAAGACTCTAATGGTTTAGATAACTTTGAGTGGGGTACAGATAGAGTAATAAAAGTTGACCCAAAAACACAACAAGAAATTTTCTTAGTTGATACTTGGAACAACCCAGGTGCAGTAGAAAACGTGTTCATGACAGCACCTTTCCAAGAAGTATTATTCAAAGAAAATTATATTCCTGTGAAAACTCCTAATAAAGTAAAATATACACACGTGCTACGCGTGAAAGCTCCACTTATCAAAAAAGGTGAAGCAATTTGCGTGGTAGGTAATGTAAAAGCATTAGGTAAATGGGATACTTCTAAAGCAGTACTTCTAAACAACCAAGACGGTCCATGGTGGTCTGTTAAACTAGACCTTTCAAAAGAAGAAGCACAAGGCGTTAGCTACAAATATGCTATCTACGACCTAGAAGACAAAACCTTCCGTTATTTTGAAAATGGTCCAGACCGTTATGCTCCAATCAATAAAGTTGCAAAATCTACTACAATTGTGTCAGACGGATTTGCAAACTTCTACAACGAACAATTCCACGGAGCAGGTGTTGGTATTCCAGTGTTCTCTATCCGCACTAGAAACAGCTTTGGTGTAGGTGACTTTGCCGATATTCCAATGCTTGTAGATTGGGCTTCAAAAGTTGGTTTAAAACTTATCCAATTCCTTCCACTAAACGATACAAATGGCACACACACCATTGCAGACGTGCTTCCATACGCAGCTATCTCTGCATTCGGTCTTAATCCATTGTTCCTATGCTTACCTAAAATGGGTAAATTGTCTGACGACAATGAACTAATGAGACAGTACGCAGAAAAACAAGCTGCGCTAAATGCTTCTCCACTTGTAGAATTTATGGATATTATTGGTTATAAATATGCTTACGCAAACGCACTTTATTACCAAGAAAAAGAAAACTTCCTAAACAATCCAGACTACATTAAATATTTTGAAGAAAACAAATATTGGTTAGTATCTTACGCTGCATTCTGTGCACTACGTGACCAATTTGGTACTTCAGACTACAACAAATGGGGTGACTACGCAGTTTATAACCAAGGTAAAATAGAAGACTATGTAAACAATAACTTCGATGCAGTGGCTGTTAACTACTTCATCCAATATCACCTTCACCTACAACTTAAAGAAGCTGTAGATTACGCTCACTCTAAGGGTATTATCATTAAAGGTGATATTCCAATTGGTGTAAACCGCAATAGTGTAGACACCTGGGAATCTCCTGAACTTTACAATATGAACATGGCTGCGGGTGCTCCACCTGATATGTTCGCAATCAAAGGTCAAAACTGGGAACTTCCTACCTATAACTGGGAAAAAATGGAAGAAACAGGCTTTGAATGGTGGAAAAATCGTTTCTCACAAATGAGTAATTATTTTGACACTTTCCGTGTAGACCACATTTTAGGATTCTTCCGTATTTGGCAAATCCCAACAGAACAAGAAGAAGGTATCATGGGTTACCTAAATCCTTCTATTCCAGTTCACGTAAACGAATTTGCAGAAAAAGGCGTTCAATTCGACTACAACCGTTTCTGTATGCCATTTATCACAGATTCAGTTCTTTGGGAAATCTTCGGCGAAGACGCACCATGGGTAAAACTTAACTGCATCGACATTTTCGACGGTTGGATTTTACGCCTAAAACCTATGTGCGACACACAAAACAAGATCCAAAAACTATTTGAAAAAGGCATGTTCTCAGAAAAAATTAAATGGGGATTATTCGATCTTGTTTCAAATGTTTTATTCTTTGAAGTTAAAGGCTCAAACGGCACACAATACTATCCACGTTATGGAATGCAAGCACAAACATCATTCCGTTACTTAGATAGCAACGTTCAACGCAAAATTGAAGAGCTTTATGTAGACTACTTCTATCGTCGTCAAGATGGTCACTGGAAATATTCAGCACTTCGCAAACTTCCTGCGCTTAAACGTAGCACTAACATGATGGTTTGTGGTGAAGACCTTGGTATGATGGCAGACTGCGTAACATCAGTTATGAACGAACTAGGTATTCTAAGCCTTGAAATTCAACGTGCTCCAAAAATTGACACAATCGAATTCTTCCACCCAGCAGATGCTAAATACTTATCTGTTGTTACCCCTTCTACTCACGATATGAGTACTATTCGTGGTTGGTGGGAAGAAAAACCAGACGTAACCCAACGTTTCTACAATCAACAACTTGGTCACTGGGGTCAAGCTCCATACTTTGCAGAATGGTGGGTATGTCGTGATATTCTAGTTCAACACCTATATTCACCAGCTATGTGGGCTATTTTCCAAATTCAAGACCTATTCAGCATCAACCCTGACTTACGTCGCGAAAACCCTAACGATGAACGTATCAACGTGCCATCAAATACCAAAAACAGCTGGCGCTACAGAATGCACATCTACCTAGAAGACCTTCTAGAAAACGATTCATTCAATGCGGAATTGAAGAACTATATTACCCAAGCCGGCCGATAGGTTCGAGCGTTTTTAAAGGGTGCTTTTTGCGTTGCCCTCGTCTTCGAAATCCTCATTTACGTTTAGTAAACTCCGGTTTCTCAGACTTCGGGGCGCCTTAAAATCCCTCCTTTAAAAAACACTCTCACTAAAATTTTACATAAAAATCGGAATTCGTAAGGATTCCGATTTTTTGTTTGTTAATAACTTTCTTTAACTTATTCTTGCTTATTAATATTATAAAGATTATATTTGTGAATTGAAAAAATTATACCTTGAAATCACTAAGATTTTATATTATTATTTCTGCGATTTTGCTTGTAACCTCCTGTGTTACACCACGCAAGACTCATTACTTGCAAGAGCCAGATAACTACGTGCCTAGTTATCCAGAATATCATACACCTGCCGATTATAATATTCAAATAAGCGACGAACTACATATTCGTGTTATAACACTTGACCCAGAATCTCAAAAACTTTTCAATGCATCAACCGGTTCATCTACCACATTAAGTTCTGCATACAAAGGTTTATACACATACACAGTGTATGATGATGGTACTATCGATTTTCCATATATCGGTTCTATCGAAGTGGCAGGTTTAACTACACGTCAAATTAAACATAAAATTGAAGTAGCGCTAAAAGATTACGTAAAAGATTGCTCAGTAGAGGTGCGTCTTGTAAATAATTACTTTAACTTGATTACAGAAAGAAGCGCTAGTCGTCATAAACTTAATAAAGAAAAGATGAATATATTTGAGGCGCTTGCAGTAGGAGGCGATTTAGGTACATATTCAGATAGAAAACATGTAAAAGTTCTTCGACAATTACCAGATGGAAATACAGAAATTAAAGAATTTGATATTAGAAGTAAAGATATATTAGAATCTGAATATTACTATATTCAACCTAATGATATTATTTATGTGAAAGCATTTAAAGGTCAGTTCTTTAGGGTAGATTCTTTCTTAACAGCTATAGGTATTACCAGTTCGACAATAAGTTTTGGTTTGCTAGTATATCAAATAGTTAAACTTTGTATCCCAAATTAAAACAGCATAATGATAAGATTTAGACTAAATATAAAAAATATATTATTAGCTGTTGTTTTGATAATGGCTGGTACCTCTTGTATTACCAATAAAGATAATACATATTTCCAAGAAAGCGACAAGCTTCCAAAGTATGAAAAGGCTGTATACGAGTATTATAAGATAATACCAAATGATCAATTGGTAATTCGTCTTCTAACTCTAAATGAAGAAGCAGCAGCAATATTCAATTTTGAAAGTGGTGGTTCTTCTACTACTACAGAGTTTACGTATAGAGTGTACGACGACGGTACTATAGATATTCCATTTGTAAATTCTATTCCTGTGGCAGGTTTAACCATTAGAGAAGCATCTAAGGTGATAGAAGAAAAGCTTAAAGACTTTGTGCCAGATGCAATGGTAAAAGTGGCTCTTGCAAATGATATGTTTTATGTAGTGGGCGAGGGTGGTAAAGGTGCTTTTAATCTATATAAAGAAAAACTAAATATATTCCAAGCACTAGCATTGGCAGGTGGTCCTGCTACTAATGCAGACAAAAAAAGAGTACGTTTAGTGCGTCCAAATCCTGAAGGAGGACGCCCACAGATAAAAGATTTTGATTTAAGAACAGTATCAATTATAGATTCGGAATATTATTATGTTTACCCCAATGATGTGATATATTTAAGTTCTATCAAGGGTAATTTCTGGAAGATTGAAGATTATAATTCAGCTTTAGGGACAATAACCACGAGTTTAGGATTTTTGGTCTCTGTGTTTAACTTAGGTGTAACAATGGGTATTTATTAATTATGAACGAAAATAAAAATTACACATATCCAAATAACGATTATTCTTACAATGAAGCAGCTGAGTCTTCTTCATTTGACTATAAAATGTGGATAATCCGCATTGTAAAAGCTTGGTATTTATTTGCCATATCTTTAGTTCTATTTATGTCATTTGCATATCTAAAGAATAGAAGTTGGCGACCAAGTTACAAATCTTCTGCACTAGTTATTATCGAAGATAGTAAAGGATATTTGGGAGCACAAGCTACATTGCTACAAGGTTTTGGTGCAGAAAAAGCCTATCGTAATGTAAACAACCAGGTAATCATGTTCGGTTCATACGACTTGGTTAAACGTACAATAGAAAAACTACCAGACCTACACGTAGACTATTATACACAAGGACGTTTCCGCACAACAAACCTTTATAAACAATCTCCAATAAAGATTGTTACCACATATATTTCTCCGCTTGCATACTCTCGTGAGTTTCAGTTTACCGACTTAGGTAACAATGAGTATACCATTACAGCAGAAGAAACCAAAACTCTGCCAGAATACTATTATAAAGGTACATACGGAGTGGCATTTGAAAACTCAGAATTCTTCCTACAAATAGATAAAACAGATTACTTTAGAGAAGGCGTAAGTGTATATTTTAGATTGAATTCAATCGACAATCTAGTTACACTATATTCTTCTCGTTTGGCGTTTGAATTCCTTATGAAAGGTGCTTCAGTGGTAGAAGCCTCTATTGTAGGTGATGTGCCACAACGCGATTGTGACTTCCTTGATGCACTTTGCGAAGAATTCCTTGCTGACAACTTAGCACGTAAAAACGATGCTGCAATTAAAACAGTAAACTTCATCGACGAACAACTTGAAGGCCTTTCTGACTCACTAAAAGTGTCTGAAAACAAACTTAAAGATTATAAAGCAAATAACTTTATAGTAGCTTCTAGTGGCGGAACATCGCTTATGAGTGAATATGCAAAACTAGATGCTATCCGTACAGAACTTAGACTTAAAGAATCATACTTAAATTACTTAACTCAATATCTACAAAGCAATGTAGAAAACGAAAGTATTATTGCACCAGCAAACTTAGGTGTAACAGATGCTTCGCTTACATCACTTGTAACAGCGTTTACAGAACTTCAACTAAAACGCGATGAAGTAGGAGAGAAGAGCCCACTTTACTCTAAATATACACGTGAATTAGATGCCATCAAGCAACAAATGAACGAGGCACTTGCCAACAATAGAGTGGCTCTAGATATTCAAAAGAAAGACTTAGAAGAACGCACCGATGCCCTTACAGAGGAAATGCGTGCACTTCCATACAAGGAACAACAATTCCTTAACATTCAGCGTGAGTTTAAGATGAATGACGACTATTATTCATTCCTTATTCAAAAACGTCTTGATGCACAAATTCAAAAAGCATCAAACTCACCAGATAACATTATTCTAGATAAAGCTCGTATATCTTCTATGACAAATGCAGGAACAAAGAATAAAACCTATTCTACATTCCTAATGATAGCACTAGTTATTCCATTGGCATTTGTAGTACTTAAAGAACTACTTTATCCTAGCATTAGAACAGAAGAAGAAATAAACAAACTTTCAGGAGGTATTTATCCTGTTATAGCAATGCTTCGTAGAACATACAAGAAGGTTCCTGTAATTGTAGATAAAATGCCACGTTCTTCTATAGCAGAAGCATTCCGTATTATTAGAACTCGTCTTGGACTTATGCTTCCATACGATGCAAAGCAAACCATTTTGGTTACTTCTACACAATCTGGTGATGGTAAATCGTATATAGCAGTGAACCTTGCTGGTATTTATGGTATGACAGAGCGTAAAACACTGCTTATCGACTTCGACTTACGTAAACCTTCTATCCTTGCATATCTAGAGCTTAGAGGCAATAAAGGTCTTGTAAACTACCTAGCAGGTCATATTTCACTTGAAGATGCAATTATTAAATCTAGCGAATATAAGTTTGATGTGCTTCCTGTAGGTATTATACCTCCAAATCCAGCAGAACTAATGGCGTCTGATGGACTAAAAAATATGCTAGATACTCTTAAACAACAATATGATTATATCATTATAGACACATCTCCAGTTGGTCTTGTAGGCGATATTTATTCTTTGTTTAAGCAAGTAGACCAAACAGTGTTTGTGGTTTCTTGTGAAAAAACAAATAAAACATTCTTTAAAAACACAATTAAACAACTTAAGGAACATAATACACACAATGTAAATATTGTGTTCAATAATGTGAACTTGAAGAAAATGGAATACTCAGCATATTATCACAATAGTTATGGTTACTATGGTGGCAACTATGGCAAAGGCTACTACGGCTATGGCTTATATGTAGGTAATAAAGACCAGTATTTCGATGATGTGGAAGAAGAGAATGCAAGTAAGTGAGACTAAATATAACATAAAATAAACATATAAATTAAAATTATGAATACTAAAAAAATCGCAGTTATCGGACAAGGCTATGTAGGATTACCACTAGCCATTGAATTTGGTAAAAAATATAGAACTTTAGGTTTTGATATCAATGCTCAACGCGTTGCAGAACTAGAACGTGGCGAAGACCACACTAAAGAAGCAGACCTTGCAGCAATGAAAGAGGCTACAGACCTTTATAAAAACAACACAGGTATCGGTCTTAGTTTTGCTTGCTATCCAGAAAAACTTAAAGACTTCAATGTGTTCATTGTAAGTGTACCTACACCTATCGATGAATTCAACAACCCAGACCTTACTCCACTTCTTAAAGCATCTGCTATGCTAGGTGGTGTACTTAAAAAAGGCGACATTGTTATCTACGAAAGTACAGTATATCCAGGCTGTACAGAAGAAGATTGCGTGCCAGTACTAGAAAAGTTCTCTGGTCTTAAATTCAACGAAGATTTCTTCTGCGGTTACTCTCCAGAACGTATCAACCCAGGTGACAAGGTAAATACTCTTACCACTATTAAGAAAATCACTTCTGGTTCTACTCCAGAAATTGCAGACGTGGTAGATGCTCTATACAATAGCATCTTGAAAAACGGTACTCACCGTGCACCAAACATGAAGGTGGCAGAAGCTGCAAAAGTAATTGAGAATACACAACGCGACATCAATATCTCATTTATGAATGAGCTTGCGCTTATTTTCGACCGCGTAGGTATTGATACCAACGATGTTATTGAAGCCGCAGGTAGTAAATGGAACTTCCTAAAATATCGTCCAGGTCTTGTAGGTGGTCACTGTATTTCTGTAGACCCTTATTACTTAGCTCACAAAGCTAATGCTCTTGGTTACCACCCACAAGTTATCCTAAGCGGTCGCCGCGTAAACAATAGCATTGCAAACTTCATAGCACAAAAAACTATGAAACTTATGATTCAGGCAGATCATAAGATTAAAAATGCAAATATCCTTCTTCTTGGTATCACATTTAAAGAAGATTGCCCAGATATGCGTAACTCTAAAGTAATCGATATTTACAAAGAGCTTAAAGACTTTGGTGTAAATGTAGATGTATATGATCCATGGGCAGATGCAGAAGAAGTAAAAGAAGAATACGGCATTGAACTGCTACCTAAAGTAAATAAAGGTAAACACTATCAAGCAGTTATCGCAGCAGTGTCTCACAAAGAATTCTATGATTTCGACTTTGCTCACTTTAAAGAAAACGGAGCTGTAATCTTCGACGTTAAAAACTTTGTACCACGCGACGTGGTAGATACACGTTTATAATATATAAAAATGAAAATCGCAATTATTGGTACAGGTTATGTAGGTCTTGTTTCTGGCACTTGCTTTGCAGAAATGGGTACAGAAGTAACTTGTATTGATAATAACGAAGATAAAATAAAGCGTATTCAGTCTGGAGATATTCCTATTTATGAGCCAGGTCTTTCAGAAATGGTAAATAGAAATATTGCAGCAGGTAGATTACACTTTAGCACAAGTCTAAAAGACGTTTTAGACAATGTAGAGGTTATTTTCTGTGCAGTAGGTACACCTCCAGATGAAGATGGAAGTGCAGACCTTAAATATGTGCTAGAAGTAGCAAAAACAGTAGGTGAAAATATAAATCACTACACACTACTTGTTACTAAAAGTACAGTACCAGTAGGCACTGCTCAAAAGGTGAAAGCAACCATACAAGCAGAACTAGATAAAAGAGGAGTGAATGTGCCATTTGATGTGGCTTCAAATCCTGAATTTCTAAAAGAAGGTGCAGCTATTAAGGATTTTATGAGTCCAGACCGTGTGGTAATAGGTGTAGAAAGTGAAAAAGCAAAGGAACTTATGACCAAACTTTATCGTCCGTTCCTTCTAAATAACTTTAGGGTGCTTTTCATGGATATACCTTCTGCCGAAATGACCAAATATGCAGCAAATAGTATGCTTGCCACTCGCATTAGCTTTATGAACGATATAGCTAATCTTTGCGAGCTAGTAGGAGCAGATATTGATATGGTACGTAAAGGTATTGGCACTGATGCTCGTATAGGAAACAAATTCCTTTATGCAGGTTGTGGTTATGGTGGCTCTTGTTTCCCTAAGGATGTAAAAGCACTAGTACAAACCGCACAGCAAATGGGTTACCCAATGCACTTGCTACAAGCTGTAGAAAGCATAAATGAAGCACAAAAAGCAGTACTTTATAACAAATTATACAAAGCATTCTCTGGTGACTTACGAGGTAAAACCATAGCAGTATGGGGTTTAGCTTTTAAACCAAATACAGATGATATGCGTGAAGCACCATCGTTGGTTTTAATTAATAAATTATTAGCATCAGGTGTTACAGTAAGAGTCTATGACCCTATCGTGAAGCACTTAAATATAGAGAATTCAAATCTATATTTTGCAAATGACGCATACGATGCTGTAAAACAGGCAGACGCTATTTGCCTTGTAACAGAATGGCAAGAATTCCGCCTACCAAATTGGGAAATTATTAAAACATTAGTTAATAACCCACTTGTAATAGACGGACGTAATATTTACGATAAAAAAGAATTAACAACACTTGGTTTTGAATACCAAGGAATAGGAAGATAATAATATGAAAAAAGCACTTATCACTGGCGTAACAGGACAAGACGGTTCTTATTTAGCTGAGTTTTTATTAGAAAAAGGCTATGATGTACACGGTATTATCCGTCGTTCATCTGTAGATTACCGCGAACGTATCGCACACCTAGAAGGTCACGAGAACTTCCACCTACACTATGGTGATATGGGAGACTCTATGAGCCTTCTACAAGTGATAGGTAAGGTTCGTCCAGACGAAATTTATAACTTGGCAGCTCAAAGTCACGTGCAAGTAAGTTTCGATGCACCTGAGTTCACTGCAGATGTAGATGCTACTGGTGTATTACGCATACTAGAAGCAGTACGTCAATGCGGACTTACAGAAACTTGCCGCATATATCAAGCTTCTACATCAGAGCTTTATGGCAAGGTAGAAGAAGTACCACAAAATGAAAATACACCTTTCCATCCATATAGCCCATACGCAGTGGCAAAACTTTACGGTTTCTGGATTGTAAAAGAATATCGCGAAGCTTACAATATGTTCTGCTGTTCTGGTATTTTATTTAATCACGAATCAGAACGCCGTGGCGAAACATTCGTTACTCGTAAAATTACCCTTGCTGCAGCACGCATTGCACAAGGTAAACAAGATAAACTTTATTTAGGAAATCTTTCTTCACTTCGCGACTGGGGTTATGCAAAAGACTATGTAGAATGTATGTGGCTAATCCTTCAACACGATAAACCAGAAGATTTCGTTATCGCAACAGGCGAACAACACTCTGTACGTGAGTTCTGCTACCTAGCGTTTAAACACGCTGGTATTGAACTAGAGTTCGTAGGTGAAGAAGAAAATGAAAAAGGTATTGATAAAGCTACAGGACGTGTGCTTGTAGAAGTATCACCAGATTTCTATCGTCCTACAGACGTAGTAAATCTTTGGGGTGACCCTTCAAAAGCAAAACGCGAACTAGGCTGGGATCCAACCAAACGCACATCTTTCAGCGAACTTGTAGAACTAATGGTAAAACACGACATGGAAAAAGTTGCCGTAGAAAGAGCTTCAGAACACGTGAGAACAAATCTAGCAGAATATCTAGAAAAAGGTATCGTAAAATAAAATGGAAAAAAACTCTAAAATATATGTAGCCGGTCACCGTGGTATGGTAGGTAGCGCTATTGTTCGCGAATTACAGCGTCAAGGCTACACAAATATCATTACTCGTACACACGCCGAACTTGATTTAATCAATCAACAAGCGGTGAATGACTTCTTTGCTACAGAAAAACCAGAATATGTCTTCTTAGCGGCTGCAAAAGTAGGTGGCATTATTGCAAACTCACAAGGTTTAGCAGACTTTATGTATCACAATATGATGCTTGAAATGAACGTGATACATGCAGCATGGCAAAATGGTGTTAAGAAACTAGAATTTTTGGGTTCTTCTTGCATCTACCCACGTCTTGCTCCACAACCTATGCCAGAGAGTTGCTTGCTTACATCTTCATTAGAACCAACAAATGAAGCATACGCTTTAGCTAAAATATCTGGTCTTAAATACTGTGAATACCTAAATCGTCAGTATGGCACAGATTTTATTAGTCTAATGCCAACTAATCTTTACGGTCCAAATGACAATTATCATCCAGAACATAGTCACGTGCTTCCTGCACTTATTCGTCGCTTCCATGAAGCAAAAGAAGCAGGGATAGAAACTGTTACATGCTGGGGCGATGGTAGTCCACTACGTGAGTTCCTTTACGTAGACGATTTGGCAAACCTTTGTGTGTTCCTAATGAACAACTACAGCGGAAATGAAACAGTAAATGCAGGCACAGGCAAAGAAATTAGTATTAAAGATCTAACTACATTGGTTGCAGAGACTGTAGGATATACAGGTAAGATAGAGTGGGACACAACTCGCCCAAACGGCACACCACGCAAACTTTTAGATGTAAGCAAAGCAACAGCTTTAGGATGGACATATAAAACAGAACTTCGTGATGGTATTCGTATGGCATACGAAGATTTCTTAAACAATCCAATGCGAGCAGAAAGATAATTACTCGGTTCCCGAGACTAGCCATAAAAGGAGATTCAAATTTGAATCTCCTTTTTTTATGTCAAACACCTTACTCTAAAACGTTTCCGAAAAACAATTTGTAATTATTTTGTAACATTTGCTTATAATTTAACCCCTTTTTTAGGTATTTCTGGGCTATTTTTCATTATAGGCGAAAATTTTTTCAAAAAACGTTTGCAAAATTTTATTTTCAAATTATATTTGCTACGAAATCAATTTCTCACTTGGAGAAGTTGATTTTTTTATTTTATAAACTTATTAACAATTTATTTATTTAAAAGATTTACAAAAATTTTAATCTAATGTCATTATGAATGTTAGAAATCTTTTTGGGTTATTTACTTGGTTATTCTCAAGCAACCCAGATGCAAAAGAGTGTGGTAATAAAGTAACTTTATCAGCAGATGGAAGTTCTACCGCTTATCTTCTCTCTCGTGTGCAACGTATCGGTTTCAAAGGTACACGCACTCTTTATGTCTCCTCCTCCATAGAGATATACGGTTCAAAGGAAGATGTATATGTTTTTCCTGAACCAGTTTCAAAATCTTTCTATGTAAATGGAGTGGACGAGGATGATACAGATCTTATTATCTATGACAAGAATGGTCGTTGTCTTTGTGCAGAATATGGAAATGAAATTGATATTTTCCATCTACAAGAAGGAACATATTATTTAGGCATAGATGATTATTATATAAGATTTAATAAAAAATAATCTAGATTAAATCACAATTAAATTTATTCAGATATGGATTTAACAGAAAAATTGCTACTTACATTACTTGTAATTTTGATTCTATCTCTTTTACAACTCCCAGTAGCTGCGTTATAGGATAATATGTGAGGATTCAAAGCTTGAAAGGCTTGAATCCTCTTTTTTATTTACGTAAAATTATATAAAGATTTAGTTATGAAAAAGAATATAAATTTTAGAATGAATGGAGGGGCTGAGTTATGGAAAAGATTAAACCATTATTTATAGTAATGACCCCAGTGCGCAATGAAGCATGGGTGCTACACGCATTTTTAAAGACCACTTCTACATGGGCAGATTTTATAATTATTGCCGACCAAATGTCTACAGATGGTAGCCGCGATATTTATAAGCAGTATGAAAAGGTAATTGTTATAGACAACAATAATCAAGACTTCAATGAAGCTGAGCGTCAGTCGATGCTCGTTACAAAAGCCCGCGAAATCGCGAATCATAGAGATTGTATTTTATTTGGTTTGGATGCAGATGAAATTTTCTCAGCAAACTACACCAACACAAATGATTGGAAAGAAATATTAATGTCAAATCCAGGAGCTGTGTTTTGGTTTAAATGGGCAGAACTCTCACCAAACAAGAAAAACTACGGTGACTCGGTGTATTATCCGTGGATGTTTCATGACGATGGCAAAGAACCTCACTC
>JAZKYP010000013.1:0-174812 GCA_045612225.1 Candidatus Enterocola sp.
GCTGGAGCTGTAATGTCTGCAATTGTTGCAACATCGTTAACAGTAATTGTTGCACTACCAGAAAGTGTTGCAGGGCAACCATTTCCGTCTCTTACCTCATCTAAAGTATATGTGGTAGTTGCAGTTGGAGATACTGACATTGTAGTAGAAGGACCAGAAACTTGACGTACTGCATCACCATTTGATAATACAATATAATATTTATCCTCTCCTGTTAATGCAATTGATAAATCTGTAGATTCACCTTTACATATTGCTGTAGTACCAGAGATTGTTGCAGTAGGTTGTGGATAAACTACAATATCAAGTTTTGTACGAGGACTTTCACATTCACCTGCTTTGGTATTTGTTACCCAATATGGTGTAATACCCTCTGCATTTTTTGAAGATTGGGTTTTGCTTGCGAATCCTGTTTCTGTTGTATAGAATACTAGACCAGATTTATCCGAAGTAACTTGTTCTGCAAGATTCAACATACCTTCTTCTGGACAAGCTGCATAATTATTAACAGTAGGTTTAGCAGTAATACCTTTAACAGTAATTGTCTCGGTGTCTTTGGCTTGAGTTGTAGTTTCTGTGTATGCAGTAGAACCAGATTTGCTGATATAAGCAACTGATACCACATCTTTTACAACTGTTGTTCCTTTAATTTTAATAGTTAATGTAACGCTATTACCTTTTCTTAAACTTGCTATTTTCCAAATACCTGTAGAATGAGTGTAAGCAGTTGAAGAATAAGATACTAAGTCTTGATTTGAAATATTAGAAATATTTACAATAACATCTGTAGCATCAATATCAGAGTTGTTTGATAGAGTTAATTTTAACTCAATTTGATCTTCTTTACAAACTACATTTTTAACAGAAGTATAAGCAAGTTCAAATGAAGAACAGTCGTTTACTGTAACTGCAGACACTGCACTTGTTATACTAGAACATACCTCTGGATCTTGAGAAACAACAACTTTGTATTGTTTTGTGTCTCCAATGGCAAAATTGCCTGGGGTATAAGTGCTAGAATTTGTTCCTACTTTATTAAATGAAACACCATTGTCTGTAGATTGGAACCATTGATATTTAATATCATCTCCCTCTGCACCAATAGTGTATGTAATTTTCTTATCGGCACAAACACTTTCGTCATTTAAGTTTGATGTAATACTTAAACGTTTAACATCTATTACTACATCATCTACCAAACCAGAAGCAGAAGCACTAACACAACCATTAGCATCTTTCACTTGAGTAAATTTGTAAGTTGTTTTGGTAGTTGGCTGTAGAGCATAAGTACCTGTTGCAGAAAGATTTGAAGGAGTGATAGTTTCTGTTGTTCCATCATCTTCAGTTCTTTGTACAGACAATGTATATGGTGCTTTACCACCATTAAATTGGTATGTTAATGTAGCTTTAGAATCACTTTCTGTACCACAAATAGCAGTTTTATCTGTTGTAGCAAGAGTTAATTTTGGAAGTTCAAGTACTGTAACTGAAATTTCAGTTGCTGCACTTGTACAACCATTAATTGTTTGAGTAGCATAGTATTTTTTGCCAGTAACTACTTCTGAAGCAGAGAATGTAGTAACTTGGTTGGTCAATGCTGCATCTGAATAGAATTTTAAAGAAGTACCTGTTGCTAATGTTGATAATTGGATTTGACCATCTTTTGCAC
Source organism: Candidatus Enterocola sp. (assembly GCA_045612225.1). Lineage (GTDB taxonomy): Bacteria > Bacteroidota > Bacteroidia > Bacteroidales > Paludibacteraceae > Enterocola. The sequence continues at coordinate 1,670 of JAZKYP010000013.1, forward strand.
ATTCTTTATATGTACCAACACTTGGAGCAACTGTTGTTTTAACAGTCAATAGAGCAGAATTACTTTCTTGTTGCTCACATTTACCTCCATCTTTGCTTACAACTACACGATAATATTTGTTATTATCATTAGCTGTAGTAGCAGAAATGATGTATGTAGAAGCTGTTGCACCAGAAATATTATTCCAATTGCTATTATCTGAACTTACTTGCCATTGATATTTATCTACACCAGATGCATCTACAGAGAATGTTGCTCCTGCACCCACACAAACAGAAGTTGATGCAGGGTGAGCTGTAATTTTGATTTCTTCTACATTTACAGTAACAGTATTATTGCTAGTAGGTGTTGAGTAACAACCTTTAGCATCCATTACTTTAGTTAATGTATATGTAGTTGTGGAAGTAGGATTTACAGCAAATAAATATGGAGAAGTGGTTGCTGTATAATTTGTTCCACCAATAGTTAAAGTATAATTTGGAGAACCATTTGAGATTATAACATTTGTTCCTGTTGTTGTACTTCCTTTACAGATATTTTCACCTGCAACTGCAAATTTTGCAGTTGGAACAGGATTTACTGTAATGTCACTTGATGCTTTAACAAGTGCAGACTCAGAATCCCATGTTAGGTCAAATGTTTTTGCAATATAAGATTTAATCGATTTAATTTGAGAAGCATTAATTGCAGCTGTAGATTTTAAATCTAATGTTAAAGTTTTAGAACCATTTGCAGCTAAGTCAAACTCTGCAAAACCAGTAAATACCGTGGTTGTTCCTGCATTGTAAGCAGTTACACCTTCTGGAATCTCAACTGCCACTTTCACTCCAGTCACTGCCACATTAAGTGGGTTTGTTACTTTAAGTGTAAGAGTATTTTTATCTACCCCATCAGCACAGATACTTCCATCTGACAAGTTAGAAATTAATCCTAAGTTTGTAACATTAACTGTTACGGTATTGGTAATAGCATACATACCGCAAGCAGAAGGGTTACCTTGACCTGCAATATTTATTGCCTCTTCTGCTGTATTTGCTATAATTACACGATACAAAGTAGTGTTTGCTTCTGGAATTACTTCTAATTCTGTTTTGTTTACTTCTGGCTGGCCAATAGGCATCCAACCTGCTTTATTAGATTGATATTGCCATAAGTAATATGGATTTTCCATTACACCACTAATGATAGAAGCAGTAAGAGTTTCCTTTTGTCCAGGAATAAGAGTACATTCTTCAGTTCCATTTGAGCAAACTAAATTTGTTTTTGGAGTACAAACACTAAAAGTGATATCGTCAAGCAACAAGTCGTTACCGCAACCTTCTGCAGCAAGGTTTTGTAATTTTAGGGTTACTTTTTTAGCAGTTTTTGAGTTAAACATTACTGCTATATTCTCCCAATCATTACCACTACTCAATGAAATACTTCCAGTGGTAAAACGAGATAATTCTTCGCTAGTTTCTGTATCGTATAGTAAGAATCTTACTTTTGCCTTTACAGCACATCCTCTATCACCCGCTGTGGCAGAAGCAATAAATGCAGAGAAATTTATGAAAGTATTTTCACAAACGTCCACTGTACATTCGTAAAGCATATCAGTATGTTGAGCACCATCTTTACAGTTGTAAAACAACATACCACCGTTTGTATTTTCTGTATGGTCTGTTATATTTTTATACCATTGACCATCATTACATTCACAAGCATGTGTATCACCTTGACCTTGAGTTCCACAACCAGCATAATATGGATTTACAAGAACAGCATAATTACCAGCATCTTTAATTGCCGTACAACTTGTTACCATTGGATTATATTCATCTGGTACTTTAGCTGTATAACCATCGCCGCTAGCAGAATATTCCCATCTGCTTTTTGCATCTAAACCTGATAAAGTGCTAGGTGCGTCAAAATGTTCTTCAAAAATAATTTTTGTATTTGCTGGGTCACACTCAATAGCATCTAGATACTCATCACCACCGTCGTCTCCTCCTGAAGATGCAGCATCTAATGTAATGTATATTTCATTAGAACCTTGTTTATAATAAAAACTGTAAGTTCCTTTAACAGTTATTACAATATTATTATCTCCATCACCACTGCCTCTAGAGCAAAAGTTTGATTTGTCACCACTTTTTACTTGATCATAACCAGCCCAAGTATTTACATAATTAATTTTTAATTCTGTATTAACATCTAACTCAACACCTTTTAGTTCATATTGACTACCATTTAGTGTCATTTGTTTTCCTGTACCCCAACTATCAAATGTTCCCTTTAGATAAGACTCTAAAGCAACAGTCACTTCCGTTGCATTTATTGTAATCACACTACCATTAAACGATATAGTAACATCAGCATTTTTTTTCAATTTAACCTTTATGTTATCACCGTTATTACAACTATTCGTTTGAACTACCTCAGACACATTTACTGTAGTACCACAAGCCCATTGTTTATCCCAATTAGCATTTTCTGTTATCTTAAACTCATAATCACCTGCAGGTTGCGCATAATAAGTGTATTGATTGTTTCCCATATTTTTATGCGACCAATCACCACCCCAACCTGCAATGTAATACGCACTTACCTGCATTGGCATCATTAACCCAAGTAAGGCCAACCACAATAATAGAATTGATTTCTTAAATGATTTTTTCATAAGTATTTAATTTATTTTGTTTTATTTTCTTTCTATAAATGCAAACGTTTATGCTCAATTCGCAAATTTAAGATTTATTTACTTAAAATGTATAAAAAAATCTCCATTTCTGCTTAGAAACGGAGATTTTAGTTATAAATGTTAAATTAATGCGCACTATTTAATTATCTGTGCACGATAATTTTATATCTTACTTTTTAACATTATACGAGTAAATGCTTGTTTTGTGGTAAGTGGGAAGTCGGCTTGTGTAATCCAGCCAAAGTAACCTGGGTCTTTTTTAAGAACCACTTCAGCAAGTTGACCTTTATATTTTCCGAAGTTGATTACTTCCTCACCTTTTTCGTTATATACCAAGTGGCCTGCAAAATCTACATTTTTGTTGTGTGAAGTAAACTCAGACAAATATGCCATATCATTTTCTAGGTCTGGATATTTGTCTAATTGACCTTTAAGCACTTCGTATGTGGCACGAGTGTCGGCAAGAGCATTGTGTGCGTTATCCAAATCTTTTCCGCAATATAGTTTATACGCCGCTGTAAGAGTGCGTTGTTCTTTTTTATGGAAAATAGTTTGAACATCTATCTTTTTGCAACGTGAAAGGTCGATATCTGCACCTACTCTAAGAAACTCTTCTGCAAGAAGTGGAATGTCAAATCTATTTGAATTGAAACCAGCAATATCAGAACCTTTGAAATCTTTTACAAGCACACTTGCAAGTTCTTTAAATGTAGGTTTATCTGCTACATCTGCATCAGAGATACCATGAATAGCAGTTACTTCTGCTGGGATAGGCATTTCAGGGTTTACTAAATAGTTTTTTTCTTCTTCTGTGCCGTTAGGGTTTACTTTGATATATGCAATTTGCACAATTCTATCTTTACATACATCCAACCCTGTGGTTTCAAGGTCGAAGAATATAATAGGATTTTTTAAGTTTAAGTTCATAAAATGATAATTTAAATAACCATAGGGGTCACTAACATAGTAACCTCAGATTCTTCTGCTTGACTAACTGGCAATACCAACATTGGTCTGGTGCGGTCGATAAGTTTTAATTCTATTTCTGAAACTGGGCTGATAGCACCAAGAATAGCTAACATTAGGTCTGAGCGGATGCCTAGTTCGATGCTTTCAACACCGTTTAGTGTACATTCTACATTTTCTTCGCCAGATACTGAGTAATCTAGGTCTTGGCTTAGAAGGTGAATGTTGTTTGATGTGATAGACATACGCACAAGGTTTGTGGCAGAAGAGCAAGCTGCTACACGTGTTAGAGCTACGCGGAACACGTCTGCATTTACAAACACAGAAATAGGCATTTCTCTAGGGATAACTGCTTTATAGTTTGGATAGTTTCCTTCTACTAAACGACTTATCAATAAATAGTTAGCAGATTTGAAGTAAATGCTTGAATTGTCGAATTTGATATTTAGTTCGCCTTTGTCTTTTGCTAAGAAGTTTTTAAGAGCACCAACGCTTCTTGCTGGCCAAACTAGACGTTTTGCATCTTCAGAACCTAGATTGTTGTATCTTACCATAGCAAGTTTGTGAGCATCTGTTGCCACGAAGTATAGACCTTCTGGTGTAACGTCTACGCACACACTTATCATAATAGGACGAAGTTCGTCGTTGCTTGCTGCAAATAGAGTTTTATTGATACCTTCCATTACAGAATCTGAAGGAAGGTTTATTTCTCTAGCATCTTCGGCAAGAGATCTTGCTGCTGGATATTCTGATGCAGACTGACCAATGTAGTTGTATTTACCTGCAGATGATTTAATTTCAAGTGAATAACTACGTTCATCTATTGTAAATACCAATGGTTGATTGCCAAATTTTGATAGGAAACTAATTTGGCTACCTAAAATAAGGAAGCTACCCTCGCCTTCTGGGCTTTCTACTTTCATAGATGCTGTTAGGGTAATATCACCATCTGAACCTGTTAGTGATAGGTTGTCACCGTAAAGGTCGAATTTTACAAAGTTGAAAACTGGTGTAATTGGTTTTGAAGACATTACGTGAAGGACTTGTTGAAGTCTTTCTGAAAATTCTGCTGAAGATACTGTAAATTTCATATATTGATTTTTTGTTTATTCATTTAGTTATGCAAAAATATCATTTTTATATATAATTTCCTATTTCGTATTTTGATTTTTACGAACAATTTGGAATCCTACCGAGAAAATTATCAACAATAAAACTGGAACGGTGATACAGAACCATTTCCAAAACTCGCCATTTCTAGCAACTTTTTCTTTATCTAGAATGCGAAGACTTATTTTTTTATTTCTTAGTTGCATCCAATCGCCATCGTCAGCTAAGTAATTTACTGCATTTAGCATAAAATCATTATTGCCAAACTGCATTTTCATATACTTATCGTAGCCTAGAGGAAGCGGTTCATACCCAGAAGCAAAACCTTGAAGTGAATTTAGCGCAATTGAGCCATCTGCCACCACTAACATTTTGGTATTTTCGCTTTGCTTAATTGGCTTTTTGCCACCAGTAATGATATTTTCTGGAGCTAGTCTATTTGCATAAACCGACTTAAATTTACCTTCAAGTAGCACAGCCACTGGCATATAAGAATATGCAAAATATGGTGATTCTGGAGAGAGATTTACTATATCAGCTCTCAGTGACATAGGTGCTTTTTCAAGCGCAGTTTTAGACGATGTACATAGCAAAACTGTACCCGAAACAGAATCATTTTCACCCACTTTTTCTATATAAGAAGCAAACTCAGCTTTTATAGGAGCAATATTTCTAGTAATTGCATGCTCAGGCATTGGCATAAGCAGTGGAGAATAATACCATGGCATAGGCACAAAATTTGGAGTTTGTCCTTCCATTGAAGTATTAATTGGCACAGTAGCACATTGAATATCAAGCAACATCATTGGCTGAATGCGCACACCATACGTAAACAGCTGGTCTGTTAAACCTAAGTCGTTTGGTTTGCCTACTTCACCATTTGTTGCCACGCCATCCACTAACCAAATAACACGTCCACCACGCATAATATATTGGTCTAGAATATATTTATCAGACTCTGAAAACTCAGTTTGAGGTTCAGCAATTATTACTACTTTATAATCGTTTAGAATATTAGGATCATCGCCCAACACTCCTCTATCTACTTGATAATAACGAGAAAGACTCTCTGTTAGGCTATAAACAAAGTGCTCCTCTGCCTCGCCATGACCTTCAAGAAATGCCACTTTTACCACATCTTTTTGAGTAAGTATTCTAAGTGCATCTGTGAAGACATATTCAAGATTTTCTATAGAAGAATTTAGGTTTTCATCGCCAGAGCGACCTGCTATATTTTGTAGTAGTGGCACGTTTATAGTATCGCCAGCGCAAGAAACCACTGCCCATGGAAAAATCACTTTTTGAAGTGTATTTCCGTTTTTATCATAATCGTGCACCATGGTAGGAGCAAGACCTTTTCTCTGCATTTTAGCCACAACCTGATTTCTTTCTTTTTCAGAAGTAGCTTCGCTAAGAGGATCTGCAAACTCCACATTAAGACCAACTGCAGCATATCTGTCCATTTCGTCCAACAAATATCCAACAGATTTCTTCAGTCTTAAAAATCCCACATTCATATCTCCATCTAGTAAAACATCTACTTTCACTCCAGCTTGTTGATTTTCAAGTAGTTGTTTGGTACTTTCTGAAATACTATGACGTTTTTCAGCAGTTAAATCTAGACGTAGAACCACGTTAGATGCAAGAAGATTTGTTAAAATAAGCGCAAACGCCACTCCCAAAAGTTTTACCGAGAAGCGTTTTCTAAATGTAATAAGAAGGAAAAATTGACTAATGGTTATAAAGTACCAAATATCAGAAAAATCTATCACTCCACGACTCATTGAATCGTAGTGATAAGCAATGCCCATAGAGGAAATAAAATCCTTAACGTTTACATTTGCAGGGATAAACGAAAGCATTTCAAAACCGTAATAGAACACGAAACACAAAAATGCCGAACCTACAAATGATATAATTGGATTGTCTGATAGCGAAGAGAAAAATATACCTATTGAAGTGTAAAGACAGGCTAAAAATATTAGTCCGATAAACGAACCAAAGAATCCGCCCAAGTCGATATTTGCAAACGGAGTGCCTAGATAACAGACTGCTAGTAAGTAAAACAAGGTAAATATCAGACTTATAAGTGCTATTATTAGCGAAGCCAAATATTTAGAAACAACTATACTATATGGGTGTATAGGTCTTGTACGGAGAATTTCCACAGTGCCTTGTCTGTACTCGTCTGAAAATGTTCGCATTGTAATGGCAGGCACAAGGAATAAAAACAGCCATGGCGCAAGTGCAAACAAACCGTCTAGGTTGGCATAACCACCCCATAACACATTATTTTCTCCTGGTATAAGCCACAAAAACGATGCAGTAAGAATTAAATATACTGCTATTACTATTGGTCCGGTAAGAGTGGAAAAAAATGAACGTAATTCTTTTTCTAAAACAGCAAACATCTGCGTTCTTTTTAATTGTTTATCTAAGGGCTTGCATTCTTATTGCAAACGAAAGGCAAAAATAAGAATAAAATATATAAATAACAACAAAATTCACTATATTTGCGGTAGTTTTAAGGTTATGAAAAAATTACTCATTTATATACTACTTTTATTCTGCGCCACCCTACATGCTGCAGATTTTGCGCCTTATAAAATAAAAGGGCAATTTATTGGTGGTTGGATATATCCACACGATGCTAGCATTATAAAACCTATCACCAAAGGCCCAGTATTGGGTGGCGAGATTGCTTTTGAACTAGCGTCAGACGGCAGCAAACAATGGCAAAAAGATTTTAATATGCCAGATTTGGGCTTTGCCTTGCAAGTTTTGGACTTAGGAAACCCAGAAATAACAGGTCAAATGATTTCACTTTATCCATACATTAATATACCAATGGTTAATAGTGAAAAAATACGTTTCAACGCCAAAATGGGTATGGGTGCGGCGTTTGCTACTAAGCCTTGCGATGTAGAAGCTGCTATTGCCGACCCTCGCGCTATAAAACAAAAAGCAGGAGATTATAATTTTGCAATTGGTGGAGTTTTTAACTTTGCCATTGCGGCTGGTTTAAATATAGAAGTGCCTGTGTATAAAAATCTTAGTCTAACTGCAGACGTAATGTACAATCACTTTTCTAGTGCTAGTACCAGCCAACCAAATAGTGGGTTTAATATGTTTAATGGGTATGTAGGGGTGAAATACCTGTTAGGAGTGAGGAGTGAGGAGTTAGGAGTTGAGGTTAAAGGAGAAATCGACTCACCAAATAACCAAACCACCGAATCTCCAAAGAAGTGGAGCGGCGAGGTAATTCTAAGCGGAGGCGTAAAAGAACTTTATTATAAAGATACTAAATATTTTGGCACAGCGAGTTTGAATCTGGAGGGTTATTATCACACCTGCCGTCAACACAGAATAGGTGTAGGTTTAGACCTTTTTTACGATGGTGCATACGCACAAACTGTTGCACAAAATGAGGCAGGTAAATACTATTGGACCGAAGAAAACACATATTTCGGACGCACATTTACTCCAAATAACAATTTTGAAAACAAACTAAGACTTGGTCTTAACATTGCCAACGAGCTTACTATAGGCAAATTTGGCATTTTTGCACACTTTGGCATTTACCTTTACGACCCAGTAAAAAATATGGAACCAGGTGGCGAAATTTTACAAGCACTTAATAAAGGTGAAACACCTAAAAAGAAAGGATTTATTTATCCATACGATATAGACAAAGAAGATGGTTGGAACTACTTCCGCATTGGGGTAAAATACCACTTCACACCAAATTTCTTGGTAAACCTAAGTTTCAAAACACATTTACAAAAAGTTGAATTCTTTGAACTAGGCCTAGGATACGCGTTTTAACTCCTAACTCCTAACTTAATGAAAAAGATAATCATTATAATTAGTATAGCTGTAGTCGCCGTTGCTGCAACCATTTCTGGTATTGTGTCGCTAAAATCTAATACCATTTCAAAACAGAGTGACATTTATTGTTCATTCCCAGAGGTACCAGTTAGCATTATCAAAATAAACAACCCAGAGGGGCTATCACAAGCACTTCTGTACAACAATAATTATTGGCAAGACATTAGTCCTTTAGATGAATTTAAGACCCTAAACTCTGTGTTTGTGGTTGTTGACTCGCTTAAAGAGACAAATCCAGACATCGCCAATGTACTAAAAAGCAGAAAGTTAATCCTAAGTTCATACCAAAGCGGCAAACACCTTTGGAGCGCACAAGTATCTAACAACGAGCAACTTGCCATCACTTCCCTACTTTCAAAAAACATCCCAGACAAGTTGTATTTTGCATATTCTGGCGATATTCTTCTTATTTCTAGCGATAAACCTCTTTTAGAAAAATCTATTGTCCAACTTTCGTCCGGAGTATCGTTGATGGACTCTGAAGCAGGTTTTAATAACATTAAAAATTCTGCTGGCGACGGTGCTTTAGTAAACTGGTTTGTAAATATCAAAGCATTCCAAAATACTCTAAATGAGTCTTTTAAAGAAGAATTTAACCTAGATGATATTACACACTATGCACGTTGGTGTGGTTTCGACCTTGAAGTTTTAGAAGATAAACTTGTGGTAAACGGTTTTGCAGAAACTAGCGAAGAAGAAAACTTCCTAAATATTTTTGCAGGTCAGGAATATACTCTGAACACACTTACTAGCCGAATGCCATACAACACCTATTTCTTTAAGCATTATGCGCTTTCTGATATAGATGAGTACACACAGCAATTAGATAGTTTCTACAGCAAACACGAAATAAATTATAATAGGTATGGAAATTTGGTTTCACTAGAAACTAATACTGGAGAAAATCCTTCGCTATTTTTCAAACAATTTTTCGATGGAGAAATAGCATACGGACGCACTCCTATGAATGATTTTGTGTTAGTAAAACTGTTCTCTGAAAATGAAGCCGCAGAGAAGCTAAATTATATGGTAAATGACAAAGACAGCGAAGCTAAACTAATCAAAAAGAACGGTTTAGACATTTATCATTTCAATCAAAATGGTTTTGCTGCATCTGTTTTTGGCAAACAATTTTTGCTAAAAGAGGAGTATATGACCATTGTGGGCAACAAACTAATTATTGCTCCAAGCATCAACTTTTTAACCTATATTGCTTCGCGCAATGCCAACACTCAAACTCTGCAATGCGCACCAAACTTTAGAGACGCAAACAGAACTCTTCTGAGCATTGCAAACCTATCTTTTTATGTAAATATTCCTTACGTAATACGTAACGCAAAAGAATTTTTCTCAGAAGAATTCACCTCAGCCATCAAGAAAAATGAAAATCTTTGGAAAAACTTCTCTACCTTCTGCCTACAAGCAGAAAACTCACCTAACGGCAACACCTATCAGCACTTTTTCCTTCAGTATGATAGGGTATATAAAAGTGAGGAGTTGGTTGCAGATGCGCAAAACAGTGTAGGGACGCATGGCTTATGCGTCCGTGAAGAGGAATCGCAAGAAAGCACTTCGACAAGTTCAGTGACCGAAACTGAAACAGAAACCATAACCGAACCTAAACAAAACACAACTCCTAACTCCACACTCCTAACTCCTAACTGGAGCATCGCTCTTGATGCTCCAGCCACTATCAACCCACAAATAGTGAAAAACCACTATAATGGTGAGGATGAGATATTTATACAAGACGAAAACAACCAAATTTATCTTATTTCAAACAGCGGAAAGATACTTTGGAAGAAACCTATCGACGGCACTATTATAGGCAACGTCTACCAAGTGGATATGCTTAAAAACAACAAACTCCAAATGGCATTCGTTACCGAAAACAAACTTTACATTGTGGATAGAAATGGCAACAATCTGAAAGGTTACCCAAAAACTCTATCTAAAAAAGCCATTGTGGGCTTAAGTGTGTTCGATTACGACAAAAACAAAAACTATCGCTTTATGATTCCAACTGCAGATGCCGACATTTTACTTCTAAATATGCAAGGCGAAGTGCCTTCAGATTGGAACTATTCTGGTTCTAGCAATATTACCACTCCACTACAATACTTTAACCTTAAAGGCAAGGACTATATTGTTACTGCCGATGGCGAAAAAGCAATTATTCTAAATCGCCGAGGCGAAAATAGAGTAACACCAAAGGGCAATACAAAAGGCATTGAAACAGAGCTATTTGCAGACATACTTGGCAGTCAAGACAGATTTATTGCAGCAGGCAAAAACGGAAAAATCCTATTCATTTACACCAACAATCAAATGCAAGAGTCTGAAATTAAGAAATTTGAAAAAGACTTTGACTTTACTGTTTACAAAGGCAGAATGGGCAACTACTATATGTTCTATGATAAAAACGGATTTGAGGCGTACGACAAGGACATGAAAATTTATTTAAGAGATAATTCTATCTCTGGTGGGACAATCCCTGTAATGCTTGCATCTGGCAGTAAATTAGCCACTTACGACACCAAATCTAAACATTGGGTCCTTCACAACCTAGTAAATTATCGCAAAGCATTTGCCCGAGTAAAAGCAGACTCAAACATCGGCTATTTTGGCAAAATCAAACCATACAAAGAAGATTGTTTGATAGTAATTAATGGAAAAGAAATACAGTTAATTAGAAATTAATTATTACCTTTGTGGGTTGAAATTTAGATTGAAATTTAAATAAACACTATGATAGTATTTTTTAAGACACCAGCCAATACTATTTTGGCAGTAGAAACAGAAGTAAATTTCGGTGCAGAAGACGCAAATAAACTATGTTGGTTATTTGACAATGCAGAAATTCTAAGCGAGACTGAAATTAGTGGTGAATTCATTGGCCCACGCCGTGAAATGATTACTCCATGGAGTACCAATGCTGTGGAAATCACCCAAAACATGGGTTTACAAGGCATTAAACGTATCGAAGAGTATTATGCAAATACTGGAGATAGCAGTTTTGACCCTATGTTGCAACGTAAATATTCTGGTCTAGACCAAGAATTATTTACCATTAACAAACAACCAGAACCTATCGTTTACATTGAAGACATCGTAGCATACAACCAACAAGAAGGTTTGGCACTTAATGCAGACGAAATCGCATACTTAAACGGTATTGCAGAAAAATTAGGCAGAAAACTTACAGACAGTGAGGTATTTGGTTTCTCTCAAGTAAACTCAGAACACTGCCGTCACAAAATCTTCAACGGCCTATATGTGATAGACGGAGAAGAAAAAGAACTATCATTATTTAAATTAATCAAGAAAACTTCAGAAGAAAATCCAAACCGCTTAGTATCTGCATACAAAGATAACGTAGCGTTCAACGAAGGACCAAAAATTCAACAATTTGCTCCAAAAAGCGGTGACAAACCAGATTTCTTCGAAATTACAGAAATAGATTCAGTTATTTCTCTTAAAGCAGAAACTCACAACTTCCCTACCACTGTAGAACCATTCAACGGTGCTGCAACTGGTACTGGTGGTGAAATTCGTGACCGTCTAGGCGGAGGTAAAGCATCTCTTCCTATTGCAGGTACTGCTGTATATATGACTTCTTACCCACGCCTTGAAGCTGGCAAATCTTGGGAAGAAAGCATCAAAGAACGTAACTGGTTATACCAAACTCCAGAACAAATCCTTATCAAAGCATCAAACGGTGCTTCAGACTTCGGTAATAAATTTGGTCAACCACTTATCTGCGGTTCTCTTCTTTGCTTCGAGCACGAAGAAAACAACAAACAATATGGCTTCGACAAAGTTATCATGCTTGCAGGTGGTGTAGGTTTCGGTACAAAACGCGATGCTCTAAAAGGCGAACCAGAACCAGGAGAAAAAGTAGTAGTAATAGGTGGTGACAACTACCGCATTGGTATGGGTGGTGGCGCTGTATCTTCTGTAGATACAGGTCTTTATGCTAACGCAATTGAGCTTAATGCTGTGCAACGTGCCAACCCAGAAATGCAAAAACGTGCTGCTAACGTAATTAGAACACTAGCTGAAAGCACAAACAACCCAATCGTTTCTATCCACGACCACGGTGCTGGCGGTCACTTAAACTGCTTATCAGAACTTGTTGAAACCACTGGTGGTAAGATAGATATGAGCAAACTTCCTATCGGTGACCCTACTCTTTCTGCAAAAGAAATCATCGGTAACGAAAGTCAAGAACGTATGGGTCTTCTTATGAAAGAAGAAGATTTAGAACTTGTAAAACGCATTGCAGACCGCGAACGTGCTCCTATGTATGTAGTAGGTGAAACCACTGGCGATATGAACTTTGTGTTTGAACAAGCAGACGGCGAAAAACCTATCAACCTACGTCTTGATTACATGATTGGTAAACCACCAAGAACTGTTATCACAGACAATACTGTAAACGAAACATTTGAAAATGCTAACACAAATGCAGACAAGATAGAAGAATATCTTAAAAATGTGCTTAGCATGGAACACGTGGCTTGTAAAGACTGGTTAACAAACAAAGTTGACCGTTCTGTAACAGGTAAAATTGCACGTCAACAATGTGCTGGCGAACTTCAACTTCCACTAAACGACTGTGGTGTGGTTGCACTAGACTACCAAGGTAAAGAAGGTATTGCTACTTCTATTGGTCACGCTCCTATCGCAGCACTTTCAGACCCTGCTGCTGGTTCTGTACTTGCTATCTCAGAAGCACTTACAAACATTGTTTGGGCTCCACTAAACGACGGTATCAAAGGTGTTTCACTTTCAGCAAACTGGATGTGGCCTTGTAAAAACGAAGGTGAAGATGCACGTCTTTACAAAGCAGTGGAAGCATGTAGCGATTTCGCTTGCGAACTTGGTATCAACATCCCAACAGGAAAAGACTCACTTTCTATGACTCAAAAATATGGTGATAAGAAAGTATTCTCTCCTGGTACAGTAATTATCTCTGCAGGTGCAGGTGTAAGCGACGTTAAAAAAGTGGTTTCTCCTGTAATTGTAAACGACAAACGTAGTAACATTTATTATATCGACTTCTCATTCTGCGACCTAGAACTAGGTGGTTCTGTTCTTTACCAAACACTTAATAAAGTAGGTAGCACAGTGCCAACAGTGAAAAACCCAGAATATTTCGCTGATGCATTCAACTGCGTTCAAGAAATGATCAACTGCGGTTGGGTAATGGCAGGTCACGATATTTCAGAAGGTGGTATCATCACTGCCCTACTAGAAATGTGCTTCGCTAATACTAAAGGTGGTTTAAATATCAACTTCAGCGGTCTTGCAGAAAAAGATTTAATCAAACTTCTATTTGCTGAAAACCCTGGTGTATTTATCCAAACAAGAAATCAAGAAGACGTAGAAAAATTCTTGGAAGCAAATGGCATTGGTTTTGCTAAGATTGGTTATCCAATTGAAGAACGTGTAATCAATGTAATAGCAGACCAAGACAACTTTAGCATCAATATCGATGAAATGCGCGACGTTTGGTACCGTCCTTCTTACTTACTAGACCGCAAACAAAGTGGCGAACAATGTGCTAAAGAACGTTTTGAAAACTATAAAAACCAAGCATTAGATTTAAATATCCTTTCTTCATTCACTGGTCAGCTTTCACAATTCGACCTTAAAGTTCCACACAAACCAAGTGGTATTAAGGCTGCTATTATCCGTGAAAAAGGTACCAACGGTGAACGTGAAATGGCATACTCACTATATCTAGCAGGCTTCGACGTGAAAGACGTTCACATGACCGACCTTGCTACTGGTCGTGAAACCCTAGAAGATGTGAATATGATTGTATTCTGCGGTGGTTTCTCAAACTCAGACGTACTTGGTTCTGCAAAAGGTTGGGCAGGCGGCTTCCTTTACAACGAAAAAGCTAAAAAAGCCCTTGACAACTTCTACGCACGTAAAGACACCTTAAGTTTAGGTATCTGTAATGGTTGCCAACTTATGGTGGAACTAAACCTTGTGAACCCAGAACACGAAAAACGTACTCGTATGCTTCACAACAACTCTCATAAGTTTGAATCAAACTTCGTGGGACTAACTATTCCAGAAAACAACTCTGTAATGTTTGGAAGCCTATCTGGTAGCCGTTTAGGTATTTGGGTGGCTCACGGTGAAGGTAAATTCTCACTTCCAATGGGCGAAGAAAATTACAATATCATTGCTAAATATACACACGCAGGCTATCCTGCAAACCCTAACGGTTCAGACTACAACGTAGCAGGTATTTGCTCTGCCGACGGTCGTCACCTAGCTATGATGCCTCACTTGGAACGTGCTATCTTCCCATGGCAATGGGCACACTATCCAGCAGGACGTCAAGACGAAATCACCCCATGGGTGGAAGCTTTCGTTAACGCTCGCGTTTGGATTGAAAATAACAAATAATGTTATTATTTAAACTCTTTATAGCATTTTTTAAAATAGGAGCCTTCACCTTTGGTGGAGGCTATGCTATGATACCCATTATCGAAAAAGAGGTAGTAGATAAAAATCATTGGCTTAGCAAGGAAGAATTTATGGACATGCTAGCCGTGGTACAAAGCCTTCCTGGCCCTATTGCTATAAATAGTTCAGTATATATTGGCTACAAAATAGCCAAGTTTTGGGGTAGTTTAGTCTGCGCTTTGGGTGCAGCCCTACCCTCTTTTATTATTATCCTCTTCATTGCCATAGTATTTACAGACATACAAGACAATCCTACCATAGAAAAAGTATTCAAAGGAATTCGTCCTGCGGTAGTAGCACTTATTGTAGTACCTGTAATTTTCATGGCAAAAACCGCAAAAATCACTTGGAAGACAGTTTGGATTCCTGTGGCTGTGGCTGTTGTGGTGGCATATTTAGGACTTTCTCCTGCATATATTATTGTAATTACTGCTGCACTTGGCATATTATTTTCCTTTACTAGAAAAGACAAATGATGACTTACCTTACATTATTCTGGAGTTTCTTAAAAATCGGGATTTTCGGTTTTGGGGGCGGTTATGCCATACTTGCAATGATAGAAAACGAAGTGGTTGACACTTATGGTTGGATGACCACTGCAGAATTTACAGATATTGTGGCAATTTCTCAAGCCACTCCTGGTCCTATTGCCATAAACTGCGCCACATATGTGGGCTATAGTGCCACAGAAAGCATATTAGGTTCTGCACTTGCCACATTTGCTGTATGCCTTCCTGCACTTATTCTTGCCTCTCTTGCAGCACGCTTTATCTACAAATTTAGAAACAACAAATACGTAGAAGCTGCATTCAATGGCTTAAGACCTGCCGTTGTAGGCTTAATTTTAGCAGCCGGTCTTACACTTATCAACCAAGAAAACTTCACCGACTACATTAGCGTTATTATCTTCGCCGTTGTAGCAGTTGCCTCTTACTTCAAAGCCAACCCAATTTTCCTACTAATGCTCAGCGGCATTGCTGGATATCTGATATACTAGCGATTTATTATTAATAATATATAAACTGCACATTAGCTTCGCTGAAGTTGCTCACGTTCGGCATAATCAAAGCACTTTGCTTCTGCTCTCACTTACTCGCAACTTTCGGCAAAAAAAATACGTAAACGTTTTTTTTTGCACTTGGTTTGTATTATCTTTGTAAATTGGATAAAATGGTAAAATTATGATTACAAAAATTATTTTAGAAGAAAAGATTTCTGCGGTTTTCAAACTGATAAACGCAGCAGAAAACATAGTAATCACAGCCCATAAAGGCCCTGATGGCGATGCTGTGGGTTCATCACTAGGTTTATATCACTTTCTTTACACACTAGAAAAGAAAGCAACCGTGATTTTACCAGATGCTCCAAGTGAGTCTTTGAACTGCCTTCCAAGTTTTGATAGCATTCTTACTCACGAAAAAAACGAGGAAGAGGTAAAACAAATAATCTCTGAATGCGACCTTATCTTCTGTTTAGACTTCAACAAACTTGACAGACTTGGTGCTCTTGCTCCGCTTGTAGAAAATGTAAATTGTCCTAAAATCATGGTCGATCATCACTTAAATTACGACAATTTTACAGATGTTGTTATCTCACATCCAGAAATTGCCTCTACTAGCGAACTTGTCTTTAGACTTATTTGCCGTATGGGTTATTTCTCTGAAATGAACCTGCAAACTGCGGAATGCATCTGTGCTGGCATGCTTACAGACACAGGCGGTTTGGCGTACAACTCAAATCACCCAGAGATTTACACCATTTTCTCTGAACTACTTAAAAAAGGTGTAGATAAAGACTCTCTTTATCGTAAACTATTCAATAGTTACAACGAGTCTAGAATGAGACTTATGGGCTATTTCTTATGCGAAAAATTGACTATTCTTCCAGATGGGCAAACAGCAATAATCTCGCTTACTCAAGAAGAATTGAAGAGATTTAATTATAAAAAAGGTGATACAGAAGGTTTTGTAAACATGCCACTTTCTATAAGCGGTATTCGTTGCTCAATATTCTGTAGAGAAGAAAATGATAGAATCAAGATTTCTATGCGTTCTGTTGGAGACTATTCTGTGAGCGACCTTGCAAACAAACTATTTGGAGGAGGCGGACATAAAAACGCAGCTGGTGCAGAATCAAAACTCACCATGAAAGAAACAATCGAAAAAATCGTAAGTGAGTTAGCAACCCTAACTCCTAATTCCTAACTATTATGAAACATATAATAATCCTTGGCGATGGCATGGCAGACGAGCGCATCGCTAAACTAAATAACAAAACACCACTAGAAGCAGCAAACAAACCATACATTGATTTGATTGCGAAAAAAGGTTGCACAGGACTATTTCACACAGTACCAGAAGGCTTCAAACCAGGTAGTGAAATAGCAAATATGTGTGTGCTTGGCTACGATGTGAGAACTGAGTTTGAAGGTCGTGGTTCGCTAGAAGCAGCTAGTATTGGTGTGAGCATAATGCCAGGCGAAATGGCAATGCGTTGCAATCTTATTTGCGTGCAAGATGGTAAAATCAAAAACCATTCTGCAGGTCATATTAGCAACGAAGAAGCAAAAGAACTTATCGAATTTCTACAAGCTGAACTAGGCAATAACGTTTTCACTTTCCACAATGGTATTTCATATCGCCATTTGCTTATTATGAAAGGTGGCAACAAGCAAATTACTTGCACCCCACCTCACGACGTGCCTGGTGCAGAAGTAAACAGTGTGCTAGTGAAAGCAGACGTAGCAGAAGCAGAAGAAACTGCCAGACTTCTAAACGAATTAACACTAAAAAGCCAAGAACTTCTTGAAAATCACCCTGTTAACCTAAAAAGAAAAGCAGAAGGCAAAGACCCTGCAAATAGCATTTGGGTGTGGTCTCCAGGTTATAAACCAAGTATGAAGACCCTAAAAGAGAAATTTGGCATTGGTAGCGGAGCGGTTATTTCTGCAGTAGATTTAATTAAAGGTATTGGCGTGTATGCAGGTTTGGAATCTATAGAAGTGGAAGGTGCAACAGGTCTTTACAATACAAATTACGAAGGAAAAGCAGAGGCAGCTATCGAAGCACTTAAAAAGAACGATTTCGTATTTCTACACATAGAAGCTAGCGACGAAGCTGGTCACGAAGGCGATGTAGACCTTAAAGTAAAAACCATAGAATACCTAGATAGCAGAATTGTAAAACCAATTTACGAAGAGGTTTCTAAATGGGATGAACCTGTTAGCATTGCTATACTTCCAGACCACCCTACTCCATGTGATATTAAAACACATACAGCATCAGCGATTCCATTTATTATTTACAATCCTGAAGCAGAGGCTGATAAAGTAGAAGTTTACAACGAATTTTCTGTAAAAGAAGGTTCTTACGGAATATTAAACGAAGATGAATTTATAAAATCATTCCTAAAAAAATGAAATACTATAGTACTAACAAAAAAGTAGAAAATGTTTCTTTAGAAGAAGCAGTTGTTAAAGGACTTGCAGAAGACAAAGGTCTTTTCATGCCTAATGAAATTAAGACTCTTCCTGCAGAGTTTTTTGAAAATATAGACAAAATGACATTCCAAGAAATGTCATTTGAAGTGGCCAAAGCATTTTTCGGCGAAGACGTTGAAGAAGAAGCACTTAAACAAATTGTTTACGATACACTTAGTTTTGACGTGCCACTAGTACAGGTGAGCGAACGCATCTATAGCTTAGAGCTTTTCCACGGTCCTACCCTTGCATTCAAAGACGTAGGCGGACGTTTTATGTCACGTCTTTTATCATATTTCATCAAGAAAGAAAACGCAGAAGGTCAAGTAAATGTGCTTGTTGCAACTTCTGGCGACACTGGTAGTGCAGTAGCAAACGGTTTCCTTGGTGTAGATGGCATCAATGTATATGTTCTTTATCCAAAAGGACTTGTAAGTGCTATTCAAGAATGCCAATTCACCACTCTAGGCCAAAATATTACTGCTCTTGAAGTGGAAGGCACATTCGACGACTGCCAACGCTTGGTGAAATCTGCATTTATGGATGAAGAATTAAATAAGAAATTTAAACTTACATCTGCAAACTCTATCAACGTGGCTCGTTTCCTACCACAATCTTTCTATTATTTCTATGCTTACGCTCAACTTAAAAAGCTAGGCAAAGAAAAAGAAGCAGTTATCTGCGTGCCAAGTGGCAACTTCGGTAACATCACTGCAGGTTTGTTTGCTAAACGCATGGGACTTCCTGTGAAACGTTTTATCGCAGCAAACAACAGAAACGACATTTTCTTTGAATATTTAAAAACTGGTGAATATAACCCTCGCCCATCAGTGGCTACACTTGCTAACGCAATGGACGTAGGTGACCCTAGCAACTTTGCTCGTGTAATCGACCTTTACGGCTATTCTCACGCTAATATTTGCAAAGAAGTTGGTGGAGCAAGATATACCGACGAAGACATTACTGCAACTATTAAAGAATGCTATAAAAACACTGGTTACTTGCTAGACCCACACGGAGCATGCGGTTATCAAGCACTTTACGACCTACTTCAAAATGGCGAACAAGGTGTATTCCTAGAAACAGCTCACCCTGCTAAATTCCTTTCTACAGTGGAAAACATCATTGGAGAAAAAGTAGAAATTCCTGCAAAACTTCAAGAGTTTATGAAAGGTACCAAACAAAGTGTAGAAATTAGCAAGGAGTTTGAAGATTTTAAAGAGTACTTATTAAAGACGTTAAAATAAACGGTTCTATATTAATTGTTAGCTTAAACTAACAATCAATATCAGTCTAAACGACTAAACAACAAAGGATGTCCAATAAAATCAACAAAATAAAAAGGATTTTATACTCTTCTCTGAAAGACAAAAGACTAGGTAGAGCATTGGCACAGATAGCATTAATAGCATCTGGCGCTAATGCCGAACGTCTTTCTGAAATAAAAGAAAACTACGAAAGACTCCTAGATTTCTACTTTTCGTATCCTTCCGACGACCCAAACAGAGACTCTGTTTATAACAACCTAATTAAAGAAACATACGAACTCATCGACGATGTTTGCGCAGAAAAAAAGAGCAAGGATATGAGTTACAATCCTGCATTTTCTGCATTTTGGCAAGAAAACAGGATAACAGAAGAATTAAAAAACAAGGCACAAGAGTTGCTTCGCACCGATGAGAATGAGATAGATACCTGCCTTAGTGTTGCTGCCATTACAATTAGTTGCATTGATGTGTTTGATGCAGAAAAAATTATTCTTCTTATCAAATTTTCAAACCACTCAAACATAAAAGTCTCTACTCGTGCATTTGTTGGGCTGCTTATTTGTCTTCAGGTACACAAAAATAGATATTCATTTTATCCAAACATTAATAATGAATTAAATCTACTTTTCAACTCCGACGATAAGATAAAACTTGCACAAACCATTTATAAACAGCTAATTAGGACAGAAGAAACCGCCAAAATCACTAGGGATATTAATGAAAATATAGTTCCTCTTATCAGCAAAATCGCTCCTAAAATTGGGGACGATTTTAGCATTACCAAAAACAAAGATTGGGATGAAGAGAGCGAAAATATTCATCAAATGCTAGAAAACAGTGGCATTAACAAGAAAATGGAAAGTTTTCAAGGGTTAATGCAAGAGGGGTCTGATACAAACTATAGTTCATTTTCACAGCTTAAGGACATGCCATTTTTCCAAAATATAGAAAATTGGTTTATGCCATTCTACATTGAAAGTAAAGAACTAGACGCACTTAGAAACGACAACCCAGAAATTTTAGATTTGATAGATAATATTATGTTCCTATGTGATAGTGACAAATATTCATTCTGTCTAAACTTAAATAGAATTCCTACTAGCGCTAGAGGCAACCTATCTGAACAACTGAAAGTTACGTCAGATAGCAAGGCAGAAACTCCAGATTCTCAAAAAGACATTTCAAACCTTTATATTCAAGATTTATATCGTTTTTTCAAGCTTTATAAAGGCAAAGAACAATTATTTGACCCATTCAAAATAGATTATAATATCTACAATTCTCCATTTTTTAGATTCCTAAACGAGGAGAATACATACCTTGCAGAACTAGCAGACTTCTATTTCACAAAAGAGCAATATGAAAATGCTTTATATGCTTTTCAAGCAAAAAAGACTGAAGTACAAGAAGTTACATCTATAGAAGAAAGTGTAGAAACATATAAGAAAATTGGTTACTGCTACCAAAAACTTATGGAATATGAAAAAGCCATAGAGAATTATAAAAAATGTGAGATTATAGAAGAGGGCAATCTATGGGTAAATAAAAATATTGCTTATTGCTACAAAAAATTATCTAAGTTTGATTCTGCACTAAAATATTACCAAATAGCAGATTCGCTTAGCGAAAACAACATAAGTATCATTTACAATCTGGCTGTTTGTTTTACAGAGCTTAAAGAGTTTGAGAAAGGGCTAAATTGCTTCAACAAAATAGAATATCTTGAAGTTGAAGCCACACATAGCGAGGAATATTACCTATATAAAGGACATTGCCTTTGGACTAACGGCAAAAGAACAGAAGCAATAGAAAACTATAAAAAATATCCATACGATCAACTTTTTGAAGCTCTACAAAAATCGCCAGTAGACTTCACTCCTATCGAAACAATCTACATTTCAGATTTTGTTAGATACCAAAAATAACACTTATGCAAGCAGTTTGGATTTCGGCTATAGCACTTTGCTTAGCCTCTATTATAGGGTCGCTTATAGGATTAACCTTCAAGGGGTTAAGCCACAAGACCAACGACATCATTATGGGATTCTGTGCCGGCATTATGTTGGCAGCATCAGTAGTAGGTCTTATTCTTCCTGCCACAGAAATGGCTACTATCACAGGCTGGTGGCAAGTGGCAATAGGTGTGCTACTTGGGGCATTATTTTTAAACCTACTCGACAATATCACCCCTCACCTTCATAAATTAACAGGTCTAGATCCTGAAACACATAACAATAACTCACAAATCAATAAAGTATTGCTTTTTGTTTTGGCTATTGCCCTACACAAACTTCCTGAAGGCATCGCAGCTGGCGTAGGATTCAACCACGTAGATGATAGTTCTGCATGGAGTGTAACACTTGGTCTTGCAATGCAAAATATTCCCGAAGGTATGGTGGTAATTTCTCCTCTACTACTGGCAGGAGTAAACAGATGGCGTACATTCTTTATATCACTAGCAATAGGCTTACTAGAAATAATTGGTGTGTGGATTGGCTACGGACTTGGTGCCATTTCCATAGTGATGCTACCTATTATGCTTGCCTTTGCAGGCGGTGCAATGCTCTACGTTATCAGCGACGAAATGATACCAGAGACTCACGCACATGGTTATCACAAAGCTGCCACATTTGCCCTGCTAATAGGTTTCATGACACTAGTATTCCTAGAAGGTGCTATGTAAAATTGACTTAGGCTTATGAAAAAGATTCTATTCATATTATTTGTTTTGCCAATGGCAGTGATGGCACAATTTAGTGCTAGCATTGGTAGTCCAATAGGCATTATGGACGGAGGCATAATGGGTATGGGAACTCCTACGCAAATGGAAAATCCTGTAACTTGGAGCAGCGAAGTACTCGAAGAAAATGCTTCTAAAGTAGAAATCTGCCTAAAGGCGAATATTCAAGACGGTTGGCACCTATATTCTCAACATCAAAATGGTACTGGCTTGCCTTTGAAGTTGGATATACAGCCTAACGGCAACTTCAGACAAAACAATTCACTTTTTTGGATAGAATCACCTAATTATATAGAGGTTTTTGAACCTATTTTAAAAACTACAGAAAAATATTTAGCCTCTGAGGCTACATTTACAACATCTATAATAAGGTGTAATGCCGACACATTCTCTGTGAAAGTAAATATTTCTGGTCAAGCATGTCAAGACGACGGTATGTGCGTGCATGTGGAA
The DNA here is from genome assembly GCA_045612225.1 of Candidatus Enterocola sp. Taxonomy (GTDB): domain Bacteria; phylum Bacteroidota; class Bacteroidia; order Bacteroidales; family Paludibacteraceae; genus Enterocola. Next base: position 24,739 of record JAZKYP010000013.1, read on the forward strand.
GAAACTATCACTGTGCTTGTACCTGCAACAACTGCATCTGCGCGTGCAGAAAATTCAGAAGAAAACCTACTTTGGTTTTTCCTACTTGCCTTTGGAGGCGGTCTGCTAGGTATTCTTACCCCTTGCGTATTGCCAATGATACCTATGACGGTATCTTATTTCCTAAAACACGGAGGTAAACGTTACGCAGTATTTTATGGCATTTCCATTGTGCTTATCTATATAATATTAGGTCTTGTACTTTCTATTCTTTTAGGACACGACTTTGCAAATATTCTGAGCACACACTGGCTACCAAATATTCTGTTCACCCTTATTTTCATAGTATTTGCACTTTCGCTATTCGGATATTATGAAATTTCGCTTCCTAGCAAATGGGTAAACACATCTGTAAAAAATGAAGAAAGAGCTGGTTATGTGGGCGTATTCTTTATGGCATTGACACTTGTTTTAGTATCATTCTCATGCACACTTCCTATTGCAGGTGCAGTGGCTCTAGGCGCAGCCAACGGAAGTTTCCTTAAACCACTCATCGGTATGCTAGGCTTCTCGCTTGCATTTGCATTGCCATTTGGGCTATTTGCCTTCTTCCCAAACCTACTAAACAAAATGCCAAAATCATCTTCATGGATGGGTACTCTTAAAGTAATACTTGGTTTTGTGGAACTAGCATTTGCACTAAAATTCTTTAGCGTGCCAGACCAAACATACCACTGGGGATTGCTTTCTCGCGAGCTTTACCTTGGCATTTGGATAGTTCTTTTCACACTTTTAGGTCTATATTTACTAGGTGTAATCAAATTCCCAATAAACGACGGCGGAAAACCAAAAATCACTTGGCAAAGAATAGTTTCTGCCAACATCTCATTCATTTTCGTTGTCTATATGATAACAGGCTACTTCGGTGCTCCACTTGAAATACTTTCTGGTTGGCTTCCGCCTAAAACAGAAAAAATAGAGCACATCGATGGTGTTTCACATTCTGGCAAATTGCAAGGTATCCACGGTGTAAACTGCTATTTCGACTACGAAGAAGCATTAGCAGTTGCTAAAGCTGCTGGCAAACCTGTTTTCATAGACTTCACTGGTCATGGTTGTGTCAACTGCCGTAAAATGGAAGAACTTGTGCTTTCTAATGCAGAAATTATAAACATCCTAAACGAAAAATATGTGGTTTGTGCACTTTATGTAGATGATAAGGTGATAAAACTAGACGAGCCATACATCACTGCCGAAGGTACCACATTAGAATACTTAGGACAAAAGAACACCTATATCCAAAGCAAAATCTACGGCTACAACGCCCAACCTTGCTACATTATAGTAGATGCTGACACTGGCGCAAAGGTAAAAGAACCGATGTTCTACGAAACAAATGTAGAAAAGTTTGTGGAGTACTTGAAATAAGGACATATTATGTATAAGGGTTAACCCTTAATCTTAATATAAAAAAATTAGGAATTGTTTGATTACTAATTTTTTTTTGCTAATTTTGTCTCAACCTTAACTATGAAATCGTCACTTTTCTCAAATATAATACGTGAGAAATATGCCTACACGTGCCTTAAACTAATATTATCTTTGGCACTACTATGCATATTTTCGTTTTCTGCCTTTGCTATATCTGCAGGCACAGTCATTTACTTTGACAATACTTCATCACAGTGGACTGATGTTTATGTCGCCATTACCTCTTCAAACAACACTAGTAAATCACAAGATAATTATTGCCCAAAGGAAGATAATTGGCTTGGTAAAATGACTCTTTTAGAGGGTAGCACCTACTATTTTGTAGTTCCTCAAGACTATAGTGGAAATAAAATATCATTCTTTAGCAAAGAAATTTCCACTTATGACCAAGTTTGGGAAGTTAACACTTCTATAAACCAAACTTACACTTCTCCAAACAATGTATTTACAGCAAAAACAAATCCTACATATAACAACGGAAGAAAATCCTATTTCTATTCTGGCACATGGAGTGCTGCACCTAGTATTACTACAAGTAAAAATAATCCAATAGAAAAAGGTGTAGAAGTAACTCTTACTGCAAGTAACATATCTGCCTCTTGCACATGGGGATACTCTACAGACGGTGGTAAAACATGGACTACATGTAGTGAATCACCATCAGGAACAAATAATAATACAATCACTGTAAATCCAGTGGTTGATACTGTTTATAGAGTAAAATCAAATGGAAAATATGGAGTTTACAATGTTGATGTAGATGATTTTGTTTTTGCATTCACTGGCGGTGTAAACGGTACAAATTCATGGGATACATCTCCACCAAAAGAAAATATTTTTGAAAAGGTAAGTGAAGGAAAATATGTGCTTAGTTTTGAATACAACAAAAAATCTAACTCTTCCGACAACAACTTTAAAATTCTAAAAAAAGACGAAGGCGAGGCCAACTACGAATGGACTTGGGAGTCTCAAATTACAGTTGCTAACGGAGCAAATATTTCTGGTGGCACAGGCGACCTTACCATTAATAACTTCAACAACGGCGACATTGTTAGTCTTGTGCTAACAAAAAACGACGATGGCAGTTATACCCTATCTGCTGAAAAAGGATATATTTTTAAAATAGTAGCAGATAAACCAAATCCAATCAATCAAGGAGAAGACATTACCCTCACTGTAAAAGGTGCAGAGCGTCCTGTTACATGGTCGTACTCATACGATGGCATCAACTGGACCCCATACGAAGACACTACATCTGGTTCATTCAACGAAGTTATAAAACCACATCCACTTATCCCTACCTTCTATAAAGCAGAAGATGGGGTTTCTGAGTCTATATACCACTTAGAAGTAGTTCTTAAATGTGAAGGTAGAACACAAACTCACCTAAATCTAGACTTCGGCACTTTAAGTTCTGCCTCTGCACGTATAAAAGTAGAAGACGTAGATAATAAAGGAGAAATCAATGCAAGCGTATATCAGTTCTCGCCTGCTGGCAAAGAGTTACATGATGGTTTTTATGCTGTAATTGCTAACCCTATTCACTGTGGTAGAGGAAACAAAAGTACTGCAGATGGATGTGTTAAAACAGATTGTTTAGGGAATGTAAATTCATCAGGAGATTATTGGTACAACAATATTACAGACCACACAGGAAACACCAATGGTGGTATGCTTATGGTAAACTGTAAAGACAAAGGAGAATTAATTTACAGTTACACTGCTACTGATTTGTGTAAAAATATGTACATGACCTTCTCTGCATGGTTTGCAAATGCAGCAATAGAATCTAGTAACACCCCTATCAATGCCAGACTAAGAGTTCTAGACATGCACGGTGCAGAAATTGTATCTGCACGTATGGACGTTCCTGCTATATCTCCATCTGATGGTTGGAAACAAGGTAACACAGCCTTCTTCTCTGGCGAGAATAGCAGTCTTACAATCCAAATTATAAACAATGGTACCCCTGGATATGGCAACGACATATTAATTGACGATATTGTATTTATGTCTTGCGTACCACAAGTATCAATGAATAGTTTGATGGAAGTACAATGTGGCGACTTTACAGAAATTTCTGTTAAAACAGAAAACATTGAACACATCTTCAATGGTCAACCATACTATCTATGGCAAAGGTATAACTACACCACACAAAAATGGGATAATATTGCAGACGACCCAGACACAAGCGATTCTTCACATGGTGGTAGTGGAGTCGGCAAAACTATATACAATTATGAAACACAGTACGAACCAGTAAACAAACCTAAATTTAGAGTTGTAATGTCTTCAGACAAAGATGTTGCTATTAAAGTAGGTTCCGACCAATTCCCTGTATGTATAAACTACGCTATCACAGACGAACAAATAGCAGATTGTGGTTGCGCCGAGCAGTTTATTAGTTTATCAAGTGGATCAGACAACCAAACAGTATGTCAAAACTCTCCTATATCAAATGTAACATATAAAGCCGAAGGTTATCACACCATAGGCATTGGTATAAAAGGTGATTTACCTAGAGGTCTTACAAGCTCAACAAATGGCACTGAACTTACCCTTAGTGGCACTCCTACCGACCCTGGTACCTATGTTATTACACTATATACTATAGGTGAAACTGGGCTTGCTTGTGAAGAAAAAGAAATACAAATGACTCTTGTGGTAAAAGAAGCTCCAACACTAACATTAGTCGATGGTCTATTAGACCAAATGTTGTGCAATGGCGACCCTACTACCTCACTGCAAATAGAATTTGGGGGTTCAGCCACCGGTTTAACACTCACGGGATTCCCTAATGAGTCCACCCCACTTACCTCTGGACACACATTAGAAATACCAGGATATACACCTACTAATGTAGTTTCATTTACAATTAGCACAACAGGGCAAGACCCTGTATGCGCAGCTGCTACATTAACAGGCAGTGTAAATTTTTATGATACCCCAGCGGGACCTAATATTGTAGAAAAGAAATAAAATTTAATTATAAACCAATTTAATATTTATCGTTATGAAAAAGATTTTTTTATTTATCAGTTTCGCACTAATCTCATTATGTGCAATGTCTCAATCAACATTTGTTGTATGTCAATCAACTAGCAGTTCTTATGAAATAGACCCTGCAGATCCAAATTCTACATACGCTTGGCAACTTGATGACTTCAACAGTCTTGGTGGCGTTACTTTTATGAACAATCCACAAATAGACCCAACAGACCCAAACATCGTAATAGGAACAGAAGTTACCATTAAATGGGACAAGGCTGGTACCTACAACCTATTATCACAAGAAACAAATATTTGGGGATGTAAAAGTCCATGGACAACCCAAGAAATTACTGTAAGTGAAAAACCTGTAGTAGACAATATGACTACAAGTCTATGTTCTTATTCTACAGAAAACCCAGACGAACTAAACCTTGCCCTAGAAACCACAGGTACAAATGGTGCAACTGTAGGCAAATGGATTTTAAAAGGCATCAATTATTATGATACCGATATCGACCTAAGCGTTCCAGGCTCACCTACAGCAACTAAAAATGCAACAGAAGTTACAACTGTAACACGTACCTCTTCTATTAATATCGGTGATGAATTTGCTGACGCAAACGCACTTAAAAACGACTCATTCGTAAACTCTGGTTCAAAACCAGCAATCGTAGTTTACACACTAACACCTAAAGCAGGAGACTGTAGCGGTGATGACTTCACTATCGACATTACTGTATTCCCAGCTGTAAATGCTCCTACTATTGTAGAAAAATAATCCTTTAATATACGGACACATCCGAAGGACTTGAAACTGTATTTAAAAATATGGCGTAGTATCATAGTATGCCTATTATTGGCGTATTGTGGTAGTTTGTTTGCTGGAGAAACGGCAGATGTACTAGTGCGAGCTGGTACATATAAAGATTTTTCTGTGCAAAGCAGGGATTATACTACCCATACGTGGTATATAGATGGTGAATTTATAGATACAGGAGATGCCATTAATATACTATTTGAAGAAGAAGGCACATACGAAATAAGTGTGCAAGCAGAAAGTTTCGGATGTTTATCTCCATTTACATACATTACTGTAAATGTTTATGAAGAATATGTAGAATTGCCAGATAAACCAGAAGAAGGCAATCCATATCCACCTATTATTCCTGATAAATACTTTACACCAAATGGTGATGGAATACACGATAGATGGGAAGTAAAAAATATAGAATACTACCCAGACTCGGATATTGAAATATACGATAGATATTCTAAATTATTGATTCGCTACAAGGGTACAGAACTTGGTTGGGATGGCATATATAACGGCCATCCTATGCGGACCGATGATTATTGGTACATAATTAAACTTCACAAAGTGCGTGATTGGGTCTCTGGTCACTTCACGCTAAAACGATAAGGTAGAAAGATAAACTATGCCTTGAAAGAAAAAAAAGTTGGTAAACGCTTTTTTTTGCGCTCGGTTTGTATTATCTTTGTACCTTGTTAAAAAGAAATTTTATTAACTAATTATTAATAATTACAGTATGGTAAACTACAAAGAATTAGGTCTAGTAAACACTAAAGAAATGTTTGCTGGTGCTATCAAAGGAGGTTATGCAATCCCTGCATTCAACTTCAACAACATGGAACAAATGCAAGCTATTATCACTGCTTGTGCTGAACAAAAATCTCCTGTTATCCTTCAAGTATCTTCTGGTGCGCGTAAATACGCTAACCAAACTTTACTTCGCTACATGGCTCAAGGTGCAGTAGAATTTGCTAAAGAACTAGGTTGGGAAAAACCACAAATCGCTCTTCACTTAGACCACGGTAACTCATTCGAGTTATGCAAAAGCTGTGTTGACATGGGCTTCTCTTCAGTTATGATCGACGGTTCTCACCTTCCATACGAAGAAAACGTAGCTCTTACAAAACAAGTTGTAGAATATGCTCACCAATTTGGTGTAACTGTAGAAGGTGAACTTGGTGTATTAGCTGGTGTAGAAGACGACGTAGTAGCTGAACACAGCAACTATACTCAACCAGAAGAAGTTATCGACTTCGTTACTCGCACAGGTTGTGACTCTCTAGCTATCTCTATAGGTACTTCTCACGGTGCTAACAAATTCACTCCAGAACAATGTACTCGTGACGAAAACGGTATCTTAATCCCACCTCCATTACGTTTCGACATCCTTAAAGAAATTGAAGAAAAACTTCCTGGATTCCCAATCGTACTTCACGGTTCTTCTTCAGTTCCACAAGAATACGTTAAAATCATCAACGAAAACGGTGGTAAACTAAAAGACGCTGTAGGTATTCCAGAAGAACAACTTCGTAAAGCTGCTGCTTCTGCTGTTTGCAAAATCAACATCGACTCTGACGGTCGTTTAGCTATGACAGCTGCAGTACGTCAATTCTTCAACACAGACCCAGACAAATTTGACCCACGTCAATATCTAGGACCTGCTCGTGAAGAACTTAAAAAACTTTATACTCATAAAGTAGTAAACGTACTTGGTAGCGCTGGAAAGGCATAATCCTCCTTAAATCATAAATTTTATAGAGACTAATCATTCATTGGTTAGTCTCTATTTTTTTGCCAACTTTTATAATCATAATTATTATTTTTCTAGCTTTCTTAAAATTTTCTTGTAATTTTTTTTGTTTATAAATGAATTTTCTTTTTCTTTGTATTAACAGTTTTGTTAAACATTTTTGTTAATATAATAATAAAAATAACCTCACAAATATAAATCACTTTATATCAAGTATATATGACAAAAAATATACAAACAAATAGCGAAGAACGTATACTAAAAGCTGCAGAAGAACTTTTTCTTGCTAAAGGTTACGACAATACAAAAACCACACAAATTGCAGAAAAAGCAGGCGTCACACATGCCATGCTTCACTATTATTTTAGGACAAAGGAGCATCTTTTTGACCACATTGTAAATGAAAAAATGCAATTTATATTCAAATCCATTTCTCAACCTCTTCCACATAATGAATGTTCATTTTCTGAACGTATTAAAAGTATAATAGAAGTCCATTTCAATTTTCTTATAGATAATCCCAACTTACCACGATTTATAATAAATGAGGTTCTTACAAATAAAGAACGTTGCAACTTAATGCTTGAAAAAGTTACACCTATGATAAATCTGATGGCAAGTAGTTTACAAGGTGAAGCGGATAGAGCTGCAGAAAAGGGAGAGATAGAATCTATAGACATTAAAATGTTAATGTTAGATATTTTATCACTAAACGTAATGACATTTATTACATTCCCATTCTTTGATAGTGTTTTCCCAAGTTCTGAGGAACAAAAAAATATATTTTTAGCAGCACGTAAAACAGAGAACATCACATTAATACTGAAAAGAATACAAAAAATATAGATTATGAAATTAAGATTATTCACCTTTATTCTCTTACTATGCACTATAAACCTTAGTGCACAAACTCTAGAAGAATGTAGAGAACTAGCAAGAGAAAATTATCCAGAAATTAAGCAATACGACTTAATTTCTCAAACGGAAGACTATTCTGTTTCTAATGCAAAACGAGCTTGGATTCCTCAAATAATACTATCTGCACAAGCCACATACCAATCTGCCACAGTTACATATCCAGAAGCTCTTAGTAATTTACTTATTGCTCATGGTATGGAAAATGTGGAAATACAAAAAGACCAATATAAAATAGCATTAGACATATACCAAAATATCTGGGATGGTGGTGTAGCAAAGGCAAACGAAGAAATTGCTAAAGCTGAAGCTGAGGCACAACGTCGCAATGTAGATGTAAACCTTTACGAATTATATTCTCGCATAGACAATCTATACTTTGGTATTTTGCTCCTTGAAGAAAAACAAAAGCAAACAAACATGCGCATTGAACTCCTAGAGAGCAATTTAAAGAAAATTAAATCATACGTACAAAATGGTGTTGCTATGCAATCAGATGCAGATGCACTTGAGGCAGAAATTTTGGTAGCAAACCAACAACTTGACCAAATTAAAAATACAGAAGAGGCTTATAGACAAATGCTCAGCATTTTTATAGGCAAAGAATTAACAAACAATCCTCTTACAAGACCAGAAGAAGCTTCTCCAATGTCATATATAAACAACAGACCAGAACTTCAGATATTTGAAGCTAAAACAAATCAAATTCAGGCTCAAAAAAGAGCCCTTACTGCCACTGTTATGCCACGTTTCAACCTGTTTGCACAAGGTTTTTATGGTTATCCTGGTCTTGATATGTTTAAAGCCATGAGTTCTACAGAATGGTCTCTCAATGGTATTGTTGGCATAAAGATGCAATGGAACATAGGTTCATTTTATACCTATAAAAACAACTTAAATAAACTAGAAACTGCTCAACAAACATTGGAAGTACAAAAAGAACTTTTTGAATTTAATACAACTCTAAAGACCACACAAGAAGATAGAGAAATAGAAAGACTCAAAAAAGCAATAGAGTCTGACGAGCAAATTGTTAAATTGCGTGAATCTGTTAGAAAAGCAGCAGAATCCAAACTAGAGAACGGCGATATAAACACCACCGATTTACTTCAAAAAATCACAGATGAAAACATTGCTATTCAAAATAAGACTTGTCACGAAATAGAATTATTACAAGCAAAATACAGACTTAAACATACGTTAAACCAATAAATTTCAAGATATGAAAAAGATATTTTTATGCATATTACTTATCTCTGGTCTTTGTGCATGCACCTCTGAACAAAATTATGATGCCACAGGCACTATTGAAGCAACAGAAGTAACTATTTCAGCAGAAAGTATGGGAAAAATACTCTCTCTCACCGCAGAAGAAGGAAAAACAGTACAGGAAGGAGAAATTCTTGGAGAAATAGATAGCACCCAACACTGTTTGCAGCGTAAACAATTACAAGCTCAACAAAATGCTCTTCTTAGCAGTAAACCAGACGTTCAAAAACAAGTTGCAGCCACAGAGGAGCAAATAAGTAAATTTAAAACAGAACTATCTCGCGTAGAAAATATGCTCAAAGATGGTGCTGCCACTCGAAAACAGTTTGATGATATTCAGGCACAAATTCGTATAGCCGAAGGACAAAAAGAAGCATTGCTTTCCACATTAAACAGCAACACTAGTACAATAAATAGCAATGCAATGGCTCTACAAGCACAAATAGACTTGCTTTCAGATAATATACGCAAATGTAAAATCACATCACCTATCAACGGCACCATTATATCAAAATATAGCCAAAAAGGTGAGTTCACCGCCACTGCTCGCCCACTCTTTAAAATAGCCGATTTAGAAAATATGTTTGTACGTGCATATTTTACCTCCGATCAACTTTCTAGCATTCAGCTAGGACAAGAAGTAAAAGTTATAGCAGACTATGGTGCTGATGAACAAAAAGAATATATAGGTAAAATAGTTTGGATAGCTAGCAAAAGCGAATTTACACCCAAAGGCATACAAACAAAAGACTCAAGAGCAAACCTTGTTTATGCAGTAAAAATAGCAGTCAAAAATGATGGGCTATTAAAAATAGGATTTTCAGCAAATATAGTTTTATGAAGAATGCCATAAGCATAGAAAATATTACAAAAAAGTATGGTAACGTCACAGCACTAATTGACGTATCATTAGAAATAAAAGAAGGTGAACTTTTTGGTCTTATTGGACCAGACGGAGCGGGCAAAACCACCCTATTCCGCATTCTTACCACTCTTATTTCTCCAACATCTGGTAAAGCCAGTGTAATGGGATACGATGTTGTGAAAGACATAGAACCCATACGAAGCAATGTGGGGTATATGCCTGGCAGATTTTCACTTTATCAAGACTTGAGTGTAGAGGAAAACTTAAGCTTCTTTGCCGCACTTTTTGGAAAGTCTATAGACGAGAGTTACGAACTTATTAAACCTATATACAAGCAGATAGAACCTTTTAAAACTCGTAGAGCAGGGAAATTATCTGGTGGAATGAAACAAAAATTAGCACTATCTTGTGCACTTATTCACAAACCCAAAGTGTTGTTTTTAGATGAGCCTACTACAGGTGTAGATGCAGTTTCGAGAAACGAATTTTGGGACATGCTTCTGCATCTAAAAAAACACGGTATCACTATTTTGGTATCCACTCCTTATATGGACGAAGCATCGCGCTGCGACAGAATTGCACTTTGTAACCAAGGTAAAATTTTGTCTATTGACACACCAGAAAATATGATTAGTAATTTTAAAGAACCACTTTTTGCAGTTAAAAGCAAAAACTTATTCAAACTACTAAATCATACTCGCTCATATCCACACACCCGTTTGTGTTATCCTTTTGGAGGGGTGCATCATATATTAGTAGATAACGATTTTTCAGAAAGCGACCTACAAAAACATTTAGAAAATGCTGGCATACAAGATGCCACAGTGGAGCGTATTAATCCATGTATAGAAGATATTTTTATTAACCTAATGCAAAAATGAAACCTATAATATCTGTAGATAAGCTAACTAAAAAGTTTGGAACATTTGCAGCAGTAGATCAAATTAGCTTTGAGGTGTACCCTGGAGAAATTTTTGGTTTTCTAGGTGCCAATGGGGCTGGGAAAACCACTGCTATGCGTATGCTTTGTGGTCTTAGTTTCCCTACTGCGGGTGGTGGCACTGTGGCTGGATACGATATTAATACACAAGGAGAAGAAATTAAGAAACGTATTGGATATATGAGCCAAAGATTTTCACTCTACAACGACCTTACAGTAATTGAAAATATGCGTCTTTTTGCAGGAATATACGGAATGAGTAAAAAAGACACTGAGGAACGCACTATAGAACTTTTAGATAGGTTTAATTTCTCTGACGAAAGAGATACCTTAGTAAATTCATTACCACTAGGATGGAAACAGAAACTTTCTTTTATAGTGGCCACTATTCACAAACCCGAAATTATCTTTCTTGACGAACCTACAGGTGGCGTCGACCCTATTACTCGCCGTCAGTTTTGGGAGATGATATACGAAGTGGCAGCAGAGGGTACTACTATATTTGTTACCACGCACTATATGGACGAAGCGGAATATTGTCACCGCGTTTCCATTATGGTAGATGGTGAAATTAGAGCTTTAGATACTCCAGAAAACCTTAAACTCACATATAAATCTGATAGTATAGATGCTGTATTTAGAACCATAGCTCGTGATGCAAAGAGAGGAGATTAAGAGTATGAAGAAGAATAGTTTTTTAGCCTTTATAGAAAAAGAAACACTACATATTATGCGCGACAAACGCACCATGCTAATCGTATTGCTTATTCCTGTGGTGCTAATGATACTTTTTGGCTTTGCCATATCCACTGAAATAAACAACCTAAATATAGCAGTAGTTGCTCCAAACAAAACGGTAGAAGTAGAAAAAATGGTGCAAAAGATTGCAAATAACCCATCACTTACCTTTGTGGGTTACATCGGGCAAAACGACATAAACCTCACCCTACGCACAGCAAAAGCAGATGCAGTAGTGGTTTTTGCATCAGATTTTGACCGCATTATGACAGAAAAAACACAAGGCATTAATACTGAAAAAGCCTTTGAGTTTGTTTTCGACGCTTCTAATAGTAATGTTTCTGCTGCAGGTACAGCCTACCTTCAAGGCGTATTGCTAGATATGGCAGATAACAATCTATTCACCATGAAATTACTATATAATCCACAAATGAAGTCGTCCTACAACTTTGTACCAGGCATTATGGGGCTTATTTTTATTTTAATTTGTGCCATGATGACATCAGTATCTATCGTGCGCGAAAAAGAAATGGGTAGTATGGAAGTCCTTTTAGTCTCACCCATAAAACCAATATACATTATTATTGCAAAAATGATTCCATACTTGGTGCTATCGTGCATCAATTTAGTGACAATCTTGATTATTGCCCATTTCTTACTCGATGTGCCTATGACTGGAGGTGTGGGAAATATTATCCTTATTTCTATTGTATATCTACTTTTATCACTTGCTCTTGGATTGTTTATCTCAAACATTTCTTCTTCGCAAGTAATGGCACTGCTTATTTCTGCCATGGTGCTAATGATGCCCATGATGATGCTATCGGGCATGGTCTTTCCACTAGAAAACCTACCTGCCGTTATAAAACCCCTTAGTTACATAGTGCCTGCCCGTTGGTATATAGAAGCCATGCGTAAACTAATGATTATGGGTGTGCCCCTATCTGGCATTTTAAAAGAACTTTGCATTTTGTTGGTTATGGCCATAGGCTTAATGGCTGTTTCTATCAAGAAGTTTAACAACAAATTAGAATAATCATGCAACAATTATACGTTTTACTCCAAAAAGAGTTTATTCAGATAAAAAGACATGCTTTTCTGCCTAAACTTATTATAGCATTCCCTATTATGATGATGCTAGTACTTCCTTGGGTTACCACCATGGACGTAAAAAACGTTGGTGTTAGCATTATAAACCAAGATGGTCAAAGTCTTTCTAGACAAATAGTTTCAGACATTAAAGCTAGCGAATATTTTATTGTAAATGAAGATGCCCACAATTATTCAGAAGCTTTAGAATTACTAGAAGATTGTAAGATAGATGTAATAGTAAGTATTCCATTAGACTTTGAAAAAAATTTAGCTTTACAAAGCCCAACGCCTATTGATATTGCAGCAAATGCAGTAAATGGCATGAAAGGTTCCTTGGGAAGTCAATATATGGTACAAACCATAGCATCATCATTACAAGATTATCAAGCAGAAAAAGGCATGGACGTTCCTGCTGATATAGCATCGGTGCTTAATTGGTATAACCCTACCCTAAACTACAAGTTTTTGATGATTCCAGCACTTATGATTATGCTGCTAGTACTTATTTGCGGTTTCCTACCTGCTATAAACATAGTGAGTGAAAAGGAATGTGGCAGTATAGAACAAATAAATGTAACCCCAGTGAGCAAACTCACCTTTACTCTAGCCAAACTTATCCCATATTGGATAATAGGCATATTTGTGCTTAGTGTGGCAATGCTTATTGCCTACCTAGTTTACGGACTAAAACCTTTGGGGTCATTGCTTACTATTTACGTAGGTGCTATTTTGTTTGTACTTGCCTTTTCTGGTTTCGGTGTAGCCATAGCCAATAAGTCTGACAATATTCAGCAAACTATGTTTGTGATGTTTTTCTTTGTCATAATCTTTATCCTGCTAAGTGGTCTATTCACACCCATTTCTTCTATGCCACAATGGGCACAATACATTACTTATGTTTTACCTCCTAGATATTTTATAGAAATAATGCGTAGCGTTTACCTAAAAGGAACTACACTTGCAGAACTTTGGCAAAACTTAGTGGCGTTAGGAGGATTTGCTATTTTCTTCAATCTTATTGCATGGAGAACCTATAAAAAACAACAATAAAAAACTACATCTTACAAATTGTAAGCATTAAGTTTTTACATACTTACACTTTGTTATTTTTATATATATTTTACTTACATTTTATAAATTAAGGTATTTTATTTTTATAAAGTCACGCTTTTATTAAGAGAGAAGTGGCATTTTGATTAATTTTGCATTCGTAAAAAAAGAAATTAACCTAATTATTATAAATTATGAACGCAAAAAACGTAGTAGAAAACTTAAAAAAACGTTTTCCAAATGAACCTGAGTACATTCAAGCTGTACAAGAAGTGTTAGAAACTATCGAAGATGTTTACAACCAACATCCAGAATTCGAAAAAGCTAACTTAATCGAAAGACTTTGTATTCCAGATCGTATCTTTACATTCCGTGTTTCATGGGTTGACGATAAAGGTAACGTTCAAACAAATATGGCATACCGTGTTCAACACAACATGGCTATCGGTCCTTACAAAGGTGGTATCCGTTTCCACTCTTCTGTAAACCCTTCAATTTTAAAATTCTTAGCGTTTGAACAAACATTCAAAAACGCTCTTACTACTCTTCCAATGGGTGGTGGTAAAGGTGGTTCAGACTTCTCTCCACGTGGTAAATCTAACAACGAAGTTATGCGCTTCTGCCAAGCTTACCTACTAGAACTTTCTAAACACATCGGTCCTGACACCGACATCCCTGCTGGTGACATAGGTGTAGGTGCTCGTGAAGTAGGTTACATGTTCGGTATGTATCGTAAACTTTCTGGCGAATTCACAGGTACTTTCACTGGTAAAGGTCTAGAATTCGGTGGTTCACTTATCCGTCCTGAAGCTACTGGTTACGGTAACATCTATTTCTTAAATAGCATGCTTAAAACTCGTAACATCGACATCGCTGGCAAACGCTGCTTAGTATCAGGTTCTGGTAACGTAGCTCAATATACCTGCGAAAAACTTCTTCAACTAGGTGCAATTCCATTGACTCTATCAGATTCTAATGGTTACATCTACGATCCAGAAGGTATCACATTCGAAAAACTTGAATACGTAAAAGAACTTAAAAACGTTCAACGTGGTCGTATCAAAGAATACGCTGAAAAATATGGTTGCAAATATGTAGAAGGTGCTCGTCCATGGGGTGAAGTTGCTGATATCGCTCTTCCATGTGCTACTCAAAACGAACTTAACGGTGACGACGCTAAAACTCTTCTTGCAAACGGCGTAATCGCAGTATCTGAAGGTGCTAACATGCCTTCTACTCCAGAAGCTGTTGAAGCATTCCAAGCTGCTAAAATCCTTTACGCTCCTGGTAAAGCTTCTAACGCTGGTGGTGTTGCTACCTCTGGTCTAGAAATGAGCCAAAACTCTGGTCGTATCAGCTGGAGCCGCGAAGAAGTTGATGCTAAACTTCAAAGCATTATGGCTAACATCCACGAAAACTGCGTGAAATACGGTACTGAAGAAGATGGTTACATCAACTACGTTAAAGGTGCTAACATCGCAGGCTTCATGAAAGTTGCTAAAGCTATGATGGCTCAAGGTATCATCTAATCTTAGATAAACCTAAAACAAAAATAAAAACTAACCGATTAATCGGAGTTAATTCGATTAATCGGTTATTACGCATATAAAAATAACATTCTGTAGCCACAAAAAAGGTTACAAAAAAGACAAATAAAATGAATAAAATAATCAGTAAAGAGCATTTCTCAGAAAATGTAGTAAAATTAGAGATCGAAGCTCCTCTAATAGCTAAATCACGCAGAGCTGGTCACTTCGTGATCGTACGCGTAGGTGAAAAAGGCGAACGTATTCCTCTAACCATAGCTGGTTCAGACATTGAAAAAGGAACTATCACACTAGTAGTTCAAAAAATGGGTGTATCTTCTACCAAATTATGCAACCTAAACGTAGGTGACTATGTAACAGACGTAGTTGGTCCTCTTGGTAAAGCTACTCATATTGAAAACTTCGGTACAGTTGTTTGTGCATGTGGTGGTGTAGGTACAGCTCCAATGCTTCCTATCGTTGAAGCACTTAAAAAAGCAGGTAACAAAGTTATCTCAGTTTTAGCTGCTCGTACAAAAGACCTTATCATTCTTGAAGAAGAAATGAGAAAATTCTCTGATGAAGTTATCATTATGACAGACGACGGTTCTTACGGTACTCAAGGTCTTGTTACCAACGGTGTAGAAGGCGTAATCAACCGCGAAAAAGTGGATATGTGTGTAACTATCGGTCCTGCTATCATGATGAAATTCGTTTCTTTACTAACTAAAAAATACGAAATCCCTACTGTAGCATCTCTTAACACTATCATGGTGGACGGTACTGGTATGTGCGGTGCTTGCCGTGTAACTGTGGGCGACGAAACTAAATTCGTATGCGTTGACGGTCCAGAATTTGATGCACACCAAGTGAATTTCGACGAAATGATGATGCGTCTAGGTGCATATCGCGAACAAGAACAAGCCTCTATGGCTGCATATATTAACTCTTTAAAATAATTATTTAGAGATGGAAAATTTAACTGATAGAAGTGCAGCTTGGCGTGACGAGCTTCGCAAATCAATGAAAAATAAAGAACGCACCGAGATTGCGCGCGTTAAAATGAATGAACTAGACGGTGAATACCGTTCACATAACTCAGAAGAAGTAAACCAAGGCTTAACAGTAGAACAAGCATTAATGGAAGCTAAACGTTGTTTAGACTGTCCAAATCCTAGCTGTATGCAAGGTTGCCCTGTGAGCATCAACATTCCTTCTTTCGTAAAAAATATCGAACGCGGCGAATTCTTAGCAGCTGCTAAAGTTCTTAAACAAACTTCTGCACTTCCAGCAGTTTGTGGTCGTGTTTGTCCTCAAGAAAAACAATGCGAAAGCCAATGTATCCACATTAAAATGGGTAAAGCTCCAGTGGCTATCGGTTACCTAGAACGTTTCGCAGCAGACTACGAACGTGAAAGCGGTAACATCGCTGTGCCAGAAATCGCTGCTAAAAACGGTAAAAAAGTAGCAGTTGTTGGTTCAGGTCCTGCTGGTCTTTCTTTCGCTGGTGATATGGCTAAACTTGGTTACGACGTAACTGTATTTGAAGCTCTTCACGAAATTGGTGGTGTGTTGAAATATGGTATTCCAGAATTCCGTCTTCCAAACAATATCGTTGACGTAGAAATCAACAACCTAGAAAAAATGGGTGTTACCTTCGTTAAAGACTGTATCGTAGGTAAAACTATTAGCTTCGACGACATCAAAGAACAAGGTTTTGAAGGTATGTTCGTAGCTTCTGGTGCTGGTCTTCCAAACTTCATGAATATCAAGGGTGAAAACCTTATCGGTATCATGTCTTCTAACGAATACCTAACACGTGTAAACCTTATGAGCGCTGCAAAAGACGACTTCGATACTCCAGTTCTTAAAGGCAAACGTGTGGCTGTTATCGGTGGTGGTAACACTGCTATGGACTCTGTTCGTACAGCTAAACGTCTTGGTGCAGAACTTGCAATGATTGTTTATCGTCGTAGCGAAGAAGAAATGCCTGCTCGTGTAGAAGAAGTTAAACACGCTAAAGAAGAAGGCGTTGAATTCCGTACACTTCACAACCCAATCGAATATATCGGTGACGAAAAAGGTCGTGTTAAACAAATGTTACTACAAAAAATGGAACTAGGTGAAGCTGATGCTTCTGGTCGTAGAAAACCAGTTGCTATCGAAGGTGCTACCGAACTTATCGATGTTGATACAGTAATCGTGAGTGTTGGTGTATCTCCAAACCCACTTATCCCTAGCTCAATCGAAGGTCTTGAAGTATCACGCAAAGGTACTATCGTGGTTAACGACGATATGCAAAGTGCTATTCCAATGATTTTTGCTGGTGGTGACATCGTACGTGGTGGTGCTACTGTTATCCTTGCTATGGGTGACGGACGTAAAGCAGCTGCTGCAATGCACAACTATTTGAATAAATAATATGATAAAAATTGCAATTATCGGATACGGCAATATTGGCAAATTTGCTTTACAAGCCGTGCAAGCTGCTCCAGATATGGAACTTGTAGGTGTAGTTCGTAGAGACGCATCTAATGTTCCTGCTGAGCTAGCAAATATAAAAGTGGTTTCTAATATAGATGACCTAGGCAAAGTAGAAGTGGCTATTCTTTGTGGCCCAAGTAGAAGTGTTCCAGAAACATCTGCTACCCTACTTGCAAAAGGTATCTGCACTGTGGATAGCTACGATATTCACGGAGATATTTGGGAAGTTAGCCAAAAGCTAGATGCAGTGGCTAAAGCAAATAACTCTGCTGCTATCATATCTGCAGGTTGGGACCCAGGTTCAGACTCTGTAATCCGTACTTTACTTAAAGCTATGGCTCCAAAAGGTCTAACCTACACAAACTTTGGCCCTGGTATGAGTATGGGACACTCAGTAGTAGCTCGTAGCAAAGAAGGCGTGAAAAACGCACTTTCTATGACAATTCCTCTAGGCACTAGCGTACACCGCCGCATGGTTTACGTAGAACTTGAAGAGGGTGCTTCTCTAGAGGCTGTTACAGAAGCTATCAAGAGCGACTCTTACTTTAGCCACGATGAAACACACGTTATTCAAGTGCCATGCGTAGATGACCTTCAAGATATGGGTCATGGTGTGCTAATTGAACGCAAAGGTGTTTCTGGTAGCACTCAAAGCCAACGTTTCGCATTCACTATGACTATCAACAACCCTGCTCTTACTAGCCAAATCCTTGTGAGCTGTGCTCGTGCAGTGGTAAAACAACGTCCAGGTGCATATACTCTTCCAGAGATTGCTCCTATGGATATGCTTTACGGTAGTCGTGAAGCGTTGATACGTGAGTTAGTATAATACATAATTATGAGTGAGAAGCTTATGACTTAGAAGTTGAAAAAAGACGCCTGCGGCAAAACTTCTAAGTCATAACTCCTCACTCTAATTTTATATACAAACCTCCGTACATAACCCTAAAAAAATGAATATCAGGCAGTGATATTCATTTTTTTTTGTATATTTGCAACCGAAATTTTAAACTGCGAGAAATAAATGGACGATTATCATCCGGAAAATACTAACTCTTAAGAATGGAGATAAGGGAGTCTCTATTCTTGCTAAACGATAGGAGACACCTATATGAGAACATTTTTAAAAAGTGGTGCCGGTATGGTTCCATGCGACAAATGGGAACCAAACTGCTGGGTAAACGTCATTAAACCTACCCCACAAGACAAAGCATACCTTGTTAACACCCTTGATGTGCCTTTGGCATTTTACGAAGACATTGAGGACGTTGACGAACGTCCACGTGTGGAAGTGGAAGATGGTTGGTGCTTGGTACTTATGCGTATTCCTTACAAAGTAAACAACAATAGCGGTACATTTTCTACTGTGCCACTTGGTATTATTTTTAAGGACGACATTTTTGTATCAGTTTGTTTCTATCAAACAGACATTATCCCAGACTTTGTGCAATACACCAAAAGAAAGAAAATAAGCAAAACAGACAATATCAACTTTGTCTTCAGACTGCTTCTTTCTTCAAGTATTTGGTTCCTAAAATACCTAAAGAGCATTAATGCAATGATTAAAGCTGCGGAAAAAGAGCTTGAAACATCTGTGGAAAACGACGATTTGAAGACACTTTCAAACTTAGACCGCACACTGGTTTACTTTACCTCAGCGCTTCGTGGTAACGAAATTCTTACTCATAAACTTAAAAACATGAGAGGAATTAAAGAGGTTTACGACCCAGACCTAGTGGAAGACGTGGAAATTGAGTCTAAACAAGCGCTTGAAACCACAAACATTTATGCTACCATTTTAAATAGCACACTAGAAACTTACGCTACTGTGATTTCAAACAACTTGAACATGGTGATGAAAAGATTGACTAGTATAAATGTGATCTTGATGTTGCCTACATTGATAGCAAGTTTCTTTGGTATGAACCTTGAAATTGGCACTAGCATATTCAACTGGATGTTCTATATAGCAGTAATCGTTTCTATCTCGTTCACTGCGCTGAGTGCGGTGTTCTTCTACAAGAAAAGATGGTTCTAAGATGAGCTAAATATAAAGGAAGGCAAGTCGATCGACTTGCCTTCCTTTATATTTTATCCTACCAAATCAACGGTAACAATCTATATCTCACCTTTTCTTCGTTTTTTATTCTAATATGAATTATCGGAATATAAAGAAGCATAATGAGAAAACGCCACTACCCACTTCTACGCTTTTACAAATAAAATTGTTTTCATTTTGTTTTATTATCTTAATCTTTTCTTTATTACTGCAGGATTGCCTGCTACCATTACATCGTCAGGGACGTCTTTGGTTACCACACTGCCGGCAGCAACAATCACTCTGTTGCCAATGGTTACGCCAGGGCAAACCGTAACATTTCCACCTAGCCAACAGTCCTCTCCAATGTGAATTGCATAACCTGTTTCCACAGGCTCACGTCGCTGTATGTAATCGATAGGATGATTTGGCGTAAACAGTTTACAACCAGGACCCAACATAGTGTGCTTGCCAATATAAATGCCACCACTATCTAGAAACTCGCAATTTCTATTGATAAACACACGCTCTGCCAAATGTATAGGCCAACCGTGGTCGCAATAAAACGGTGGTATCACAAGCGCCTCTTCACTTGCATTGGGCATCAACTCCTTCATCGCCTTCACAGCCGTTTCTCTATCCTCTAGGGGCGATGTTTGATTAAATTTTGCCGAAGCCAACGCCGCATGCCGCCAACTTTCCTGATACTCCGGCGCATCACAATTGTACAGCACATTCGCTGTCATTTTCTCTAGTTCTGTCATCGTATTTTTTCTTTATTTACCGTAAGGAGAAGTGATTTATGGTTGAATTTACTTGCTTAATCTAAACTCATGGTATAGAATAAACAAGTAAAAATTTCAATTACACAAATTTAAGAATTTCTATCAACAATAAGCAACATAAATCACAAAATATTGTAATTGGCCCAACCAAGTGCAAAGTTATAGTACACCTGTATCAAAAAAACGGTACAGGTCAAAGTTTTTTTTCTAAAAAGCTAAAATATTTCAACCTCGCAAACAAACACTTTTTGGTTGTATTTTATAATTTATGTAATATATTACACAACTTTATTGTTGTTTATTATTGGTTTTAAAAGAAAATATCATATCTTTGCAAACAGAAAACTAATAAAACCAACAGATATGATTTCAGAATCTCAAGTCCAATCTTTTTTAGATCAATTTCATACTAAGATGAAAATATTTGGTATTCTATACCGAGACGACAGAGGTAAGAACCAAAAAACATTAGAAGAATTAGAAATAGTCCCATCGTATAGGAAAGTGATTATTGAAAATTTAAAAGTAGAAGATTACATCGAAGGTCCCATTATTGACGAATTAAATAAATTAGGAGAAATGTGGGTATTCGGAAAAGATATAAAAGGTAGAGAAGTATATATCAAAATAATGTTAGGCAGTAATAATTGTCAAACTATTTGTATATCATTTCATATAGCAGAACATCCATTGTCATATAAATTTAAATAGAAAGGGAACATGTTATGAAAAGTCCATTTACAGGAAAAGAAATGAGTCGCGTATGGGAGAAACGCACTTGGGAGTTTCGTGGAGAGAAGTTTGATTATATGCATATGGCATGGTTCTGCGAAGATACAGGTGAGAGTTTTACTACAGATGAATCAGATACCGCTTCATATATACAAGTTACCAATCAATATAGAGCAAAATACGGCATTCCTTATACAGACGAAATTATAAGCATACGTAAAAAGTATGACTTAAGCGCAGCAAAAATGTCGTTACTTTTAGGTATAGGCATAAATCAATATAGAAAATATGAGCAAGGTGAAGTACCAAGTGTGTCTAATGGCAGATTAATTCGTTCTATTATGAATCCCAAAGTAATGTTGGACATGATTGAAAGCGCACAAAAGGAACTTGAAGAAAAAGAATACAAAAAACTGACACAACGCATTAAATCAATCATTGAAAATAATGATTCTTATAAAATGCAACAATATGAAACAAATCGTATTTTCTGTAGCACACGAAGCTATGAGAATGGCTATGCAGCAATTTCACTTGACAAACTTAAAAATGTGATGATTGCTATTCTTGAACGAAGCAAAGAAGTTTGGTGCACTAAAATGAATAAATTATTATTTTATGTAGATTTTTTATCGTATCGTGAAAGAGGTATGTCAATGACGGGACTAACTTATCGTGCTATAGATTATGGTCCAGTTCCAGAAAAATGGAATAAGATTTATAGTCAATTTGATGACATTCAACAAGTTTTACAACAAATCGGCAATTATGAGGGCACAATTCTTCAAACAAAATCACATATCGACAACGAAGTATTAACAGAAGAAGAAATAAAAATCATTGATATTGTCTGCAACAAATTTGGAAACTACTCTTCACAAGCTATATCAACCATAAGCCACGAAGAATCTGCTTGGAAGAACCACTATCAACAAGCGGAGCGCATTCCATTTTGCGAAGCTTATAATTTAGTTTCACTATAAATTATTACTACAAACAAACATAAATATTTAAACCTAAGACTATGTTCTGTAGTCAAAGAAATTGGATTTTAAATAATATGATTATGAAAAGAAAATTAGTTTTATTTACAGCATTTGTTGCGTTGGCAAGTATTTTTACAGTGCAAGCACAAGACATTCACAACAGACCTTGCATTGATGTAAGCGGAAAGGCAGAAATGTTTGTTGAACCAGACGAAATTATCCTAAACATTGTGATAAACGAAAAGGATTATTCAAAGAAAAACACTCTAGAAAAACTTGAAAAAGAGATGATTAAGAGTTTAAAAGAGATTGGCATCAACACCAAGAATAATCTTACAGTAGTGGACCTTTCGAGCGACATCAACCATTATAAAATAAAAAAAGATGAGATAAAACTGAGCAAAACATACAGACTTAAAACCTCATCTGCCCAAGAGGCGACCACTGCACTTTTAGCACTTGAAGAAGTGGGAATTTCGGAAATAAATATTGCACAAATTAAGTGTACAAAAATTGAAGAATACAAAGACGAGGCACGTGTGATTGCTATGAAGGACGCTCACAGAAAAGCGAAACTATTGACCGAAGCTATAAATCAGCCTCTTGGCAAAGCAATTTATATTACAGAAAATGATTTCACTAACGTGCGCACCTACCCTCGACTTATGATGAGCAAATCAAATGGTGTAATGGAAGATGCCGTGGCAGAAAGTGCAGTTGCCGACATCAGTTTTGAGAAAATCAAAATTGAAAGCAGGGTGCAGATAAAATTTGCATTGGAGTAAGGGAACGGCGCTCTATCATAAAATCATAGGTCTTGCTAAAAAATCGGGCACATCGACAAGCTCAGTGACCGATTTTTATTAAACCTAGTCAAATAAAAATAGGCTAATTCTTTTTGAGGAATTAGCCTATAATTTTTATTATCTGGACGCTTACTCTGCAGGAACCCATTTGCAACGCACTGGAGAGACGATAGCGCCTTCTTCTTTTAGTTGCTTCATAGCTTTATCTACTTCTTTGCGGTCTAGTCCGCTAAGTTCTGCAATTTTACCTGCGTTTAATGCTTCGCCTGCTGCCTTCATTGTAGCTAATACTTTTTCTTTTGTTTCCATATTTTTAAGTTTTAATTGTGATGTTAGTAAAAATAGTCATTTTCTCCCATAACTCCATCGTGCATTAGCATTTTTTAAGTGCCTTTAGTATTTCTGCCGATGTTCTAATGTAATTTCTATATAACTTCGCTTGCCTGCGATATAGTCGGCATAAAGGGTTTCTGCATCGATGCCTCTCAATATTTTACAACGTCCACACGCTTCGCAATTGTTTTGGCATTCCCATTGCGAAAGCACGTAATTGCGTCTTTCTTCGGCAGTAGAGCTATGTATATCTGGTGCTATCATAAAATAAAATTGACCAATGCAATGCTCCAAAAATCTATATGAAATTTGTAAGAGTTAAACATGTTTACTACTCAATAAAATTATCTTTAAAAAAATCTTCAATCATTACTAACAAAGATATGCTTTTTAGAGAAATTTAAACTAGTTTTTCAAAAATAATTGCAACCTTTGTAAAACAAACCATTAAACACTATACATTATGAACATAGGTGATAAAATTCCGGAAATTTTGGGCAAGGACCAAAACGGAAAAGAAATAAAAGCGAGTGATTATAAAGGAAGAAAAATTGTGCTTTACAGTTATCCAAAGGCGAGCACACCGGGTTGTACAGCGGAGGCTTGTTCACTACAAGCACACAAAGCAGAACTAGCGGCGGCAGGCTATGAAATCATTGGCGTGAGCAAAGATAAAGAAGCTGCGCAAAAGAAATTTGCTGATGCTCAAGGGCTTGACTTCCCTTTGATTGCAGATACGGACACTACCCTACTGCAAACATTGGGTTGTTGGGGCGAAAAAGTAGCATGCGGACGCCGTACTATTGGCACACTTCGCACCACATACTTGGTAAACGAAGATGGCATCATTGAGAAAATTTTCGCTCCAAAAGAAATAAAAACAAAGATTCACGCAGAGCAAATTTTGGACTATATCAAAGGATAAATAATTATGAAAAATTTCACCTTTCAAAATACTACAAAACTTATTTTTGGCAAAGGTCAGATTGCAAAATTATCAAAAGAACTTCCTAAGGGCAAACGTATATTAATTACCTTTGGCGGAGGCAGTGTAAAGAAAAACGGTGTGTATGACCAAGTGAAAGCTGCGCTTGAAGGTTTTGACTACATTGAGTTCTGGGGCATCGAACCAAACCCAAAAGTGGAAACTCTACGCAAAGCAGTGAAAGTTTGTAAAGAGGAGAAAATTGATTTTATTTTGGCAGTAGGCGGAGGTAGCGTATTAGATGGTACAAAACTGATTGCTGCAGCAGCTATGATAGAAGCAGATGCATGGGATTTGGTACTAAACCCTAGTTTGCAAAACGGCACTCTTCCTTTTGCAAGTGTGATGACACTACCTGCAACGGGCTCAGAAATGAACAAAGGAGCGGTAATTTCAAACAATGCAACTGGCGAGAAATATGGTTACTACAACACCTACCCTGTATTTTCTATTCTTGACCCAGAAAGCACATTTTCGCTTCCTGCTTTTCAAGTATCTTGTGGCATAGCCGATACTTTTGTGCACGTGATAGAACAATACCTTACCATTGCAGATTGTTCGCCACTTATGGACCGTTGGGCAGAAGGTATTTTGCAAACATTAATAGAGATTGCGCCTAAGATAAGAGAGAACCAATGCGACTACGATGCCATGGCAAACTTTATGATTTGCGCTACTATGGGGCTAAATGGTTTCGTGGCGATGGGTGTGCCACAAGATTGGGCAACTCACATGATTGGTCACGAGATTACTGCACTTACTGGCACTACTCATGGTCAAACCCTTGTATTGGTGCTTCCTCGACTAATGAATGTGATGCGCGAGCAAAAAGCTGATAAGATTGTTCAATTTGGTGAACGCGTGTTTGGCATTGTAGAAGGTAGCAAAGAGGAGCGCATAGACAGCACCATTGCTGCTACAAAAGCATTCTTCAAATCGCTAAACCTAGCAACAGAATTTGAAGAACTTTCTATCGGTAGCGACGTGTTGGACGAAATTATTCGACGTTTCAAACAACGTGGCACTTTGCTAGGAGAAAATAGTAATATTGACTACGCTGTAGTTGAAAAGATTTTAAAATAAAAATTAAAAGGCTAACTCATAAGTTAGCCTTTTAATTTATCTAATCTTTGTTTAATTCTTACCTCAGCTTCATTATCCTGTGGAGCCCAGAAGGTTTTGCCCACTAAAGCATCTGGCAAATATTGTTGCTTCACATAGTGGTTTGGGTAGTCGTGCGGATATTTGTAATTTTTGCCGTATCCCAAACTTTTCATTAGCCTTGTTGGAGCATTTCTTATATCAAGTGGCACAGGTAAGTTGCCAGACTTTTGCACTTCGGCAAGCGCCTCATCAATAGAAAGATATGCAGAATTGCTCTTTGGCGATGTAGCTAAATAAACAGTAGTTTCTGCCAAGATAATTCGTGCTTCTGGGAAACCTATTTTATGCACTGCATCGAAGCAGGTGTTTGCCAATAGAAGTGCATTTGGATTTGCCAATCCTATATCCTCTGCAGCAGAAATAATAAGACGACGCGCAATAAATTTAGGATCTTCTCCACCATCTATCATTCTGGCAAGCCAGTAAATAGCTGCATTAGGGTCGCTTCCGCGAATAGATTTTATAAACGCCGAAATTATATCATAGTGCATTTCGCCTTGCTTGTCGTATGCAAGTAGATTTGCTTGTAGTTTCGACTTAACAAGATCGTTAGTAAGTTTTATTTCACCTTCTTCGGTGCCAAGAACAAGCTCCAATGCACTCAAAAGTTTGCGAGCATCGCCACTAGAATAAAGCAGAAGCGCATCTAGTTCTACAATCTCTACTTTCTTATTTTTTAGCTCAGTATCTTCTGCTAGGGCGGTGTTTATAAGTTGTTTTAAGTCGGCCTCTTCTAGTGGTTTTAGCACATACACTCTACAACGTGAAAGTAGCGGAGAAATCACCTCGAAAGAAGGGTTTTCTGTGGTAGCACCAATAAGTACAAAAGTGCCTTTTTCCACTGCGGCAAGAAGTGAATCTTGTTGCGACTTGCTAAAACGATGAATCTCGTCTATAAAAAGTATAGGAGCTTTTGGGTTGAAAAGTTTGTTCTTTTCGGCAGATTCTATTACATCGCGCACATCCTTAACTGATGAACTTACAGCACTTAGGCTATAGAAAGAGCGGCCACTTTGCGACGCAATTATTTGCGCAAGTGTGGTTTTGCCCACCCCCGGAGGTCCCCAAAGTATGAATGAAGCCAAATTGCCCGATTCTATCATTTTTCTGAGCACAGCACCTTCACCAACCAAGTGCTTTTGGCCGATATAACCATCGAGTGTGGTAGGACGTAGTCTTTCTGCTAGTGGCTTCATTTTTTAGTAGAGGTATATTTTTTTAATCCATAAATACGAAATACACAGCTGCTATAAGGCAACCAAATGCAGCCACGTGATTCCAATGTAGGCTCTCGCCTTTAAATAAAAACATAGTGAACACAGTGAACACCAAAATAGAGATAACCTCTTGAATCACTTTTAGTTGCATTAGTGAAAAAGCTCCTCCGTTGCCAATAAATCCCATTCTGTTGGCAGGCACTTGAAAACTATATTCTGCAAGCGCTAGTAGCCAAGAGAGCAATATCACAACGTAAAGTGGAGTGTTGTCTGACAAAACTTTCATTTGTTGCAATTTGATATGACCATACCAAGCAAAAGTCATAAAAATATTAGAACAAATAAGTAATAATATGGTGTAAAATGCGTTCATTTTTTATGTTTTTTAACCAGTGCAAATTTAGTAAATTAATTAGAAAATTAAAGGGTATTTTTTTGTAAGTGATACATTTTATGTCCGAAAAAATCACTCTCGTTTACAAAGTCAAATCCTACAGACTTATAAAGTGCTTGTCCGCGTTCATTGTCCACATCCACAAGTAGCCCCACGTATGGAATACCTTCGTTTTTCACATTTTCAGAAAGAGCAAGAATAAGTTGCTTTGCAATGCCTTTGCCTCTGTGTCCTGGCAGCACGGCAAGTGAGTCTAGATAACATTCGCCAACCTGAGTTTCATCCACTATAAATGGTCGTTTGCCAGTAATGTTTTCTATAATATCCCAAGTTTTGGCCCTTAATGGATAAAGTTTTGCCCCATCATACGCCACTATTCCGCCTGCAGGACTGCCATCCACCTCTGCTATAAGCGCATTTTGCCAACTATATTGAGTGCCTTCTTCTGCTGCTATCTGCGTGATAACATCCATATAATTTTCACCACAATATCCTTTTAGGCTATCCTCACACGCTATTGCAATGCACACTACCTGCGCAATAAAAGAAGCATCTTCTGCTGTGGCTTTTCTGATTTTTAGTTCCATTTTGTTTATATTATGAGGGTACAAAAGTAATACTTTTTTGTACTGTTACACAAAAAATATAGGCTGACTTTTTGGTGAAGTCAGCCTAATTTAATATTACCCATAGCTTAAATACTATTTTTCATAACTTTGGAATAGAAGCACATACGCCACGCCCAATAGGTGATAATATGAGTCGATAGAGTGAGAGAACTCATAGAAAATACCTAGGATATTATTGTCATCCACAACCCAGTCTAGACCTGCACCATATGCAAATGTTTCTACATAAGTGGTAGGATTTTTTACTAGTGGGCTATACATTTCCACATAAACGTATGGGTACAAAGGAGTATTTGGAATAGAAGCATCTAAACGTAGTCTTGAACGAAGTAACCAATCGTAAGACATGTTTTGCATGCTATAGGTCATTTGAAATCTTTCACGTATAGACGCTGTTAAGTAATCGTTGATTTTCACATTTGGTGTAACCATAAGTTTCATTCTATGACGCATTTCGCCACCATTTAAGTATTGAAACTCGTATGCACCAAGAAGAGCAATTCTTGGGTGAGGTTTGTAGTTCACACCAACAGAAGTGTAAGTTGCATCAAAAAGTTCCTCTTCTGGGAGAATAAGATTGTTAAGATAAAACTCTTCGCCTAGAAATAATGTTAGATTTTTTAGTGGATTATACTCTACATAAAAATCTATTTCAGTACCCATGTTTTGAGATTTTTCTACTTCTGGCGCTTCTGTTTCTGCCCAAAGTGACACACAAGAGAAAATTGCTAGCACAAAAAGTGCAATACGTTTAAGATTTGATAAGTTCATAAATGTTTAGAATAATTTGAGCACAAATATACAAAAAAATGTTGTTTTTTCAGCCACAGCACCTACATAGATGTTACCCCTGAAGTGAGGAGGAGGTAGAAGTTACCTCCATAAAAAGTTCTACATATCTGCCATTGACAATCCTTTTTGTGAAACTGTATAGTCCTTAAACTTACCTGTAGCACGAGTAAAAACACCAACTCTCTCACATAGGACTAAAGGAAGTAATGCAAAACTAGAATTTAGACACAAGCCAATAACCCAAGGCAATTAATATAAATCCGAGTATAATACTTGCGGCAACATAGCCGCCAAAGCCAGCGGTATTGCCTTGCTGAAGCATCTGCACACTTTCGTTGGCAAACGTAGAAAAAGTAGTAAACCCACCACAAACACCAGTGGTAAGCAATAAATACCATGCGCTATCCGTAGCACTATGCTTGCTGAATGCCGCAAACAAAATACCAAAGACGAAGCAACCCAACAGATTTACCGCCAAAGTTCCCCACGGAAAAGCTTGACCGCAAAAATTTTTCATATACGTAGAAATCAAGTATCGCAAGGCACCCCCAACAAAACTTCCCGCACCCACAATCAACAAAGATTTTAGCATAAAGTATTTTTAGTTTGAAATAGAATTAATATTTGGCAACGCACTCCTACCCGCGTCGGTCATAAGACCTCTTGATTCCAAATCTTTACATCGTTCAATATTTAGCTGCGTCCAATGACTATTCTTTCGGCGAGGCGACAAACGCTGCGCAAGTCGCCCATCGGGCAAACGCTTAAGCGTGCTGTCAATCCACCCAAAGCAAAGAGCCTCCTCCACCACATCAATGTACGCAATAGCCGGCCACTCAGGCTTCTTACTGCGATACATCACCACCCAACAACATTTCTCCTTGTTGTGATTCTCCTTAAGCCATCGCCTAAGTTCAGCGCGAGTACTGTAGTGTAGTAAGTTTGTGATTTCCATGGGAGTTTAATGGGCTTTATGAATATAACTTGTTGGGGTACTCATTCAAGAAAAAAGAATTACTTCAACGTTTCAACCAATGTATTTATGAGTAATACTCGCATTTCAACATGCAACATCAGCTCAAACAACTGCTTATCGATAATAGCAAATTTTATGTGCTGTCTAATTGTGCCAGGGGAATACGGATTTGTACGTTTTAGCGACTCCAAAGTATCCTCTCCACCAATAAAAGGAACCAAAGTCCAAAAAGGTTCAGACCTCAAGTGCCAAAATGGTGTTCCCGCATTCG
This sequence comes from Candidatus Enterocola sp., assembly GCA_045612225.1. Classification (GTDB taxonomy): domain Bacteria; phylum Bacteroidota; class Bacteroidia; order Bacteroidales; family Paludibacteraceae; genus Enterocola. Next base: position 54,751 of record JAZKYP010000013.1, read on the forward strand.
GCTTAAAAATATCAGACTCACCCACATACCTTTGCCAATTTCTCTTAAATCTACCTTCCAACTCCTCCGAAAATTCAATCTGATTAGACTTAATACATTCCTCGCCAATCAACTCCATCACACTTATCAGCATCACCGCCTTATGCGGCGCACGCTTTCCCTTCTGTTTATTCACATGAAGATTCTGAAACAAGTAAATGTAATTTTGAAGTAATTGGGGTTGCATGGGAGTTTATAAAAATAACCAAATAAACACTATGAAATATCATAATACTCTACTGTAAAGCCTTCTGCTTGGGCAAGTTTCACTATTCCACCTACGCCATCTTGAGTCCATTGAGTATTAACATAAAAAACAACTCCATCTGCTGTAACAAGTCGCCTATTAACCCCATCAGGCATATATCGTTTTACTTTATTTTTGTTTTCCCATTCATTATAAACCTCTTCTCTACATAGCAATCCCTTAAAGCGATATCCTCTGCAACAAAGTCCATCATGGAAAATTTCTTTTAACTGAGAAAAAGATTTTGCAGGGTACTTTTTCATATATGCACAGACTACATCAAGAACAAATCTGCTTAATGAAACATAAGAGCCACCATTCAGAGATAATTTAAACTTACCAACTATTAAAGTGTTAGATTTATCATCTTCATCCTCATCTGGTAAATATGATGGCCATATCTCATTAACTTTTTCTGCTATCCAATCTATTCTTTCAAAGATAGTATCTTCATTCCACATTGGCTTTACTATTACATCAACAAGTGATTCTATACCAGCAGCACACTTTGATAATCCAAGGCTCTTTCCTTTACCATTCTTCTTATCTGTCCATGAAGCATTACTAATGGAAGTATTGAGTTTAGAAGGAAGCATCGCAAGGTTTCCTATACTACTTATTGCATTTTCTCTTTCTTCTTCTGTGTAGTCTTTGTACATTGGCCAATTATCTTTCCAACTTTTAGGCATTATATGCTCAAGAGTATATCTCTCAAAAGAATAAAGTTTAGTAGCATGAGGGTTTGCATCTCTAATCACAGTTTCCAAAAGATATAGAATTGCGAGAGCCTTTTTATTTGAATATTTCAGATGACGACACGCATTAAGAACTTGCCTATTGCTTGGTAATACCAATGCTTGGCCTTCATTTCTATTTTCAATATAATCTTTTAGTGATTCAAGAGTTTTAATTTGTCTTAAAATAAGAATTTCTGAGAACAAATCACTATAGTTTTTATTATCACTTCTACATATAAGACGGCGCAATATATAAGATTCAATATAAGCAAACATCGAATTTAGTTCTTCCTTATCAGGAACATTTTTCAGCAAGTAAAGAACATAAGGTACAATTGCTGTGCACTCAAGAACAAAGACGAGAAAGTTTATTCTCTCTATACCAGGCGTACCTGGGATGTCACCTTTGGCTATCTCAGGATTGATATTATCATGATATATTAGAGCATACTCAAGAATGTCGTATATCATATCCTTTTTGTTCAGATTGTAAGTTGTAATGAGATCTTTGTAATTATTAAACAAACCCTCTGATCTACGATACCTTATTTTGTGGTCTGCACTTACCTTTATGATTGGGTCCTGAATCTTTATATTTAGATAGGCAGTAAAGAAAAAGTCTATATTTGCACGTTTCAAACGTCCTGTAACAATCTCTGTATCCCAATAATTCGCTAGTTCTCTATCTTTTTCAAAGATTGGCATCCAAAGTTCCTCATATTCTTCACGTGTGCTTTCCGTAAAAAAATAATTTTTAAGCAACTCTCCTGTAGTAAGTCTTACACCTAATGAATTGATTGTATCAAATATAACTTGTTCATCCTCACCTTGTTGAAGTGAAATCCCTATAAAGATAACATGATTTAAAAGAACATCAATATCTAGCTTATCTGGATTAATGTTTTTTTGAAAGTAATTATAACAATTAATGATATTACTTCTTGTTTCTGATGAATATTGGCAATCATCCTCAAGTCTCATAATTGCCTCAAAATCTTTTCTATCATTTATGCTATGACATATTGCAAGAAGACGTGTTTTTGTTTTCCTATCTCTAACGGTAAACTTATTGTCAAACGTCTCCATATCATCAGTTTTTAGACATAGACATTTGAAAAAAATTGCAAACGTCGTAAATCTTTGTTGACCGTCAATTATACTTTGCTTATCAAACTGTGATATTCCTGTAGGTTGTTGTTTTAGGATTATAGAACCTAGGAAGTAATCCTTACCTGTACTAGTAATATATTCCATATCTGAAAGAAAACGAGACCACTGTTCTTCTTTCCAAACATAACTACGTTGATAGTATGGAACCTCTAATATACGGTTACCATTTAATATATCTGCTAATTGTTTTGTTCCTGCATCCATTATATATTTCAAGTCATAAAAGTGTAACATTTAGATTTTTTTGTATTGGCTGCTTATATTTTCTCTGTCTCCTCCAAATCTGCTGGCAACCACTCAACTTTAGTGAGCCAACGGGCAGACTAGTGTTCTCTTAATTCAATTTCACCCGACGCAATGCCACACAAAAAGCAATGCATTGTTAGATGAAACGACGGGTAATCATATTCTGTTGATTCAATTTATTACTAGTTAATCATTATATTTCTTTAATAATAATCACTTTTAATGTAGAATCAAATCTGACAATAACAACCATATTACAAGATTAATCAGGAAATCCTCGTTTCTTTAATGCTTGCAGATTAAGATAGAATGCATATTTCATTCTATCTGTAAATTCCTTCTTGCCGTCCACAACATCCTTCATCACCTTCCACTTCCAATCATCAAGAACCCTGCGCCGTTTGTCCCAATCGACCATCTGTTGGATTAGTTCCAAGGTGACATCTGTTGACTCGTTAATAGATGAAACTAATCTATGTTGTGCAGATGATTCTTGATCTTGTGCGGCAAGCGCATCTGCTTCCTCTAATAGTTCAGGATTATACTGCCATACGGTTTCATATATGGAATATCCTCTTGAAATATCTGTATCTAATAGCTTTCTACCATTCTTTATCTTATAAGCAATATCGCTTGCTAATGACGCATAATGTGAGTGCAGAATGCCTGTTTCTCTTCCCCAACTCTCAATCTTTTTCCATAACGAGAACGGAATGGACCTAATAATACTATCCTGATGTAATCTGGTCTTTTCTGCATCCTCAGTATCTGTCTTATGGTTGCGTTTAGGAGGATTTTTCTCGTCAATACAATCCTCTTTTATATCTTGTAAATTATAAAACCACCTATGTTCTTTCACCATTACCCAGCACTCTTCTTTCTTGGCCCACTCAATATAATGAGACACAGGAGACCTATCGATGATAAATTTATTCACTTGCTTCATCAACTCATAAATAAAGTCTGATAGAGCAACTGATATATTCTGGTTTTTCCATATCTTGTATAGGTCTAATTTGCCATCTGTAATGAGGTTCAGCAGAGATAATGTATATGGAACTACAACTTGCTTCAATTCACCGATTTGATTTCCAGAGACTTTTGTTCCATAGCGTTTATCCGCAGCCTTAAATAGAATAGCCTTTGATACAGCATCCTCAAAGTACGCAACATCTATATGCCTTATCTCTGGCAAATTATAGTTCATAAAACGCGCGTAGTTCTTCTCATTACCACGAACTACAATGTGTGGGCCGATGACCATTGTTTTACCACTATACACCTCTTGCCAAGCATTGATATATTTTGCCAATTCAACCTTTGTGAATACTTGCTTCTTGGGATATTTAAGGTCAAATGCAGCCAGTCGAGACTTAGTGAATCCCTCCTTGGAGCGCAATGTCTTGTATTGGCCTCTCGCGCGTTCAAAGAACCAGTTTGTCTGCATGTTGTTCTCTGGTGTAACAGGCGATAATACAAAACGAGAAAACTTCTCAATCTCAACTAAAGCAGGATTATTAGCAGTAAAGTCTGCATCATTAACCTTGTTTTGGGTATTTGCGTATTGAGAAATACGAGATACAATATTAGCATATTGTTCGCTATCTTTGATCACAGACAACTTGACTTGTACATAAATCTGCGATATATCTGCTTTGTCCTTCTTCGCTGTATTGAAAATGGATGCAGTTGTCTGACCTCCATTTACAATTTGAAGGTTACGGATATGTTTAATGTATCTGCCAGTCTTGTCTAACTCTATGTAATCCGCAGTAGCAGCTATACCATTGTTGAAGGCAAGGAACATATGAGGCTCCTCATTGATGGTTTTGCGAATGCCTTTATTGATTTTGCCTGTAAATTGCAAGAAAGAACGCACATTCTGCTCTAACAATCTAGCTCCATAATTGTGGTATAGAGTATATAAACACTCTCCTGGTATAATGGCAATGTATGCTTCATAATCTGGGTTGTCTATATTTGCGGCAAGGCATGGTATATCATAACTATTACCATTTAGATTATCAAAATCTAATTCAATCGGCACCCTAGACTGTTCCGATATTTTATATAGAAAGTTAATGTCTATTATACGATAGAATATTGTATAGCCGCTAATAGATTGGCTTGCCGGAATATCTCCTTTGTACTCGCCGTTTGTAAGAATAAAGGCATTAACTCGAATCAAATTATCTTTGAGTTCTTGGTATGTCGCCAATGTGTATGCAAACTCGAAAATCTCTGATGACTCGGCAACTTCATTAGCATAGTCATCGTATACTGCTTTACGAAAAAAGTTAGATATTCTTTTTGCAGCAGTATCAATATCCGCTTTCGGGATAGATTTTATTTCAGATGAGTTACTATATAACGAGATAAACAAATCAACATTCTCGTAGTTCTCAGAGATAGCATATCCATTAATCTTGTGCTGTCCCTTTCGACCAAAATCGCGCTCGTCATAGGCAAGATGTGTATCTTCTGTTTCTCCCGCCTCTGCCAGCATCTCTTGGCAAATACGAGTAAAAACCTGTTCTTGTGTATCACCGTCCTCATCACCAGATTGCATGGCGATTACATCTTGCATTAATGACTGGTAAAATTTGATTAACTCGTTCATAACCTCTTTATTCTATTGAATTAAAGTGCACATTCTCACTAACCATATATTCTGCACAAGTAGAAACATTGATTGAATACACGGTGTTGCTAACACCGTCTCGCAATTCTGACTCTTTGATACGAGGAAAAGAATCATCTATCACATAAATACTTTCTTTGCGAATCTTATAACAACGCTCTCTGTATAATTCTCGATGGTGGTCAAAATAACCAGCCTCAATTAGTTTGGCGTTAAAGATATTCAGCGACGCTTTATCATCTGAGAATAAACTCCTTAATTCGTCAACTTTTTCGTTCAATGTTTGTCCATTCATACGGGATACCTCAACTGACAAATGGTATAAATAGAGTTTATCTAAGAGAGTTTCATCTAACTGTCTTTCTCCATTTATCGTAATTTGGTCTGCGTTATTAATGGATATTGTTTTTGCCTCAACAGCCCAGTCTTTACCTTGAAAATCTCGCATCGCTTTATCTGCGCCTACCCATATTTTCAATGTGTCAACATACGAAAAGATTCCTCTTAGCACCAACTTATGGAGATACATTAACTCTCCATATAAACCCTGCTGCTCTGTTATACTAAGCCCGTCTGATGCACCTTTTGCAAACATCGTTTTCCATTTCTCAAGTTTATTCAGAACAAGTTTTATAGCCTTTGCTTCCGTATCACATTTCTCAATTGTCTCCACTAGGTTACCACACAGATATGCAAAGATATCCTTGTTCGTATCAGAGAATAGTTGTATCGTAAGCAATCTATTTGGCTGATAAGATGTGTCTAAAAACAACTGTACAGACAGCTCTTTCAAGTTGTAAAAAGAATCAATAGATAGTTTAAGTTTGCTATCACAAGAGAAGGCTATGCCACATATGTTTTCAGGGTGTTTATATGTCGCAAACACCTTAAGTGGAGAATTATTTGGGAGTAATCTCTTGACTAATCCTACACTTTTTTCTTGGGACATAATCTCCCATAATGATGATATATTATTATGCTTCTGCATAGACATTATCATTATTTTCGTCAAACATATCCTCGGTCTCAACAAAATCTCCCACCTGATTTACCACATATGATATAGCATGATTTGTTTCGCTTCCCGGGAAGGAAATAGCTAATCCGATAAATGGTTCATCAGAGGCACTATATTGCACTGTTCCCTCTACAATATTTCCTGTCTTATCCAATACATTTGAACATTTTGGATTGAGGGGATATATAATCAGTAGTGGATTCTGTTTTGATCTAAACTCTTGGCGTACAATATCTGGAGCAGGGTATGTCTTATCCCACTCTTTGCCGGCATCTTTTTTACGTTCTTTAGTTACTTCCAAAGCAGACGCAAGGATAGTCGATTCAAGATCAATAAATTCATCACATTGATTACCCACGATATGATTCTTACGAATATAATAGGTGTTCACATCGCTAATGTCTTCTGCTCGACTACGAACGAAACAGCCTACTTTAATACCATTAGAGAACTGATGTGTTGACTCTGCTCCATCCCCCTTGCTCATCAAAGCTACACTCCAAGATGTAAGTTCTCCAACGCCATTCAGGGTTGTTATATATTCGCAAATGCGATCCAATGGCACCTTCGTCAATGATTTAGGCAACTTAAATTGCATTAAGAAATCACATATTGTTTCTGCTGGCACATTAGCCCATAAATGGTTCTTGTCAATCGTCTTTCCTTTACCTAACTTACACAAGAAATCATCTGTTACCACCAGATTAATTCTTTTATCACCCTTTCCGCGCAATAGTTGATATGTTTCGATAAGGCGACCAGCCCAAGACACTTTTAGTTCCTTAGTATAGCGCATCTTAGTAACAGATGTAATCTGCAATTGTCCAGGGTGAGAACGAACTTTAAGAGCGTAGTTTTCTGGTGTGCCGCCCGATTCCGCAAGGTACTTAAACTCCTCTCTCAGCTCTTCGCTGGCTAATGTAATATGTCGATACCATTCGTTCAACTCATTGCTTGTAAATAATCGACATAGGTCAACATAACCAGGGCGATATCCAAACCAACGGCCCATTTGCATCAATGTATCATACATTTTTGAAGCACGCAAGAAATAACTTACAGACAATCCTTCGAGCGTTAGTCCTCGCGATAGTTTGTCGCCGCCAATAGCTATGACCGATATGCCATTCTTCTCATTTTCGTAATAAGTTAGACTATCACCCGAAGATCCATTGATAGATTTAACCTCAATCTTTTGAACAGCAGGATACAAGAAGGTTTTAACTTCTTCCCAAGTATGTTGTTTGATTTGTGAATCAATATTGTAATAACTTTTCGAGTTAAGAATCTCCTCCGTAATGGTTGTGTATGATTTATAATCAACATTATCTTCTTCGAAGATTCTGCGAAACTCCTCCATAATTGATGGATCATTAGCCTCTATCTCGCTCTTATAATATCTGAATTGCTGCTCAACAATATCCTTGATATGATTCTGCCATGATTGGAAGCGTGTGATGTGAATCAACATTGAGTTGTGCTTCTTTTCTTGACCACGCGCTGCACGAATTGCACAAGTAATGATAAAGCATTTGATTGCCGTTTTCAAAGATTCGGGCATATCATAAATAGACGGCATATCGTCATCCTTGCGGTGCTTAGGTGGCACAAAATAGTCGCTATCATCTACGGTATTGACAATAGGTAGTAAATCGTCATCTTCATCAGGAATGGCCGATGTCCCAAAGACCTTCTCAGGACCGATATAATTATCTGGGGCAGGAAGATTGATTATAAAATCTCTTGGGAATAAATCACTATCGTCTAACGGAATAAAAATGTTTGCAAACGGTGTAGCAGTATATCCCACATAAGCCGAACGATTGAACAAACCAAGTATATCTCGTATATAGCCATTGATACGAGTTGGATGCTTATCGACCTTGTTGGTATTCACAGACGCATTATCCGCCTCATCATCAATTAGCAACATCGATTTTACGGAGATTTTCCCAGCCGCAGTATGCGTTTTTAGCCAATCGCGCAGATTCTTTAATACGGAAGAATTCTTTTTTACCACCAAAACGATAGGCTGTGGTACATAAAAATTGAAGCCAGCAGTATTGGCTGCTCGCTTTGTAAAATCGCCAGTATCAAGACTCGTTGTATACGAATGGGCAATAGCATCATCAAATCCGGGAATACGTCCAACGCCCATTTTTATGGTTTGATTAAGAGTAAAAGCTCTTGTATTTTGAGTGTCAAATCCCAAAAAACCTTCATCTAAGCGTGCCTGTGTTTGGCTACGAAGGTTATTGTGAATACCTGCCAAAATAATTATAAGGTTGAAGCCAGCATCGGCAGCCTTACACACCAAACCGGTATAGTTCGCAGTTTTTCCTGATTGTACTTGGCCTACAACTAAGCCTTTTTTACTAATTACTATATCCTCTTGTTGCGGATTAAACAACTTGTCTAAGACTTTATCTGTTAATTCGTCTAAATGAGAGATGACACTTGGTGCAAAAGATTTCTTTTCCGCTAGATAATTCTTATATCGCGTCCAAAAGCTCCATTTGGATATTTTAGCTGCCTTAAATGCCTTTAACCAAGGCTCACGGCGTTCCTTACCCTCCAGAATCTGGAATGTATCTACCCTTGTAGTGTACAGGGATAATAACATATCTTTAAGGATAGATTGATCGATATCCTTAAATAATGGCATATATGTGATATTTGTAATCGCAGCCTCGATCTCGTTGATTTCGGGTGTGGTTTTTTCACCTATAAGTTTTCTACATATACCTACGGCTTGGGCAAGTAATTCACTCATACCAAATCTTCTATTAAGTTCTCGTAATCATTAAAAGGCTCCATCTGTTTCAATGAAGAACGCGCTTGTTCTGGAGTTAATCCATCCGCAAGTTGATTCTGATATATTTGCTCCATCATAGACTTTACAATAGAAATATCTATATCAGAGTATGGTTGCTTCTGTGTATCTTCATCCTTCGCTTCTCGAGCATAAATGGTCTTTGTTGGTATAGACTCTTCAATAAATTTCAGCAATACTTCTATGGCCCTATCTGGATTATCTTGTGCCATCATTTTTACACTCTTTATCATTGAGTGCTCTCTATTAACTACAAAATACCATTTATCATCCTTCTTCTTCTCAGACCACAGTGTCTGAAAATCTTGACCAGCTCGGCGTTTCAAGATTCTTCCGCGATGCTTGTATACCTCTAAACCTATTCCGCAGGCCTGCTTTGCATAAGCCTCTAATTGTTGACGACAGCCAACAGGTGGATATGCCTTCGATTTCTTGATGTCAATCTGCCAATCTGAATCTACACTATTGGGCAAATCAATCTGTATTCTGACAAGCTTGTAAGACTCTTCCTTTCGTATTAAGCCTAACCAATCTCCAGCCAATAGCAAACGATCTCCTCGATACACATAAAAGCCTTGATGTGCAGAGAATCCATACATTCCCTCGGCATTCTTAAATGCAACCTCTGATGAGAAATTGTTCTTATGTGGCAAAATATAACCCTTTACGGTAACATTTTCTCCGATATATTCAGTCGGCCTAATTTGCACCTTACTCTCATTGGGACAGAATGGATTCCAAGGCTCTATTTCGTAACCACACCAGAATAATTTGATGGTTTTACTCTCCATAAAACGATGGAAAGTCATGGTTAGATGTTTTTTTACCTTATCAAAAGCCTCTGAGAATTTTCTTTTTGCATTCTCATCGTCCTCTCTCGTTGAGGAAGGAATTACACGATCCAAATGTGACCATATAACGATTGTTCCTCTGACAGTATCGTCTAATGCGTTCATGTATTCATCAGGGACCCACTTTATCAATTCCCACTTATCACTTTGGGCGACATAATCCAAACTCCATGTCCAATAAGAAACAGCACCTCCTTCTTGTTTGCTCATCACGGTAAGATTACGACATTGAGAGAATGACGCCGTTTTTAACCCCAAACCGAATCGTCCAAGATCTGTAAGCGAACGTTCTTCCAAAGGGTTTTGTGCGCCAGGTCGCATTGCTTGGATAATCTCCTCGTTAGACATTCCATAACCATCATCCTTAATAGTTATGATAGATTCCCCTCCCTTCCAAACACGATTAATATAAATATTTTTTGCTTCTGCTGAAATGGAATTGTCAATAATGTCCGCAACCGCAGTTTCCAAACTATAACCAATAGCTCGGAATGTCTCTATCATTGCAGCTGCACTAGGAACAGCTAAGGTTTTTGGGAATGTCGTATAATCCATAAACACTAAAGTTCTAACTTTGATATTACATAGTCCACGTCTATATCAGGAAATCCTATTCGATTATAATAACGAATAAAACCAGCAGTCATAGATTGTGCAAATGGATTATCTAATTTTGCTATTCTCGTAAAATTAGTATTCAACTCATCATAATTAACCATTGACTTATCTTGAAAATCAATAACTCTATTTGCAATAAATGGTGTACTTGGCATAAAGAAATATCTATCACCTTTACGAGATTCTATAATTTTAGATAAATTATTTTTGTTTTCTTTGTTTTGCCTACCTTTATATGCAATAAACTCTTCTAGTTCAGTTAGAAGCTTGGCATTTACCAGAAGAACCTTTTCGGTCTTTCTTTGTCTAGTTCTGGTAGATATCAAATCACATGATGGAGTAAGGATTACATATACATCTTTAGATTCGTTATTTTCTAGAATATCCCCATTTTCATATTCAACATCATCTTTCCTTGGATATATATAGAATTCCATAGGATGCACCTTATCTTCTGCGATAGAATTATCTCCTAAAATTTTATAAATATTATCCCTATACAAAGAATTGCCAATGTTTCTTAGTAATAAGTATCCTAAAGAAAAATCGTTGTCGTCAGGCTTAAATGTGGTATTATTTTCTTGGATTGTACCCCAAAAATATTCCTTTATTTTACCATTTATGAATTCATATATATTTTCATTAATAAACGGCAAATTGTGTGAAGTCAAACGTGTTATTTCATTTTTTAATTCATCTACCCCTTCTCCTTTAGTCGCAATTCCGACAACTTGTGATTTTAAATTACTTACAGCAGAGGTGTTTCCTGAATAGAAAATAATAGGGACAAAAAGGTTCCTTTTAACATCGTCTAATGTTGTTAGTCCAGCTATCTCCCCGTCTGCACCAGCTCTACCCTTGTATAGATCTAGAATGACAAGATGAAATCCTTCGTTGTAAATTCTTTGAGTCGCATTTTCAAACGATTCTTCTCCTTCAATGATAATTTTACAATCATTAGTTTTCCAATCAGACAATAGATCTATAAGCTCTTCTCTATTATCTTTGTCATCCTCTATATATAAAATTTTCAAATCTTTCATATTCTATATTTAAATGATAATTTAAACGAAGCTCCACCTAGTACACTTTCCACTAATGATAGATGACCATCGTATTCTTCCATGGTTTCTCCTATTATTGCTAAACCGAGGCCAATTCCATCAGGCTTAGTACTAAAATAAGGATCAAATATTTTATCTTCAATTTCTGGTTGAATACCTGGACCATTATCACTAAATACTACAGATAATTCATCCTTTGCTTCCAAAATATCAACCATAATTTTTCTTTCTGCATTAATATGTTCCAACCAATACATGGAATTTTGAATGAGATTCATAAATATTGAACCTAACTCACTTTCGTCAATTGAAACTTTGTGTTCAGAAGTGGGAAGTACACACTCAATATTTAACTTTGACAATTCATCTTGATTCAAGGTAAATATATTCTCTATTGCTTCTTCAAGAATTATTGTTTTTGGTCGACCTCTTTTGCGTCCGCCAAAAGGCTCTACTCGTTTAAATAACAACGCAAAATCCTTACGTAGCTCTTGAATATCATTAGCTTTTGATATGATTTTATTAACATCTAATTGCTCTTTATTTGCTTCTTTAATTATAATGTTCGATTTTAAATCGATTTTATTTAACAAATCTCTACCATCATGTATAATAGGCTCAATTAGTTGTCCCATAGTTGATAATCTCCTATAACGAGATATTGTTTCTTGAACCTTGACTACAGCATCAGTTATTTCTTTTTCTTTTTGCTCCAAGAGCTTAATAACTTCTTGCTGTCCAATATTCTCATTCTTTATACTTGTAGAGATAGTCTTAAGAGAGAACGCTTCAAACAGACTTTTAATAGACTTTGCCTGGGTATTTCTCGGACGCTCGGAATAACGACGTTGCTCAACTTCATTTAATATTAACTTTATATATTCTTTGAGATCTTCAAAGGCTTGACTTTCTACAATTCCTTCGCGGTTACTCTGGTCTTTAAGAAATGGATTATCATCTAGTTTAATAGACACATAGCCAACGATTTGATTATTACTTAATCTTAAGGTCGGATTATTAACACGTCTTATGTCTAATCGAACCCAGTCATTATTCTTATTACCATAAGGTAATACACGAATGTTATCACGATAAATGCTAATACCACATAATTCATCCAAATCCTTTTTGACATTTCTCACCAAAGAACCCATTTCGCCAGCTAATGCTTTAAGCTCATCAGTTTCTCTATTCCAGATCTTAAATTCAAAGGAAAAAGGCCCAGCTGAATACTCTCTATTGATGACAAACTCAAGTTTTAATTGTTCTTCTTTATTTATACTTTTAGAATAAAAAATAACATTCTCAGGTTTGCCATCCTTGGTAATACATCCTCTAATACTATAATTAGGTCTATTTAATGTTTCTGGACGCTCTACAATACCTGATAGATTCGAAAATTCAGAAGGAAGATTAAGGTTTATTAAAAAATCTTCTGAAGGCACAATTGGATTTAATAGACGCGACAACGAAATACGCAAATCCATTATTTTAGATTCATCCCAATCTTCATTTAAATCATATAATTTAAGAATAGTACCATGGGTTTTGATTTCTTGTGCAGGACGTATTTGCCAATTGATTTTTACATCATCCAAATAGTCTTCTTCATTTGAAAACATGTTCCAATCAAAAAAAACAACTATCTCATCTTCTCCTTCTCGCCTTGTTACAAGTTCTAATTTAGAAGCTAATTTTGCTGAAGCGAAGCGACCAATACCTTTTTCTCCACTATATTTCTTTTGTGGATCTTGATTCTCCTTTAATTTTTTAAAGTTTGTAGCTGGCTCCATCCAGGCATGTTCTATTGTATTGAAATCCATGCCAATACCTTCATCGTATATAATGATTGAAGCCCCCTTTTTTGATATAATATACTTTCTAGAACCTGAGGTATCTATGCAAGTTTCTACATTGCCTTGAAAAACTATATCAACAATAGGAACACCATTATATAACGACGAGTATGCATCGTAAGAATTTTTAACTAATTCTATAATAGCAACCTTGTCATCACTTATAAGCTCTTCACCAATTGTCTTAATCAATCTTGCACGAGGCTTAAAGACGAGAGTCCCAGTTTTGACATCTTTATTCATAACAATATATTTTTAATTTTTTCAGCTATTTTATACGCTAAAATAACAGGTACGGCATTGCCAATCTGCATCAATGCAGAAGTACGGCTACCCTCGAAAAAGTAATCGTCAGGAAACGACTGCAAGCGAGCTGCCTCACGCACTGTTATTGACCTTACATTATCCATAGTCGGATTGGGAGTTGGATATATGTAATAGTGACCATCCATAGCGATATGTGCCACCACGGTATGACAACATCCATCAGGATCAACTACACTGAATCTATTGAGGAAAGTTTCTTTATTTTTATGTTTTTGTAATCTCGAAGGAAGCTTTGCATAATTGAGTCGGCGCTTGCCATCCTTCCACATTTCAACAGCGATCTTGTATATTTCTCGGTCATTATCATTAGTTGGGCGAGCTAAATGTTGTGTTGTAAAATTTAACACGCCCCTAATACCAGACTTTTCTAAATACTCCATTTCAGAGAGAGGTCTCGTATAGGAAATAGGCTCGCATAATTTTCCTTCTCCTGCTTTTCTATTGGGTAGATCTGAAAATAAATCATTCATCACCGTGTACGGCATACCCTCAATTTCCAATTCTGGATAACCGTATTTTGGGGAAACATTCCTCTTCCATCCTACAATGATTACCCTTTGTCTATTTTGAAGCACACCGTGCTGAGATGCAATTTGCACCTTAGCAGCCATGTCGTATCCAAGTTCATCAACGAGTTTCTTTAAATCCGCAAATGGTTCGCCTCGTTTTGCCGTAATAAGACCTAAAACATTTTCAAAGACGAACATCTTGGGCTGATACCTAGCTAAAAACTGCACATAGTATTTATACAATTCATTACGAGGATCTTCTTCAACAGCTTTACCCATACGAGCACGTCCTGCAACAGAATAAGCCTGACAAGGTGGACCTCCAATAATAAGATCTACATTTTGGTCACCTTTTAGATAATCAACTTTTTGAAATATATCATTAATGGTTTTTTCTCCAATTGTAGCATTTATTGTAGCATTTATGATTTCAGAAGGGACTTTACTCCATAACGCAGAACCATCAGTCTTCTCAATCTTGTTTCTAAGATATTCTTCATATACAGACAATTGGTTGTTGGCCTTCAAATAATGAAATGCCGATCTTGTTTTAAGAGTATGACATGCATCTTTTTTCATTTCAATATGAGCAATAGGATGAAATCCAGCTTTAATAAAGCCTTCGGACAACCCTCCTGCTCCTGCAAACAAATCTATAAATGTATATTTTACGTTATTCATTACTTGAAATTTTCTTTATAGTTTTTATTGAGATAAGATGTTACTCCGTTATCTTCACCACAGGATAGGTATCTGAATATTTAGAATACACTCCTATCTGACGCATACATTTTCCTGCTGGCATTTTTATTATTTGTTCATCGAAGTATTTATTTTTTTCTTCGCTTTTTATTACAACTTTTATTCCACCATATTTAAAGTAATAATTTTCAAGAATAGAATCATACTCCACTTCTTCTGCTATTGAATAATACTCATCGATTACTTCTTTTATTTTAAAATCACTAGTACTAACACAGTCAGTTGGTGCATCGAAAAGTTTTATATTATTATCTTTAACTTCTAATTTCTTTGCTATAATTGTAGTGGATTTTTCTTCAACATTTTTTATTTCTGAAGTTACATTAGAATCATGTATACTAGATTCTTCTATATTAGAAGTTAAGTTTTCATTTACCGTCAGTGCAGTCAACGCAAATATAAGAATAAATACAGATACAACTCCTGCTATATAACCACCTATAAAGACTAAACAACCTCTCATAATATTTGATTTATATTTTTATTTTCACTCGTTTGAAATTTATTTGACTTACAAATATAAGAAACATTACTAAATATTAAAAGGAAACAAAGTTCAATTTATCAACAGTAAAACAAAAAAATCGCCAAACTATAAAAATACAATTAGTTTGACGTTTTTTTCATACTCTCATATAGTTGACTTCACTACATAACCCACTTTTTTACTCATATATTCCAAATAGAATATATGCTTCTGCAACAGCAGTACTTTTGATTATAACATACACTTAATGAAACTACGATATTGAAATATAACTGAATCTAATCCGTCAGCAATTGCTGACGGATTTAATCATTCTTATTAAAAAACAGATAAAACTATTTCATATACTTCAAATTCATTGGTAAAATAAGTTCACTTTCCTACCCCCACCATCAACTCTCTATGTCTCTCCAATAGTTTTTTACTTGGCAGGTATTGCGATGGCAATGTGATTTGCTCGTTTCATCATCTGCCCTGCCTGCAATATGACTTGCACGAAGCACTTGAGGCACATCAAGCATAGCATACTACTTCTCAATCCCTTGCTTTACATCTTCCATTTGGGCGATAGCGTACATTGGACAAATACGAACATGTCTCACTTCTGCATCATCATTTTTCTCTACATAAGTAAATTTTCCAAAATTTTCCATAGAGCATCTTATGGCGTAATGAAGCTTTTTATCATGCATAAAAGACCATAAACTCTTCATTCCTCCTTGTGTATCTGCCTTTACTTCAATTGGAACTACTATTTGCAAATAACTAGATATGTAATCTATCTCTGCTTGCGAATTTTTTGCATTTCTTACCCAATAATATAGGTCGTGTCGAATATTCGGACTCATATGATGCAACATTTCTAGTCCTACAACAA
The DNA here is from genome assembly GCA_045612225.1 of Candidatus Enterocola sp. GTDB lineage: Bacteria > Bacteroidota > Bacteroidia > Bacteroidales > Paludibacteraceae > Enterocola. Next base: position 71,033 of record JAZKYP010000013.1, read on the forward strand.
GTTCTGCCATTGGTCCCTTATTTGCCAGATCTGCCGCACTTGCCGTTAAAATCTGCGTAGTAAGTTCAGATATATCTCCTAATGACATATTTAATAGTCTAAGCAATAGTCCCGTATCAAGCAATAGCATCTTTTGATACGACTTATCTTCTTCACTACCAAATGGCAAACCATTAGCATCAGTATGCGTTACTGGATGTAGAATACCTGCAAGAGTCAGTAATTGGATAGCTTTTTTTACTTCAGCTGTTTTATATTCTTGTCCTACTTTTGAATAAACAAACTTTTTAGTTACCTGAACTGCTGCACTACGTAGTGTTTGGCGCAACAATATAGGATCTACAGTTTTCTTGTATTTAGGGAAATCATCTTCGTATGTAACAATAATATCATCTTGAACTTCTTGGCATTTTACATAATCGTGATACTCAACCCAAGTCTTGACAGACTCTGGCATTCCTCCTACAAGCATATACGTACGAAGCATTTCAACCAATTTATCGTGTAGAGGTTCTGGTAAAGGATTATCTATCGAAGCTTGATTGCGAGCCTCAATGAGTAAATGCTGACCATTTGCTTCAAGAAATTCATCAAATGTCATAGGATACATAAACATAGAGTGAATTCTCCCTACTCCAAATGTAGGAAGTTCATTTAATGCAAATTCAAGAAGAGAGCCCGCGGCTATTACGTGAAGTTCAGGCATATCCTCTTTAAAAAAGCGTAAAGCCATTATAGCCTGGGGACAATCTTGAATCTCATCAAGAAACAAAAGCGTCTTACTTGGCTTTATAGAAGTTCCATACATAGCTGATATTTGCGGAACAATACGCTTCACGTCTAAATCAGACGTGAACAGAGCTTTGTATTTAGGCTGTTTTTCAAAGTTTATCTCAACAAAAGTCTCAAACTTTTTAGACAATTCTTGAACTGCTGTGGATTTTCCCACCTGCCTAGCACCTCTAAGCAATAATGGTTTATGAACATCTCTTGACGCCCACTCTGATAGATATTTATCAATTAGTCTTTTACAGTACATATATAAATTCCTTTGTTTCAGTATGTAAAAGTACAAAATTAAAATTATCCAAACAAATAAATTGCCAAAAATCGAAAAAATCCAAACAAATAATTTGCCGTTTTTTGAAAAAATCCAAAGAAATAACTTAATATTGGCTGTCGCAAAATCTGCGACAACTGACATCAACTCCTTATCTTTGACCTCAGCCTGTTTATTTCTTGCATGGTCCAGCCGTCGCGAAGGAGTTCATCGGTATCACGTTGTATTTGAAATTCTATAATTTGTTTTAAGGGGTTGTTGTTCACATTGGTCATCGGTACGTCAGTAATTTTATGAACTACCCCTTCGACAAGCTCAGGGAACTGTTTTATTTCCATAGTCTAACATTTAATATTTCACACTGCAAAAATATAAGCAGGGTGTATCATTTTCTGCTACACCCTGGGAGGATTTATTATTTTAGACTATTTTTTATTCCACTACTTCCCAATGAACTCAACTTATTATTATCTGTTAGTAAGGCAACAATTTTCTCCCTACTTTTTTATTTTTTTACCCTACAAAAAAACTAGGACAAACATTTCTGCCTGCCCTAGTTTTTCGTTCGTTGAGTGTTATTCTGTGTTTAATATTCTGGTGCAAAGATATTACCAAGGATGTGTCATTTTTTGCTACAGGTTGCAAAAAAAATAAAAATCTCAAATATTTTTTTTATCTTCGTACATCAATATATAAAAACTAAAAAACTATGGCATTACATATTATAGATCACCCGCTTATAAAGCATAAATTGAGTATTATGCGAAACAAAGAGACCTCTACCATTAAGTTTAAACAGCTGCTTACAGAGATTTCTTTGTTGATGGGTTATGAAGTAACGCGCGATTTTCCTATTGAGTATGAGGAAATTGAGACTCCTCTTATGAAGATGAATGCGCCTAAAATTTCGGGAAAGAAAGTGGTGATCGCCCCTATTCTTAGAGCTGGATTGGGTATGGTTGATGGACTTACTACTCTTATTCCGTCGGCACGCATTGGCCACATTGGTATGTATCGAGACGAAGAAACAAGCCTGCCAGTGTTTTATTACTACAAAATGCCTAGCAATAAAGACCGCCTTGTGATAGTGACAGACCCTATGCTTGCCACAGGTGGGAGCGCTTGCGATGCCATTACTCGACTAAAAAACGATGGTTATACAAACATCCGCCTAATGTGTCTTGTGGCTTCGCCTAAAGGCGTGGAAACCGTAACTACCCAACACCCAGACGTGGATATATTCCTTGCTTCACTAGACGAAGGCCTAAACGAAAGAAATTACATCCTACCAGGATTGGGCGACGCTGGAGATAGGATTTTCGGCACAAAATAAAACTCTAAACGTTTTACCGCGTGCCACCTATGAGTTACATTCTAAAACTTTATCAAATAACATAGTTGGCAAATAAATAGACGAAATGCCACTGGCACTAACTTGCTTTGTTTTAATAGAAAACAAGGCAACCTCTAAAGATTGCCTTGCTTTTTAATAGTTAATAAATAAACTTTTTGATAATTACCACCAATGAACTGTTTCTATCTTACCATTGCTTACTCTGATATAACCCAGATCAATTTTTTCAAGAGTTCTACCATTTACTGTACTAATGTCATAAACAGTAGTATCACCATATTTTGAACTTACTTTAAGTCCCCATAATCTAGAAGCTGCAACCATTTTAACTAATTCAAAAGGCATTCCAACCTCTAATTTACCATGACTCGCTAAATCTACATATCTTTTACCATATTTAGCATTAAGTTCTTCTTGGAATTTCTTTTCTTTCTCTTTCTCAAGTCTTTCCTTTTCTAGTTCAGCTTTTTGAGCTGCTATTTTAGCGTTAATTTTAGCTAGTTCTACGTCAAAGTCAAATCCTTCCTTTTTTTCTCCATTACGATAAATACCTACAACATCGCCAGCTTTTGTATAGACCTCACCATCAATTAGTTTAGCCCCCGTCACATTATCCAATGCAGACTCAACCTTCAATACTAATTCTTTTATATGAGGATTTTCTGCCAATTTAGATGGACCCTCTACTACATATTCAAATTTACCTTTAAATTTAGTACCATCTTTAAATTCTACATATTCTACAGAATCCCATACTATAGTATATTCATCAAATGTTTTTCTAAATTTTTCAAGACTCAAAACAGGGCCAGTTTTATCATAAACATCATTTACTCCTACTAATAGTGCATAATCACCATTTTCTTGTTTAGGCTCTTCATAAATAAAATATCCATTACCCATTCCTCCTACAATACTACCTTTTCTAGTTTCGTAATAACTTGCATGTTTAATTTTAAATCCATCAGGATATGTACATTCATAAAAATTAGTACGTGGATTAAACTCATACGCTACAGTAAATTTACTCAATTGTGAATAGTCTGAATTAGACCACTTAAATGGTAATTTTGCTATTCTGCCATCTGCATACGTTATCTTATTTTTTACAATTTCTTTTCCTTTGCGTAAGTATTCATGCTTAGACAAGTCTGGGTAAGTTATTACAAATTCTGAAATTTCACCGTTCTCATCAAATTTATAATAATCAGACGCTTTAGATTTTTCATACGCAGCTTTCCTCTCTGCTTCTTTTGCTATACGTTCTGCTTCCTCTTTTTCTGCTTGTGCCTTACGTTCTGCCTCTTGTTTTAAATACTCTTCTTCAGTAAGTCCACCATAAAAAGCCTTAATAATAGTTCCATTTGCATTATAGAGTTTACCTACTAAATAAGAATCATCTACTAGCTTACCATTTGCTATTGCACATTTATCTGTAAAATTGCCTACATAGTAAGAACCATCAGAATAAGTAAGTTTTCCTTTGCCTGCACATATACAGAAGTCTTCCCATACCAATCCATTTCTAGAAATTTTAACTAAATTTACAAAATTGTAATTTTTTGAAGATAGTTTTCCTTCAAATGCATTACCATTTGCAAATTTTACATTGATACTATCTTTTAAACAAGTTGTATTTGACAATACAATCTTATTGTCTAATACTGCTAAATCTTTATCTATAATAATAAAATCACCATTAGGACGTTTTAACTCATTTTTTTCGCTCAATATTATAGGAAGAACTACACCATTTGCATACTCATAATATGGAGTCTCTCTTGAAGTGGTTACACTGCCCAATTTGATTCTTTCATAATCTAATTTAAAACTTTTAGTAGTTCCATTCACTAATTTCTTATCACTAGTTCCTATAAAAAGATCTGCTAATTTTAAATAATCTTGACTTATATCTTCTGCAACTAATAATTTTCCACTCACTTCTCCCATATCTGCATTGCTTACAGAGCAATCAATCAATATTTCAAGAGGTTCTGCAAGAATTCCTAAAAATTCTCCTTCGCTATTATAAAATGCACCTGTTTTTAATTGCACCTCAAGTTTTACCATAGGAATAACCAATAGCATCTCTATTTTTTTCTTTACAGATAGGCTTCCTTTATAAGTAACACCTGGCATTACAAATGCAACTTCCCCTTCTGTTACTTCTTTATCATCAAATAGACTTGTAATTTCAATGCGATTTTTATAACCTTCATTGATAACAACTTTACCTCTTCCATAAGGGTCTTTATTATAAACCTCACCTTCATAATATGCATTTGAAGCATATTTAATTTTCTTTGTTTTGACCTCTGGGGCTGCAAAACAAACTGAACATCCTATCAACAAAGATGCCAGTACAAACATAATTTTCCTTTTCATATTTTTATTTTTTTAAGATTTTAAAACAAAAGTATGAAAAACATAAATTATGGCAATAGCCCTTTTTGGCCCTTTTTTTAAATGGAACTTTATCAAATATTTTTGTTACTTTTGCATCAGCTGACAACATTGTTCGCCTTATGCTTCCTACGCTATACCGAACAATTCTATCTCAAATATCAGAGTAGACCCACCAGGGATGCCGGGTTGAGAGAACTTGCCGTATGCAACTTCTGCAGGCAGATAAATTTCCCATTTCGCGCCCACAGTCATTTGCTGAATAGCAATAATCCAACCTTCTATCAAGTCGCTTAACCTAAAAGCAACAGGCACACCGGCACGACTACTATCAAACTTCTTTCCGTTTATAGTCCAACCTGTGTAATGCACTGTAACTATGCTACGAGGGTTTGGTTTCTTGCTATTTGCATCACCTTTGGTTATTTCTTTATAATAAATCCCTTTAGGAAGTGCCTTCACACCCTCCTCCGCAGCCTTTGCTTCCAACCACTCCTTATTCGCCTTTATATAATCCTTCTTGTTCATAAAGTTTCATTATTAGTATTCCTAATGCAAATATAATGAATTGTTATTTATTTTTGGAATTGTAATCTTTTTGAAACAAACAACCGCACTCAAATATGATGAAAAACACAATTATCAGTTAAGAAGTTTTGCAAAAATTTAATTTTTCATTTCATTAAACTCAATTTATCAAATTTAATACACGTTGGTAAACCAAACTTCTATTTTTGTTACAGCGTTTGAAGTCAACGCTACATTGACCTAGCGATTATAAACAAAGTTGTAGCAAATTTTAAATTTATAAATTATGAAAAATATATATTTAGGACTTATTGGCTTAGTAATTGCAGTAGCCATAGTAGATTGTAAACAAGACAGTGCATTAATGTCTGAACCAGATAGCGACCCAAACAGAAACGGTTTAGAGCTCCCTGAAGTAGGAACAGTAATTTATAGTGAACTACTCAGAGACGACCAAGTTATTGAGCAGAGTGTGGACTCACTTGTCAATTTTGGTAGTGAAGAAAACCCTGCATATTTTTATGTAAACCTATCACACATTGTAAATCAAGACCTTGTATCGGAAAGGCAAGCAAACAACTGCTCATTTTACTCAGTTACAATAGAAGATTTAGAAAAATTCATTTCTATGTATGCAGAAGCACAATCTCTGTGTAATAGCGTTTCAATGACAAATGAAGAAAAACAATCTGCTTACCACCACTTGTACAATTTTTTAGTAGAAAATCAAATCGATGGAGCTCAGTTAGTAGCAACCACATTGCAAAATCCTTCTTTACTAAACCAAACTCTGGAAAGTGGAAAAATAATACCTGAGAAGCCTACATTAAAACCTGTAAAGCCTGAAATTCAAGATCTTCCTGAAATTCCTGATGACTTCTTACCTTATATAACAAACCAGCTATCAACTGACGATGCAGTATTAGATTCAATTTTAAATCACATTGTACTGCGTAGAGATGGCTTAAAACTGCCTTACATTATAGAAGACGACAGTATAGAACACGAGCCAGACCCATACAATACCAACACATACGTTAGTTATATCAACGACACAGACGATAATTCAAAAAATTATTTCGACGAAAAAACATTTAAATCGCCTGTTTATATTTGTAGATATGGCACAAAAGGTTGCCCAATGGTTGAAAGTGAATTTTATATAGAAGGCTGGTACAATAGTAAACACAAAGGTGACACAAAAAACATTTTATATGTACCCTATTTAAAGACTATGATTAAAGACGTTCATATTGGAGCAAGCATGCATTTAAAGGGAAGCGTTACATATACTCAACCAGATATTAGATGTTCTGACACAGACGAATACCCTGTGATTGGAGGAGGAGAAGTAGTAATTACCTATGGCGATAGTTGGAAGGTAAAGCGCGTTGGTAGGCTAAGATTTACAGTTGACGGTAAAACGGGATATAAAGAAGACTATTGGGATAACAACGAATAAAAAAATTATGGAGTTGAATAAAATCAGCTCCATCTTTTTTTGTACTTTTGTGGTTAAAGCTGAAAATTTACAAACCATTATGGAAAGTTTTATTCCACACAAAATAGAAAGATCATTTGAGAGTGAAATGCTTGGCGATGTGAAAGCCGGCTTCCCCTCTCCTGCCGAAGATATGCGTGAGCATTTAGACCTAATCAAACTCCTTGTAAAACACAAGGCATCTACATTTTTCTTTCGCGTAAGCGGCGTATCTATGGTAGATGCAGCTATGGACGAAGGCGACATTCTTATCGTAGACCGCGCCATAAATGCATACAACAATTGCAAGGCAGTTTGCTACATAGATGGCGAATACACTGTGAAACGTGTGGAAATACACTCTGAAGGTGCGCGTCTTATGCCTGCCAACGAGAACAATTCATCATACAAACCTATTGAAGTAACCCCAGAAAACGAGTTTATGATTTGGGGCGTGGTTACATACGTAATAAAGAAAATGTAATGTTTGCCCTAGCCGATTGTAACAACTTTTTTGCTTCTTGTGAAAGGGTCTTCCGTCCCGATTTGCAAGGTAAACCAGTTATTGTTCTTTCCAACAACGACGGTTGCGCCGTGGCGCGTAGCAACGAAGCAAAAGCACTTGGCATAAAAATGGGTGACCCACTTTTTAAAATCAGAGACATTGTAAACAAACACAAAATAGCTGTTTTCTCTGGCAATATGGCACTCTATGGCGATATGTCGCAACGCGTGCGCTGGGTGCTAGAAGATTTCGCTCCATCAATAGAGGTTTATTCTATAGACGAAGCATTTCTCGACCTACGTGGCATGCAAAACATAGACTTCAATCAATATGCCAAAACTATATCGAAGACATGCTACAAGATGACTTCCATACCTGTTTCGGTAGGCATTGCACCAACCAAAACCCTTGCAAAAATAGCATCAAAACTCTGCAAGCAATACCCTCGACTACAAGGAGGTTGCTATATGCATCGCCCTGAGGATATTGAAAAAGTACTGCGTAAATACCCTATCGAAGATGTTTGGGGCATAGGAAGAAAAACTGTGTATAAACTAAAACTTATGGGAGTTTACACAGCATACGACTACACACAACTGAGCGAAACTAGAGTACGAAGCCTATTTAACATTACCGGACTTAGAACTTGGAAAGAACTGAAAGGCACACCATGCATAGAATTTGAAGATGGTTTCGAGGCAAAACAATCTATCTGCGTTTCACGTAGTTTTTCATCTGAGATATATGATGTAAAAGAACTGCAAGAACAAATTGCCAACTTTAGCGCCTCCATGGCAGAAAAACTTCGTAGACAATGTTCTGCCGTGAGTGAAATTGTTGTTTTTGCATACACAAACCGTTTTAAAGAAAACGAGCCACAAACTCATGGCAGTGTTCTTGTTTCATTTATCACACCTACTGCAGACGTTAGAACAATAGTGAGCAAAGCAGTGGAAGGCGTTAGAGAACTTTTCAAAAAAGGCTACGGATACAAAAAAGCAGGTGTAGTGGCAGGCAAAATTGTATCAGACAAATGCGTAATGCACTCGCTTTTTGAAGATACCGAGGCCAATGAACGCGAACACAAAATCACCTCCGTGCTCGACTCCATAAACAAAACCTTCGGCAAAGGCACCATCAAACTAGCCGTACAAGGCACCGGCCACATCAAATCCTCAAGCGACAATCAATCACCCCACTACACCACCCTCTGGAGCGACATCCCAAAAGTGAGTGTGAAGTGAAAATATCGCACCATATATAATGTATTCAATTATTATTCATATATTTGTTCTAATCATGTATTATTTTACTCCCTCTAAAACAGTCGCATTATGAAAGAAGTTAACCCTAAAGAAACAACTCGTGCATTTGAAACATGGTTAAATGCACCATTGGGCAACAAGAAAAGAATTGTAGTGTTTACTGGGGCTGGTGTGAGTGCAGATAGCGGAATTGCAACTTTTCGCGATGCCGACGGACTTTGGGCAAACTATCGCATAGAAGAGGTTTGTACTCCAGAGGCGTTGATGCTTAATCGAGATAGGGTTATCGAATTCTACAATATGCGCCGCAAAGAGTCTTTAACAAAGAAACCAAATGAGGGGCATATTGCTCTTGCCGAGCTAGAGCAATGGGCTGATGTATGTGTAATAACTCAAAATGTAGATAACTTGCATGAACAAGCTGGCTCTACACGCGTATTACACCTACACGGAGAACTAATGAAACTACGCTCCGAGAAGAACCCCAGCCTTATATACGATATTGATGAATGGGAACAAAGCCTCGATGCACGTGCCGAAGACGGAGCACTACTACGCCCTCATATTGTATTTTTTGGAGAAAGTGTGCCAATGTTTGAATTAGCAAGCCAGATAGTAGAAAAAGCGGATATTCTAATTATTGTGGGTACATCACTTGCTATATACCCTGCCGTTTCATTGGTCCACTATTTACGTGATGAAAATGTGCCAATTTACCTAGTTGATCCAGGCACACCAAACACTTCAATAATTGAAAATCCTTTTACCCACATCAAAGAACGAGGCGCCATAGGCGTTCCTATCTTAGTAGAAAAACTACGTAAAGAATGGAATTTATAATACAAAATCAAATATGAAAAAGAATCTATTTTTAGTCATTGCACTATTATTGGCGATGGCAGTTAACAATGTTTATGCTCAAGCAACCACTGGCACACTTGGCAATCATGGATGGGTAGACCTAGGTCTTCCTTCTGGTACAAAATGGGCTACATGCAATGTAGATGCCACTTCTGCAGAACAAGCAGGCAAACTTTACGCTTGGGGAGAGACTACCACAAAGTCTGCGTATACCGAAGCTAGTTCATTAACCGACGGCAAGCAAATGACAGACATTGCTGGCGACAAAACCTACGATGTAGCAACTCTGAAATGGGGCGAAGGTTGGCGTACGCCTACCAAAGAAGAAATGAACGAACTACTTGAATATTGCAACGATAAGTATGTGCAAAGAGGTGGTCGTTGGGGCAGAGAATTTACAAGCACCATCAATAACCAAACTATTTTCCTACCTGCAACAGGCTCTAAAGAAGGCACCAAATTAATTGATGCCAATGGTTGTGGAGTATATTGGACATCAACCCCAACAAGCGGAAGAGGAGATTGCTGTGCAAACATGTACAACTTTGGTGCAGCCTTAGGAGAAATGGGGTCATGCGGCCGCTTCATTGGCTTGGCCATCAGACCCGTAACAAAGTAATGGTAACCCTATTTCCCGATGCAGAAACTGTATATGATTATCAATCAGCCATTTAGCACTCTGAAAGGTACAACTGCCCATTGGGCAAGTGGTTGAAAATGTGTAAGTTAGTGATTTTCAACACCGTTTTTGCCTTGTACCTCCATTTTGGAATGTAAAAGTATGTGTAATTTCTTGAATATCAAAACCCGAGGTACAAAATTGCCGATAAGCGAGCGGAGAGAAAGCTCGCTTGCTATCCTGAGCGCAGACAATTTATCTAAAAACTTGCAAAAAATTGCATTTTTCACCCCGAAAGGTACAAAAATGGCTCTGAAACCAGTGTTGAAAGCAGAGCCGTATTGCGATTCTTTTTAGAGTGTTTTTTTGCCTGACTATCCTAATCTCATAACCACGTAGTTTAGTAAAAAGGAGGTCAAAATTTAATACCAAAATCTATTATAATTTGCCAAATCGCATAAAAAAAATCGAGATTTGGCAAATTATAAGTAAAACAGAGGAGTTTTGGCGATAATTTTTAGTCAGTTCTCAGTTGGCTACATTTTGTAGTCAACTGGATCAAAGTTTAAGGTTCGTTGCTTTTATCATATATGACTGCAATTTGAACATGAGTATATATATATCAAGTTTATGTATATTTTGCAAACGACCATTTCAGTTGTATAAATTTTGAATACAACTGAGAGTGTTTAGTCTTCAAGAGACTTTTGCCCATACCCAAGAACACGAAGAGACAGAGGATTTTCCAACATAATTAAAGCATAATACACCTAAAAAGAGTATCTATTGGGGTTGCGTCATAGTGGTTTCTTTTTAAGTACTATTTATTTTATATAGTAGTTTTATTTTGCAAAATACTCAGTCTTTAACCAGTAGGTATAAATCGGATCTTGTAATGAAATCTCTCCAGCCTTGTTATCCAAAATATCATTCTTGAATAGAGCAGCTTTTGAGCGTGCTATTGAGGTCGTAGAAGATATTTTGTAACGGTGCATCACATCGGTAGAACTAATAGCCTTTTCGCCTGAAATAAGGGATTTAAGGTAGTTCAACTGCTGTGTTGTCAAAGTCTCAGTAATAGTCACAAACAATAGCCTCAACTGCTCTACCAATGCAGAGTGCGCCTCACGTACAATTTCAACCGTACACACATCCTTTGTTCGCAACCACGACTGTTGTGCGAGTTGCTGTGCATAGTAAGGGTGATTATCAACAAGTTCTACAATCAAATTGGCTGCATCATCATTTATATTCTTACCTGTATCAGCGAAGCAAAAGTTCATCCTCGTAGAAATAGAGTTTCTTGCCACGCTTGTATGCAGGAATAAGTCCCTTGCGTGCGAGTGTGTAGATAGTAGGTTTCGCCTTGCGTGTAATTTCGCAAGCCTCGTCAATCTCGACAATACGATGCTTGTCGATTGCCACTTGTGGCTGCAATGCCGCCACCATCTGATGGATACGCTCCACCTGTTCTGTCAGATAACCCACCGCCTGCGGTAGCTTATCAAATGTGATGTTTTCATTTGCCATACGCTAATCGTTTTTAATGATTTGATGGCAAAAGAAATCGGTGTTATAATGGTGGAATCACCCACCAAAATATAACTGCAAAATAACTTTTGGATGGTGGTTGGTGGTGAGCTAAAGTGCTGATTTTCGTAAAATGTGGAATTTGTGATGATAAAACATAGGTAATAAAACGCTAAGTCTGGTAAGTTTTAGGTAATTTTGTAAAAATAAAACTCGTAATCAGATGACGGAAAAAGAAATTCAGAATTATATATGGAAACATAAAGAAGAGTTTGATAAATTTCTTCAGCCCATAGAGTTCCCCGATAAACCTGTAAAATCCCCTTGGGAATATTCTCCTACTGAAGTTTTATATTATCACATTATTGATAAATATAAAGCAATATGGGAGGCGGTACAGAGTATCGACTTTTTCGGCTGTGAAGTCTCTTTGAAAAAGGAAGGGGACTCTACTATAAGAACAGATTTTCTTGGAGCTTTTGAAGGCAAAAATGGGATAGTCATTGTAGAACTAAAAAAAAGTGAGCAAACAGAACGCCAATCATACACAGAACTGCTGGCATATGGGAATCATATGAGAAATTTGTTTTCTCCAATGTGTAAAATAGACATTGTTTATCTACTTATCGCTCCCATGAAAGAAAGAATTGTTAGAGACGCAACAATTAATACATTACTTTATGACAAGAACAATGTGTGTGCTTTAATCCCTTCATGGGAGAATGATGATATTTCTACGCTTAAGTTAAATCTGTGGATACCATCTATAGAAGAAGTTTATCAAATATCAGAAGGTTGTTTTACTGAAGCAAATTTTGATGTGTTTAAGATTGCTTGGGATGGTTTGCCTGGGGTTTGGTCTCCAGAAAAAGAAGGAGAAGAACCAGATGAAGATATGAAGAAGAAACTGAATTGGCTTTCTTCACTTGCAGTTCAATTGATGGAAGAACAAGGTATACATGGATTTGCATATTGTTCACAAGCATATTCTGATAAATTAAGAGATATGCTGCCCCTGACAAATAGTCTAATACTTGTTGCTATAAATCCATATAAAGCGACAAAAAATAGAGTGTTATTATCCATGGGAGTTGATCTTGAAGAGGCAAATAAACAAGATACAACTGCTATAAAAATGTTGGATGTTATACCAGAGTTAGAGAATAAATATTTTGATCCAAACAAAGAAGATATACTCACGTATCTTGATATGTCTTGGTCAAATATTCTTGCATCTATTGGTTTTAAGATTGTAAAAATATTGACAAAATCAATAGGCAGAGACTATGTAGAAACAAGTTATGGAAATTTTGATTGGGAAACATATCAGCATATATATATAGAAGATACACATTGTTATAATTTTGATATATCACTAACAGGACTATTAAGAGATTTATTTATAGAATATTCTATTTTAGATTGGGAGTATATTAAACAAAAAGGATATGAAGACCACCCAATATATAATGATGGAGATTTTCCTGATGAACTTATTGATATAATTCATTCTCAATATTATATAAGAGAATTTATTAAGAGGCTTCAAAATCCATATTATAAATGGGAAAGATATATCTAAATAATTATTTTACTATCTAGTTTAATCCTGCACTCAGACTCGGTATGCGACATCTTGCGCTCGATGGTTGAGATTTCCAAATCTCGGAGGGAGTGAGCAAAGACATTCTTGATGAATGTGGCGGTGTGGATACGCTTTTTGCCGAATGCCTTGCCGATGTTCCAGCCGAAGTGCATTAAGTCGATACTTTTTAGGGCAGAATCAACCTTTACGGGCAATACCTCGCGTGGAGTGTCGCCCAAACTATATTCTGTAATATATCCGCAAAGTCGGTTAAGTTCTGCATCGCTCATATATGCGACCATAGTCTGCTTGGAGTAGTCGATAACTCGCTTCAACCTCGCTTGCGATGCACGCTCTTGCTCGGCAATGACGTTGGTACGCAAAATCTCATACTCCGATGGCTGTGGAGTAGTCTCCGAAACAGCAATCTCCTCAATAGGCTCAGCAACGATAGTTGGGACATCAGTTGCAACAGCAACCTCCTCCAACTTCTGGGACGCAGGAAAGCGCATCAAGAACTTCTCCATTCGTGGTAGCGGCAACTCATTGAGTGTCATTTACAGACTGATATAGAGTGCAGACAATACTATCACTGTTGCGAAGAATGCAACCGCCGAACTGAACTCGTCATTCCCCTTGATAAGCACGAATTTTCGAGCCATAACACCAAAGAGTAGAATCGCTCCAAACACAAATAGATATAGTGCTATATATTCCGTTTGTCTCTTATTCATAGTCATCTTTGTTAATCGTTTGAGGGATAAAAACAGTGCAAACCGAGCGCAGAGGAAGTTTAGTTTCTATGCCGAGGCGCCGCCTGTTTTCGCCCTTTGTAAGGGCAAAGATATATGATTATACAATACGAAAAATGGCATTTGTACTTATTGACTGCACGTGTCATAGGTTGTCCTATCGTGTCATAAGCTATACCCCCAAATGAAAATTTCTTAATATTAGACGTGAATGGTTGAATAGAATATTTATAATATTAGAAAAGTTATTTATAACTTATCAACTTTATATTAATTTGATTAACTTTACAGTCAAAATAGTAGGAATAATTAAATTAGTTATGGATAGACGTTATTCTATTTTACACATCTCGGACTTGCATAAAGGAGAAGGTAATGATTTTAATCATCTTTTTGCTTCTTTATGTAATGACGTAGATTCATATGATCAATATATACCAAAGCCAGAAATCATTGTAGTCTGTGGGGATCTGGCAGAGGGAGCCAATGGTGAGGGAGCAGAAGATAAAATTCAAAAACAATACAAAGAAGTTGAAGGTTTCTTAAACAAATTAGTTGATTATTTTCTTGAAGGTAATAAATCTAAACTAATTATAGTTCCAGGAAATCACGATTTATATAGAGGTGCAACAATAAAAAGTATGGAAATTATACCTGACGAGTTACGAGGTACGGCAAGGGAACGATATTTCAAAGGAGATCCTAAATATCGTTGGAATTGGAATGATTTTCATTTTTATTTTATAAATAATGATGAAGAATATGCTTCTCGATTTAGATTTTTTGTCGATTTCTATAACAGATTCTATGACGGTATTCGTTCAATAGATGATTGTGATATGTTAAATCATGTAATAGATCTACCAGAGTATAATATTGCATTTGCCACTTTTAACAGTTGCTATAGAATTGATCATCTCAACCAAATTGGAGCAATAAACACTAAAGCGATTGCGGAATCTCAACCTAATTTGTCAAAAGTATTCAAACAAGGTAGATTTATCGTTGGTGTATGGCATCATAATATATCAGGAATACCAACTCAGACAAATTACCTTGATCCAAGAGTACTTCATAGTCTTATGTATTTTCACATACAGTTAGGTTTGTATGGACACCAACATCATACAGAAGCTTTATATGAGTATCATGATATATTCAAGCAAGGACGAATAACTTTGATTAGTTCTGGCTGTTTATATGGACGTGGTAAAACTATGCCAGAAGGTACGCATTGCCAATACAATATTTTAGAGATAGAACAACACGACAATAAGGTAAACGTTACATTGCATGTTAGAGAAGATGAAACAGCTTGGGATATACCTTCATGGAGAAAAAAGCAGATAGATGGTAAGGATTCTTACTTAATGGAGTTTAACATGCCAACCATTGACTATAAAAGAATCTTATCGGACTGTCTGAGTCTAGCCAAAGTTGAGAAAGATTACGAAAATGCAGTTAAAACACTTATTTCTATTAGAGATTGTGAACCTTCAGCAAATAAGTTTATTGATGAATTTCTAAAAGAACTAAGTTTTGAGGAAATTTGCAGTATTGAATTTATCCCACAAACAATATCTCAAATAGTATCAGTATTAAGTGCATCGATTGAGACTCGTGCGTGGAAAACTTTTGATAATGCTATCGACCATGCAGAAAAGTTGGGTATACAGAGTCCCCATATTGATATGTTGATTGAAGAATCTTATAAAATCAGATAATATTATGAGTGATATACCATTTAATATACAAATCGATCGTGTCTTAGATCTTTTGTGTTCACAAATATATGATTCACCCCTATCTCTATTACGAGAGAATGTCCAAAATGCATATGACGCAATTTTGCAAAGGCGTCATATAGATGCTAATTTCACCAATCCTGAGATTCGCATTACTATAGCAGACCAATCACTATCCATTTGTGATAATGGTATTGGCATGGATAAAGAGGGTTTAAAAACACATTATTGGACTGCTGGATCAAGTGGGAAAAACAATCCCGAAGCGCGAGCCGCAGGAGTTGTTGGAACATTTGGTATTGGTGCAATGGCAAACTTTGGTGTTTGTACGGAGTTGACAGTAAAATCAAAATTATACGGAACTGATATTACTTGGATTTCAGGTGTTAAAAAGTCAGAGTTGTCCCTAAATAATAATTGCATTTATGTGACTGCTAGTCAGAAACAACGATCTGATTACGGTACGACAATTGTCGTTACAATATCTCCAGATTTTATCTTAACTAGAGATAAAGCAATTAATTATCTTAAACCGTATGTTCATTATTTATCTGTACCTGTATATTTAAATGATGAACTGATTAGTCAAGATTCGTATGATGTAATCACTAGTACAAATTGCATAGATAGTGGTGTATTACATCATAAAGACTCGCTATTTGAATTTGATTATAGGGTAATACTTAACAATGGTGTACCCGTATTACCGCAATGTAAAATATCAAATATAATATATAATCATATTCAAATAAAGGGAGATGTCTGTCTAAAAGCATCTGAAGATGTTATATTTGGTCTAAGAAATTCTTTTGGATTGGCTCCCATTGCTGTTAATTCCGCATTTCATTTAAATGGAATAGTTAATCTTCTTACTCTAGTGCCAACTGCAGGAAGAGAAGCCGTTAGTAGAGAAAGCACTTCTTTTGTATCAAAGTTAATAAGCATAACTGACGATATTGTTGCTGAGGAAATTGCAAAATATCCATTGGCAAATAATTCACGTGAATTGCATGCATATATAAGAAATACTAGAAGATATAATCTTGCAGGATTTATTGAGATTCCTGTGGGAAAAACAGAAGAGAGTATAAGGTTAAAAGATGTTCAGAAGATAATAGATGGTAAAAACGTATATTACTTTAAAGGTAATAACAAGGATACAATAGAGTCATTAAAAGATAATTCTAACTTAATTTTAACATTCAGCAATGATTATAATCGTGCACATATTCAACAGCAAGTTTTGAGAGAGAAGTCAATACCAGAGATGAAAGATGATGTCCGTATCACAAAAATCTATGATGATATTGATTTAACTTCTGAAGAGATTGCTATATTGATGAGAACTCGTATGGTTATAGAAGATGATTATTCATTAAGTAATTTTAAGTTGTCGTATGCAGAAATAAGTCATGGATTATCTTTAAATGTAAGAGATGAGGAGGGTTTTATTCATATCTTCTTCTCAAGATCATCAACAGAATTAGATTATCTGAAAACTGTATACAAGGATAATTATGCTCTGTTTGAACAGTTTATTAAAGATATGGTAAGAACTAGATTGTATCCTAGATTTTCAAGTTACTTGCCTTCTGCAACCAAAGAAGGCGCAGATGCTTTATTTGCGTACTTACAGAAAAAACGTGAACTTTTTACAATTGAGAATGGAGATTTAGGAGATGTTGATGATATGATGAGCGACTATCTTGCCGGCAAAAAAAGTATGCAAGACATAATTAATGTAGCTAGAGCTAACAAACAAAAGCAAAAACAGGAAGTAAATGCAAGAAATGTAGGCTCTGTGTCAGATGTGCTTGGTGGCAATCCTAATCAAAAAGAAACCGTTTCAAATATTGATAGCGATCCTTGTATGCCTATGCCTCCTATTATGCGACTTGATAAAAAAATAGATTTTAAAGTATTAAGGACAGATGCCAGTCACCACGATTTGAATGATATTAAGTTGTTCCTATCTTTGTCAGATAAGTTATATAGGGATTATGCAGAATTTTTCTATCAGCCGCATACGACTAATGTGATTTGGAGCATGCATCGTGTGATTTTCTTCTTTACACATGCGTCAAATAATTTAACTCTATATTATCAGTTAGATTTAGATAAACCTTTAGGAGATAATGTAAAAGGTGCCAAAACTATTCCAACGACAACAATTATAACCAAAAATAAAATTTTTATTCCTATAGTAGATGAAATGGTTGACTATTTTAATATTACTCATGGGGTATTAAAATTTATGGTAAAATATGATTCCGTTAGGACCGTGGATAAAGAATAAAATAAATTATAATATATCGTCATAGAGATTGTTATAATGTAGAAACAATAAATGAGGCTGAGGCAAAAAACTCTTCTTGGACAGCACACCCCCGTTAGACTATATTCTAACGGGGGTATTTCTTTGTAAAAATGTTTTAGATCACCCTCATTTATTATTTTATTTAACTTTCCAATATCCACCCTTGGCAGGACCGATACGCTCAATGATACCATCAGTTTTAAGGTTGGCAAGGTGTTTTTCTACCGCCTTGGCTGAAATGCCAATCTTTTCGGCAAGTGACGTTGCGCTCAGCTTGCCATCTTCCGATAGCAGAGCAACGATTTTCTCCCTACTTTTTCTCGGTTTCTCCCCACCTTTTGGAGTTTCCTCCCTACTTTCTTCATTCTCGATAGATTCCAAGTAAGTAGCAATTTCGTTTTGTAGGTTCTGCTCCATCATTGAGTTCATAAACCCTCTGAAAATATCAAGGTTATCATCCTCTCGTGTGGCAACTAACGCTTTGATATATTCCTCTTTATCCTCTTTGTGAATCTTTGTGGGGATGAGACCAAATTCAAACTGCAACATATTCATAACCAAACGAGCCATACGACCATTACCATCAGCCCAAGGATGAATTGTTACAAGATTATAGTGAGCATCAAATGACATTTGGTATAGTTCATCAACCGTCATTGTAGCAGACTTTACTCGTTTAGCATTTAGTTGATCGCAAAATTCAGCCAATTTTGCAGGCACTTTGCTGTAGTTCATATAAGAACGACCTCCGACACCAGCTGTAACATTGAGCAAACGCAACTCACCACGAGCCGATGAAAAGTTGCCCAAAGCAGTGTTATACTCCTTACCAGTGTTCTTCATCACAAGGGCAGATAGCGAAATGAGCATATCTATTGTGATTGGCTTATGTTGTTTCGCAAGTTCAATAGCCTTTTCGTATGCAGCTTTCAAATCGAGGTTCATACTCTGCTCCTCAATGCTCTTACCTTTGAGGCTCACTCCGTGGTCGAACATTATTTGATTTTCCAATTCGGTGATAGTCGAGCCTTCGATAGCTGTAGAATGGGTAATCAACGAGTATAGATAGAATTTTTCATAGTCTATCTGGTTGTCAATACCCAGTTCTCGATATCTTGTTACAAGTTGTTCTAATTTATTAGCCATAACATTCATCGTTTATAGTTTCTTCCTACTTTTTAGGGATTTCCTCCCTGCTTTTGTGCAAATATAATACTTTTCTCCCTACCTTTTTCGATTTTCGCCCTACTTTTTATTGTTTTCTCCCCACTTTAGTGAAATCTTATTAGCGGTTTCGCGTTTCTTAGAGTTCACAAGGTCGGCGTAAATCTGTGTCGTGGTCACATTCTTATGCGTTAGCATCTTCGATACGGTGTAAATATCTGTACCTAAAGAGAATTGGATGACCGCGTAGGAATGGCGAAAGCAGTGGAAGGTTATTTTCTTCTTTATCCCTGCATCGGCAATCCACTTTTTCAATGGGTGGTGTGTCATAGCTATTCCGTTTTTAATTATTTATACTTTTTGTTGCATATTAAGGTGGTGTTATAATGGTGGTGTCAATCACCATCAAGTAACTTTGAGAAGTTTACTCTATTTTTGGTAGCCCAAAGAACTTATCAAGTTCGGCACGCACAATCTTGGTATACTTGCCAACCTTGATGCGTGTGATGTTGTGATAAGCTACATAGTGGTAGAGCTGGTCGCGTGTGAGGTTGAACTTCTCCATCGCCTCGGGTATGGTGTAGTATTTTGGCTCTTCGGGTGTAGCAATGCCTTTGGCTATGTCGAAGTGCTTTTTCGAGTAATAGACCATCTTTCCCTCTTTGCGTTTTGGGATTACATTTTTAGAAACGAAGGTATAGATTGCCGAAAGAGTCATACCGAACTTCTCTTGCTGTTTGGCCACGCTGTACCACTCGGTAACGCTTGTGTCAGGGGCTTTCTTGGCAAAGTAGGAGTCGATATGTTTCTAGCTCCAATAGGTCTTGCCACGATTGAAGGTGCGAGGGATATTATGCTCCTTCGCAATCTTGTATAACCACGACTCTTGAATATTGTATTTTTCTTTAATCTCGGCCGTGGTATATAATCCAGTAATAGCAATTGCATCTTTCGGTTGTCGCTTTTCGTACGGAATGGCTTTAAGCATAGCATCTATATCCGTTCTTTTTACGAATGATAATCTACTGCTTAATTTATATGCGACCAGATGACCTGCGTATATCATTTTATATACGGCTTGAAGTGATAATCCTAAAAGAGTTGCTGCTTGAGCAATTGATAAATACTCCTTGTCTTTGATGTTCTCAACTGGTTTTTCTGTTTTGACATAATGAGTTTCGTTTTCTGCTTGTTTAACTGTTTTGTCACGAACTGCCTTTTTGTAGGCTAGATTAGCACAGCGATGTGAACAATACTTTATAGATTCTTTTTGAGTCTCAAACTCAACTCCACATCATTGGCAAATCTTCTTGATTCTATTGTTACTTGCTGCCATTTTACTACTGTTCTTAGTGTTTAATTCTCCTGATTTCTCCTATTTTGGTTTAACTATCTTAAACCATATTAAACCATATTCAACTTTCTCCATCACCCCGCCAAGCACAAAGTGGTGGTTTTAGTGGCGAGGTACACAGGAGGTACAAAAACAGGCGTAAAAAGGCTTAGCAACGATTAACAACGATGCTTGCACAAATAAAAATAGCACCCGTAAAGAGTGCTATATTAACCATTTATAATCGATTTAACTATTTGATAATTAACTATTTACTTGCCTATACAAAACTTACTAAATATCTCACCCAAGACCTCGTCGGAAGAGATTTGACCCACGATGCTACCAAGGGCATCTAGGCAGTCGTGAAGGTCCATAGATAGGAACTCGCCAGAAAGACCTGTTGCCAAACCTTCTTGCACCTTCAATATTGCATTGTGAGCAGTAACCAAAGCCTCGTAGTGACGCATATTTGTTACCACCACATCGTTGTCATCAATTTCAGCCATGTGAGAGGCCTCTACAAGAGCATCACGCACAGCATCCAAACCATTGTCAAATTTAGCAGAAATAAAGAAACGGCGAGCCTCAATATCAGCAAACATACCGTCTAGCACAGCACGTTCTTCGTCTGAAAGTTTATCAATTTTATTAAACAGCAAGAACAATTGTTTACCCACGGTACGAGGCACAATGCGTTCTGCCATCCAATCGATATGCTCGCTCACTTGAGTAGAATCTATCATCCAAAGCACAATTTGCGCCTTCTCAATAGCACCATAGCTACGCTTAATACCCAGATTTTCAATTGTATCTGTAGTTTCACGTATGCCGGCTGTATCGATAAAACGGAAAAGCATACCGCCAATATCGGTAGTATCTTCTATAATGTCACGTGTAGTACCATGAATATCAGAAACAATAGCCTTGTCGTCGCCAAGTAGTAGGTTCAGCAATGTAGATTTGCCAGCATTTGTTTCACCAACAATAGCCACAGGCACACCATTTTTCACTGCATTACCAGTAGAAAACGAATTCACCAATCTGTTAATAGCAGTTTCAATCTCCATGGCAAGCGCTTTAAGCTGGCTTCTGTCGGCAAACTCTACATCTTCTTCGCTAAAGTCTAGTTCAAGTTCTATAAGTGAAGTAAATTGAAGAAGCTGAGCACGCAAAGTTTGTAGTTTACGAGAAAAACCACCACGCATTTGGCTCACGGCTACCTTGTGAGCTGCCGCACTACGAGAAGCTATCACATCAGCCACCGCTTCTGCTTGCGAAAGGTCCATTTTACCATTCATAAAGGCACGTTTGGTAAACTCACCGTGGTCTGCCATACGGCAACCCGCAGCAAGAAGCAACTTAATAGCCTCACGTTGAATAAATACAGAACCATGCACTGCTATCTCCACAACGTCTTCACCGGTAAACGAATGTGGCGCTCTAAAAATGCTCACCAGCACTTCGTCTAAGATTTCATCACCTTTCACCAATTTTCCAAACGAAACAGTATTCGCCTTTTTCTCAGCAAGCGGTTTAGACATAGAAAGCACACTATCCGCAATGCTAATAGCATCAGGACCAGAAACACGAACAATAGCTACCCCACCCACTCCCACAGGTGTAGATATAGCACAAATGGTATCTTTTTCTTGTAAAATCATACCGCAAAATTACAAAAAATATCTCAAAAAAATAGGACTGACTAAAATTTAGTCAGTCCTAATATTGAGTTTTTCACAATTTTATTTCTCCGCACAGAGAGTGTATTTTAGAGAGGGGATTTCTAGAATTGTGACGTACTATAAACCGGAGCTTACTGAGGCGTAAGTGAGGATTTATAGTACTAGCAAGGCGAGGAAATCACCCTATAAAATCACTCGATTCCTAGTAGTTCTACCTCAAATATAAGTGCAGAATAAGGTTTAATTTCACCTGTTTCGCGGTCGCCATATGCAAGTTCTTGAGGAATGTAGAATGTAAATTTAGAACCTACTGGCATAAGTTGAACACCTTCTGTCCAGCCTGGGATAACTTGGTTTAGACCAAATACGATAGGTTCGCCACGTTCTACAGAGCTATCAAATACGGTTCCGTCGATTAAAGTACCGTGATAGTGAACTTTAACTCTGTCGGTAGCAGAAGGTTTTTTACCTTTACCCATTTTTTCAACTTTATATTGAAGACCAGATGAAGTTACTTGAACACCTGCTACTGCTTTATTTGCTTCAAGGAATGCTTCACCTGCCAATTTATTATCAGCATAAGCTGCACTCATATTAGCTGTTCTAACTTTTTCTGATTCAGTTCTGAAATATGCATTAGCTGTTGCAGCATCCATTAAAGTTTCTTCTTCATTCACTGCTGCTAAAAATGCAGACAAGAAAATATCAGCATTTAAAGAATCATTACCTGCTGGATAAATAGATTCATTGATATAAGGAAGGATTTGGTTTTTAAGTTGAGAACCAAGTTGACGACCTAAATTTTTAGCATCTTCAGCAGGAGAACCTGAGTAGAAAGACTCTTTAAGACCATCTAACACTTGAGGAAGATATTCTGGGTCTATCATCATACGAGTTGTAATATGTTCAACTAAACCATCAGAATTAACAATACCTGCAGCGTATGCAAGAGAGTCAGCTGATGTTTCAACATTTACATTAGCATTATTGCTACAAGAAGTAGCTAATAACATCGCAGAAATAACTGCAATTGAAGAAATAATCTTTTTCATTTTTTATCTTTTTTATTTAACAATATCTAATAATTCTACTTCAAAAATAAGTGTAGAATATGGAGGAATCACATTTCCAGCTCCTTGAGAACCATAAGCTAGATTATATGGTATATAAAAGGTAAATTTAGAACCAATAGGCATCAATTGAAGTCCTTCTGTCCAACCTTTTATTACTCTATTTAAAGTAAATTCGGTAGGTTGACCACGGTCTATTGAACTATCAAATTTTTTACCATTTAATAAAGTTCCCTCATAATGTACCCTTACCTTATCTGAAGCAATAGGTTTTTCGCCAGTACCCATCTTTACAACCTCATATTGAAGTCCAGATGCAGTCTGTTTTACACTTTCGCGCATAGCATTTGCTGCTAAAAATTCTTCTCCTTTTTTAATTCTTTCTGCAGCCTCTTGTTCCTTAACTCTTTTTTCGTATGCATTTAAGAACATAACAGAACTATCAGGTGAAAGCAATAAAGGGGCATCTGTAACAGCATCTACAAATGCTTTAACAAATAAATCTAAATTAAAATTTTGAGAAGAAAGTTGCATTGCACTCTGTTTTCCCATATAAACTCCCATTGCATAGCTTGCAGAATCCATATCGGTTATTAATTCTACTTTAGGAGTAACAGGTTCTTCTACTTTTTTATTCTTTTTTGGCTTCGCCTGAATAGCAATAGAAGAAATAAAGATAGTTAACAGAATTATGCTTATTCTTTTCATCTTATTTTACTTCAATAAGTTCAACATCAAAAATAAGTGTTGCGTGTGGAGGAATTGAATTACCTGCGCCACGAGCACCATATGCCATGTCAGATGGAATAAATAGTCTCCATTTGTCACCTTCTTTCATAAGTTGAAGAGCTTCTGTCCAACCTGCAATTACTTGATTTACACCAAATTCTGCTGGTTCGCCACGTTGAACTGAGCTATCAAATACAGTACCATCAAGTAGCATACCTGTATAGTGGCATTTCACGCGGTTTGTGATAGAAGGACTTTTACCTGCACCAGAGGTTAAAATTTGATATTGAAGACCGCTTGCAAGTTCTACTACGCCTTCTTGTTCTTTATTTTTTGCTAAGAAATCTTTACCTGCTTGGATGTTTTTTTCGTTGATTTTATTAGCTAAATCTTGGAAGAATGTATCCAATGTTTCTTTAGCTTCTTGATATGACATTTCTGGTTTTTCACCTGCCATAACAGTTTTAATTGCTTTTATAAACTCTTCTGTATTAAGATCTTTAATACCACTTCCCATTAGGTTATTACCAATACTTAAACCTAAAGCATAACTTACTTTTTCCATTATAATAAATATTTAAATTAAATTTCTTTTTTGAGACTTGCAAATATACTTAATTTACATCTAAAGTATTGTAAAAATGATGTAAAATATACTTAAAAAAGTGAGGGGTTTCTCAAGTTGCGAGTGCAATGATAAGGTTGCTTAAGCATTGCCGAGTCACGAAGAGAAATCACGAGCGTAGCGAGTAATTTCAATTAAACAATCAATCAACTCACCGCATCACTAACTGTTAATATTTGTTAATTCGTAATATTTTTGTAACAATTAAAAAAGGTCATCAAAATCTAACCGACGACCTTACATTTTGAGCCTTCTAAGGGACTCGAACCCTCGACCTACTCATTACGAATGAGTTGCTCTACCAACTGAGCTAAGAAGGCAACGTTTTTCTACGCCACAAAGATACTCTATTTTTCTCTTTTTAATTGATAAAATCATAATTTATAGAAATTACCTTTGTTAATTTATGTTAAGTTTTTGCAATTAAATATGCTGTAAAACATATAAATAATAACAAAATATTACCTTTGCACAAAATTATTACCCTAAACTAGAAAAAATTATGTTTGAAAAAGTAGGAAACAACGCTGGTGCTGTATGGCAAGTGTTAAACGCTGCAACTGAAGCAGTTAATGGTAAAGATCTTAAAAAAGCTACCAAATTAACTGAAAAAGATATGTATGCAGCTCTTGGTTGGTTATTACGTGAAGGTAAAATCAACGTAGTAGAAGAAGGAAAAGAATTATTTATCAATCTTATCTAATTCTTTCCACGATAAATAAAAAAGTCTCAACCGTTTGGCTGAGACTTTTTTAGTATATGAGTGTTTGATTACCAAACACTCACTTGTTTATTGCCTTTAGCTGTTACAACTAAGTAAACACCTTGTAAACTTCCGTTTAAAGAAGTAACATCTAATCCTGCTAAATTGTATATTGTAAATTCTTCGTCACAATATATTGTTCCTTCATATGCATAAATGTTTAGTGCTTCATTTTCTTCAATATCAGTTGAAATACTTTCTATTGCAATAGCAGAGAACTCGATTGTTTCAGTTACTACTCCGTCTGCTGTAATTGTAAGTGTACCAGAGAATGTTCCTGCGGTAGTTGGTGTGAATACAATTTCAACTGAGCTATCAGAATTGCTTATAATGCTGAATGCTTCACCTGAAAGTTCCACGTCAACATTATTTGCATTTACAACTGAGAAAGTTGCTGTGCTTGTTGCAGTTTCACCTACGTAGATTTGTGTAAACTCTGGAGCAACTAAATCGCTGATTACAGGTTTTAAGATTGCACTTACACTGAAGTTGATGCTTTCTGTTACTACACCATCTGCGGTAATTGTAATTGTGCCATTGAATGTTCCTGCGGTAGTTGGTGTGAATACAATTTCAACTGAGCTATCAGAATTGCTTATAATGCTGAATGCTTCACCTGAAAGTTCCACATCAACATTGTTTGCATTTGCTACAGAGAATGTTGCTGTGCTTGTTGCAGTTTCACCAACATAGATTTGTGTAAACTCAGGAGCAACAAGGTCTGAAATTACAGGTTTTAGAATTGCAGAAGCAAAGAAGTTAATTGTTTCTGTTACTACTGCGTCAGCGGTGATTGTAAGGGTACCAGAGAATGTTCCTGCGGTAGTTGGAGTGAATACAATTTCAACTGAGCTATCAGAATTGCTTATAATGCTGAATGCTTCACCTGAAAGTTCCACATCAACATTGTTTGCATTTGCTACAGAGAATGTTGCTGTGCCATTTGCAGTTTCACCAACATAGATTTGTGTAAAGACAGGAGCAACAAGGTCTGTGATTTCTGGTTTCAATATTGCAGAAGCAGAGAACTCGATTGTTTCTGTTACTACTCCGTCTGCGGTAATTGTAAGTGTACCAGAGAATGTTCCTGCGGTAGTTGGAGTGAATACAATTTCAACTGAGCTATCAGAATTGCTTAGGATGCTGAATGCTTCACCTGAAATTTTCACGTCTACGTTGTTTGCATTTGCTACAGAGAATGTTGCATTGCCTGTTGTAGTTTCACCTACGTAGATTTCTCCAAATACAGGAGCAACAAGGTCTGTGATTTCTGGTTTTAATATTGCAGAAGCAGAGAAATTAATAGTTTCTGTTACTACTCCGTCTGCGGTAATTGTAAGTGTACCAGAGAATGTACCTGCTTCGGTAGGAGCAAACTTAATTTCAACCGCTCCATCAGCTTCGCTAACAACACTAAATACATCGTCACCACTCAACACAACCTCAACACCAGAAGCATTAGCTACTGAGAAGGTTGCTGTGCCATTAACAGTTTCACCAACATATATTTTAGCAAACTCAGGTGCAACTAGGTCTGAAATAACTGGTTTTAAGATTGCACTTGCAGTGAAATTAATAGTTTCTGTTACTACACCATCTGCAGTGATTGTTAATGTACCACTGAATGTACCAGCATCGGTAGGAGCAAATGAAATTTCTACTACTCCGTTAGATTCACTTAAGATACTAAATGCTGCATCACCAGATATTTCAACTTCTACATTCGAAGCATTTGCAACTGAGAATGTTGCAGTGCCTGTTCTAGTTTCACCAACATAGCTTTCTTCAAATGTAGGAGCAACTAGGTCTGTGATTGCTGGTTTTAAGATTGCACTTGCAGTGAAATTAATAGTTTCTGTTACTACACCATCTGCGGTAATTGTTAATGTACCACTGAATGTACCAGCATCGGTAGGAGCAAATGAAATTTCTACTACTCCGTTAGATTCACTTAAGATACTAAATGCTGCATCACCAGATATTTCAACTTCTACATTCGAAGCATTAGCTACTGAGAAGGTTGCTGTACCATTAACAGTTTCACCAACATATATTTTAGCAAACTCAGGTGCAACTAGGTCTGAAATTTCTGGTACTGGGCATGTTTCCCATGCACTAATAACATTATTTAAACCAGAAGTACGATTGGTAATCCAAGAT
This sequence comes from Candidatus Enterocola sp., assembly GCA_045612225.1. Classification (GTDB taxonomy): domain Bacteria; phylum Bacteroidota; class Bacteroidia; order Bacteroidales; family Paludibacteraceae; genus Enterocola. The sequence goes on from JAZKYP010000013.1 coordinate 98,566, forward strand.
TTTAATGAACTTGTGCTAACAGATGCATTAGTTGAACTACCGCTCAACACAGTTTTTAAACTATCAATTTTAGTATTTAGAACTGTAGAATTAAGCGCACCATCAGCAGCAATATATTTAGCCCAACGCTCTTTTACAATTGCTCTAAACTTGCAGTCGCCAAGAATACCATTGCAACCAGATTTACCTTTCCACCAGAATGGTGTTGGGAAGTCATCGTTATAATACTGATTATCTTCCACCATTAAACCAGATGTTTTGGTATCTTGATAACCCCAACCTAGTTCATAGTCCCAAATTGGATTTGCTACTATTTTGTCGCCAGAAGCATTGATTGTAAACACGCAAGAAATACGATAAGCATCGGCATTACGAGAGAATTCATTCATAATAAACCAATCTGCCCATGACTCATAATCTATAATTGTAGCAAGTTTATCATAATCATTTGCCAAAATAGCATTTTCCATCGCAGTAAACATACCCTTCACTTCAGCTACTTTTGCCTCCCATGGAGCGTCATTTACCACATTGCCATCATCGTCAAATTCTGCAATATCCTCACGTTCTGGATATTCAATTTCAAATGCTTGGTCTACATATTGATCATATGTGCTAATATGTCTTCTACCTGTATTAGATGTAAGGAAGGTATTACGTTTGTAATCCTCGTTGGCACCCGCGTATGCATCGTATGAATCCACCTCATCGGTTTTGTCAAACTTAACAATAAAGCCAGTATCTTCGTTTACATTAACACGGTTTTCGTCTTGGGTAATTTTGTCCATAAACACGTAAATACCTTTGTATGAACCATCTATATAAAGTTCTACGTATCTACATTTCACACCCCAAAGACCTGTCATTTGTGCATATTGGTGGAATGACAATACATTGCGCATATAGGTAGCATCTGGAGCAGATGCATAAAGAACCCAATCTTTTTGCGCAGCTTCACCAAACATTCCGAACTTTTTGGTTTTAACCTCGCCCAATTTTTTAGGGTCGCAATTTTTATCGCCAGTTACAAATGCGTAACTTTTCTTATCATTACGAAGACTTGAAGAACCACGATAATTCATACGTCCTTTGCGGTCGTAGTGAAGCATATCTGCATTGTTAACATCTGCATTAGTCACTGCACCACCCTCTTCATTCCAAAGAATCTTAACATCAACACTACGTTTCGCCTTCATTTCAGCCACGCCATCGTTGTCTAGATATGTTACATTTGGAAAATCTTTTGATGTACGAACCAAGAACACAGGAAGTTTACTGCTAAAAGACACAGTAGAACCACCATTTGATTTAATTTGAAGGATATTTGAAACTTGTTCTACAACTTCGCCGTTTACATCGTATGCCATTACGCAACGATAATAGCCAGCCTTATTTGGACGAATATTGTCCCAAGAAGCACCTTGACCATCAGAATATTTAGCCCAAGAATTTTTATCGGTAGAATATTGCCAAGCGTATGAACTTAATGTGCCACCTCCCACTGTAGGAAGTTCTGCAACATAAAGACCTGCAAAGTCTGTAAAGTCGTTTGTATTAATGCTTAATCTATTGCGAATAGCAGCAATAGTAAAGTCCACTTCTGGCTCTACAACAGAAGATTCTTTAATAGTAACAGTGATTTTTTCTGTAATAGGGTTGAATGTAATTGTTACATCAGATGCTTTTGAAAGTGTTACAACCACATTGCCATCGGTATCATTTGCAAGACCTGAAGTAGAAGAAAGTGCTGAGTAACCCCAGTTTTTGCTCCATGTACCGTCTGTAACTTTAAATTTGTATTCACCAGCTGCCAGACCTGTGTATGTTACAGTATTGTTTGTAAGTGCACAACCCGCTGGGTCCCATCTTAGTCCACAACACCAGTCGCCACCAGATACTGCTGTGCCATTTTCTATAAGAGCACCTGCTATATAATAGCTTGCTGTTGGTGTATCTTGATCATCATCTTCGTCACATACAGTCCAACCGTTGATAATACTATTTAAACCAGAGGTTCTGTTTGTAATCCAAGATTTTAATGTTGATGTACTAGAAGAAGAGTAAGTATTCCATTTACTCTTTTCTCTCGAACCTGCACCTTGTGAAAGTACATTTGCTAAACTGTCTATTTTTGCATTAAGCACAGTAGAGTTTAGTGCTCCATTTGCTGCTATGTGTTTTGCCCAACGTTCTTTAACGATGGCTTTAAATTTGCAGTCGCCTAAAATACCATTGCAACCAGATTTGCCCTTGCCTGTCCACCAGAATGGAGTTGGGAAATCATCGTCGTAATATGTTTGGTCTTCTACCATTAGGCCAGAAGTTTTGGTATCTTGATTACCTAAACCAAGTTCGTAGTCCCAAATTGGGTTTGCAACGATTTTTTCTGACGCAGAGTTGATTTGGAATACACAAGAAATACGATATGCGTCAGCATTTCTAGAGAATTCATTGAAAATAAACCAGTCAGCCCAGCTTTCGTAATCAATAATTTGAGCTAGTTTGTCATAGTCATTTGCAAGAATTGCATTTTCCATAGCAACAAACATAGACTTCACTTCGTTTACTTTAGCTTCCCAAGCAGAGTCGTCGGTCACATTGCCGTCGTCGTCGAATGTAGCAATGTCTTCGCGTTCTGGATATTCAATTTCAAACGCTTGGTCCACTTGCATATTGTATGTAGAGATTGTTTTTTTACCAGTGTTTGAAGTGATAAATGTACAACGTTTATAGTCTTCATTTGCACCTGAGTAGCCGTCATATCTGTCAACCATATCAGTTTTGTCGAAACGAACTATATAACCAGTGTCTTCATTTACATTGATACGTGTTTCATCTTGGGTCATTTTATCCATAAATACGTAAATACCTTGGTATTCACCATCTAGGTACATTTCCACATATCTACATTTTACGCCCCAAAGACCTGTCATCTTAGCATATTGGTGATATGAAAGAATGTTACGCATAAATGTTGCATCTGGATAAGATGCATACATTACCCAGTCTTTGTGAGAGTCGCCATCAAACATGGCAAATTTCTTGGTTTTTACTTCACCAAGTTTTTTAGAGTCGCAGTTCTTGTCGCCTGTTACAAAGGCAAAACTTTTCTTAGGGTTGTTCAAACTTGAAGAACCACGATAGTTCATACGTGCCTTACGGTCGTAGTGAAGCATATCTTTGTTGTTGATATCGCTGTTTGAAACGTTGCCTCCATTTTTGTTCCAAAGGATTTTCACATCCACACTGCGTTTAGCCTTAAGTTCTGCCACTTGCTCTGTGGTAGGATAACCACTTGGAGGAGTAGGGAAATCTTTTGAAGTGCGAACTAAAACCACAGGAAGGTTACTGCTGAATGAAACAGCAGAACCACCTTTATTTGTAATTTGAAGTGTGTTTGAAACAGCTGTTTGTGTTTCGCCGTTTACATCGTATGTAAGAGTACAACGGTAGTAACCAGCTTTATTTGGACGAATATTGTCCCATGTAGCGCCATCGCCACCTGAATATGCGGACCAAGTAGTATTATTTGTAGAATACTCCCATGCATATGAACTTAATGTTCCTCCCTCAACTGTAGGAAGTTTTGATACATAAAGACCAGCGAAGTCGGTGAAGTCGTTTGTGTTAATTGAAAGACGACTGCGGATAGCTGCAATTGTGGCAGTAAGAGTTACTGGCTCGTCTGGGTCTATAGGAGTGCTAACCTCAGTAATTGTAACGGTGATTTTTTTAGTTGATGAATTGAAAGCAATTTTTACATCACTTGTTTTAGAAAGGGTAATTACCACATTGCCATCAGTGTCATTTGTACATCCAGTAGTAGAGGTTAAAGCACTGTAACCCCAAGAACTATTCCATGTACCATTGGTGATTTTAAATTTGTATTCACCAGCAGGGAGTGCGCTGAAGGAAATACTTCCATCTGTTAGTTCACATCCACTTGGTGACCATGTTTGGCCACAACACCAATCAGTGCCAGCAACACCCGTTCCTGCCATACAATATGTAGTAGTAGCAGCGTCATATGTAATGGTCGCATTCCATTTGTTGTTGTAATAATAAGGCTTAGAGGAATCGACTGTCAAGTCGTCGGTTTGGTTTCCTGTACCACCTTCGCCCTTGTTGAAGATAATTCTGTCGGCTTTTGAATTATCAAATGTATAAGAATATACATCATAACCATTCATAGTTTTAGCTTCTTTGGTGGCTGCTTCGCCTGGCCACCCTACAATATTCGCTTGCGTACTATTTTTCCAAGCGTACGCATGAACATTACTCCAACCTTCTGAATTTACGAAGTACAGAGTAACATTTGCTGCAAGCATGTTAAATGCCGTAAACAGCAATACAAAAAGTGTAGTGAGTTTTTTCATAAATTTTTGATTTGTAATTGATTTCTAAAGGGTTGCAAATGCAAATATAACATTTTTTTTATTATATAAAAATTTTATAGGCACAAAAAAAGAGAGGATAATTTAAATTATCCTCTCTATATCAGTTTGAATATATTATTTAATTATTTACTATAAATAGCTTCTAGATTTTCGTAATCACCTTTGATTTGTTTGTTGATATCATCTAAACATTGTTTAAATGTTTCTGCAATAGATACTTCTTCACAATCATCATATCCCCAATACATTGCACAGTATTTTTTTACCTTATGAGATTTTGATTTATATGTAGCAACTACGTTGTTGTTCATATCCATAAAATCCATTTCTACCATCATATTTGTTGTTGCATAAGTTAATGGCATACCAAAAAGGTTAGGAACAAATAATGTACATGCACTTAAAATAAAAAAGCCTATATTCTTATCAGAATCACCTGTTACAAGACGGCAAACAACTTTCCCTTTCTTTTCACCAATTTTACTAAGTATATTATCATACATATTAGTGTAGTAAAGAGATTTTAGATTGTTTAAATCTGAGCTTGCGTATGAAACAGACTTACTGCTAGTAGAACCATAAGCCCAATTTGTGTTTGTTGAATAATCAACGTATGTAGAGCCTTTTGTCTCTGTTGTTTCATAACCTGTAACAGTTGCAAAACTTCCTTCATCTATACCTACTTCCATTGCTGGCAATTTCTTTACAATATCCACGCTTGGAGTGGTTTCCATTAATGAATAACTTTTACAGCCTACCATTGCTACGGCTGCTACTGCTAAAAATAATAGTTTCTTTTTCATAATGTGTTAAAATTTCGTTGCAAAGATAATATCTAAGAATTAATACAAATGATATTTTTTGCTAATATTTCTAAAATCATCCTCTTTTGCACGCCAATATGGCAGAATTTCAGAGGTTTTGTAATTTTTAGAGAATTCTGTGCGGATAAAATCTGTACCACAAACCTTGTCGAACATATTGTTTCTTTTCTTTGTTTCTTCAGAGAAAAGTTTGTGTTCTGGATAAAGTTTATGCATCATTTCTATCACATGAAATTGTATTTCTGAAATACGTGCAGTATTGAAATCTGTAATATGAATTTGCACTCCTTGCACATATTTACCTTGTAGCGACCCAAATAGAGGTTTGAAAGTGATAGGACGGAAATCTACTCCCTGCAAATTTAAAGCATTTAGCGAATCGGCAAATTGCACCGCATTTGCCCAAGGAGCTGTCATCACCTCAAAAGGGAGAGTATATCCCACACCAATATTTAGGAAACCCATTTCGCCTATTATGCCTGTGGCAGGATAACAAATAGCCGCATTTGTGCTTGGAATTTGTGGAGAAGTAGGCACCCAAGGCAGACCTGTATCTTTAAAACTCATATCGCGAGTCCAGCCTTGCATTGGCACCACAGTAAGTGAACAACAAATTTCTTCGTTCAAGTACTGAGCAAGTTCGCCACAAGTAAGACCGTATATATAAGGTATATCAAATTGACTTACAAATGAGAAAAAGCCTTTACTCACCCCACTACCCTCTACTTTTTCTCCGCCCAATGGATTTGGTCTATCTAGCACCACCACTTCGATGCTATTTTCCACAGCAGCTTGCATCACCAGTCCCATAGTGCTAATAAAGGTGTAAGAACGACAGCCAATATCTTGAATATCATAAACTAAAACATCCACACCTACAAGCATTTCTGCCGTTGGTTTGCGAGTCTTGCCATATAGAGAATATACTTTCAACCCAGTTTTCGCATCTATTTGGTCGTTTACCTTTTCGCCTGCCACCACATCTCCTCTCACACCATGCTCAGGACCATAAAGCGCCACAAGGTTCACTTCTTCTGCCTCAAAAAGTATATCCACAGTAGATTTCAAGTTGCTATCCACCCCAGTAGGATTGGTAATAAGCCCCACACGCTTGCCCCTCAAGCACTCAAATCCACCCTCGCGCAGCACCTCCACGCCAGTCTTCACCTGCGCAAAAACCAGAATTGGAAACAAAAGGAATAATATAAATGTGTATTTTTTCATATTTTATTTAGTTTCACATCCTAACGGGCGTGTTATTATTTAGGATATTTTGTATAGGGCAACGCCAAAAGCACCCTTTAAAATTGCTCTCAGTTACTCGACGTATAGCACCAACCCTTTAAGATACTCCCCTTCCGGATGATAAATATTGATTGGGTGATCCACTGGCTGAGTTACTTGGTGAAGAATGCGTACTTTGCGGCCACTCATGGCAGCTGCAGAGAATACGGCAAGGCGGAATTGGTCTTTGTTTACCGCTTGCGAACAAGAGAAAGTAAACAAGATACCACCCGATTTAATCTTCTCAAAAGCCTTGGCATTTAGGCGTTTATAGCCTTGAAGAGCATTGCGAAGAGCATCGCGGTGTTTTGCAAATGCAGGAGGGTCAAGGATGATTAAATCATAATCGTCAGACATATTGTCTAGGAATTTAAACGCATCTTGAGCGAACGCCTCATGACGAGTATCGCCAGGGAAGTTCATCTCCATATTTTTGTTTACAAGATCAATGGCCTTTGAAGAGCTATCCACTGAATGCACGCAAGCAGCACCACCACGCATAGCGTAACATGAGAAACCACCTGTGTAGCAGAACATATTTAGCACCTTACGACCACGAGAATATTGTTCTAGAAGCTGACGGTTGCTACGTTGGTCGATGAAGAAACCTGTTTTTTGACCACGTTCCCAGTCGATGCAAAATTTAATACCGTTTTCTAGAGCAATAGCATCTGAATCTGAACCAATTAGATAACCATTTTCTGCACCTGTATCGGCTTTGTAAGGAAGTGTAGTTTCAGACTTATAATAAACATTCTTAATCTTTCCCTCGCTAATTGCCACAATAGCCTCTGCAATCTCCTGACGATGCATGTGCATTCCCACAGAGTGAGCTTGCATCACGGCAGTTGAACCATAGAAATCCACAATTAGCCCAGGCAAAAAGTCGCCCTCACCATGCACAAGGCGAAAAGAAGAATGCTCAGGAGTATAATCCAAACCCAAATCCTTACGCATTTGATATGCGGCCGACAAGCGTTTTACCCAAAAATCGTGATTAATTTCTTGCTGATTGAAGCTAAGCACACGCACAGCAATGCTACCAATTTGGAAGTGACCTACTGCAATAAATTCTTTGTTTGCAGTATAAACTTCAACAATTTCGCCTTCGGCAATATTTTTGTCGGCGTAAGCCACCGCACCAGAAAACACCCAAGGGTGAAAACGTTCAAGAGAAGACTCTTTCCCTTTCTTTAAAAATATCTTTTTATAATTCATCTTTTATTACATTATAAATATCCATACAAGCCCACGCATCCACAGCAGCGTATGTTTGTTGTGCCAAAGTAAGGTTTGGCGCCTGCCAGTTGGTTAAACGTTGAGACTTAGAAATTTTCTTATTAAACATAATGGCATAAATCTTTTGAAGACTCATGTCCTTAATGCCAAATTTGCCTATAACTGACTGAATATCAAGAAATCCCGCAGGACGGAAGCTCCTTCTTCTATTAAGCATTTTGTAGTCATCTTTAAGTGAAAGGCCCACTTTGAGTGGTTTTTCAGACGACAAAAGTTCAATAATAGAATTTTGCATTCCCAGCACATTAAGTCTTATCAAATAACAAGTATCAGCTGTGGAAAATTGCAAAAGTGCCACTTTATTTGACTTTCCTTTTTCAAAAGAAGGCTTCGTTTCTGTATCAAAGCCTAAAACTTCCTCATTTTTTAAGACATCGATAGTTGTTTTAAGTTTACTCAAAGTATCTACTAAAACAATATTCCTATCTTCGTACTCCAACACAGGTAAACTGTTAATCTCTTCCTTTGTTATCGACTCTCTAAAATTTAACATAACTCATCAGTTTCTGTATATGATATTTTGTGTATTGCATTTAAAGCATCCAACAATCTAGTACCCCAATATGTTTGAAAATTGTCGATGCATCTTTCTATTGCATCGTTCATAACATCCTCTTGACCAGTCTTGTAGTTTGAAATACAATCTTTTATATCTTGGTAAACATCTGCCACACATTCAGAAATTGAAATAGACTCCTCACCATTGTAAAAATCATCTTTATCCTCTAAAATGTTTGACATTGCCACACGAATAGTTTCATAATCCACTTCCGTAACAAAAGTACCAAGTTCATCCTCGCCAAGTGGCATTGGTTTTTCCACCATTGCAGCTTTCAAGTACAAAAATGGCAATAATTTCTGTAACACAGGTACAAATGTATCAAAAGTTTTCTCACTAGCCTTCTCTACAAATGCACAAAACTCCACTCCAACTGTAACAAATTCTACAGTATTTTTCTCATATACATTCATTTCTTCAATAAAATTTTTTTAAATAAAATTTATGTTTTAATTTCGCACCTAATTATGAGCAAAAACGATTTTAAAGATAATGCACAAGTTCATAGGTTATTAAATGACCCTGCCACTTGTAGAAGTACGTTTTCAAATATAATGCGTACTTATCAGCAATGCCTATATTGGCATATAAGAAAAATGGTTTCGGTGCATGACGACGCCAACGATATTCTACAAAACACCTTTATTAAGGCGTGGAAAAATATTTTAAAGTATCGTGGCGATGCCAATATTTTAACTTGGCTTTACAGAATTGCCACAAATGAAACCATAGATTTCTTAAATTCCTCTTATTCTAAACACGCGGGCGAAAGTGTAGATTTTGAAACCAACCTTTCTACACACCTAAACAACGACCCACTTTTTGAAGGTGATGAGCTAGAAAAACTTTTGCAAAAAGCTATAGCTACACTACCTGATAAACAGCGACTTGTGTTTAATATGCGTTACTTTGACGAAATGCCATACGCCGAAATGTCCGAGATTTTAGGCACGTCGGAAAGCGCACTCAAAACGTCTTATCACCTTGCCGTTAAGAAGGTTGAGAAATATATTCTGTCAATACGTTAAACTTATAGTTTAATTACACGTCAAATTTAGGCAAAAATAAGCGAATATGAAAACAGAAAACAATATATTAGAAAAAATAGGCAATAAAAATCCTTACAAAGTGCCAGAAAACTACTTTGAGGACTTTGCGGACAACATGGATAAAATCTTAGATACCATGCCATTGCCAGAAGGAATGGAATCTGTAGGCGAAGCACCAGCTGCTGCTACAGAAGCAAAACCTGCTGGAAAATCTTTTAGTTTGGTAGATAGATTTAAACCTCTTATGAGAGTGGCTGCTGTGGTAGCAATCCTTTCAGGAACAAGTTATTTGGCTGTTCAACCAATTATTGAACGTGCTCAAAACGAACAAATGATGATGGCAGAAATAGAATTTTCAGAAGATGATTATCAATATCTTCTAGATGAATACGAAGCCGAAGACATGTATTATTTATTAACCGACAACAACTAAAAACAGATAGTTATGAAAAAAGCTACATTATTTATTATAAGCCTTGCTTTCTCTCTTGGCGTATTTGCTCAAGAAGAAGCTCCTAAAAGAATCGATTTCACAGAATTAGAAATTCAATATATCTCAAACGAAGGAATCCTAACAGAAGCTGAACTTAATGCTTATTCTAGAATTAGCAAAGAGTTTGACGAAAAGCACAGAGAACTAAGAAGAGAGGTTAGAGGACTTGAAAAATCTATTCAAGAAATTACTACCGACGCAGAAGCAGAAAAAGTAATGTTTGAGATTGCAGACAAAAAAATTGCACTTGAAAGCTTAGAAAAAGAATATCTAGGATTGTTTTTAAAAGAAATTCCTGCACAAAAACTTATTCAAGTAAAATCTGCATGCAAAAAATTTAAAGGCGACCTTTTCAAAAATATGCACAAAGCTCGCGAAAAAGGCGAAAAGAAATTTAGCCAACCAATGAAATAAGAAAAAAAATGCACTATTTTTGAAAAAAGTTTCAGCAAAACTTGCACAGTTCAAAAATAGTTACTACCTTTGCATCGCAATTGAGGGAAACCTCACAGCAAATAGCGGAGATTCGCTAGCTCAGCTGGTAGAGCACAACACTTTTAATGTTGGGGTCCTGGGTTCGAGCCCCAGGCGGATCACTTGAAGTCTTCAAAAAATTGAGGACTTCTTTTTTTATGTACATTTTCGAACCCAGGACCCCCTATCCTTTTTTATAGAACACACTTCGTGTGTTCGGGATTCGAGCCCATAGGCGGATCACTCTCCTATATATTCATCAAGCATTTTTGTTAGTTTTGCAGCCCCAATAGTATTTAGATGGTCGGGATCATAAAAATCCTCATCAACAAAAGAAGAATCTTTTAATAGATTTAAGTATGTAGTATTAGAGAATTCAGCATCCAATCTTTCACAAGTCTGCACAGTTAGAGCCAAATGAGCACTATCTAACAAACTATAATAACTCTCATGAGTAGGAGTTGTTAGTAATATCATCTTTATATCACGTCCCTCACATGTAGTAATCATTTCTTTAATGCGCTTTACATTTTCATCTATAGGCTCACCAATACTACTATTATGATGTTCAACTGTACTCTGTGCAAAACTTGTAAAATTAGGTTTTTGATCGCCATATTCACGCTTACATCCCCAGCCTAACGAGTCGCAAGTAACAAAAGTCAAATCTCTTCCTATCATCTTAACTAGTCCTAAATACTTTTCCTTATTTATTAATTCTAAATTAAAAATAGGACTAAATTTGTATTCATCATAACCCATATAGATTGAATACCCCTTGGCGTGAGCCCATCCTGCCCCAGCTTCCAATTCACTTGTGAGTGAAAAATATGAAATAGGTAAAATCACATACCTCAAATTAGGAGATCTGTCTATAAATTTATAAAACAAAAAATGGTCATATTTTACACTTTGCGATGGCATCCCAATATTAAAAGCAGGCAAAGACATACAATCTGGACGTATGCCGTAATGTCCGTGAGAAGATCCAAAAGAAAGTACCTTTATAGAATCGCATTTTGCCGTAAGCATTTTATCCTTAAATTCATAATCGCTTGGAATACTACGCAACCACCACTCCACTGCAAAAAGCAACAGAAACAAAGGTAATATAAAAGTAAAAATAAGTTTTATAATAAAGTTTTTCATATCAAAATTGGAAATATATAAAACTTTGTTCCGGTCCCATATTGATAAGCACCAAGAAAGTTAATGAAAAATATAAAACATAACGTACTGCTTTATTTTTCACCCCACTCAATGCAAATCCGTGTTCACACCCTCTGTGCAACCATTCAGAAATAATCATTATTATTAGAGGCAAGAAAATAAAAACCTTATTAGTTAAATATGGCACTCCCCACAATGTGTAATCAAATAAACGAGTAAAATAACTTGTGACTATATCAATATTATCTGCGCGGAATATTATCCAACCTAGAGCTGCCAAAATGAAGGTTGATAACATCCTAAATAAATCTGTAAATGAAGGAAGTAATCGCCCTTCTGCCACCACATTTGTATATTTTCTATTCTTTTCGAGTAATATTAATGGCAAAAATAACACCGCATGAAAAAAGCCCCATAAAAGAAACGTCCAATTTGCTCCATGCCAAAAACCAGAAAGAAGAAAGATTACAAATGTATTGCGAACAACAACAGTCTTCTTCGACATACCCTCAAGTGCAATTCCTTGAGAATTTGTTGGGCGAGAGCCACCTAATGGAATGTAAACATAATCACGAAACCATGTGGTAAGTGAGATATGCCATCTTCTCCAAAACTCTGCTATATCACGAGAAAAATATGGAACGTTGAAGTTGCGCATCAGATCTATACCAAAGAGTTTTCCAAGACCTATAGCAATGTCGGAATATCCAGAAAAATCACAATAGATTTGAAAAGAAAATAAGACAGCAGCGATGGCTAATGTTGAAGCGTTGTGGGCATCTACATTTCCAAAAATAGTATCTACAAAGACCGCGCAATTGTCTGCCACCACCACTTTTTTAAACATACCCCAGAGTATTTGACGAAGGCCATCCACCGCCTTGGAATAATTAAAACTACGTTTCTTAAGGAATTGAGGCAAAAGATTTGTAGCACGTTCTATTGGTCCTGCCACTAGTTGAGGAAAGAAACTCAAGAATGCGAAAAATGAAACTACATCTCTAGTTGGCTCCAGCTTTCCTCTGTACACATCTATGCTGTATGAAAGTGCCTGAAAAGTGTAAAAACTTATCCCCACAGGCAAAACCAGATGTAATAAATGTGCTTCTGCATTGATATTTAAGGCATTAGCCAATGAAATAACAAAGAAATCATAATATTTATAAACTCCTAATATAAAGAGATTTATAACAACATTTAAAATCATCCAAAAGGTTTTATACCTTTTTGTAGATGATTTTTCTATAGCTATTCCGCTAAAAAAAGAACAAAGTGAAGTGAACGCAATCAAAAGCAGAAAACGCCAATTCCACCAACCATAAAACAAATAACTAGCTGCAACAACCAATAAATTTTGAAATAATAATTGATGTTTGGTGTCTTTAATTAGATAATCAAAGACCCACCAATATAAAAGAAAGAATATAGGTAGAAATACAAGAAATTCAAAGGAATTAAACAGCATATAAATCTAGTTTCATAAATAATTTTACAAAGATAAATTTTTCTTTTTTGTTTTATGTGAATATTTTAATAATTTTGCCGTTGCAATACATTTAACTATGAACATACGTATTATTATCAATCCTATTTCGGGCACAAACGCCGCTAGAAAAAGAGCAAAGAAAGTGGTTTTAGCACTTGAAGAAGAGTTTAAGATAAAAGGCATAAAAACCGAATATGCTGGTCATGCTACTGAGCTTGCAAGACAAGCTGTAAATGACGGAGTAGAAATAGTTGTAGCAGTGGGTGGAGATGGCACAGTAAACGAGATTGCTTCTGCACTGGTTGGCACAGAGACTGCTCTAATCATAGTGGGCACTGGTAGTGGCAATGGATTGGCGCGCGATTTGGGTATGTTTGGTCTTTCTACAAAAAAGATTATCGAAAGGATTAAAGAAAACAAATCTTATCGCATAGACTGCGGCGAGGTGTTGGGCAGAAAATTCTTCTGCACCTGCGGCAGTGGTTTCGATGCGCTTATTGGTCACTTGTTTGCTCAAACCAAGGTGCGTGGTTTCTTAACATACATAAAGCTAAGCTTAAAAGCATACAAAGACTACACTCCCCTTTCATATCGTTTGAGTTTTGGTTCTCGCTTGAATAGCAAAAATGGCGAAGCATTTGTGGTGAACATTGCCAACAACAAACAGTTTGGCAACAACGCCTACATAGCCCCACACGCCAACCTAATGGACGGACTTTTTACTGTTACCATTATTAAACCATTTAAATGGTACAACATACCTTATATGGCATATAGTTTGTTTTTTAAACAAATGCACAAAAACAAGTTTGTAGAAACCTTTGATTGCGGCGACTGCATACTTGATGTAGCGGTAGGAGCCTACCTTCACATCGACGGCGAACCTATCAATACCAACAGTAACTCTTTCTCTGTGAAGATGATACCAAATAGTTTAAAGATTATTTAAACACCCGCCGGCCCTTTTTGGTTCTTTTTATTGATTGTAAATGTAAAAGATTTACCTTTGTGCCATGGCAATTAAAACAAATACACCAGAAATAGTAGCACTAAAACAGGCTGTAGAGAAAAGATTTGGTCACCCAATAGAAAGCAGAACAGACTTTACTCTACTTGCATACGACATTGAGCGCGCTACAAACAATCACATTGCAGAAAACACTCTGCGCAGATTGTGGGGACGCATCGCTGCATACGACACTGTATTTACTCGCACACTCGACGTAATGTGTAAGTATATAGGTCATGAGCATTGGAAAAATTTCTGCACATTTCTAAAAAAAGAGACAAATTCTGATTCTTATATTGTAAAACAAGGTATGTCTATAAAAGTAGAAGACTTAACCCCTGGCGACAAAATTCGCATTGGCTGGTTGCCAGACAGGGTATGTATAGTGGAATACGTGGGCGGACGCACATTTAAGGCTATTGATGCAGTAAATGCCACCCTACAAACAGGTGACACATTTGAATGTAGCCTTATGCTAAAGAATTATCCGCTGTTTGTGGACAACTTGGTACATGGCGGCGAACACTGTCCACGCTACTCAATGGGACTAACTAGCGGACTTACCACCCTAGAAAAATTGTAATCTCATATTTTTTTGTGACTTGCACCACAAAACCCTACAAATCACTATAGTATAATAGAAACTATAAGTGAAAGTAGGGTTTTTCGCCTTTTCAAAGCACGATATGGCACTAAATACGTGATTTTAAAGACTACGCATATACAAGATGCCATGCTTTGGCTTTAAGTAGATGTGCATTGTCGTAAACCAATATTTCGTACCCTATGCGAATAGTTGCAGCATTACAATCTACGCCGCCACCCAAACGCACCATTAGGTTTTTGCTTTGCAATCAACTGAATAGACACTCAGATTTCATCCTTACTACTATTCAATCCCTTAAAAAAGAAACGAAAACCGCTTGTTAGTGTTGTTTTTTGCATATTGCTAATTAAGTTTTTCTACTATTTTTTTCTTTACATTTTCTGGATATAAAAACCAATCTAAGGTAAACACACGCATTAGGTTCCAACCTAACATGTTAAACACTGCTGGTTTTACAATCTCTCTGTCGCTTGTGGTATTGAGATGATAATAATGCGAACCATCTAAAATAATACCCAATTTGTATGACTCTGCATGGGTAGAAGTGGCCACTGCAATATCTACTTTGCACGCAGAAGTTCCAATGCTTGTTTCTACATGATACCCTTGTTGCCTTAACCACGATGCTATTTGTTGGGCAATAACATCGGTTTGTGAAGAACTGTTTTTAGCCACTTGCAAAGAATCTTGTCCTGCTGCATATTTCATAAACTGCTTTAGGTCTAATACTCCACGTGCACTGGTGCGTTTTTCGTCTATCTGGTCGGCACGTAAAACGGCAAAAAGTTTCATTTCGTAGCGAGCACGCGTAATGGCAACATTTAAACGTTTTTCGCCACCTGCCTTGTTCAACGGACCAAAATTCATTAAAAGTTTACCATCTTTGTCGGGTGCATAACCAATTGAAAATAGGATAACATCCCGTTCGTCGCCTTGTACATTTTCTAAGTTTTTTACAAAAATAGGCTCTTTGCTATTGGCATTTTGTTGTTCCAAATTTGGATTTTCTACAAACGCTTCGTTTAGCAAGTCTTCTATCAAATTGCTTTGCCCCTGCGAGAATGCAATAACACCAATGGAGCGATTAGGCTCATTTTGCATTCTACTCACCACCTCGGCAACTATGGCTTTTGCTTCTGCCATATTGGTGCGCGACTTGCCTGCATCGTAGTAACCCTCTACTTGTTGAATGCTAATTTTAGGCTGATTGTGGTTGGCAGATGGGAATGTAATGAGCGAACTATCGTAATAATGTACATTGCTAAACGTAATCAAATCTTCGTGCTTTGACCTGTAATGCCATTTTAATGAACGCATAGGCATAGAAAGAGCCGTGCAATCGTCAAGGATACTCTCTAAATCGTCTATATCAGCCTCATCTTCGTTGGTTTGTGTGAGCGAGAAAAAGCTTGTTGGCGGCATTTGCTTGGAATCGCCCACCACTATGGCAGCCTTAGCACGTGCAATAGCACCCACAGCCTCGCTTGTAGGCATCTGACTGGCTTCGTCAAAAATCACCAAATCAAAAGGCTCTGCGTGAGCATCTAAATATTGCGCCACACTAAGCGGACTCATAAGCATCACAGGGCACAACAGCGGTAAGGTTGTAGGCATTTGTTCTATCATGGTACGAATAGATGCTCCCCTGCCCTTGTTGGCAATGCGTTTGCGCAAGAGTGTTAATTCTGCACTGCAAGATTGATTGGTTTGTACTGTTTGACGTTTTGCAGACAATTTACTTAGCAATTCTTTTTGTGATAGTTGTTGGAAATCGTGGTGCAATTGTGTATAGCATTTGATGATTTGCTCCATTTTTATGCCGCTATAATCTTTTAGTAGCGGATCTGATTCCACAATGCCACGTGCAAGTTGCTGGTAAAAACCAAGATGCAATGCTTTACATAAACTTTCTACCGATTCGCCTTGCTCAAACCTTGCAATAACATCACCCAATCCCATTTGCTCTAACGCTTGCAACTGCGATACATAGCTAGCCCATTGTGGCAATAGATTGATGTGCTTATTCCACCTTTGCGAAGCCGCAATAAAAGCATCAATGTCTTCTAACAGATTATCGGACACCTTGGCTACTTGGAAAAACTTTTTGCATTTATAGTCGCCCTCGATGTATTGTTTAGTAGTTTTAGAAATAAATTTGGCATTTCTTTCTATTTGCTGTTTTAAGCCTTCTAACACAAGGGGCAATTGAGGCAACTGATTTTCTAAAGCATCTTGCTTTAAATAAGAAGACAAAGCTTTTGCATCTTGTTTTATTGGATAAAGTCCATACAGCGGATGCTGTGCTGGGGCTATGCCCAATATGGTTTGCAAACCTACTAAATCGACTACACGCTGTGTTAGCGTTTTTAATAAATCAGTTTCTTTTGAAGCAAAAATAGATGGCGGTAATTGAATAGGAGAAATGGAAGCATCGTGCATATTCTCTATGCATTGATACAAAGAATAACCATGCTCGCGCTTTTTGTGCAATGCATCGGCATAGGCACTTAATTTTTGGCGTTCTATGAATAACTGATTTGCCAACGTTTCGTATTCATTACCCACTTTTTGGTATGTTGTTTCTACAGCTAATTGCAACTGCGACAAGAAATGACGTTTATCTACCTTATTGCTGTGCAGTTCTAAACAGAAAGTAGAAAGACCTATTTTGTCCAAACGTTCTTTCACTACATCCAATGCAGCTTTCTTTTGTGCCACAAACAATACACGTTTGCCATGATATAGCATGTTTGCTATCATGTTGGTAATGCTTTGCGACTTGCCCGTTCCTGGAGGTCCTGAAAGCACAAAAGAGAGCCCATTTTCTGCATCAATCAAAGCCTCAATTTGCGAAGAATCGGCATCTAACGGAATAAGGTGCGATGTAGGCATATCCACCGCATCCAACTGGCGAATATCTGCCATAGGAGCAGCTGGTGGCAACAACAATCTACCTTCTATTAAACTACGAATAAGCGGATTTGCTGCAATAAGCGATGCGTTGGTGTGAATATCGTTCCATAGCACAAACTTGGTAAACGAAAATATTCCCAATACCGCATCATCACACACTTGCCAACCTGTTTGCTCTGACACAGCATTGGCTACGTGGTGCAATACCAAACTAACATCTATACCGCTTGCATCGGCAGGCAATGGCTGAATGCCTTCTATTTGTAGTTGAAAATCAACAGAAAGCATTTCAAGCAAGGTTATATTAAGCACAGTATCGTCGTCGCGTTTGCGTATAGAATAGGTATTTTTACCTCTTAATTTTACCAACTCTACGGGCATTAACAAAATGGGAGCCTTGTGCTCTTTTTTATCTTTGCCTATCCAAACCAACGTTCCTAATGCCAAGTATAGTGTATTGGCTCCGGTTTCTTCTATGCTGTTACGCATAGCCCTGTACAAAGAGTTAAGAGAAGCACTTTCTAAACAGATTTCTTGACCAGACTCTAACGTATCTTCTATCTGACCTGCCAACTGATTAGGCACCACATACGCATTTTTGCCCACGCGGTAATTGAGCAAACTATTACGCAAAGTTAAATCGAGTAACTTACGTTCCCAAATTTGTTGCTTGGCTGCACTGTTAAACTTTTGGTATTGATTTACCAATGTTTGCAAGTTTTCTTGCAGTGTATCGGCTTGCACTCCCATGGTAGAAAGGGCATTTTGCAACACTTCTTTTTCTTGCTGCGACAATGTTCCTGCCTGCAACAAAAGTTCTAAAGGGCGCACACATTGCACACACTTTTCTAAACTTTGACGTAATTTATTAGCGTGGTGGGTCATGTTAAGGATTAGTTATTTTTTTATATTGAACAGGATTAGCACTTCCCTTTTTACGATAGTATGCAGGAATCATTTTACCGTTTAATGATAATAAATTGGCATTGTTCGTTACATATCCTGTAAACCCTACTCTTGTAGGATTCACTTGATACCATTGTGTAACTTCAAATACTTCACGTACCACTCCATCTACCACACCTAACACATATTTATAGTTTTGAATTCTATTTAAATCGACACGCCATGCTTCGCGTACAGCATCATAAACGCTGCCTATACTATATACGTAATCTTGCTTCACTTTAATAATCACGTAATCTTCATCAGGTTCTGTGTATTCTTGAAGTTTAGTCTTGGCAAGATAATCATCGTAGGTAGTCAATCCACGTTCTGATCCATGTCCATTTTGAATATTTGTTAGTCCTGGATAAGCATCTATAAGGGCTGCTTCTACCTCGAATGCTTCACTTTCTGTTAGACCTGAACGATGAATCAGAATGATAACTTGTTTGTTTTCTGCTCTAATTTCTGCTATTTGTTGCTGTTTTAAAGAAATTAAGTCTTCATTTTCAGACAAAAGGGATTTTACTTCTTTTATATGTTGTTCTGCTCTTTCTCCACAACCTTTCCCTACATAAAACGTATGTCCTGTACGAGGGTCAACCAAACGGTAAACGTAATACTTACAATTTTGGTTGTTTATTGTTAGAATTTCTTGATTTGTTTCCATAAAGTTTTATAAGGGTTATTTGATTTTGGAAAGTTTTTTAAGTCTGTGATTTACATTACTTTATTACATTTCATTGCCATTTGTTTAGTCAAAGATGGTGTGCACGTATGTGCACACCATCTGGATTTTGTTATATAACGCAAATCATTTGATTTCTGCATATTCATATAAACGTTTTTTAACTGCTTTGGTACCCCAAACATTATAGTTAGAAGATTCTGGATATTTATCATAGTCTTGATAGAAGGATAGTTTCCTGTTGATAAAGGATTTTACTTTTGCGTTATTACCTTTACTCTTCATATCATCTATACACTTACATAAAAATTCATAATATGTGTCTCTAGATAAGTTAACAATTTTCTCTGCCTTATCATATTGTCCTTTCTCAATAAGAAGGTCACGTATTCTAAATACCACTGCAGGCGGGTTAAACGAGTATTCACTTATCACTCTATATGCAGAACCCACACTAATTGCTTTTTCAAGGTTACCCTGTTCTAAGTAGGCTTCCATAAGAACAACTGTTGCTTTTTCTGCTGGGCCATACCCTTTATTGTCAGCAAAAGCTGCCACATAAGATTCTGCTTCGGCCATATCTCCTTCTTTAATTGACTCGTTTACAGCTTTAAGACACAATTCAATATCATCAGCAACGGTAGGAGCACATGCTCTCATTATGAGTATAAGTACAGATATTACAGCTACAACTATCAATATCCATTTCCAACTTTTTTTAAAAAAATTAATAATATTCCTCTTTTGTTGTTGCTTATCAGCTTTTACCATTTCCTGTTTTACCTCATCAATTAACATATTGATTTTAGCATTGTTGTCGTGGTATAACTTTGCTTCACGAATATATCGTTCTACTTCCGCTCTTGATTTCTCTACATCCTTACCACTTTTAAGTAAAACTAATGCAGACTCCAAATTATTTAATACTGCTTTTAGTTCTTTGCTTGCTTCGGCTGTAACGGGCTCACCACATGCAGGACATTTGCTTGCCAACTGTGGAATAGAAGTGCCACAACTTGGACACACTCTTCCTAGTTCTTGTTTTTTGGTTGCTTCAAGTTGCATTTCCAATTTTTGGATTTCGGCAGAAATATACATATCCGCTTCATCAATATCCATTCCTAATGATTGAGCTTTTTTTAATAACACTTGACGTTCTGCTGGAGTAATAATACCATCGGTAAGCGCCACTTTTAGTAGTTCTTCAAATTCTTTTAAAATTGCCATAAATTTATTTTTTTATAGTTAGTAATTAATCAGTGATTTATATAAATTTTGTATTACATCATAGGTGGCATGCCTGGCATTTGAGGCATTGCATTTTGAAAAAGAGGGGCTAATTCTTGTACATTGCCTGCAAATTCCCAATTTGCCATACCTTGTTTCCAAACATAGCTTTGTGTGGTTAATTGACCTTGTTGTACCAATTGTTGCAACTGATTCCAGTTGAAAGGTCCTGCTTGTTGGCCATTAACACCAATCATGTATTGCACTTGAGGTATAGATTTGGTTGTATCTGGCATTTGAGGCATACCACCCATACTTGGCATTTGAGGCATACCTGCTAAATCATTTTGCCCAAGCATACTGCCTTTTTGTGCATATACACCACCCAAAGATTCCATTCCGTTATCTATGGCATTATTGGTAATACCTGCATTTAAATTGGCTTGGTGCGCACCTAAAAAGGTTTGTTCTGTTTGCAAACGGCTGGCACGTTGCATTTCTTCGCGTTGGATACGCATCATTTCTCTCTGGTTTTCTAATTGCATTGCTTGCAGCTCTTCTTGACCACCCAATTGCATTTCTTGTTGGCGACGCATAGCATCCAAATTTAAGCTTGATTGCATTCTTAGTTGGTCTTGTTGCAAATCGTTGTTGAGATTGAAATTTGACAAGTTGGCATTGTGTTTGGCCATGATGTTTTCTTTCTCTAAATCGGCTGTCAATGCCTTTAGTTCCCTAAAGCCACGGCTACTTTTATCTATTGTAATTTGTGTAATATCAAGAGAACGTACCGTAATACCAAATACTTTTTCTACTTGTGGAGTAACATAATTTTGTACCATGGTACTTATTTCCATTATTTTACGCTCCAATTGCACTACGGGTATTTGTGCATCACATGGAGCATTGGATACCACTCCTTTTACGTATTTAGACAAAGTTGCACGCAATTTTGTTTGGAACGTATCGTCGCTAAAACCTTCTGTTTTATTTACACTATGAAATAAATCCATGTCTTCTATGGCATAGACTATGTTGCCGTGCACAGAAACAGGCACGCCGGTATCTGTTAATCGTGGATCAAAAACATCAAAATAAGGAATGGCAAAGCGGATTTGACTTCCTTTGCTAAGATTGCTTAAGTTGGCATAATTTCTTTGTATGGCTTGTTGTTCGCCTTGTTGGCGTGCTTCTGCCTTTTCTCTTTCTACTTCTTTGGCCGATTTAAATCCGAATAATCCCATAATTGTAATGTGTTATAATGTTATTTTACTGTATATACTCGTTTAATGTTACCTGCTTTATCTAGTTCTACATGGCTATCTGCTGCATATTTTGCCGTTTTATTGCGATAATGGAATAAATATCCCAACTCATAGTTGCCATCTATGGTAGGCCTGCTAAATTGGTCTATACTATCTAAATCTCTTGGTGGTAATCCCAACTGGTTGTAGATGTATTGTTCTGCCATAGAACGTATAGCTGCTAAATTTTCGTCTACATATCCTCTTACTTGTTCCAACAAACTTTGTGACTGATTTTGTGTTACCACGCGATTGATTAATGTTTTTCGCAAAGGTTGTTTAAAGGCTTTAATGGGCGCTGGTGGCATAGCATCGTTTTGTAGTGCCGCTTCTATAACGTGTTTGCGTTTTCTAACATGTAGCATAGGGTTGCCATACAAGGAGAACATAAGCGCTGTACTCAATGAAAAACCATCATTCTCTACATGTCTGCACATGTTAAAATAATCACATTTTGCTCGTAGTAATGCTTTGCCGGCTGTCATTCCTTTAAATTGATACAAAGGATATAGTCTCATAAACACCTCGCTACCTGTTCCTGGATTTAATAGCAGCTCACGTGCTTCATTTAGTTCTGGGTGATAGTACATAGGAACGGGTACTAACGAACCAGTATAAAGCAAAACTCCCCCACCATATAGTGCAGACAATAGCATGGATTCGTTTCGCTTATAATTTATAAAACGTGCCCCAAAACAAGCTACTGTATTAAACACACGTGCATTACTGTTTTGTAAACATGCTGGCGAGAAAGCCTCGTCTGTACTGTAAAATCCAGGATGTGAATGTAAATCGGCTCCATGTAGGTTAAACATCAACATATCTGCCTTTTTTAGCGAACGAGCATAAATTTCCATTACATCGTTGTTTGTAGTTATCAGTTTGGGACTGATGTACATACCATTCTTTACCAACTCAGGGTCTTCTGCACTGTACAACAATGGAAGATGTTCTGTCATGGTAGCACTGGCTGGTACCCAGTCTCTATTACTGCTCATTACTACATTTCCTACCGGAATGCCTCCTGCATATAAGCTTGATAGATTAAAATAGCTTGCTAAATCATCTGCTATTTTTGTACTTAAAATACCATTTTCTAAAGGTAATCTGGCTACATTATTACGTGCTTCAGACACATCTAAGTAGAAATCTTGTTCTTCTATCATAGATGCTATTAGATTGCCTTCAAAACAATAGCACATATCTGCAGGTATCTTATCCTCACCATTTTCGTAAGGGTCTATAATACGTGGTATTGGAATAACGTCATCGCCACCTACTATAAAAAGGTGGTAGTCGGCACTTGCTTTTGCTTGCAAACTTTGCATTTGTTGAGAGACAAAAGCATTTATATTTTCCCAAGTTTTTTCTGGTACTGCAGTGGCTATATCGGCAAAATGCCAATATATTTGCTGGTCATATGTTGTTTGAATAAAGTTATTGAAAACATCGTACACTTCTTGTTGTGTACAATTGTATTTGTTTGCTAAAACCAATGAATTGGTTAGAATCATACCATGGTGTGGTTCTAATGGGTCTGGCACATCTATGGTTCCTTCTGCCTGGCGCATTTCTGTAGCAATCTGCACAGCCTCTGTTATAGGTATTGCCTTGTTTGGGTCTTGTGGCATTTGAGGCGGCATTTGTGGCATAGGTGGCGGTGTTGTTGCCATTGGCGTACCTGCCATAGATTGCATTCTTCCCATACCCACTTGATTAGCTGCTTGTAGCGGATTGAAACCTTGCATTTGGGTTAAATTGACATTTTGTGCATTGAACTTGGGCATAGGAGGTGGCATCTGTGCTTGTGGCACAGCGGCACTCTTGTTTAGGCTCTTAGGTGGTTCTGGCAAAAATTCTTTAAGTGTTTCTTTATAATAGAATGTGTACCAATCTTCTGTATGTGTATTACCTTTAACTAAATCGTTTATTGCATACCAAAGTGGTGAAAGTTGTTGGCTCATGCCACCCTGAAGTGCTTGTTGAAGGTACTGTTCGGCTTGATTAAGGTAGTAGGTTTAACCTTTGTGCATTTTATAATCTGCCAAATTATCAATGGCCATTAGCAAAGCAATGTCGCCTTGCGGAGCTCCAAAACCACCCAAACGTGGTAGAAGGGCCAAAGCATTATCGGTATTTCCTATTTTGATATGTGCAATATGTGTCCAATATAGTTGCCAATAATCGTCTGCATGGCTTTTCATAAAGTTTAGCACAGCCACTTCGGGAGTAAAACTTGACAAAAGCAAATTGTAATAGAAATGCACATCAGCGTTTTGTGAGTTGGATACCAACCTTTCAAAGGCATTCATTTTGTGGCGCAACACTTCTACCGCATTGTTTTGAACGGCATTAAAGACCTCTTGCAACATCTGATTTACCAGATAGTCGTTGCCTTGGTCGCCCATCAAAATATTGGTACTGGTGCGCACTTGGTTTATAATCTCATTGGCGCGCTCTTGCGGCACATTCCATTGTATGCACAATTGTGATAATTCTGCTAATTCCCTTTGGTCCAATCTGCCATCGGCAAAACGTTCTTGAACTGCTTTTAAAAATTGATTTTCGTTATCCAATTTAAATTCAGCATCGGTACGTTGAGCCTGATACACCGTACTATTGTTTACCACATTGTTTGTGGTAGTGGTAGTGGTTGTATTTACATGATTGGTGGTATTGGTGGTGTTATGCACATCGTGCGAATCAGAGTGAACTCCACCCATGATTGCTGCTTCTCCACCTACATTTATATCGTTCATAGTGCTACTTTTTTATATTACCATTGAAAAGGCGCTCCACATTCTGGGCATTGTCCTGCACCTACAGGGATGCGTATGGTACGTCCACAATTATAACATTGACATTCTACCATTTCTGCTTGCTTTTGTGCTGGTGCAGCATGGCTAAACGCATTGATATTACTTGCAGCCGCTGTACTTACCTGAGCTAAGTTGTTCATGGCTGTTTCTTGGGCGTGGTCGTAGCGTTGTTGCTGCATTTGGTTTTGCTGTTGCAAGGTATTTATTTGCTGTTGTTGTGCACTATTTACACTTGCAGCAGTATCTCTTACCATGGAAGCCATTTCTTTTGCAAAGTTCATCATCTCCGACTTATCACGCTGAGCGTCTTCGCGTTGACGTTCTACTTGCTGTCTCATAAATTCCGCTTCTTTTTCGCTACCATAAGCGTTAGCCATGGCTACCTGACCACTTTCTGACAACCTATCCAATTGTGCTGCACGAATTTGTTCGGCAGTCATTTGTGTAAAATTATTATCACGATTGATGCGCTCATTGGCATTGATGGTTGCTATATTTTCTTCGTGTTGATATTTTTGAGCATCCATTTGTGCCTGCATTTGCGCCATGGCTTGGAGTCTCTCTATTTGTCTTTGACTACGATTGGCATCCAATTGGTCTTCGTCAAATTTATTTTGTCGTTCACGTTCAAATGCCAACTGTTCGTCTTCTTTTTTCAATTCGCGTTCGCGCATCATTTGTTGGAAGTCATAATCGTCTTCTCTTACTTTTCTTTCAAAATCACGATTATACTCTTGCTCGTCTCTTGCAAAGTTTCTGTTATACTCTTGCTCTTCTTGCATCCAAGCACGCTCGCGCGCTTCGTCTTCTATACCCCAATTGCGGCGACGTTCTAAGTCTTGACGTTCCCAATCATGCTCAGTACGAGTATCATTAAGTGCCCATTCGGCATGCATGCGAGCTGTATCGATGTTCAATTGGCTATTAATACGCATTATTTGCGTAACTTCTTCGCGAGGTATCTTATTGTGTTGCAAAGCATCTTCTAAGGCCTCCATTTCGTCTTGTTTTACTAAACGATTTTTACGGATGTCTTCCAATGCTTCAAACTCTTCTGTTTCGGTTTTTGCATTTCTAATGCGTGCTTGACTTTGTAGCAACAAAGTAAATTCTTCCAACTCGTCATCGTGTAAAAGTTGGTCTTTGTTTATCTGTTGCAATGCATAACGTAATTGTTCTGCATTCTGAGCGCTTTGTATTAATTGGGTATTGGCTTCGTTCTCCATGCGATTGCGGAACTCGCCAGTTCGGTGCATATAGTCAAGCTCTTTTTCTGTATTGTATAGTTCACGTTCTACGCTACGAAAACGCTCAAAGTCTTGGTTATTATCGGTGATACTCAATACTTGCGTACATGATATGCCGTAAACTTGTTGATTTATAGTCTGGATAATTTGTAGTTTTAGCGCATTAACCATATCCAATGACAGACCTGTTTGATCGTAGTTGGCATTTCGAAGATTTTGACGCAACAAGGTTTCAATACTGCCATTTAGCATTTGTTGTATCATTGCGATAGTTACGCTTCTATTATCTGCCAAATAATTGGTTGCAAAAGCATGTATATCGTCTATCTTCATTTGCAGCGATACACCTACTTCTACATTATGTATGCCAATTGGAATGGTGTAAGGCATAAATGAGATTCCACCTTCATTATTAGGCACGCCTCCAAAGGTAAGTGTAATGTAACGATCGCTTACAATGTATACAGACATAACTGGAGCCTGACCTATTTTAGCTAAAATGCGAGCATAATCAACTTTGCGTTTTTCTGCTTTTTCTTTGCGTTCATTTTTCTTTTCGCCAAAAATAAGGCGACCAACCCAACTAACAGCTCTACCCAATTCGCCAACAATACCTAATTGTCGGAAAGTTGGTTTGGGTTTTTCTCTTTTTTCTTTTTCTTGTTGTTCTTTTTCAGCTTTCTCTATTGCTGCTTTTATGGCAGCCTTTTCTTCTTCTACACTCTTATAAAATAGGTAAGCGCCTGCCGAAAGTGTAGAAACCAATTGTCCATTGGCAAAAATGATGGCTGTACATCCTTCTTGCACAATGATTCCTTTTAATTTTTCTATTTCTTCTAATTCTCGTTCACTAATTTTACGCGCAATTTCGCCTGGTTGTATGTTCCATATTGCACGACCTCTAACCACATCTACCCCTTCTACGGCTTCCATGCTAAGTAAATCTCTTGCGCGTTCTGCCTCTTGTTCGGCTCTAATTTGTGCTTGCACAGCATCGCGTTCAGAACGTGTTGCTGCCTGAATTTCACTTTGGTCTGCACGCGCTTGTTGACTTACTGCTGCATTACGCTCACGTTCTATTTCTCTATTCAAAGCACCACCTGTAATGGCATTGGCTACCGTGCGTACTGCATCTGTAAAGAAACCTTTATCTGCCGCTCCGGTATTTGTGACAGGAGCTGTTGGCATTTGAGGTCTCTGTGGTCCTTGCATTGCTTGTGGCATTTGTGGTCTCTGAGGTATTTGAGGTCTCTGAGACATTTGTGGACTTTGAAGTGCTTGAGGGCCATTTGCCATGAGTGGCTGTGGTCGTTGTGGCATTTGAGGTGTTGCAGACTTCACATTTGAGTTATTTGTAATAGGAGTTCCACATTGGAAACAAAATGTCATTCCGGTCTGTATTTCAGCGCCACATTTAGAACAATTAGCCATAGAATTTAATTTAAAGGTTATTAGCAAAATATATTTAAAAACTACACCTGCATTCTATTGATTTACAATATTTCAGGAGCATTTAACAAGAGAAAAAAAATAAAAGAAACTATGTATCTCTATTTTTATAAAACATCATTATTAGTACAAAATAACGCATATTTTTTCTCTCTACCATAGCCCTTTTTGAGCCTAGTTTTTGGCCCTTTCTCTTGTTGTTCAATAAATATCTCTTAGTAAGAGAGATACATTTTCTTCTGCCAAATTAACTCTACCTCTTAAACATCTCCAAAAAACTCTTTTTGGACCTATTTTTACTCACCATAACACAGACTCCAAATCGTATCAACTGCCCCAATCGTCTCCCAGTAGTCATAAAATAGAAATGTGTCGCCTATTTTTAAAAATAAACGACACATTTTTATAATTTTTTTATTAAACCCTAGAGAGAACTGAGCCCCTACACTATCCTATTCAACATTTCGTTAGCATTGATGCAGGTAAGAAGTGATACGGCACAAAGTTTCTTGCCAAGGTCTTTTATAGATGCGCCTACGTGATAAACTTTATCATCTATTATTAAAAACCTATCGTGAGCTTTGGTATATTGTACTACATCTATTGGAGGATATTGACTATTATAACTTTGAAGGTCATGCCTAAAAGTTCTGCTTACTTGCAAAGTATAAATTTTTGCAGAAACATTGGCTTTGCGTTTAGAAAGCAACATCAACACTGATTCATCAATATAGTTGTCAATTAAAACAATTCTATTCTCTGCCGATTCTATTAACGTACTGATTAATATATGTGCATCAAACAACTGCCCATCGAAGAAAATGTTTTGTTTGGGTAGTTCGTATTTTGATATAGAATTTAGAATTGAATTAAATTTCTCATTATGATCATCAAGCAATTTATGTGTTACCAACTGATTATATTCTAATGTTTCTATACGGTTATACAAATCTCTATTAGCATAAAGGAATCTTCTCATAGAAACGAATGCACGCATTATATGTATATTTACCTGTATTGCAGTAGATGATCTTAAAACACTACTAAGCATCGCAATACCATTTTCTGTAAATGCGTACGGCAAGTATTTTATATTCTCACCACGTGTTGTTTTCAAGGTCGAATTTTGCGACCTTGATTCACTATTACTCTCTGAATCAACTACATCCTCTTTCAAGGTCACAAATTGTGACCTTGAAAATAAGGTTCTATTAACTTCCTCTTTAGTTATCTGAAACATAAAATCATCTGGGAACCTTTCAACATTTCGTTTTACTGCCTGATTCAATACTTTTGTTTCCACACCATATAGGCGTGCCAAGTCGCGGTCGAGCATTACCTGCTTACCTCTTACGTTAAGGATAAGATTTTCTATATTTTCTAAAGGATTTTGATTTACTTGCAACGCATCATTGCATGTCGATGTTAATTTTTTACCCATAAAGACTAAAAATTAAGATTAATAATTCTAGTTACAAAAGATGCTCTACGCATGAGGCTTGCGTAACACATCCTTTTTATTGCATTACGGACATAGCACGCTATGCATCAACAAGTTCAGCAACCATGTCCCTACACAATTTACATTCACAAAATATAACCAAGACCTAACTCTGGGCCCTAGTTCAAGAGCTGCACAAAGGTAAGATTTTTATATGATATTAGCAAACAACTGTGGGAAAGAAGAATATTTCAGATAATTGAACTGGTCACAATTTGTGACCACCTTAACTTTATCTTCATCTGTCAATTGAAAGATAAAACGTTCATAGATTTTTTAATCCAACACCCATCCGTCTGCTACAAGTTCCAACTTGTCATTTTCACCCAAAATGAATTCCACACAATTTTAATATTATGATAATTATTGCGGTTATTGTTAGACCTGGAATAGCTACCATTTTAATTGGTTTAATGAAATTTTCTTTGAAATAGAATTTAAAAGCAGCTTTACGTTCAATAAGACCCCAATTTATATAATTTAAGCCATGTTTTTTGCACCAAAAGTATCTTTTTATTTCTTCCCACATAACAAATATTTTTATAGGTTAATTAATAATTTATATCCACCCCATTTTTAGCATACTCGCACCCAAGAGATCTTTTACTACGATTATTCTCTCTATACTCCATATAACGAGTATAAGTGTCTTTTTCTTTCTTCATATTTTTATATTGTTTAAAATTTATATACCTATAATATAGAAATGTGTCGCCTATTTTTAAAAATAAACGACACAAATTAACATAAAAATATGTAGAAAACCTTAGCTCTTTTTGAGCCTAATAGACCGCAACTTTTATATTAAATCACTTAATTTGTTTATAAAAAAACACTGCTGACACCAAAAACAATGCCGCTAATACATAACTGGTAGCATCTGGCATTACCACACATAAGTATACCGACGCAGCAAACGCTAAAATGCTCATAACAAGCACTACAATAACAAGTTTTCTATGCATAATGGTAAATTTTAATTTTGCGCAAAATTACAGCATTCCTTCCAAAAAAATTACATTTAATATATTTAATAAGATTTTTTAACTCCAATTACCATTTAGGAGTGATGCCTAGGAATAGTTGGAAGTTAATTCCAGGCATTGGACGAGAAAGAACAGAAAGATATTCTTCGTTGAAAAGGTTGTTTATATTGAACTTAATGTTAATATCAGACCATGAAAAGTTTAGAATTTTTTCTATGGTGATATTACTCATAAAGTATTTTGGAAGTTGTCCAGAAAGAGAAAGGTCGTTACTCGACATGGTATAACGCTCGCTATAATACGACCATTTATATAGGAATGAGAATGTTTTGTATGTAATCTTTCCAGACACATTTGCCACATATTCTGGCACGTATGGCAATTGTTTACCTACAGACTTGTCAGCAACAGACATTGGTTCGCCATTGTTTATAGACGGAGTCCAAGAAAATGTTCCTTCAAGGTCTAAATGCCAATTTTTACTTAAATGGAAGGTGTTTGCAGACTTCAGTTCCACACCGTAGGCATGCACATCTTTAATGTTTTTTGGAGAGAAGAAACCTTTGGTAGTTGGTAGCCAAATAATCCAATCTTGCACGTATGAATCAAACCAAGTGGCACTACCAGATATATTACAAATTCCTTCTTTTATATAATTAAAAGAAAGTCCTGCATCGTATGTCCAGCCGCTCTCGCGTTTCAAATCTGGATTGCCTCCAGGTAGGAAATATAGGTCGTTGAGTGTAGGGAATCTAAAATTTCTAGACACCGAAGCTTTTGCTGTTAAATTTATTTTTGGCCAAAGAACACCATCAATAAAGAATGCCGGAATGATTGGAGTAAAATCATCACCATACATTTCATCACGCAAAACTATAGACAAACCTAGTTGGTCTATTGGTTGCCATTTTGCAGAAATAGCTCCAGATAGCTCCATTCGAGCCTTTTTATAACCCACTATAGCCTTGCCACCATCTACTTTAATAATATTTTTATCTCTACTTTCCACAAAGTGCTGATAGAAAGCAAGATTTGCCGAGAACAACCATTTTTCTCCAATAAAATATTCTGCATCTGCTTGAGCGTATGCTGTGTTGATTTTACTTCTAGACTCTGTCATCGAAGCCATTATACCATTACCTACATCGCGTTTGTAGTCGTATGCCATATAGGTGTTTACATAACCTGCTTTAGCGGCTAACTTAAAGGAATTTTTGATGTAATCGTAAGACAACACACCACGAAAAGTGCGTTCACGCTGAGCATTTTCAAACTCTGTATCACTAGCATAATCTGTAGTAAGCATTGGCAGTTCTCTGTGCGATTGCAAATACCACGCATTAAGTCCTATTTTGTGTCCTGTGCCTGTATTATAATAAACTTCTTGAAGAATATGAAAATCTTTGTACGCCCCATTCTTATTTTCCTCGATAGGATAATATTGGTCAATGATATTCATATTCTCATCATAAATATTTTCCTTTTTATCGTGGTTTCTATATTTGAAATTGTTTGGAGAAGTAGAAAGCACAGCACGAGTGGACACTTGCCAATGTTTATCACCGTATGTAAGACGAAGAAACTCATCGAAACTATTAAACGAGCCCATTCCTTGCACATATTGTAGCCCAAAGCCTTTAGCATTTGCTGGTTTTGTGCACATTTTTACAGAGCCCCCTAGCCCACCTCCAGTTTCATTTACAGATGATGTACCGTGCAAAAGCGAAGCATCATCTATAAAGTAAGACGGAATCATAGAAAAATCTGTCATACCTAGCATTGGGTTGTTCATGCGCATACCATTCCAAGTTACTTGAGTATGTGATGGCGATGTACCACGAAAAGAAACAGTAGAAAGTGTTGCCCTGCCATAACTTTTTACAAAAAGTGAAGAGTGTTGCGTAAGCACATCTGCCATGCTTTGGGCAATATTTTCTTTGAGCATAGTGGAGTCGAAATTGGTTTTACTAGTACCAATTTCCTTGATAGAGCGTTTACCAAAAATGGTTACGCCACCAAGTTCCACCCCCTTGTTTAGCACAGAAGTAGTATCCGCCTCGTAGGCAAACAATCCTGCGAAAAGGCTAATAAAAATGAATAATATGTAGAGTCTTTTATTTACTTCCATGCAAATGCTCCAGGAATAATTCCTGCATAAAATTCGTCTAACAATTCTCCAGTTTTACTATAGCGATATATTTTTCCTAGTTGAACATAATCAATAGCATCAGCAATATAAACATCACCATTTCTTGGAGAAACTGTTAAACCATAATAAATAGTTCCTTTAGAAGGTAAAAAAGGAGCTTCTGGCAATGAGGTAGCATTTACATTCATACGCCAGATATCATCATTAATCCAATAAATTTCTGTTCCGTCGCCGTTTATTTGAATTTCAGAAGGACTATCACCCTTTTTGAAATCGAAACGCTGTTCTACCACCATTTTTTCTGGATTTATGCGATAAAGTGCAGGAGCATCGTAACCGTATGGAGAACCTTCATAACCACCATCTGTCACGGTCCAAAGTTTGCCGTTAGCATCAAGAGCCAATGAAGTAGGCTGAATACCAATGGTTAACTCTTCCACAATTTGGTCTGTTTCTGTGTCTATTTTTAAGATTCTATTTTGATATGACCAGCAGTTTACATACACATACTTGCCTTTTTGCACCATTTGTTCGGTAGAACCTGTTTCCATTGTCATATTAGGGCAATGGATATAACCTATTGTCTTATAAGTCTTTGGATTAACTATAAAAATACGATTGTCCCAAATTTGGGTAATATATGCCTTTTCATCAGATACAAAATGCATATATCTAGGAGAAGTTAGGTTTGTAATACGCCCTACTTCCTTAAAAGTTTTTGTATTTATAGCAAAAACCACATGGGAGTTATTCACCACAACCCATCCTATATCTCCACGTATAATCATAGATTGTGCCACATCGCCAAGTTTCATGCCGTTGGAACGCAAGAACACCTCGTTCTCTACCTTATTTATCTGAGGGTCATAAAACGACAAAGTGGCATTGCCATATTGAAAATTCCCTTCATTAATAATGAATAAGCCATCGTCAGGAAGATTGAAATCTTCCTGATTGGCATATTCCCACTTCATACATGAAGATAGAAGAATTAATAATATCGCAATTAATTTGTGTTTCACTTTTTCAGTGACCGATTTAATTCAAATCATAAACTCCTAAAACTTCGGTCGAAACCTCACCAAGCCATCCAGATTTGCTTTGCACGCCAGTTTGAATTTTCACAAAGTCGATATAAGGTAAAATCACCTCATTACCCTCTTTGTCTATAGCATTAGAAATACGGAATTTATTATCTTTAGAACTATTGTCTACCCTATCAGAATCACTAAAATTGTCTGCATAGCCCCAACCATGAGCAGGTAATACCCAGTATGAACCTTTACCAGATTGGTCGTAGTTTTTAGACTCAAGTCGTGTTCCTTTAAGGGTATAAGTATCTGTTTCTACCCAAAGTGGATAATAAAAGTCTTGTGCATGATATGCTTTAAGATAATCAATTTCTCCGCTACCACCTTGGTTATCAGTCCACTGAACAGGAGCGCCCACCTCAGTTGGTTTGTAGTATGTCACTTCATAGTCTCTAATAGTAGTTTCTGCGTATGTATCAGAACCAGCTAGTTCATACCAAGTATCATTTGGCAAGCCATCACCATTAGAGTCTTTCATTACATACACAATGCCAGGCTCAGAAGAATTCTTAAAAGAATTACCAACTACAGCAAAATCATAACTACCAGTATTTACTATACTATGGTCGAAGCCAACCACTATATACCCACCAAATGCCCCAAGAGACACAAAAATATTCTTATTAAGGCGACCTAAGGCATACTCATTGGCAGATTGCATAGAAAGTTGAGTACCATCAAAACCACCTGTTTTTAGTTCATTTATAAACTGACCAGGAGCAGGAAGATATTCTAGCACTGCATTACAGTTTACATCAGAACTTTGAGTTTTTGGTCTGTAATAGGTCATATCCGCAAGTTCTGGGTCTGTTGGCACTACAGGTTCTACAGAAGGACCTGTAGAAGGTCCCTCCGTAGGAGTATCTGTGGGGCTGTCAGTAGGTCCTACTGGCAACTCTTTATCTTCACTCGGGCCATCAGGAATTTCACCGTCATAGTTACATCCTACTAGTCCAAAAAATAAAATCGCTAATAAAAGGTTTAATAATTTAGAATTCAACTTCAACATTGTCAAATGCAAAATACATTGGTGTTTTATAATATACGGCGTAACCATAGTCATCCATTTGTGCTTCTTCCATGTGGAATTCTACTGCGGTTACTTCGCCTAGAGCTGATAAATCAAAATATGTCCAATCTAATACCCAAGTATCATAATTATTACCGTCTGCTAACAAGATTTCTACAGAAGTTTTGCTACCATCTGCTTTTGTGCCTGTAGCAACAAGTTTTAAGAAATCATCCTCATCGTACGCTTGAGAAAATTGATTTCCATAAAGCATACAATATAAAGTAACAGCAGGTATAGTTACATACATACCTTTGATAGTATGAGCACTGCCATCTGTAAACGAAAGTGTATTTTTTACTTCGCCATCCACTTGAGAATCGTTGTAAACAATAGCAAAATTGCTAGAGCCATTGTAACCAGATTCGCTTAATATAGAAAGCTGATGATTATAAATATCAGAATCGTTTTCCATGTCTTCTAGTGTGGTTGTCATATTTGAAATTACCATACCGCCACCAGAAAGACTGTAACCACCCCAGTTAAATGGGAATGTATGAGTAAGTAGAGTGTTGTTTTCATCATTCCAAGTGTATTGAGCATTGTTTGAAGCCATATCATAAATTAATGAACTTGCTCCGTATGCTTGCTCCTCTTTTCCAGGAATAATATCACTCCATGTATTCACAGTTACACCACAATAGTCAAGTTCATAACTAGAGAATTTTGCGTCAGCATCTTCAAAAGTAAGCACTTTAACTGTTTTTTTAGGAGCAGGTTTGGTGAAACCAATACTATCCACCTCGCTAATTACAAACTCTACTACCGAACCGTCGGTTTTGTAAATATAAAAATTACTTTGAGCAAATGCAACAACTGCACTAATAACTAATAATATAAGTGTAAAAATCTTTTTCATAGCTTTTAATGTTTAATAAATTTGACACATTGGTTGTTTAATTTCAATAGGTAAGTTCCGTTTGGTAATCCTTGCACATCCACTTCATTACCAGTGGTTTGAATCACGCACTTACCAGTTAAATTAAATACAGAAAGAGTTTCATCAGCAGAAATTCCATTTACATAAAGTGTATTTACCACAGGATTAGGGTAAACATACACCATAGACTCTGCATTTTCCTCTACCGATGTAGGCACATCTTGCATGCTGCCAAACAGCAATGTACGCACATCGTTTACCACAGAACCATCCTTCTTTTCTATGCTCATGGTAGAAAACTGGCTTTCGTTGAAAACCACTTGTTGCACCGAAGCAAGTAGATAAGAATTCTCCATTCCATCAGAACCAATGGTAATAAGAACAGGTTCGTTTGCACTCATCAAGGAAACTATTCCCCATAGTGCCATTAACAAAACATTAATTCTTTTCATAATACATATTTAAAAGTAATAAGTCCCATTTTGCTCAAGGTTTATCCCCGCCTTAAGGATACGGATAACGAATTACGATAAACATATATTACCAATGCTAATAAAAAACAGTATAGACTACACTCTACACTCAATTTGCCTTTACATATAATATGACACAAAAGAAAAAAGGCAAAGAAAAAGGTTTTAGGCTAATATGCTTAATGTGATTCTTTACCCGTAATCCTGCAGGTGATAAATCTATATGTGCGTTAGGTAGGTCTTCTGACTCGTTCCGTTTTTTACGCCTTCCCAGCCGTTAAGCCAGTGGCAAAGTGTGTAAAAAACTTTTTGTCCTTCTTTAAGGAGGAACTTACAGCAACAGGCATTGTTTTGGATTTTCACCAAATTCCCTTTTCACTCATCTGCTGAACAGCAGATTAAGCGCCTAATGCGATGCAAAGTTAATACAAATTTTTTAATTACCAAAATTTAAGTTATTTTCACTATATTTTTTTACTTTTGTATCATAAAAACGTAAAGCAATGAGAACAAGCATTTTATTTAGCATTTTAAGCATCATCTGCTTAATTACAAGTTGCAACGAAGCAGAAACTCAATACATACCACCTACACCAGATTATAACAACGGAAAAATGTGGTACAATGTGCTAGACAGAGCAAATGAAGAAGGTGCTGATGTGTTTTATATTCCATCTACATGGGAGTTTGATTGGACTACACCAGATAGTGTAATCTGTCATTATGCAGACATTACAAACCAGGAGCATTTAGACGATATGTCTATTGAAATGAGAAAGGCATCAGAATATATGGCAGATGGCAATAGATTTTACTCTCCATTTTACAGACATATTACGCTTAATACCTGGGCAACACTAAACAATGACACTATCAACAATCGCTATTTCAAAGTTTCTTTTAAAGACATTTGCAATGCCTTCAATCATTATCTTGAACATAATAATGAGGGGCGCCCATTTATTTTGGCAGGCTTTAGCCAAGGCGGAAAATCTGTGGTAGAGTTAATGAAAGTAATGCCTGCAGAAGTAAGAGAAAGAATGGTTGCAGCATACGTTTTGGGATATAAAGTAACAAATGAAGACGTTGAAACTGCTCCTTGGATAAAGGCTGCTCAAGACTCCACAGACACTGGCGTAACTATTTGCTACAATTCTGTTTCTGATGTAAAATACTCTAAACCAATATTGTGCGAAGGAAATATTATGTGCATCAACCCAGTAAACTGGCGTACAGATAGCACTCCCGCCACTCTAAACGACACCATCACTGTAACCCTAGACCCAGAATACAAAGTGCTAGTTCTAGAAGGTTTCGACGGCAGTTACCTACCAAACATCCTAAACATTTTAAACACAGGCGACTACCACGGCATCGAGCCATGGGTCTACAGCGAATGCCTCCGCAAAAATATCCACCAACGCATCAAAGCATTTAAAAATAGGTAGATAAAATTTACTTATAACATTAAAAATTAAAATGGGGCATCTAACGCAGATAAGCCTCCATTAATTGATCAACTATTTAAATTTAAACACAAAAATTCCCTAACAAGATTCTCATACTACATCTTCTTAGGGTTCCTTCTACAATTAATTTCAGCTTCAGTACAAAGATAACTATTTTATAAGATAATAGCAAACAAAAACGGCTGCAACTTCTATTTAGTAGAGTTACTGCCGTTTGGATTATTAAATAAATACAAGATCAACATACCCAAAACCTCAGTTGCGGAGATGAATTTAGCAATGTTACAACAACAAGGTCTTTTTACTATTAATTCACATAAATCATACAAATTATATAAATTAAATAAGTCAATACTCCCAAAACAAATGCTATCCAGCAGTATATTTTTGCTTTTAAAGCTGCATCCTTTGCTTGCTCATATTGCTTATTATAATACAATTCATCAACTTTTGAGGCGTACACAAATGAAACTATTCCCAGTGGCAAATTACAAAAAATTGCAGATAAAATAGTCAATACCAAAAAGTTTATTGGCTTTTCTGGCATTACTTCTCCTTCATCTATAATATTAAAATTAAAATAGGTTAGCCACGGAAGTGTTGTATTTCCTATTCTAACTATATCATTTTTTTGTAACACAACCTTATTTCGTATCTTTTGAGCATTTACATACGTCCCATTTTGAGAGTCTATATCAGTCAAGATTATATTACCATTATCATCTTTTATAAATTGACAATGCATCTTTGAAACATAAGGATCTTCTATAATTATATCGTTAATTAAAGAACGTCCTACATTAATAATTTTTCTATTTTTTTTGACGACCATAATATTTAATATCTGCTGTAGTTATTCCATTTCCTGTTTCTTTTCCTATTTTAAGGTCAATAACTTTTATTTTTCTTTCATATCTTAATATTGTATCTATATTCGCCTTTAGACTATCTCTTTCTTTCGATAAATTATACAAATTATTATCTAGTTCATCTATTCTTCTCTCTAATTGAGTAATATTGTTTGTTAATTTATCTATAGTTTTTTGTTTATTCTCACAATCAATACAAACCTTAATACTCTCTGTTTGACGAACTATACTATCATATTTTGCTTCTAGTACACTATGTGAAGTTTTTAAAGAGTCATATTGTATAATTAATTTATTATAATAATCTTCTGTAGAGCCTTTTTTATGTTCTCCTAAAATAAACATACAAAACAAAAATAAAAAGAGTAAGTGTCCCAGTACTAAACATAAAATATTGACTATTTTCCTTAATTTTGTCATAATAATTTAAATATATAGTTTTTTTTGTTGTAACTAGTATAGGTCCTTTATTGTTAAACTAACAGTTCAACAACAATGATAAGCAAGTTAGATTAGACCCAAACAAAAAATCAGTGAATTACAATTCAACACAATTTGAAAGGGTCTAATATCTTATCTTGTTTTATATGGACCTACTCCTTTAGGATTAGGTCCATATTCATTAGGCCCAGGTTCACTATCCATGCACATAAATATAAAGACAATAATTCCTCCAATAATAGGCACTAAATTTAACAAAATCATTGCTCCGCTTTTACCTGAATCATGCAATCGACGCACTGCAACAGCTAATTGTGGCATGAATATAACTAGAGAATATATTCCTGCTAAAATCATGAATAGTAGATTTACTAATATAAAATCATCATCATTATTAAAAGCGAAAGCGAACCCTATGCCTTGTAATATTGAAATAATCAAAAGATTAATCAGATAAAAAGTCCAATATTCAGCTCTTCTAGCACGTCCAGAAAAATCAGCATAATGACTAAAACATTTTGCAAAATAATTTTCACTTTCTACAGGTTCATAGACATTGGGATTTTTAGGAGGATACGCAGGTGGGACTGGTCCACCAGTTGTTTGGTTTATAAAATAGTTTTGCCATGGTAATGTTGTATTTCCGATTCTTACAATATCAGACGGCACCAACCATACCTCTCCATGTCGTTTAACACCATTTACATAAGTACCATTTGCAGAGTTTATATCTATTAATTTAACTCTACCACTATCTTCTTGTATAAATTGACAATGGGTTCTGGATACTAATGGGTCAGATACATTTATGTTATTAGAAGAACTTCTTCCTACAGTTACTATTTTCATAATTTTAAATTTTAAAGTTAGTATTGACTCGTTGAATACAACGAGTCAATATTTAAATTATCTCTAAACTATTAATTATTCTAGATTAATTGTACTACCAGGAATTACTTCTATTTTATCAATCAAATATTTAGATTCGTCGGTAGAAGACTTCTTAATATATATTTTTTTTGTAGTCTGATCACTATATGACTTACTTTTATATGATTGTTTTACTAAAACAGAACCTGTATCCATACTTTGGTCATCAAAAATTACATCATTAACATCAAATTTTAATTCTGAAGAATTAAAATTTGAGATATATTGGTTTGCTTTACGATTTTTGATACTTTCCTTACCATCTTTTGATAGATTAGAAACCTGAATTAAAGAAGTTTTATCTGCAAACAATACTTCTAAATCTTTACGACTATCTTTATTTTGATTACCAGCATACGCAGTCAATACACGAACAAACTCATTTACTGTTTCTTTAGAAGCTTCTTTATTTTGTTCTAATTTAGATAATATTTTTTCATCTGTAGTAGGTTTCACCAAACTTGAAGTATATTCTACTTTCTGTATCTCTGCAGTCTTTAAATCATCACTTATCTTTACAGTGAAAATCGGCTTAAGTTCATAATAAGCATTTGGATTAGTATAAAGATTTTCATCACCTTCAGGTATATAAACATATGGATCTACATTAACTTTAATCATAGGAACAGAAGACACCATTATATTTCTTTCATTAGGTAATTCCACTCCCACAAGACCTTCCTCCTTATCTACACTTATAATACTATCTTTTGTCTCAAATGCTACTTGTTGAACAGATAAATTCGCATACCACGC
Organism: Candidatus Enterocola sp.; assembly: GCA_045612225.1. Taxonomy (GTDB): domain Bacteria; phylum Bacteroidota; class Bacteroidia; order Bacteroidales; family Paludibacteraceae; genus Enterocola. The sequence goes on from JAZKYP010000013.1 coordinate 138,423, forward strand.
CTCTAAAGTAGTTTTTACTGCATTTTGCATTGTTTCCCTTTCACTAGGCATAAAAGCGATTGACTTTGGTGTTACTCCTACTAAAGTAATTTTTTTTATAATTCTATTTGATTTAATTTCTTCATTAGCTTTTTTCTCAGCTAGTTCTCTAATCTTTTCTAGTTCTTCTTTAGATTTACCTAATTCCTTTGCCTTATTTATATTTTCTTTAATATAATCAGCTATATACATTTTTTCTTTAGCTACATTATATTCTATTAACCAATTATATGTTACATTATACTTAGCATTACTAGGTACACTATCTTTTACTGAGGCTACATAAATTTCAGATGAAGTATTATAACGAGAAAATTTTTCTTTATCTTTTATTTCTTTCTTCTTGTTTAATTTACCATCTCCTACCTTTACAACTTTTTCTGCAGGAACATAACTAACATTTGATGTATAAGCATTCTTTTTATTAGTCATTTTATTGTATATATCAGAAGCAGATACCTTTGTATATTGCTTTTCCGATAAACCTGCATAATTCTTTAAGAAGTCATTTGTCAAGAAAAATTGCTTACTATCTTTTAAGCGACTCATCATCTTATTTGCTTTAAGCTCTTTCTTTGTTTGCAAATCAGATTTCAAATCTTTAAGGAAAATATTTTGATTCTTAATAATTGAATCTTGCTCAGATTTTTGAGCAAACAGCACCGCACTTCCTAAAAATGCAATTGCTAAAAATAAATGTCTTTTCATACTATAATATTTTAAAATTAATAATGATTATTTTTCTAAAACTAAACGAAAACCAATTTCTGAGCTAGCATCATCTGATGCAGAACGACTAAAAACTAATAAATTGTTTATACTAGACCTTGTTTCATTAAAACTTCCACCTCGAACTACTCTTAAATCATCTACAACAGGATATCTGTTTATAGGATTTTCTCTAGGTGACATCTCATAAAAAGAACCATCATAATAATCACAACACCACTCTGCAACATTACCACTCATATGTAAAATTCCTAACTCATTTGAAATATCTGCATAATCTACAGGTATTGCGTGTTCCTTATCAAACCAAATTCCTTTAGGAATATTCTTTCCATTCGCGAAACGACCATTTTTACTTTTTTGGCCACCTCTAGCTGCATATTCCCATTGTGCCTCTGTTGGTAATGTAAATTTATATCCAGTTTTTTTATTTAATTTTTCTATAAATAAAACTATATCATCATAACTAACATTCTCAACTGGAAATCTATCTTTTTGCTCTTGTGTTAAACTCTTTTGATTAGGTCCAATTTGAGGCTGATATTCTGATGGATTCTCTCCCATTATTTTCCTCCACAACCCCTGTGAAACTTCATATTTTCCTATATAAAAAGAGTTCAAATATACTTCATGGGGTATATAATTCTCATCCTCATTAACACTCTGCTCTGAACCCATTATAAACGACCCTCCATCTACGTTTACCATTGGGTAGTCCATTCCGCTAAAATCAATAGTCTCATTATCAACTATATCACTATTAGTAACAAATATTTCTGATGGTCGTATTCCTATATATATTCCTATAGCAATCGCTAATAGTACTCCAATTGCAAGAATACCCCTTTTAATCATCCATAAATTGCTCTTCTCAATATATACAACCTTCTCTTGTAAAGTTTCATCTATTAATTCAGAAGGATTAACATTCAATAAATCATCCATAAAATCAGATATTCTCTGATGTCTATTTTCTGATTTCAGTTGCATCGCCTTTAGAATTGTCCTATTCGCCTCCTCTGGTATATTTGAATTTAGAGTCTTCGGTTCTGGCATTTTCTCTGTCAATCGAGCAGCTGCCTCTATAGGTACAACCCCCGTTAAAATGTAATATAAAGTTGCACCAAGTGCATATATATCAGTATAGGCACCTTTCCTACTATTTTTAGTATATTGCTCAGTAGGCGCATATCCATGAGTCAAAATTGATGTATGAATCTGTGTTTTATCATGCTCAAACTCTCTTGCAGAACCAAAATCTATTAAGATAGCTTTATGTTCTGCTGTTATCATTATATTATCTGGCTTAATATCACGATGTAAAATATTTTTATTATGTATATATCCAACACCATCAGATATTTGTGCCATATAATTAACAGCATCTTCATATATAATAGGTCCTTTTTGTTCTACAATTTTTTGTAAAGTATCACCCTCAATATACGGCATTACCATATATGAAGTATTATTTTCATCAAAAACATCTATAACCTCTATAATATTGGAGTGCTTTAACTCTGCCAACAATCTCGCTTCTCTAACAAATGCAGCACGATATTTATTATATACATCCTCACTTACTGATTGTAAGAAAATAGTGTTAGAATGAGTTGAACGTACACATTTACCAGATAGGAAAAACTCTTTAATACAAACAATTTTATTTAAACCTTGTTGAATTGCTCTATAAGTTATACCAAATCCACCTGCACCTATTTTCTTTTCAATAATATATTTTCCGCCGGCAAGTAACGTTTGACTAGATAATTCTGATTTATCTTGTTCACTACTGTTTATCATAGCATTATTAATATTTCTTTATTCATATAACTACAACTCAACTTTCAATATTCCCATATTTTCTAATAGCATTCAAAAATTCTTGACAAGAGAGGAAGCGTTCTTTCGGATTCTTTGCTAATGCCTTTTCTACAATCCTTTGCAGTCCCTCCCCTATCATAGGATAAAAATCAACCATTAATGGTGTTGGAGAATACTTTATTTGTCTTCTAATCTCTTCTTTCGCATTCTCACTATAAGAAAAAAAAGGTAATCTTCCTGTTAACATTTCAAACAATAGAACTCCTAAAGCGAATATATCAGTATATCTGCCAAGTGTTCCTTTTTCTGATTGCTCTGGTGGCATATAAGGAGGTGTTCCATAACCAGTATTCGCACCTATATCTCCTAACCTAGATGCAATACCTAAGTCTATTAATTTCACTTTACCATTAGGTAAAAGCATAACATTATTAGATTTTATATCTAAATGAAGAATATTATTATCATGAATATAACCAACTGTATTAAGAATTTCTATAAAAATAGGCAATGCACGTTCTTCCGGTATTAATCCTATCTTCTTATAAATAAAATCTTCAAGTGTTATTCCTTCAATATACTCCATAACTAGAAAAAGAGAATCAGAATGTAAAGGTTCTAAAAAATCTACAAGTTTTGGAATATTAGGATGTTGCATATATAAATACAATTGTGTTTCTACATCCTTAAACTTCTTCCTAAGAATCGAGTTCTTTAAATGTCTTGTTTTTAATTCTTTAATCGCGACTAAGAAGCCACTACGCAAATCCACTGCTTTATAAACTTTTGCAGTTCCACCTTCAGCAATTAATTCTAAGATGTGGTAATTATCAAGTCTTGGATAATCGTTCATCACAATTTAATCTTTAATTAAAATTTCATTTAACTAGAATAGAATCTTTAGCTTTCTCAGTTTTATCTTTATTTAATTCACTGCGAACTGCATCCAATATTTTTTTCTTTCCTGCCACATCTGAAGTACTAAAATTATCTGACAAACATTTAATATACGCCTTATTTATAACTTGATATTTCATTTTTTTACATATCTCCACGTCTGCTCCTTTTCTTTCTGCAATATCAGGAAGTAAAAGTGTAAACTCTTCTACTAGTTTAAACTCTTCTTCTAAACGTTTTAAATCTGCAGTTGCCTTAGCCGTCTCATTTTGCGCCTGACTAATCTGACTTTTAAGACTTTTATTTAAAACTTTTTGGTTATTAATTTCATATTGTTGCTGAGCTAATTTCAATTTATTTTTCTCTATTACTTCCATTTCCTCTTCTAGTTGGCGTCTAGTTTTATTTAACTCATTTTCTGTTTTTGATAATTTCTTATTAGTAGCTTTATTTGAGTTCAGTAATTTTAGATTTTCATTTTCAACAGAGTCTCTTTTAGTTCTTTGTACATCTATTACTTTAGAATACTCTTCAACAAGATATTTATCACTATTCATAGAATCTTGAGATACTATATTACTACTATTATTATCATTCGTCTGATTAAATACCAACCAACTAATCAATAAAATAATTATCAGTAAAAACAAACTGAATCCTGCATATAAAAACCATCGATTATGTTTTCTTTGTGCAGAATGGCTCTCATTAGGCATAGTATTTGAATGACATATAGAAAAATAAGACAACCAATTAATTTCTGTACTACCAATCATTATTTTGTCAGATTCATCTAATCGTGTCTCTTTAGTAATTCTCTTACCATTTACATAAGTTCCATTTGATGAGCCCAAATCAATAACCCAATAAATACCTTGATCATCATAAACTAGTTGCATATGATTTCGGCTTACTCTTACATCATTTACAACTATATCATTTGTAGAATCTCTTCCTACTATAATTACTTTCATAACATTACTATTTATTTTGATTGACTTATACTAATAGTATCTGGACTTATACCCTTTTCTACTAATTCCTTTTTTACCTCATCCAGCTTGAATCTATTCTTTCTTAGAGCTTCTTTATTTCTTGAGAGTTCCTTAATCGATTCATCAGGGTCTTCATTTCTGTTAATTTGTATATTTTTAATTTCTTCTTTTGCATTTATCTCATCAATTAATAAGTTTTCTTCTTTTTTAAGGTCCTTATATTCATTAATAAGTTCGTTTTTCCTATTGATATTTGAAATTTCAATCATCCTCCATGTAACACATGATATTATAATCGTAACAAGGATTATTAAGATAAAATAAATATAGTGCTTTAGTTTTCTTGAGTTTATTTGTTTTATATCTGAAGTCTGATTATTTTTATATGGATTCAAACTTATAAAACAACTTTTCTTCCATGGACTATTACTTATTTGAATTAATTCAATTGTGCAGTTATCTTGTCCTCCTGGTTGAGTAATCTCTCCTTCCATTGCTCGAGATATCAACAATTCACCTTTATTCTCTAATGAAGTTTGTGTAGATAATATACCTTGAATTGTCTTATCTGAAATCATTCCAGTTAAACCATCTGTACAAATCAAAAAAACATCTCCATTTTTAGGTAGTATGGGTTGATTATTGGGATTAAAACTAGGAGTTAAAGACTCTTGTATTCCTAATGCCTTTAAGATTCTATTTTTATTAGGATGAGTTTCCATTTCATCATCAGTTATTTCACCAGCATCTACCAATGCTTGAACATATGAATGGTCTTTAGTTAACCTATGCAATTGTCTCTCTTTTCCTAAATACAAATAAATACGACTATCACCTACATGAGCAATCCACGCCTCATTTCCTTGTACTAACAAAACACACGCTGTAGTCCCCATTCCACGAAACTCTGAATTCATTTGTGCAAATCCTAAAATCTGCATATTTGCAAATTGTAAAGCACCATTAAGAGCCTCAATGGGATTTTCATACTTCTTCTCATTTAAATATGAGATAATACTATTTACCGCCAATGAAGATGCTTTAGCTCCTCCAACGTAACCTCCCATTCCATCACATACAACATACACATCTCCATTGGGTGTCATGACCTTTATATCATGACAATCTTCTTGATGTAAGCGTACATTTCCTATTACACCTTTTTTGAATATATTCAAATCATTTACTACAACTAAGCCCATCTTCTAAAGATAAAATGTTAATACTACATGACCTAATCCAATTATATCTGCATTAGAAAGTGTTGAATTATCTTGTATAGAACCATTAATTATAACTTTATTAGTACTATTCAAATCTTTAATATCAAAACTTAAACCAGTAAATTTTATTTCTGCATGTTTTGAAGAAACTGTTTGGTCGTTTAAAATCAAATCACAATCTTTATCGCGACCAATAATAATAATTGGCTTCTGCATTTCATATGTCCCATAATTCCCTTTTATATTATAGACTAATCTAGGAAACAAATTCTTTTTCCTCATCATGTAATATAATCTAGCATTTTCAGCTTGTTGAGCCTCTTCTTTCTTTGCTTTTTCTATAGCTTCTTCTTTTTTCTGTCTTTCTATTTTATCTTGCTGATATTGTTGCTCTATATTATTTAATTCTTTTTCTTGAAGTTCTGATTTCTTATGCAATTTAGAGAATGCAATAACAACAATTACTACTATTAAAATTATAATTACAAGTATTACAGAAAACCAAATGGGATTTTCTTGTATCCAAGTTGATAAAGTGTGTTCTGGAGGAAAAAATGTTTCTGTAATTACAATCCCTCGCATCGAAACTGAAACTATTGCAGATTCACTTCCCCTTGGACAATTAGATTTGTAAGATATCTTGTAATCATAACCTGCATAACATTCAGGAAATTTCGAATATAACTTACATAACTCATCATAAGCAGGTTTTGAATTTTTAAACGAGATAAAATCTCCATATGTTCCTTTAGCAAAACCTTCTGATTCTGATGCAACACCATTTTTTTTATAATATTGAAAAACATAAACTGGCACATGTAGATTTTGTGCCTTTAATAAAACTTGTGTTTCAGATTCAGCACCAGAATTCTTCATGGAATAACCTGCAGTGAAAACTATGATAGCTTTCGCACCATTTACATCTGCTAAGTAATCTAAACCTTCACGAATAGCACCATACAGATCAGTTCTATTAGGGAACTGACTATAAAGTTCATTATTATGCCTATAACGAGCAACTATATCCAGTAATGCATCATTATCAGATATAAAATCATTCGTTAATTTATTTAAAACTGTAGGTTCATTTCTTCTTCGATTAAATGTCGCTATTGCATATTTATCAGCATTACTAGCAATCGAAGAACTTCTATATTTCTTTTTCTCACTAAAGAATTTTACTAAAATTTCTCTAATTGTTTCACACTGCTCTATGCCTGTATATGCCATATCTTCCCATAAGAATAATATAGTAGATTTGTCTGAGACTTTGCACTTTATTGATTCTACAGAAAATGGAACATTTACATTACCCTCTCTAACGTACCAAAAATCACTCTTTTTTAATTCTTTAGGATTATTAGTATGCAAATTATATACAACAGTAGGATAATATGAAGTATCAAATCCTTTAGATATATAATCATTAGAACAAGCTAATAGGCTATATATAAAGAAGGAACTTAATAATATTAATCTTTTAATCATAATTATAATGAATTAAAGAGCACTCCTAAACTTTAATATGGTATTACCCATTCTTATTAAATCACCATCATTTAAATAACGTGGTTCCAATTCAATATCATCTGAATTTACAAATGTGCCATGAGAAGATTGCATATCTGATATTGAATACTTACCAGCCCTAAATAATATCACTGCATGTTTTGAAGAAACTTTGCCATCATTTATTGTAATATTACATTCTTGGTCTCTACCTATTATGTTTCTTCCTTCATATAGTTTAAAATCCACCCCCAATTCATTTAATGTATAAGAAACTAACCAACCAACTAACTTTCTAGAAAATCTAGGTGGTGACGCAGTACCAATTACAGTATCTGTAGGCTCTTCTCCAAATACCGTTCTCATAGGACTCGCTCCCATTCCACTCCCAGATGGATATGCAACAGTTGTATTCTCATCAACAGTTCCCCCTTCTATAGAAGCTACCGTAGTTATATCATCAGTACCTATAATTTGTGTTTTAAGAGTTGGTTGATCTGACTTAACAATCTCTGGATTCACAAATATCTCAGTCTTAACATTTGTAGAAGGACCTTGAGCAGATTTACAATAAGGACAAAAATCCCCTTGATAATAATGTCCATTTGGACATTTTTTAAAGTTTGTTGCCATATTATTTATATTTGATATTAGGTTAATATATTTATTTTTATATTTCAAGTACACACAAAAAAAGCGGGACTCCATTGTTGCAGTTCCGCTATAGAGGCTCTCGCATTGCCCACAAACCTAGAACTAGCAACACGAAGCCCACGCCGTATGTAGAGGTATAGATACACTACACCCTTATATACATACCCGTAGAACATCTTTGCTGCTTTGTAAGAGGTTTGTTTTAGAATTTGCGAGATTCCTATAGACCAACTACAAAACGTCTAAAGACGCCTATAAATATTTAAAATAAGCCCACCCTTTTATTCTCCAATAAATACGGCGTGGACTCACCATTGCAAATGTATAAAATAAAATTTAAAATTCCTTAAAATCTAGAAAATATTTTTAATACAGCATACCAAATATCCACAGAGGAATCTTGTTGCCTATACCTACTTCTATATTATCGGCTACCACGTAACTATTTGAGACATCTGCTATTTGATCAAATTTCTTTTTCTTACCCCCTACTTCCAACAAATACTTGTCATCTATCAGCACATCACCTTTTGTAGGCATAGAAATTTTGTGATTAAAAAGCATGCTAGTAACAAATGTTTCTCTCACTGTTCCAATTTCAGAATCTGGTGATAAAGCAAACATCAAATTGGTATTATCAAACAATATTTTCTCTGGTTTTTGAAGAACCTTCATACTAGACGATGTATCATAAAGTCGCCTAACTAATGCAGCTTTTTGCAATAAATCAAACATCCTATAAACACTATCGCGCGAAGCTTCTAGTTTTGTTGCTAAATGCGAAACATTAAGTGTAAATGGTTTCTCCTCTGCCAAAATACCTAATAAAATCTTTATCTTATATACTAGTTCGTATGAAATTTTCTCTACAGAAGGCATTTCTACTTGGATAATGGTGTTAATAACATTTTCAAGTCGTTGATAAAAACCATCACCTTCTTCCTTATAAAATGGATAATAACCAAAATGTAGATAATTTTCAAAATGCTTTAACACAGGAATTTGCGATTTAATTCGCGCAGCCAAGACCGTATGAGTATTTAAAATTTCCTCTAATGACAATACTTGTAAAGTCGCTACTCCTTCCATTTCTAAGTATTCTCTAAAACTCAAACCTTGCAATGTATAAGACCTACATCTTCTAGACAAATCTGCTTCAGTTTGACTCAGTTGCAACATAGAAGAACCTGTTATCACAATATTTAGTTTAGGGAAAGAATCGTATATTTCTTTTATTTCTTTATCCCAATTTACATATTTGTGAACCTCATCTAAAAACAAATGAGTAACTCCATGCGACACTAGATATTCTGCAAGGTCCACCATAGTATGCGTAGTAAACCAAGAATTGTCTGCAGAAGCATAAAACGCCTTAGTCACATCTGGAAAGGTACGTTTTATATGCTGTAACAACATAGTTGTTTTACCTACCCCTTTAGAACCTTTAAGTAATAGAAGGCGATTCTTCCAATTGATTTCAGAATAGATATACCTTGTAAAATCTAATGAAACCTCTTCTAACAAATGTAAATAAATGGAATTTAATCTTTGCATAATTGTCGAATAAAAAAGTCAATTTATATACTATTTTGTCGAATAGAAAAGACAAAATGACATAGCAAAGATAACAATTTTATCAAAACATACAAAATTGTCGATTATAAAAGTCAATTTATACACTATTTTGTCGAATAAAAAAGACAATTTGGACATAAAAAGCACAACTCACTCTTATTTTTTAGGCTGAGTGATTAACTCGGCGGCGGTGACGGCAGCGATGGTAGAGCCGAGAGTTTGGGAGATTTCAGCGTAACCAGAAAGGATTTCTGAGCGATAGGCAGTATCGAAAAGAAGTTTTTCAAGTTCAGCTGAGGTATTTTCAGCAGTGAAGAAATGTGCCAAAAGTTCCTTTACCACACCTTTTCGGGCTATGATATTTACTAGTGACACGTGAGAAATTTTAAGCACGCGAGAGAAAATTGCGTAAGCAAGTCTGCCAAAGGCTACATGATAGCATACCACTTGTGGTGTGCCAATAAGCGCAGTTTCCAATGTTGCAGTGCCAGAATTTACCACTGCAGCAGATGCATGAGTAAGAAGGTCGTATGTTTGGTCGAAGACTATTTTAAGTCCACCTAAATCTTCATAAAGTTCTCCACGCACAGCAGAAGTAGCAGCAAGCACGAACTGATAGTCTTTGAATTTTTCTCCCAGCAATGCCTTGTAAATAGGAAGCGAAGATTTCACCTCCTGAGTTCTACTACCAGGTAGCAGAGCAATAATAGGTTTATCTTCAAGAGAATTTTTCATTAAAAATTCATCCTTTGGAGTAATTGTTCTACCTAGAATAGATTCCACACAAGGGTTTCCCACGTAAGTAGCTTTCACACCATGTTTAGCATAAAAATCCACCTCAAAAGGGAAAATCGCGTAAACCTCATCTACGTATGCTTTTATTTGCTTGATTCTATGCTCCTTCCAAGCCCAAATTTTTGGAGGAATATAATAAATCACCCTCAGTCCAAGTTCCTCTTTTGCATACTTTGCAATTTTAAGATTAAATCCAGGATAATCTATCAGAATAAGAGCATCAGGATTATACTCCTTCAGGTCTTTTTTACAGAAATCTATATTTGAAAGTATTTTACGTAGGTTTAGAAGTACATTAATGAAACCCATCACTGCAGTGTCACGGAAATGACGAACCAAAACGCCGCCCTCAGACTGCATTTTATCACCACCATAATACCTAAAATCAGCATTAGGGTCCTTCACTTTTAACGCACGCATCAGTTTTGAACCATGTAAGTCACCCGATGCTTCTCCAGCTATAAGATAATACTTCATATTACGTGAAAAGATAAAATAACATACACAAGTAAGGAGTAACACCTAAAACCCCGCCACGACAATAATTAAAGCTATCAGATTTGTAACCAAAGAAAATCATGATTAAATCTGGGAGCATACAGAAGATTAAATATTGCATAAAGACTGGTTGACGATACCAATGCCCTAAGTCTGCAAGAGGAGAACCAGAAAGAGGTGTCCATGTGCAAAGAAATAGCAACAACGGAGCAAAAAAGCAAGTAACCAGCCCTATCCAAAATTTATTCAGCTTCATAATCCCAAGATTTTAGTTTCTCTACAGTGGCATAATGAGTCATGTCCACATGGCAAGGCACAATAGAAGCATATCCATTTTTCACAGCAAACTCATCTGTATCCTCTGCATCTGGCTCATTGTTGTGAAGCTCACCTGTTAGCCAATAGTAAGTATTATCATTAGGGTCCTTACGCACCACATAGCGTTCTTGCCAACGTGCATTTGCCTGACGCACAACTTTATAACCTTTAAGTTTTGTTCCTACAGGGAAGTTTACATTAAGGCAAATATCCTTTGGAAGACCTTCTTTAAGCACCTTTTCAGTAATAATGGCAGCATACTTCATAGCCTCAGAGAAGTCTGCACGAGGGTCGTGAGTGGTAAGCGAAAAACCAATAGAAGGAACACCCTCTACACAGCCTTCAAACACAGCACCCATTGTGCCAGAATAAATCACAGAAATAGAAGTATTATCACCATGATTAATACCAGCTAGTATAATATCAGGTTTTCTATCTAAAATATTATAAACAGCTATTTTTACACAATCTGTAGGTGTACCATTACAACGATACATTGTAAGGCCATCCTTCTCAAAATGCTTCCAAATACGCAAAGGAGTATTCATGGTAATGGCACTAGATTGAGCAGAGCGAGGACCATCTGGAGCCATTACCACTACTTCACCTAGGTGCTGCACAGCCTCCACAAGAGAGTGAATGCCACGAGCTTCTATGCCATCATCATTTGTAATTAGTATTAAAGGTTTATTAGTCATCTATTAAATCTTCTATTAAAAGTTCTTTTGAAAACAAATATTTCACACTGTCCATTGTTTTCTTATCATTTGCCATAATTAGGATTTTATCGCCAATTTGCACAACTGTAGAACCAGTTGGAGTGATATATTGTTTTCCACGTTTCACATACACCACTAGAGCACCATTTGGCAATTTTAAATCCATAATCATTTTGCCATCGCAGTCTGGATTTTCTAGTTGCACTTCTTTCAGTTCAGAAGCGAAATCTCCATCTTCGTTGAAACTAAATTTATTAGCCTCCTCTTCTTTTTTTGTTAGACCTAGTTTCTTGCCTATATTAACAAAGGTAGTACCTTGAATAAGCATTGAAGTAAGTACCACGAAAAAGACTATTACGAAAATCTCATTTGCCACAGGAATATCTGCAAGCAGAGCAAATGTAGCAAACACAATAGGCACAGCACCTCTTAAACCACACCAAGACACAAACACTTGGTCTTTAAATGGCATTTTAAATGGAATAAGAGAAATAACAGAAGCTAGTGGACGTGCTACAATCATTAGGAAGAAAGACACTGCCAAACCTTCCCAAATATAAGGCAACATTTCACTAGGATTTACAAGCAGACCAAGAGACAAGAACATTACCACCTGCATCAGCCATGCAAAACCATCGTAGAACATCACCAGTGTTTTTTTGTGAGCCAGCACACTATTACCAAGCACCAAAGCACATAGGTAAATAGCCAAGAAACCGTTACCGCCTAGATATGTGGTAGCTGAATAGACAAATAGATTTATACCTATACAAAGCACAGGATAAAGTCCGCTAATATCCAGTTTAATTTTATTAATCAGCTTAACAAACAAATAACCTAGCACCACACCCAGCACTGCACCTAGGAACATTTGCAGCACAAAGTTTGGTAATAAAAGCCAATAATTTGCATCACCTTCTTGTATAAGAGAAACTAAAGTGATAGTTAAAAAGTATGCCATAGGATCGTTGCTCGCACTTTCAAGCTCTATCACATCTTTAAGTTTTCTTTTTAAACCAGCCTTCTGCGTACGGAAAATTGAGAACACTGCAGCCGCATCGGTAGATGAAACTATCGCCCCCAAAAGCAACGATTCTAAAAATGTAAAATCTGTTATCCAATAGGTGAAAAGCCCCACCAACAATGCAGTGAAGAACACACCCAAAGTTGCCAAAGAAAGTCCCTTGCCTGCCACTGGTTTCACGCTTGAAATATTAGTATCCAAACCACCAGAAAACAAGATAAAGTTCAACGCTAGAGTACCCAATGTTTGCGCTAGAGAATAATCGTCAAATTCTATTCCTAAGCCATCTTCCCCCACAAGCATACCTATAGCAAGGAATATGATAAGTGTTGGTACACCTATCTTGAACGATGTTTTACTAGCTACAACACTAAATAAAAGCAACGTCGAACCACCCAACATGGCAAGTGTTAACGGATCCATTATCCTACAAATTCAATTTTATTTTCTTTTAAAATTTCAATAGCTTGGTCAATGTCGTTTGGACGAATTACTACGCTAGCTTGTTCGCCTTCAGAGAAAGCATACATATACTCAATATAAACTTTAGACTCAGCAAGTTTGTCAAGAATTCCGTATAAAGTACCAGCAGAATTACCTATACGAAGTGCCAACACGTTAGTAAGTTTCACAGCAAAACCTTTTTCTTTAAGCACTTGTCTTGCCTTTTCAGGGTCGGATACCAACACTCTTAATATACCGAAATCTGAATTGTCTGCCACACTGAACGCAGTCATATTAATACCTGCTTCAGCCAACACTTTAGCCACATCGTTTAAACGACCTGTCTTGTTTTCTAAGAAAACTGATAACTGTAATGTTGTCATAATGTATCCTCCTTATTGTAATTTACGTTTGTCTAATGCTCTTTTTGCTTTACCTTGGCTACGTTCCATACTTCTTGGCTCAGCCAAAATAATATTTGGTTGAAGACCAATCACACTTTGAAGTCTAGCAGCAAGTTTCTTTTGAAGTTTTACCATACCACTAATTTCGTCGGTATAATATTCTTCTTTCACTTCCACTTTAATGTCGAATGTATCGGTGTTGTTTACACGGTCAACAGTGATAAAGAAGTGAGGTTCAAACTCTTCTACTTCGCAAAGTACTGCTTCCACTTGAGATGGGAACACATTCACACCACGAATAATAAGCATATCATCGCTACGTCCCATAATTTTTTCCATACGCACAGAAGTACGTCCACACTCACATTTATCATAGATTAAGCGAGTTAAGTCGCGAGTACGGAAACGAATAAGTGGCATACCTTCTTTGGTTAAAGTAGTGAAAACAAGTTCACCAACAGAACCATCAGGAAGACGTGCGCCAGTCTCTGGGTCGATAATTTCTGGGAAGAATAAGTCTTCGCAAATGTGAGTTCCGCATTGGCATTCACATTCGTGACCCACACCAGGACCACTAATTTCTGTTAGACCATAAATATCATAAGCCTTAATACCAAGTTTGTTTTCAATTTCTTTACGCATTTGTTCAGTCCAAGGTTCAGCACCAAACACGCCAACTTTTAAGTTCATTTTGTCTTTAAGACCAGATTTTTCCAAAGATTCTGCCAAATACAATGCGTATGAAGGAGTACAAGCAAGCGCTGTAGCCTGTAAGTCGTGCATCATAAGCATTTGTTTTTCTGTGTTACCTGCAGAAATAGGAATTGTGATAGCACCAATAGTTTCGCAAGCACCATGAGCACCAAGACCACCAGTAAAAAGACCATAACCATACGCCACCTGTATCACATCTTGTTTGCCCAAACCATACGCTGTTAAACAACGTGCACCCGCTTCATTCCAGTTTGCAATATCATTTTTTGTATATCCCACCACAATAGGTTTACCTGTAGTACCAGAAGAAGCGTGAATACGAATAATTTCTTCTTTTGGCGCAGATAACAAACCAAATGGGTAATAATCTCTTAGGTCTTTTTTTGATGTAAAAGGTAATTTTACTATATCGTCAATTGAGTTTATATCTTCAGGGGTAACACCTGCTTCTTCCATTCTTTTTCTGTAAGGTTCACAGTTGTTGTACACTCTTTCCACCACCTTACGAAGTCTTTCAGATTGTAGTTTACGCATAGATTCTCTGTCCATGCACTCTACAGAGGGATTCCAAATCATCTTATTTTGTTTTAAATTATTAGTTATTTCAATAGTTTTGTTTTAAATTACGCAAAGTTACAGAAAAAAAATACATTCTAACATCAAAAAATACAAGTTTTTGTTACATTATTATAAAATATTAAGACTAGTTGAATTTATTCATTTTTTTGTATTATCTTTGTCACTTACTACGTAAGTAACCTAATTTGTCACGACTCGGCATAACTTATGCTAGCATAGTTCTGCTCTCGCTGCTCCAAATTGTGTATCAAATGAGCAAAATTTTAAACATAGAAACATCCACCACAGTATGTTCCGTTTGCATTTCAGAAAACGGAGCATGTAAGTGTTTTAGAGAAAACTTTAATGGCAACAACCACAGCGAGTTAATAGGAGTTTTCACCCAAGAAGTATTGGCAGAAGCAGGCCTAAAGCCACAAGATTTAGACGCAGTGGCACTAAGCATAGGTCCAGGTTCATACACAGGACTTAGGATAGGAACATCATTTGCTAAAGGATTGTGTTATGGCACTGATATTCCGCTAATTACCATTCCTACGCTTAAAATTATAGCACAAAACGCAAAAGAAAAATACAATATCGAAGACGATGCACTTTTGTGCCCTATGATAGATGCACGCAGAATGGAAGTTTATTGCTGCGTTTACGATAGCAAACTAAACGAAGTGCACGCTACAGAGCCACAAATTATAGACGAAAATAGTTTTGCTGATATTTTAAAAGACAAAAAAGTATATTTCTTTGGTAACGGAGCAGCAAAATGCAAGCAATACATCACAAGCGAGAATGCAATCTTCCTTGACGAAGTTTATCCACTTGCCACTAGCATGTTAGCACTGTCTGAAGAAGCATACACTAACAACAACTTTGCAGACGTAGCGTACTTTGAGCCATTTTACCTTAAAGCAGCACACGTTACCATGCCTAAAAATCAATTAACTCCCAATTCCTAACTATTAACATGGAATATTACACAAATAAAAACAAACTAATTTTAACCGAGTATGGCAGAAACATCCAACAAATGGTGGAATATGCCATGACCATCGAAGACAGAGAAGAACGTACCAGATGTGCGCATACCATAATCAACATTATGGGCAACCTATTTCCACACCTGAGAGACGTAAACGACTTCAAACACAAACTTTGGGACCACCTGGCTATAATGTCAAACTACAAGTTAGATATAGACTATCCATACGAACTAGTTAAACCAGAAAAACTAGAAAGTAAACCAGAAAAAATCCCATATCCAGCAGGTCAGGTTTCTCACAGACACTATGGCACTATCCTACCTCGTTTTATCGAAGCAGTAAACACACTCGA
Source organism: Candidatus Enterocola sp. (assembly GCA_045612225.1). Lineage (GTDB taxonomy): Bacteria > Bacteroidota > Bacteroidia > Bacteroidales > Paludibacteraceae > Enterocola. Next base: position 154,692 of record JAZKYP010000013.1, read on the forward strand.
CGAAGAAAACGAGATAAAACTTATTCCTGTTCTAGCAAACCACATGAAAAAAAGTTTCATTGTATGGAACAAGGAAGCTTCTGTTGAAGATTCAAAAATATTTGCCGACCTATATGAATTATCAAACGGCAGATTAAGCTTAAGCACCGACAATCTAAGACTTAAAGAAGGCAAAGATTTGATTGGACCAGCAAACATCAACATGAAGAAAAATAACAACAACAATAATAACAAAAACAAAGCTAAAGCTAAAAAATAATCTATGGCATCATTTAAAATCGAAGGCGGACGCAAACTTAGTGGAGAAATCACCCCACAAGGAGCAAAAAACGAAGCACTACAAGTGATTTGCGCATGTTTATTGACTAAAGAGGAAGTTATAATGGACAACGTTCCTCACATAGCAGACATCATCCAGCTTATAGATTTGATGCAAAAAATGGGCGTTGAAGTAAAACAAATAAACAAAAACAAATATAGCTTCAAGGCAGAAAATATAGACTTTGACTACATAGGCAGTGCAGATTATAACAAACGCTGCACATCGCTTAGAGGCTCTGTTATGTTGCTTGGTCCTATTTTAGCACGTTTCAAAAGTGCAATCCTACCTCAACCAGGCGGAGATAAAATAGGCAGACGCCACCTAGACACACACTTCCTTGGTTTCACAAAACTAGGAGCAACATTCAAATACGAAGCTGAAAATTCCCTATACAGAATTACAGCCGAGCAACTTAAAGGCACATATATGCTTCTAGACGAGGCTTCTGTTACAGGCACAGCCAATATTATTATGGCAGCCGTAATGGCAGAAGGCAAAACTACCATTTACAATGCAGCTTGCGAGCCATACCTACAACAACTTTGCAAAATGCTTGTAAGTATGGGTGCAAAAATAGAAGGCATTGGTTCAAATCTACTTTATATAACAGGAGTAAAAGAACTTAAAGGTTGCACTCACACTGTGCTTCCTGATATGATTGAAGTGGGAAGTTTCATTGGCATTGCCGCAATGACAGGTTCTGAGCTTAGAATTAAAAATGTTTCTGTAGAAAATCTTGGCATTATTCCAGATAGTTTCAGAAAACTTGGCATTAAACTAATTATAGAAAACGACGATATTATCGTTCCTGCACAAGATTTATTCAAAGTAGAATCTTATATCGACGGCTCTATCCTTAGCATCTCTGATGCACCATGGCCAGGACTTACTCCAGACCTTTTAAGCATTATCCTAGTACTCGCCACCAAAGCAAAAGGCAGCGTACTTATTCACCAAAAAATGTTTGAAAGTCGTCTGTTCTTTGTAGATAAACTTATAGATATGGGCGCACAAATTATACTTTGCGACCCACACAGAGCTACTATTATAGGCATGGGAGAAAACTTCCACCTTCGTCCTGCTGTGATGACATCGCCAGATATTCGTGCTGGTATTGCACTACTTATGGCTGCACTTAGTGCAAGTGGCACAAGCGTTATTCACAATATTGAGCAAATAGATCGTGGCTACGAAGCCATCGACGAACGCCTTAATGCCCTAGGAGCACGTATAACAAGAAACTAGAACATATTTACAATTATTTTAGATTTCTCCTTGCGAGCAAAGTGCATGCCTGTTTTGAAAACAGTGTTACCCTCTGCAGTGAGCATAGTCTTGATAGTAGCAGGATGAAACGAGAAATCCTTCAGACATTCATAAAGCAGTGTAAAAGGCTCAGCAAACTTGTTTACTACCTTTAAATCTACAATATAAGAATCATCTGTTATAGTAACGGCAGATGATTTTTCTTTTTCTATTACACCTTTATAAATAGTCTCCGCAGCAGCAAAGTTTTCTGCATTGCTCAGCATCACAGAATCTATTTGAGGATTAATCTCCCTCAAAATAGGCATCACAATATTTCTAATCTTATTGCGAGTATATTCGTTTTCAAGATTTGTAGAATCTGTAATATAGCCAATACATTGCTCCGCCAAATATTCCTCAATCTCCTTTCTATTTACACAAAGTAGCGGACGCACAATATAACCATTCTTTGGACGAATGCCACAAATACCTTTCAATCCTGTGCCACGAAGCAGATTAAGAAGTATGGTTTCAATAGAATCATCGCTATGATGTGCCACAGCAATTGCACCTGCATTGTACTCTGCTCTCACTTTCTCAAACCAATTGTATCTAAGCTCTCGAGCAGCCATTTCAATAGAAAGTTTATTTTCTGCGGCAAACTGCTTTGTATCAAAGTGCTCAACAAGAAGTGTTATGCCTTCATTTTTACAAAATTCACTAACAAAGTTTTCATCTCTATCAGATTCCTCTCCCCTAAGGTGAAAGTTGCAATGCGCCACAACACACTCAAATCCCAACTTATTTAATATATGAAGTAGAAAGATAGAATCCGCCCCACCACTACATGTAACAATTACCTTTTCTCCCCTTTTAAGTAGGTTTTCTTTGTTGATATATGTAAGAATTTTGTTTTTCATACTGCAAAAATAATATTTTTAATCATTTTTTTGCTTAAAAACTTGATTAAAAAGAAATTATATTATATTTTTGCACAAAACCACTCATTTGTGCAAAATATCATCAAATAAGTATGCAAAAAACTAAGTTACTTCTAATAGATTCTGCCAGAAAAGTATTTGCGCGCATTGGCGTGCAACATGCCACTATGAACGATATTGCAGAAGAATCTAACAAAGGCAGAAGAACTTTGTATACATACTTTAAATCAAAAGAAGATGTTTATAATGCAGTAGTAGAACAAGAACTTTCTACTTTGATTTCAAAATTGGAAGAAGTTTTACATTCTTCTCTTACTCCAGACCAAAAAATTATAGAATTTATCTACATTCACCTCGACACCGTTAATAATATTGTAAGAAATAACGGAACACTTCGTGCAGATTTCTTTAGTGATATTAAAGCTATGGAAATAGCAAGAAAGAGCACTGACCTAAAGGAAATAAAAATGCTTCGCGAAATTCTTACAGAAGGTGTAGAAAAAGGTTCATTCTCTATAGAAAGTATAGAAACTGCCACCTTAATGATATTCTATGCAGTTAAAGGTCTAGAAAGTCCATACAACCGTCGCCACATCTCAGGCAAGATGAAGAGTCGCAAGGATCATATTGCGAAGTTTGTATTAAAAGGTCTACGATAAATTTTAATGTTTAACCGGACTAATAAAATTAATTTGTTTTGGGAGTAATTCTACTTCGATTTCGTTGGTAAACTCTTGTAGTATGCCGTCTACCTCTGAAATTATTGGCTTTTCAGATTTTACTTTAATTTTCTTTGCTTTATAAAGGTGCGCAGAATTGTGTTCCAACAATCGTCCAGTAAACAACAACTTCACAGCCTTTAAAATCTTACTTAGATTAAGATTTTCTACTACAATTATATCTAGCAATCCATCTGTTGGAACAGCCTCAGGAGTCTGTTTAATACCACCTCCAGTGTAACAACCATTACCCATAGAAGCTGTATAACTCAATCCTTTAAATGTTTTCTCCCCATCAAACTCATATTCCATTACTTGCGACTTATGTTTAAATAAAGTCATAAATAATGCTAACGTATAAGTCCACGAAGCACCTTTAAAAGTATGTTGAAGATTATTTGTTAGTTCCAATACCTTAGCATCAAAACCTAGACCATAGGCATTTATGAAGTATCTGGTAATATTTTTATCAGCAGTAGAATATTCTATTTTACCCACATCAACAGTTTCAACCTTGCCAGTAGCAAGCACCTCTATTGATTTGTCAATATTTCTGTCTAAATGCCAATATCTTCCCCAATCATTTCCTGTACCAAATGGGATTATGCCAACATTAAGTTTAGAAAGGTCTTCTTTAGACTTCATCAATCCGTCAATAACCTCACTAAAGGTGCCATCTCCACCCATTACGGCAAGTTTGGTATAACCTTTTTGTAGAATTTGGGCAGCAAGTTCTCTGGCATGTCCTACTCTTTCTGTAAAGAAATAATCTACAACAATTCCCACTTTGGAGAATTTTTCATCAATTTTCTTCCAAAAATTCTTTGTAGAACGAGTTCCAGCTTTTTTATTTGCTATTAAAGCCCAATGTATCATATTCTAGATGTTCTATTTAGAAGGAAAGCATCTGCCAATACCATTGCAGCCATTGCCTCTACAATTGGCACCGCCCTAGGAAGCACACATGCATCATGACGACCACGTACTTTTACCATAGTAGGATTTCCTTCTTTATCCACAGTTTCTTGTTCCCTAAGAAGAGTTGCAACAGGTTTAAATGCTACTCTAAAGTAAATATCTTGTCCATTTGAAATACCACCTTGAATACCACCAGAATAATTGGTACGAGTAGATATTTTTCCATTTTCAGATGTAAAAATATCATTTACCTCAGAACCAAATTTCTTTGCCATTTCAAATCCCATGCCGTATTCAAAACCTTTTGCAGCATTTATAGACAACATAGCAGACGCCAAATTGGCTTGAAGTTTACCAAATACAGGTTCACCCCAACCCACTGGCACACCGCTTATATTGCAAGTGATAATACCACCCACGGTATCACCTTTTTCTTTTGCTTTTAGGATAACTTCATCAATATTTTCAGAAGTGCCACCTATTTCTGTCATTTCGGCTTTAATATTTATGCTAAAACCTGCTTGTTTCAATAAAAGTTGAGCCACAGCACCTGCCACTACTCTACAAGCAGTTTCTCTAGCAGAACTTCTTCCACCACCTCTATAATCTCTAAAACCATACTTCTGTGTATAGGTAAAATCGGCATGTGAAGGACGGAAAATATCCTTTACATTGTCATAATCATTAGAATGTTGGTTTGTATTATAGATAACAAAACCTATTGGCGTACCTGTAGTTTTCCCTTCGAAAATACCAGAAAGGAACTCTACCTTGTCCGCCTCGTTTCTAGAAGTTGTAAGGGCAGATTGACCTGGACGACGTCTATCTAGTTCTTTTTGAACGAAGTCCTCATCTATTAAAACACCTGCAGGGCATCCATCTATCACACCACCCAAGGCTCTACCATGAGATTCCCCAAAACAGGTTAAACGAAATATATTACCGAAAGTATTCATAATTTATTTTTACTCACATGAGCAGTCACAACCACATGAAGAGCAGTTTCCTTCAGAAGAGCAACCACCACCGCAACCAGAGCAAGCTGGAGCCATAGCGTTAGCAATTTCTTCGTCAGAAGCTTCACGTTTGATTAAAATTTTACCTACAAAGTGAAGATTTTCACCAGCAAGAGGGTGATTTAAGTCCACTTTAACAGTTTTTTCGTCAGATTCCACAACAGAACCATTGAAACGATTACCTTCGCTGTCTAAAAGTGGAAGAATATTTCCTTCTACAAATAATTCTTCATCTACTTTGCCATCCACCATGAAAATTTCTTTTTCAAGTGTTACAACAGCTTCATCGTCATATTCACCGTATGCTTCTTCTGCAGGGATAGTAAAATCAAAAGTACCGTTAAGTTCTGTAGCCAACATTTCATTTTCAAAACGTTCTAAAGCCATACCTACACCACTATAGAAAGTAAAAGGTTGGTTTTCTGTAGCACGTTCCATTAATTCTTCTGGTTCACCACAATATAAATCATAGCTAGCCGCAATATACATTTTTTTCATATTAAAATAAAATTAGTTTGTTCATTATATATTAAAACCTTTTGAGCCTCGCTATCGCTCGCTCAAAAAATTCCTCCTCGCTCAGCAATAATTAAGCATTTAAAGTCGCTTTTGAGCCTCGCTAACGCGCGCTCAAAAATCTCCTCCTCGCTCAGCAATGATTAAGCAAGCTTATCATTGCGTTCGCTCGTTCGTCGATACGTCAATACCAATTTATCAAATTACTTGTATCGCTTTGTTTTTCAAATTTCAAATCTTGTAACATACTTGATTTTATTCCTATCATAAAATCGTATGTTTTATATTTGCCTAGAGGTACAAAACTTATCGACATTTGCCAACAGTGTAAGTCCTTAGAAATAGAACAACTCATATAGTTCCATGAATCGTTAGTTATATCATAATATGTAGAGAAACTTGCAGACCAAGTAGGAGTAAATTTAATACTACCAGAGAAACTTAAATTATGAGTAAGTTCTCTATCATATTCCATAATTTCTTTATTAAAGTCCGCATAACCATATCTAACACTATAGTCAAATGATAAGCTCCATGGCACTTTAAATTCTTGATATTCAGACTCCTTATCTGTTTTCTCTTTATCTTTATTAACTTCCTTCTTTTCAAAAGGACTTAATTCATCAATAGTACTTTCAAGTTCAGAAGTATATTCTTCTGTTTGTGATTTCACCTGATTATCTTTCTTTCGTTTAAATGTTTCGTTAGAGAAAGTATAACCGAAAGAAGTACCAGTATTTTTAAGCCTAAATAGAACTTTATTTTTCTCTAATTGCGACACATTTACCCTAACAGGAGAACCATAACTATCTAATTGGTATGTATATGGGTCAAATTCCATATCTAAGTTAAGACTAAATCCATCAAATAGTTTTAACCTGATATTTGAACTAACATTAGACCAATTCAACGAGTCTGCCACAAAGTTATAAGATGTTCCAAAACTAAAGTTATCTATAATTGTCATCTTCTTACCAGTATCTGTGGTATCATTCGCTCCCCAATACTTCATTTCTAAGTTATTAGCCACAGAGAATGAAACCGCTGCAGCACGTCCTCTACCAGGAGAACCACCGTATGCTCCAGAAGAATAACGGTCATAGTAAATAGTATTTACTGTTCCATCTGCAGCAGGTCTTTCGTATGAGCCCCAATATCCCCATCTTTCATGACCATAATCTGGATTATATGAAAAACTTACAGAAGGGACCAACTTATGTCTAAATACAGGCATTCTTTGACCTGGTTTTCCTTTTAAAGTATAGAAACCAAATAATTGAGTTTGAAAACCAACAGAGACACTTCCCTGATAGATGTTATAGAATCCGTATGTTGTATCCTTCACCACAGAGCCATTTACTCCGCCTTCCCATCTTTGCTCTATCTTTTGGAAATTCCATTTTAAGTTATTATTCAGAGAGATGTTCATATTTAGATATTTGAACAGTGTAAATGAAGCCGAAATAGGTAACGCATGCTTAATACCCACTTTCCAATCTCTCAAATATTTCATGTTTTTGAACTCATCCTCCTTAGCAGTAGTACTATTAGTTAAGTTCATGTTATATGTAACAGCTATTTTTTCATACCATCTAGTTTTACCTACTGCTTTTTTCCTTTTAAAAGGATATTGTCTACTCATACTAAGACTTAGCGAAGGTAATTGTAAATTTATAGTTGAGTCGGAAGTCCTTTGGTTTACATACATACTTGCAGACAATGTAAATGGACTTTCAGGGAACTTCTGAGTTAACGTAATAGTAGAACTCTTGGTATTCTGAGACAATACAGAAGGGTTATAATAACTATCTACGTCGTTTTGTGAATAACTAGAAGTAGAAAAGTTTACACTAGCCGAAAGTGTTGTATATGGACTACTTTTAGGATCTTGTGTATGCGACCACAAAAATCTAAAATCGTTACTCTTCTTATATGAAGAGGTGAATTTTTCTCCAGACACATTACTTATATAACTTAAGTTAAGTTTACCACTAAATTTGTATCTCCACTTATAACTAGAAGACATAGATAAACCCCAAGAACCTTTAGAATATATATCTGAAGTGATTGCTAAATCTAAATAATCATTTATAGCAAAATAATAACCTAAACCTTTTGCATAAAAACCTCTACTATATTCATCACCCAATGTAGGGAATAATATACCTGACGAATATGTTTTAGTCATGGGAAAATATCCAAATGGCAGAACCAATGGCGTTGGAACATCTTCTAAAACCAAATATGCAGGCCCAGAAACAATATATGTTCCTTGTTTCATTTTCGCCTTAGTCAAAGCAAAATAAAAGTGAGGATGCTCATGATTATCACAAGTTGTATATTTACCATGTTGAAGACAATAGACATCATCATCTACTTTTTTGGTCTTCTCACTCTGCACATATCCTTCACCTTGTTCTGTTACTGTACCATACACAAAACCTTTTTTAGTTTTAATATGATACTTCATAGCACGAGATTCTATTACTTCAGACCCATCTTTAAACACTGGGGTACCAACATAAGTGCCAGTAGAATCCATTACACCAGAAGCATAAACCAGATTACTATCTAAACTCAACCTAATAAAATCAGCTTTCAACTCCATGCTCTGATAGTGCACTACAGCATCTCCATAAAGCATAGCCACACTACTTCCAATCATAACTATAGAATCCCTAGCACTATATTTTATATCAGATTCTATAGCATTAGGAGTTTTCTTTGGCTGACTTTCTTTAGTAGAAAGGTCTTCGGATTTTATACTATCGTTAATTAGACTATCTGTAGGCACATTCGTCTCCTCTATAACTAATGAATCCTTTAGACTGTCAGAAACTAATAAAGTATCTGTTTCTAAAGGCAAAGAGATAATTTCTTGTGCCAAAACCTTAGTTGATAAAGAAGTAACCAAGATAGATATAATGATATGTAAATAAGTTTTAAACAGAGGTCTTCTTTTTTATATTGTGTATTAAGTTGCAAATTTACTATTTTTAAGCGAAGTATAAAAAAGATAATGGCGATTTTTACACATTTTTAGGCACATATTTTATTCTTTGGTTAAAAATAACTATTTTTGTAACGTGTAATAATATTATAAGATGAAAAAACTATATACAATTCTTCTTTTTTTAGGATTTATTTTTAATGCATTTGCGTTTACCGTTGTACTAGATGCTGGCCACGGTGGTCACGACGCTGGTGCTGTAGGTTCCTTTTCTAAAGAAAAAAATATAAACCTACGATTTACTCTTCTTGTAGGTGATATGATTAAGAAAAATATCCCAGATGCTAAAGTTATCTACACTCGTGACAAAGACATCTTCGTAGACCTAAACGAACGTGCTCGCATCGCAAACAGAAACAAAGCAGACCTTTTTGTTTCTATCCACACCAATTCTTCAAAAAATGCAAAGGCAAATGGTATGGAAACATTTACCTTAGGGGTTTCTAAAAGCAAAGAAAATATGGAAGTTGCTATGCTAGAAAACTCTGTTATTAAACTAGAAGAAGATTACGAAACCAAATACGAAGGCTTCGACCCAAACTCTGTAGATTCATACATTATGTTTGAATTTATGAAAGACCAATATACCGACAGAAGTATTACTTGCGCCGACTTCATTCAAACAAAAATGATTCAAACAAGCAAACGCAACGACCGTGGTGTGCGTCAAGCAGGATTCCTTGTACTAAGAGCCACTGCAATGCCTTCTGTACTAGTAGAGCTTGGCTTTATCTCAAACAAAGATGAAGAAAAATACTTAAACAACAACGACAACCAGGTAAAACTTGCCACAGCTATCTTCAACGGCATCAAAGAATACAAACACGAACTTGACAAGAAAAGCGGCATTTCAAATAGTGAGGAATTAGGAGTGAGGAGTGAGGAATTAAAAAAGGATGTAACAGTTGAAGATAAGGTTGAAAAATTATCTGCTACGCAGATGATTTCTGGCGTCGCTCAGCAGAATTCAAGCAAGCTTGATTCTGCATTCACTAGCACAGAAATTCCTAACTCTAACATTGAATTTTACATTCAATACCTAGTTTCTAAAAACAACTATTCTGCTTACAATGCAGTATTTAAGGGTCATGCCCCAACAAAAGTTATAAACGAAAACAACCTATACAAATACCTTGTTGGACCATTTGATGTAAATACCGTCTTCAACAAACGCAACGAAATAACAAAAGACTTCCCAGATGCATTTATAGTAGCATATAAAGAAGGTAAAAAAGTTTCTACACCAGAAGCTATACAAGAAGCTAAAGATAAACTTAAATAATATTGAGATGAAAAAAATTTTTAGTCGTGAAGTAAAAATAGGCATCGTAGTAATCATTGCTATTGGCATGCTTTATTTTGGTTTAAACTACCTAAAAGGAGTAAATATTTTTAAACCAGACACTTATTTCTATGCTAAATATGACAGAGTAGATGGGATAGTAAAAACCACTCATGTTTATGTAAATGGTTTTCAAGTTGGTCATGTTAGCGACATTATTTTTGATTACACAAAAGAAGCACCTATTGTACTTGAAATTACAGTAGATAAAAATCTTGTAATCCCTGTAGGTACAGTTGCCGAAGTGTACGACACTGGTCTTATGGGCGACAAAGCTATTCAACTAAAATTGGGTAAAGATTATTCAAAAGTACACAACACTGGTGACACATTGGCATCTTCAATTAGCAATGGTCTTATTGCTGGTATTGTAGAACAAATAGTTCCACCTATCAAAGAGCTTATCCCAACAATAGATTCAACTATCAGTGTAATACAAAATACACTTAGCAGTCCTGAATTTAAAAACATAATAGTAAACGCAAATTACACCATGGCAAATCTGAAGAAAACATCAGAAAGCCTAGAAAAAGACATTCCTGCTATTATGTCTAATGTAAACAAAGTGTGCGACGACTTATCAAATGTAACAGTTGCATTTAAAAAGGTAGACTGGGAGAAAACATTGGGTTCTATGGAATCTACAATGGTTAACTTAAAAGCTACTACAGATAAATTTAATAGCACAGATAACAGCCTAGGAGCTTTATTAAATGACAAAGGATTATATACAAGCTTAGACTCTACAGTTAATAGCGCAAATGCTCTACTTATAGACTTAAAAGCGAATCCAAAACGTTACGTTCACTTCTCTGTTTTCGGTTCTAAAGAAAAGAAAGAAGATAAAAAATAAGAAGATAAAAAATAAATAAATTTTCACATTTTTTAACACTTGCAGGTAAGTACTTGATTATAAGTACTTACCTATTTTTTGCGAATTTATTTTATAAAAAACTTGCATTTTTGTATTAGCTTGAAAATCAATAAGTTTAAGGCATTTGCACACGTTTGCATTTTATAATACACTGATTTTCAATGCTTTATATTAACGATTTAATTCTCAAATAGTTATACTTTTTTCTAAATTTCCAAAAAAAATATAGTTTTTTTTTTAAGAAAAAAATGTACATTTTTGCATCCGACTTTAAAAATACTATAAAAACACACACACAACGCGAAATGGATAATAATTTAACAATTAAATGGCAGGAATGTCTCAACATTATTAACGATAATGTGGACATTAATGAATTCGAGACTTGGTTCAAGCCGATTGAGCCTATTAGTTTCGAAAATAACAAATTTTATATTAAGGTACCTAGCCAATTCTACTATGAATATATAGATTCTCAATACTCAGATCTTATATGTTCTACCATTAAGCGTGTCTTCTCTACACCTGCTCAACTTTTTTATCGCGTTGTAGTTGACCCTGTAAATGAAGATAACGGTACAACACAATTAGCTGGTTCAGAAACCAACAAAAATGCACGCAAAAAACATACTTCTGAATTTGATTCACAATTAAATCCAGAACTTACATACAATAACTTTATTGAAGGCGATTGCAACCGCCTTTCTCGCACTGTTGGTATCAATATTGCTAGCCAACCAGGCAAAACTATTTTCAACCCATTATTTATATATGGTAAGTCTGGTGTGGGCAAAACTCACCTTGTAAATGCTATTGGTTTAAAAACAAAAGAACTTCACCCACAAAAGAAAGTTCTTTATGTGTCTGCAAACCTATTCCAACAACAATATACAGAAGCAAACAAGAATGGTCAAGTAAACGACTTCCTTAACTTCTACCAAACTGTAGATGTACTTATCATCGACGACATCCAAGAATTTGGAGAAGGTAAAAAGGTAAGCACACAAAATCAATTCTTCCACATATTCAACCACCTTCACCAATCTGGCAAACAACTTATCCTTACATGTGATAAAAAACCTGCCGACCTAGAAGGTATGGAAGACAGACTTCTAAGCCGTTTCAAATGGGGTCTTTCTGCTGAAATAGAATCTCCTAGCTTAGAAACTCGTAAAGCTATCTTAAAAATGAAATCTGAAAAAGATGGTTTAGAACTTCCAGAAGATGTAATTAATTACATTGCAGAAACTGTTACTGACAATATTCGTAACCTAGAAGGTAGCATTATTTCACTTATTGCTTATTCTACTGTTTACCAACAACCTATCGACATCAATCTAGCACGCAAAGTTGTTAGCAATATTGTTCACGTAGAAGAAAAAGAGCAAACAGTGAAATCTATAAGAGATTTAGTTTGTAATACACTTAATATCTCTGCAGAACACTTAATTTCAAATTCAAGAAAACGCGAAATTGTACAAGCTCGTCAAATAGCTATGTACTTTGCAAAAAAATACACAAAAGACTCATTGACCAATATCGGTAATATCATTGGCAAAAGAAACCATGCTACAGTATTACACGCATGCAAAACTGTACAAGACTTAATTGAAACCGACAAGTCATTCCGTCGTACCGTTGAAGAAATTGAAAATCAACTAAATAGTTAAATCTATGATTTATAAATTTATTTTGGTTTCTGATGAAGAAGCCGATTTCATGAGAGAAATTTCAATTAGTTCAGAAGCTAGTTTCCTTGAACTACACGAAGCTATTTTAGACTCTGTAAACTACGAAGGTGGTGCTATCACATCATTCTTCACCTGCAGTGATGATTGGGAAAAAGAACAAGAAATCACTCTAATTGAGATGGATACAGACTCTGATGTAGATTCATACGTAATGAGCGAAACTCCTATTAGCGAGCTTGTTACAGACGAGCACCAAAAACTTCTTTACGTATTCGATTTTCTTTCAGACAGAGCATTCTTTATTGAACTTAAAGAAATTGTCTTTGGACAAGATATCGACGCAGCAGAATGCACTGCTTCTCTAGGCGATGCTCCAGAACAATACAAACTAGAAGAAGTAGAAGATATTTTTGAACCAAAAGCAAAAGGCAAAAAAACTGCTATCTCTGAATTCGACGACGAAAACTTCTATGGAGACGAAGGCTTCAATGAAGACGAATTCGACGACGAAAGCTTCAGCGATTTAAGCTTCGACGACGATATTAATTCATATTAATGAAGAAATTAATTGTATTATTGGGTCCTACTGGCGTGGGCAAAACTGCACTTAGCATAGAAATTGCCCAACGCTATGGTTGCCCTATAATTTCTTCAGACTCCAGACAAATCTACAAAGGCATAGAAATAGGCACTGCGGCTCCTACTGCAGAAGAACAATCTAAAGTAAAACACTATTTCGTTGGCATAAAAGAACTTACAGAAGACTACAGCGCCGGACAATACGAAATAGATGCCTTAAACCTAATCAACGAACTTTTTAAAACACACGATACTCTCCTACTCACAGGTGGGTCTATGATGTATATAGATGCTGTTTGCAATGGTATAGACGACATTCCTACAGTATCTAAAGAAGCAAGAGCAGAAGCTCAAGAAATCTACGATACGACCGGACTAGATGGCTTAACAGCAAAATTAAAAGAACTAGACCCTGTTTGGTACGAAAAAGTTGATTTAAAGAACTATCGTAGAGTAATGCACGCAGTAGAAGTATGTATATTCACAAGCAAACCATACTCTTCATTCCTTTCTGGCAAAAGAAAAGAACGATACTTCGAAATAGAAAAAATTGGTCTAGAACGCCCACGTGAAGAACTTTATGACAGAATAAACAAACGCGTAGACCAAATGATAGCAGATGGATTGGAAGAGGAAGCAAGAAAAGTCTATCATTTAAAACACCTAAACTCCCTAAACACAGTGGGTTTCAAAGAAATGTTTGCCTACTTCGATGGTGAAATTTCAAGAGAAAGAGCAATTGAACTAATAAAACAAAACTCTCGTCACTACGCCAAACGTCAAATGACGTGGTTTAAAAGAGATACAGAAATACAATGGCGTAAGCCATAATATAAATGAAAAAACTACTATTATTTATACTATTGTTATCGCCTCTATGTAGCTTTGCACAAGGTTGGCTTAGCTTATCTGGAACAGTAGCAGAAAATTATTTAACAGGCATTCATGGAAACACAGAACTGCTCGGTGGTTACGAGTATAAAAATTTCAGTACAAACGTTGGTGCTAGTCTTATTTATACTCCTACACAAACTAGAGTTGAGGCATTTCAAGTGCAGGCTGCATATCAATTTAACATCCCTTACGTTCCTATAGAACTTAAAACTGGATATTTACTACTTCCGCATACAAATACTATATTTAAAGAGCATATTTGGCACCTACAAGCCATGCTAAAGCATCCTCATATAGAAATTAGTATTGGTTATTTAATAAGAACATACGCCGCAAAAAACACTCAATATTCCGAGTTTAACGACTTTATTTATTGTGTTCAGGCATACGCTTGGAAAAAAGGCAATCCATATAATATAGACCTTGCTATAAGCAACTACAACGACCTTTATATAGAGAGAAGCATCAATCCACATATTAGACTTCGTGGAAGCTACTCTTATCCTAAATATCTAACTTATTATATTGAAGGTTTATACGGCGGTAGTGGTGTTGGGAACGTGTACTTTGAACAATTTCAATGGAGAATTAAATTAGGAGTAATATGGAATATATCAGATACATTTTGTTTGCAATAATTATATTCACATCTACCTCTTGTGAATACAATTTATTAAGATTTGGTTGGACAGATTACACTGTAAATGAACGTTTCAATGATTCTCAAGCATATAATAAGACACATCCTGCAAAATGCCTAGAAACTGAATCTGACGAATATTTCTTCACAGTTACTAGTGACTATCACCTTGAAAAAGACAGCGCTTGTTTACCAAAATTCTTTAAATATATAAATAGTTCTAAAAGCACTTTTGTTACCTTAAATGGCGACTTATATAATAGCGACGAAGAGTATGCAAATTTTGCACATTCTGCGCTAACAAATGGCATAAAAATACCTGCATATTACACAGCTGGCAACCACGACCAATATTATGGTTGGAAAATATATTATGATAGATGGGGGTCTTCTACATATAGCTTTACAGTGACCACACCAAACCACAAAGACCTTTATATCGTATTAGAAACAGGTAGTAGCACATTGGGTAAAGACCAATACAATTGGCTTTCCGACATGTTAGACCAAAGAAACAACTATAGATATTATATAATCCTCACTCATAGTAACTTCACATATCAAGGCTTCAGAAATGGCGTTTTTACCCAAGAAGAAACTATAATGCTATACGATTTATTTGCTAGAAACAATGTAAATATGGTTATTTCTGGGCATTCTCACAGAGAAAATGACGTAGATCTAGAAGGCGTAAGATACATAACTACAGGAGCAATGGAAAATGGAGAATTTGGCACCTGTTATGTGAATAAATCTGGTATAAGTTTTAGATTTGAAGATCTTTAATTACTTTCTACCAAAGTCTGCTGGAATTTCGCCCCACGCTTTGGTATCCCACTTGTAAATTTTAGTAGTATATTTATTTTCTCTTAGCCACTTTTCTGCTGCTTCTATGCGAGCAAACACCTCAGCATTGTTTGCAGTGCGTTCAAGTTTTGTCTTGCATTGTTTGGCTTTAATCCAAGATATCGCAGTAATACTATCTGAATAAATCGGCCAATCTGAATTTTGCTTTTTAAGCAGTGCAAGACCATGCACAATGGCAAGAAACTCACCTATATTGTTTGTGGCTTCTTTATATACTCCTTGTAGGAATAATTGTTGTCCGTTATAGACATTTACCCCACGATACTCCATATCGCCAGGATTTCCACTACAAGCTGCATCCACCGCAATGCTATTTTTAATAAAAGGAGGAGTTGGAGAATTTTTTACGTCAGTCTTTTTATCTTTATTTATTGCAGCATAATATGAGTGCATAAAAGCCTCCTCTGCCTCTTCACGAGTCTTAAACGACTTATATTGAGCACCTTTATAGTCTTCTATCTGAGGTTTACACTCCTCCCAACTAGTAAAGATACCCGTTTCTCTACCTTGCCAAACGACGTAAAATTTCATTGTGTAGAATTAAAGAAGGGCGGCAAATACCGCCCTAAATAATTTATTTGAGAATTCTATTATTTTTTTGCTTTTAGTAGATCGCGAATCTCAGCAAGAAGAAGTTCTTCTTTTGTTGGTTCTGGTTCTGGAGCAGGTGCTGGAGCTGGAGCTGGTTCAGCAGCTTTTTCTTCTTCTTTTTTGCGGTTTAAGTTACCAATGATGCGGATAACTGTAAAGATAGAAAGCGCAATGATAAGGAAGTCGAAAGTTACTTGTAGGAAGTTACCATAGTTTAGAGTTGCAGCTGCAATTTCTTTACCTGCTTCTGTAGTATAAGCTTCACGGATAACCCATTTAAGTTCTGTAAAGTTTACACCACCTACTGCTAAACCGATAAGAGGCATAATAACGTCATTTACTAAAGAAGTAACGATTTTACCGAATGCACCACCGATGATAACACCGACAGCCATATCAACTACGTTGCCTTTCATTGCAAAGGCTTTAAAATCTTGAATAAACTTTTTCATATTCTATAAATTGTTAAATAAATTTAAAGCACAAAGATAATAAAAACGAGCGAAAAAAGAATAAGCTTGCTTATTTTTTTCAAGCGAGTGCCCATATCTTCGACGCGAAGCGTCAGTGATAATAAAAACGAGCGAAAAAAGAATAAGCTTGCTTATTTTTAATACTGAAAAATTTGTTCTATCAAGAAAAATACATACTTTTGCTAATGTTAACCTTTTAATTACTTTTTCTTATGAACATAGACGGATTATTAAAAAAATATTTTTCAAACTCAAACATTTCACCATCAATTGAAGTATTTGATAAAGATTCTATACACCCTGTATATACTGACATCGTAAATTTATTAAAATCCTATCCTGATATAGAATTAAGTTTGTTACAAGCACTTAGTTATTGTTTTTACGAGGTCCTTGATAATGTTTTAACGCATTCTGAGAAGTTATGTGGCACTGTTATCATGAGATACCAACCAAGTGAAAACATTATTCAAGTTTTAGTAGCTGATGATGGAATAGGCGTACACAAATCTCTTACTGCCAATCCAAACTATAATTCAATGAGCGAAGAAGAAGCAATTGCTTCTTGTATAAATGATAAGGTTACTGATGGTAAAGGTATGGGATTTGGGCTTTACTGCACTTCTAGGCTAATTAAGAATGCTGGTATTAAATTAGAAATACATTCTTGCAAAAGCGTGATGTCATACAACGGAGAATTTACTCATGTATATACAGATGAACATTGGCAAGGAACTATTGTTTACTTTGAACTACATTCAAACAAGGATATAGACCCAAATGATGTAGTAGAAAATAGAACTAATTGTGTAGAACAATTCGATGATGAATTTATTAGCACAGACGAGTTTGATAATTTATGGTAAAGGAGGCAAATAAAATGGAAACAATATTCAAATTTAGCAATATAGGAGAAAATCTTGGCACTAGAATGCTTGGCGAAAAGGTTCGTAATGAACTTCTTCCTCTTATTCAAAACAACGACAAGGTTATTCTTGATTTTTCTGGAGTAGATGTTGTGTCGAACTCCTTTGCAGATGAATGCTTGGCGAAACTACTTTTAAGTATGACATTTGAAGAACTTAAACAAAAAACCACCTTTGTATCTGTAAATGATTTTGCCCGAAAAAACATCGCCATCGCCTTTAAGCGAAGACTAAATCCGTGAGGACCCCACATAAACAACACTGCGAACGCCTAACTCCTGTTGAACTCAAGAGTTTACACAAAGATAAGATTTTTGAATAAACAAAAAAAGAAGCTGACTAAAGTCAGTTTTTAGTCAGCTTCTTGATACTAATATTATTAAGTTACTAATTATTCTGTAGGTAAACAATAATACCACTCATACCAATCAGAATCTGTAAGGTCTATAAAAATTTCTGTTTCATCACCAAGAGTAAAATTATCTGATCTTTTCCATTTATACTCATCTTCGTTAAATACATAAATTTCATTCGTCCAACCACCTTCTGTGCTGTCAAATTTAAATTGCATACCTGGCGTAGCATTTTCAATAGTATATCTATAGGTAGTGTCATTTATTTTTTCCATAGGTATAGCTTCATTCCAACCAGAAGCAGGGAAACCACCAGTAATAGCCACATCTGTACCTGTAGGACCACAGTAGTTAGTTTTAAGAGTTACAGTATAAGATACTGTTTCTGCACATGGAGAAATGAAATCGATAACTTTGAAAGCTAGAACTTTACCGCCTGCATTCTGAAGCATCATTAGATTGTTGATGTTACCACCATCAGCACCATCTGCTACATATTCTGCAGCGTCATCTAAGAATTCATAGCCTTGTTTTGATTCGTATGTCCAGCTACCGTTAGCACGAATTTTAAAGTTTGTTTGAGTTTCATCCAATGCTGGAACTGTAATTTGAAACCAAGTTTTTGTACCTTCAACGCGAGAGAATTGCATTTCTGGGGTATCTGTCCAAATAGCATCAATTCCCATTAAATATAAATCGAAATCATCACAAGTAGCATTTTCAATTTGGAATAAAAGGGTAGTATAATCTTCGTCTGGATTTTCTATTTTTGGAATATCACCATCATTATTACTTCCTATTTCTTTCCATTGAGCATAAAGTGTCATATTAGAAGAAATGAAAATTTCTTGTCCGTCGGCATAAGATATACCACTACCATCTGGTTTTGTATTCCAACCTACAAACTCATATTCAGCATCCCAATGCCAAAATTCATTTTTAGGTAGTTTCATCCATTGTTCTTTACTATTTTCTTTTACCTCAATGTCTTTCATATTTCCATTACCACCATTTCTATCAAATTTTAAAGTATATGTTTCGTACCATTGAGCATAAAGAGTTATATCTGATGACACTGAAAATTTATCTGTATCCATATAAGTTTTACCACTGCCATCTGCCTCTGTATTCCAACAAACAAAGTCTTGCTCGGCGTGAGTAAATCTATTAGTAGGTATAGTAAATAGTTCTGCATAATCTGCATCTACAGATGACATATTTCCTCTACCACCATTTGCGTTAAATGTAATAGTATGTACCTTTTTGCTTGGTAAAACAGCTCTTACACTTTGAGCATAAATACGTGGCATAGGCATTCCATCTCCTTCTCCTAATATATATTCTTCTGGAGTACCTTCACCCATCTGCATAGATGAAGAGAACACATAACTCAAGTAACCATTCAATTCACTATCATCCAAAATTTCAGATGACCAATACAATCCTTCCTTGCCAATTCCATCTTGTGAATCACAAAAATAGGCTCCTGACATAGGTAAAATAATGCTTTGGTTATTTTTAATGCTAGTAAATCTATAATATTCTTTGCCATTTTTTTGTATATTATCAATAATACAATTCATAACAAGTTCTTCAAGTTCTTTTAAAGTTGGCATACGCCAATCACCACCCCAGTTGGCACGAGCAGCATCATCTTCATATTCTAAAACTGTTTTTTTGTCTTTTTCTGAATATTTTTTTATTCCCTCAACTAATATGTTGATATCAAAATTATTATTTAAATCTAAAGATTCACCTTCATACAATTTATAGTCTGATACCTTATACGTGGTTGTTCTTGGCGTAGTTTCTCCCCAGCAGAAATAATATCCATAATCGACTGCAGAAGTTGCACCCACATTCATGGTTGCCCATAGCGTGCCACTAGGTAAACCTAAATCTACATATTCATGACCGTTAGCATTAGGGATATAAGGTTTATCAGGATTCTCTGGTTGTTCATTATTACCTTCAAAACCAATACTATCTACTTCTGTAGCTAACAATTCTATAGTACTACCATCTGCCTTGTAAACTATAAATTTAATCTGTGCCATGGCAAGAAGTGTTACCATAAGCATTGAAACAATTAATAAAGTAAACTTTTTCATAAGCTATTATTTTTTAATGAATTTTACGTATTGGTTATTGATGCGAAGAATATATGTACCCTGATTAAGTGAAGTTACATCTATTTCTGT
>JAZKYP010000014.1:0-108223 GCA_045612225.1 Candidatus Enterocola sp.
TGAAAATATATTAAGTATAAGTCCTTATAATACTAGGAAAGAGTTTAATAATAATATAATATTAAGAAATGTAATTCATGTTCACGGACGTCTAGGTGATTCTATTATTATTGGAGTTGATAATGAAACTCAAATTAAAAATGAGACATTGAGAAATAATGATGATGTAAAAGAAATTATGGTTAAGATTGAGTCTAATGTATCGATGAAAGAAACAAGACAAATAGAATGTGAAAAACTTATAAAGGAAGCTAATGTTATTGTATTATTCGGAGTATCACTTGGCGAAACAGATTCAATGTGGTGGAGATTGATAGGTAAAAACCTTGTTGAACGAAAAAATTTAATTATTATTAAGCATATATATAATCCAGGTGTAATAACACTGACACAACGTCAAAGAATTGGAAAAGTAGAAAGAGAAGAGCGAGAGTATATGTTGCAACGTATGGAAATTAATAAAGAGAATCAGATAAGTAATATAAAAGAAAGATTGTTTTTTACAATAAATGAACCTGTATTTACTGTACATCCTAGTTTGAGATAATGCTGTCAAAGTACATTTTTTTCTTATAGATATATCGGTGTATATTCAGTAGTAACCAAAGATATTCAGTCTACGCCATCGTCGGCGGCAATCCTGCGAGAGTGATAAGGATCAGAGGGTAGAATAAAAGACTTTGATATTATGATATTAAGATCTCAACTTTTAGGAGTTGTGGTCTTTTGTTTTATTACTGTTGTAATAACTAACCTTTGCATGTGCAATTTTGGCAAAGTTAAATGTGGCGAAGGATATAATTATTGCTATTTTATGCAATAAAAACTCTGTACTGCATAAAATATGTACTTTTTTATGCAGTACACATTGTAAATTGAATAAAATTTATTAATATTGTATTCGAAATATTTAATAAGTTATGAAAACTGTTATTTTGAATCAACGTAAAGAACGTGATGAATTGATGTCGCGTCCTTATTTATCGCGTAGAAATAATCTAGATATTGAGTTGTTATTGAATAGTTCTTTAATTAAGCTAATAACAGGTCCGCGAAGAGTAGGAAAATCTACTCAAGCCTTACTTATGCTAAGAGATAAAAATTTTGCGTACTTAAATTTTGATAATAGTTCCTTATTGGAATTATGGGATGCAAATATTGTGCTGAGGATGCTTGATGAAGTCTATCCAGGGTATGAATATATATTATTAGACGAGGTTCAAAATCTTGATGCCTGGGATTTGTGGGTAAGTGAATTGTTTAGGATGGGTAAGAACCTTGTAATAACAGGAAGTAATGCAAAAATGCTAAGTAGTGAAATGGCTACAGTGTTAACTGGTAAGTATATTCAGGTTGAAATGTTCCCATTTAGTATTGAAGAGTTTTTCGATTGGAATAACCTAGATATACATAATTTAAAACCAGAGCAAGATACAGAATCTTTAGTTTTAATGGATGACTACTTAAGGAATGGTGGTTACCCAGAAACTGTAGCATCACGTCAGTTAACTCGTAGTTATCTAGATGTTTTATTTGATTCAATAGTATTAAAAGATGTTGCTAAACGTCATAAGGTTCGTAATGTAACAGATCTAAATAATTTAGCACTGTATCTTATTTCAAATTATTGTAACCTAATAAGTGCAAATGATTTAACCTCAGAATTAGGATTTTCAAGTGTAAATACAACTAAGAAGTTTTTAGATTATTTATGTGAACCATATCTATTCTTTTATTTGCATAGGTATAATAATAAATTAAAATTAATGAAAAAGGCTCCGCGTAAAGTATATGTAGTAGATAATGGATTTGTATCATCTAAGGCCTTCTCATTGAGTGATAATTTAGGTAGGTTATTAGAAAACCAGGTATTTGTGGAGTTGATGCGTAGAGGATATGATGTTGAAAAAACAATGTTTTATTATCGATCTAGAAACGACAAAGAAGTAGATTTTGTACTTCGAAAAGGAACACATATAGAATGTTTAGTACAGGTGTGTTATGATATGAGTAGTCCAAAGACAGAAAAGAGAGAAATTGATAGTATTGTGGAATGTGCAGGGGAATTAAAATGTAATAACTTGGTTATAGTAACTCATAATGATAAACGTATAATAGAAAAAGATGGATATACAATAAATGTGGTACCTGTCTATGAATTCTAAAAAAAATAAATATTTATTAATTTTTTGTAACTTTGAGGATGTGAAAAATTAAACTTTGTAGATATGCAGAATATAATTGCTATAATTTGGGATTTTGATAAGACGTTGGTGGATGGATATATGCAGGATCCAATTTTTAGGGAGTATGGTGTGGATGCGTCTGCATTTTGGAAGGAAGTAAATGAGTTGCCTCAAAAGTACAAAGAAGAAGGCGTTAAAATAAATCCAGATACCATTTATCTTAATCAATTTATAAAATATGTAAGAAAGGGTATTTTTAAGGGGTTAAATAATGCGAAACTGAGAGGTTATGGTGCTGAACAGAAGTTTTATCCTGGCATACCTGAGATATTTAAGATAACGAAAGAATTGCTTGGCGATGATAGTATATGTAAAGAGTATAATATTCGTGTGGAACATTATATTGTGAGTACAGGTTTTGCAGAGGTAATTAAAGGTACTTCTATAATGGAATATGTGGAATATATTTGGGGATGTGAGTTGATTGAGCATAAACTTGAAAATGGTGAGAAAGTGATTGCAGAAATAGGTTATACTATAGACAATACAACCAAAACACGAGCATTATTTGAGATAAATAAAGGGATAAATATTAATGAGGGTATTAATGTGAATAGTAAACTCTCTGATGCTCAAAGGCGTATTGATTTCAGAAATATGATATATATAGCTGATGGCCCAAGTGATGTGCCTGCGTTTTCTGTAGTTAAGGAGCGTGGCGGTGCCACTTTTGCTATTTATCCTAAGAATAGTATTGATGCTTTTAAGCAAGTGGAGAGGTTAAGACAAGATGGTCGTATCGATATGTTTGCAGAAGCGGATTATTCTGAAGGCTCTACTGCTCACATGTGGATTTGCAACAAAATCAAAGAGTTTGCAGAAAGAATAAAACAAACCGAACAAAGTAAACGTGCATCGGGTGATTCTACTCCAAAACATCTAGTTTAGTTAGTAATTGATATAGACATACCAATAGCTACTTCAGAAATCACGAGGTGGCTATTTGTCTACAACAAACCATTATACCACTAATCAAAATTCCTATGCACCCAATAATCTACACAGTAATAACAGGTTCATATGACTCTATCAAGCAACCTCTTGTGGTGGAGGAGGGTGTGCAGTATTATTTGTTTACCAATAACCCAGAGATTAAGAATGCTGGAGAGTGGAAGGTTTTGCAGATTTCATCTGAGCTGTGGCAGGGTAGGACGGAAAGAGAGAATAATATTTTGTTGTCGCGTAAGGTGAAGATGTTGCCGCATAAGTATTTGCCAGAGGGCGCCGAGTGGAGTATATACATTGATGCGGATATGTTGATTAAAAAACCATTGACGAAATTATTAAATAATCTGCATGAGGATACTTTATTTGCAGTTTGTAGACATAGTTATTGCAAATCTGTTAGTGAAGAGATAAACGATTTGAAAACTAAAGGTATGGTTGATGTCACGCAGATAGAAAATCAATGGAAACGTTACGTAGAGTGGGGTTTTAAAGATAATTTGGGGATTTCTGAGAATGGATTGCTTATTAGGAGGCATAATGATGCTCGTGTAGCCCAACTAATGGAATTGTGGTGGGAGGAGTATCAAAATGGTTGTTTGCGAGACCAGGTGAGTTTGATGCCATGCATGTATCGAACTGGTTTTATGCCATATTTTCAATTTATTGAGATGGATATTAGGAATAATAATTTTGTGGAGGTGAGGAGTCATAAAGTAAATAAATAAAAATCATTTTTCTGATGATTTTGGGAAAGGGCGGCATCCCAGAACTTTAGGACGGCAAAACCGCGGAAAGGATAGTGGAAATTTTGAGGGAGTTGTAGTAGAGTCGCTAGATATACGAAATATAGTGATTGTTACTTAATATAGTTTACCTTTGATGAAAAGATTCATCAAAGGTATTTTTTACGGAAAAGAAGCTCCACTAAAAAAAGACTGATATTTGCACCATTTTAGCAAGAAATATAGATTTTTATATAAAAAAATCAGAAAAAAATCCTCTTCTATCTTTTTTGTTTAATATTTTCAAACGTTTTAATTGTAAATTAAGATCTATTTTAATAGTTTTGTATAAATTAGTGATAAACACTATGAAAAAAATAAAAGGCTTATTAATTTCAAAAATATTTAAAGTATTATGTCCAAATCATTATTCAGAATAATTGCCTTCAAATGTTTGCAACCAGAGAATCCTTTGCCAGGAGAACTTCATTATGTAAATCGAATGCAACGCTCATTATCAACAAGCAAGGAATGGTATAAATTTTATAGGAATATAGATGTAAATGAAGATGGAAGTCATGTATTTATACCAAATAATTTTTCAGATGATGCAATGATATATGATACGGATAGTTTGAGCATTAGTGTGAGTGCTATCGTAGGAGAGAATGGCAGTGGGAAGAGTTCAATTTTAGATATGATAGTGAGAGTTTTGAACAACGTCGCAACAGCCTTAATGGGGGAGAAACCACAATATGCAGCTGCAGAACACGTACATTACATTGAACATGTGTATGGTAGTGTGTTATTTATTCAAAAAAATGATTTGCTAAGACTAGATGTGAAAGGTAGATTGGTTGAAATGATTGAATACAGAAAGGTAAATAATAAAAAGGATAATGATTATATTCATTATAAAGAAAGAAAAAAAGAAGTATGGCTGGATGCAATAGATTGCAATATTGATAGTCTTTTGCCTAGACAAAATACTCGTTTGTGTAAACTGGCGGAGCTATTTTATACGATTGTTTGCAATTATTCGTTGTATGCATATAACCCAAATGATTATTGGGAAGAATTTACAAAAGAAGAACGTATAGAAGAAATTAGACCTAAAGTTGATTATATAAATAATCCTTATCAGAGATGTTGGTTAACAGGTCTATTTCATAAGAACGATGGTTATCAGATGCCTTTGGTTCTGAATCCTATGCGAGAACATGGTATAATTAATGCTCCTAAAGAGAACAATCTTGCTAAAGAGAGAATTTTGTCAATGCTATTTTACAAGGATGAGCGCAATAATAATAAAATTGACAAATATCCATTTAGAATAATCAATAAAGATCATGTAATTGTGGGATTTGCACTGAATCAACGAATTGATAAGGATACGAGATGGACAAAAGAATGGATGGTGGGGAAAGAGTTATTTGGAAAGAGAAGTAGATTATATATAGAATATGAAAAAATTGAGAATGAAATACTAAGTTATCTACAGAATTTGATGAGTATTGGAACTGATGGCTACAAACATTCGTTGGCTTTTAGATACCTTATCTACAAGATAATTAAGATTGGGCTAACTTACAGGAAATACAATAAAATAATAAGTAATTTACGAAAAGAAAATAGAAACATTGAACTATTACATCGTCACTTGGATGAACTTATCAATGATCAGTCACATATCACGATGAAATTAAGAAGAACATTAATGTTTCTTATTACTAGGATTTATAATGCAGAACAGGTATATCATTTAAGTGATATTCAAGATAAGGCAGAAAAATATATAAATGATAATAATCAAATTCCTCTTCCTCATTTCAACTTAATTGATATTCTGCCTCCTCCCATTTTTGATATTGAATTTAGAATTGTACGAAGAGAACATATTAATCAAAATGGAGAGTATGATGATAGTAAAATAATTCCTTTTTGGAGTCTTAGTTCTGGAGAACGTCAAATAGCGTACGTAATAAGCAATTTTGTATATCATCTCGTGAATATTAACTCTGTTCATACTATAGTAGATGAGAAAGTTGCTGGTTTACCTCTGCTTAAATATAAATATCTAAACATTGTGTTTGATGAGATAGAATTGTATTTTCATCCGGATCTACAGAGACGTTTTCTTTATTTGATTATTTCTGCTTTGAGAAATATTCATATTGAGCACATTGAAGGAATAAATATATTAATGGTAACTCACTCTCCATTTGTGTTGAGTGATATTCCAAGTAGTAATGTTCTAATATTATCTAAGCAGAAAGAAATAATGGGAGAGACTTTTTGTGCAAATATCCACGATATGTTGGGACAGAACTTCTTTATGGAGTATTCTATGGGACAAATCGCTCAAGAAGAAATAGAAGAAATATTCTGCAAATACAATACAAACCAACCTATCAGTGAAAATGATTGGAAAAGGTATAGTTACGTAGCAAATATTGTTGGGGATGGATATTTGCATAGTACTCTTGAACGGGTGATGAATAAACTTAAACATCGATTAGAAGAAAGGATTGAAGAATGATTAAGATGAATTACGGTGATGCCGAGCATCAAAAAGAACTAGAGGGCAAGTTTGTTGAATTGCTAGATGATTCAGATGAAAGGCAGAAGGTATGGAAAAAACTCAGAAGTAAGTTGTACAAGAAGAATGATGACTTAAAAAAACTTTTACCAACTAAATTAAAAGAACTGATGATATTACCCTATACACAACTCGCAGAAATATATGAAACTTATATAACATTAAAACTTGACAAAAAAAATAAGTTATATTTAGAATTAAAAGAGTTGTTTAGTTATAATAAAGAGAAAGGGGGAATTTTCAAAGCTTTAAGCAAACCCATTATTGAGTTCTTCAAGAACAATGATTTTGATATTCACACTTGTCATTATTGCGATATGGTTTACATTAACTACTTTAAATATGATATAATATTAAATAATAGAAAACATAATCTAATAAGAACTCAATTTGACTTAGATCATGTTCTTGACAAAGGAAGTTGTCCTTTAGTTGCTTTGAGTTTATATAATCTTGTCCCCTCATGTCCAATATGTAATGGTCCTCATATCAAAGGTATGCGTAGGATGGATGTAAATTTGTCACAACGTAAAAAATTAAGTCCAACCTCCGAATTATATGACTTTGATAATAAAGTAAAAATTTGGATACGACCTAAAACCGCGAGAAACTTTAATGAGGTTTCTCTAAAACATTTGGATGATTATGAAGTTGAGTTTGATACATTGTTAGATGAAGATTATGATAAAGAAATTGATTTTTTCTATTTAAGAGAACGGTATAATTATCATAAATGTGAGGCTCTTAGACTAGCTGAATTGAAAGTAAAATACACATCATCAAAAATAATAGAGATGTCAAAAATCATCTGTAATACAGGTAAAGGAGAACAGAATGAACGGACTCCTATTGCCAATATTATAATTGAACAAATAAGAAGAGACATATTTGGTTTGGAGTATTCAGAAGAATATCATCGTACATTAAATAAATTACGCAAAGATATATTGGATTTTAATGATGAATAATATAAACATAAAGAAAGATAGATAGATTTTGTTGTAAACGCATCGGCAAAGGTGTTATCATCGGCGCCGGTCAGTACTCACTAAAGACATCCCAGACTACGCCATAGTGGGTGGCAATCCTGCTGGGTGCGTTAATGCTTTGTATAATTCCTTGAAATATAATATTGTTCTCTGCAGACAGAGTCGTATTAGGTTTATCAGTAAATATTTTTTCTTGCAATTCATCATTCTCATTAAGATCATTTGTTGTGAATACTGTTACAGGGGTAGAAATTCCAGCAAAAGTCTTTTGTGAATCTGCGTGAGAAAAGGCATTACGATATTGCTTTCTTATTTATCTAGTATTTCTTTCTCTTTATTTGTAATTAAGCCATTGTTGTATGCTTGCTTTATAGTGAACTCTAGATTTTTATTTGCATATTTCTTTGTTGCATCATCAAAGGCATTGGTAATATCATGTTGTTCTATTTTGTTTTCTCTAGATTCATATATTATTAAGGCCTTTTTAAAAGCAGATTCCATTAGATGGTTTGTTAATGTAATTGCAGCTTGATTAAATCCGCAAATAATACATTTACAAATCTCGCTTCGAACAGAATCTATCTCTGGCCATCTGTACTCATTATCAACTACTTCAGCAATTGAACTGTAGTTCTTTGAGAAATTAGCATTAAGTTCTTCAATAAATCTTTCAAAAAATGTTTGATTCATATAAGTTTTGTTTGTTATTAAGTTAATTAACGTCCAAGCAACCATCCTACAATTTTTTCTGCGGCATATTCAGTTACACCTTCTGTAACCGAACTCCTAAAACTTTCAGTATTAAGTTCTTGTTGCAGAGTTTCTGCTATGGAGGTTAGGTTGTTATAATTCCAAAGTACCCCATATTGGCGGATAGTTTCTTCTGTAAGGGGACTGAAACCATTACGAGTTAGGATGTAACCATAATTTGCTGAAATAAATTTATTGCAGGTTATCCATGATTCTAAATCTTCTACTTCTAACACATTTATGATGTGCTGAATATCTCTTTTTATCTTCTGTTGGTAAGGTGTGTTTGGATTAACCTTTTCTATATACTTAAAGACTGTTTTTAGCGCTGCCTTTTGTTCTGTACTTATAGTTTGTTTTTCCATACTTGTGATTTTTGGTGCAATTATAAGTAAAAATTTTGAGAAAAATTGGTCAAAGTAAGACAATTTATATGTTAGGTGTTTTTTGTCCAATTTTGACCTATAATGTCGTCTATAAGTGTTTCCATTTTTATGCAATATAGATAAAAAAATAATGGGTTTTATACATTTCTTTGAATTTTATTTTGATTATCAAATAATTATCTATACCTTTGCCCACGAATCAGTTATATATCAAGATTTTATGCCCATCTAGTTCTACGAAATACAGCAATAGTTACTTCTTGGGTTGGAGAGGTAACTATTTTTTTTGTATATTATTTATGCAAATAAAGAAGATTAGGAATAATATATTTATTTGAAAGACGATATTTATAAATTATCTATTTAAAGGTAGATAAATTAAAATTATCTATTTTTTTATAGATAATTTTGTGTATAATAAAAACTATTCTTATTTTTGCAGAAAATTAAATATTAATTATATGTACGCAACCATTTCTGCTGATGTTGTTTCTTCTACAACTCTATCTGAAATTGAAACTATAGAGTTGAAGCAATATATTGAAGAACAATTGAATGAACTAGAGAAATTATATCCTGGTTTTTGGGGAAGATTAATTAAAGGGGATTATATTGAGTGCCTTATACCTAATGTTTCAGATGCTTTTCGTATAGCTTTGATACTAAAAAATAGTATAAAGTCTTTTGCTGTAAACAAAAGCATTGGAAATAGACTGTTTTGTACTTATGGAGCTCGTATTGCTATAGGTATTGGAGAAATGAGAATAGTGGATAGGGAACATGGTATTATGGATGGTGAAGCAATATATCTTTCTGGTCGTTCTCTTACAAAGTCAGGTGCTCTAAATAAAGGGACATTAATAATAGAAACCTCTAATGCAGAGTTGTCACGTTGTTTGCGAGTAATTGCACTTTTGGCTGATGCTATATTAAACGAAGCTACACCTAAGCAGAGTCAAGTTATTTATTATAAATTACTTGGATATAAGGAATCTGAAATTGCAGATAAAATGAAGATTTATCAATCAACTGTTAATTCTCATTCTTCTTCGGCAAAATGGTATTGCATAGAGGAAGCATTGAAGTATTTTGAACAAATAAAATTTGAAGATTATGAATAGTGAGTTGTTTTTGAGTTTGTTTTTAGTGCATATTATAGGAGATTTTTATCTACAGACAGATAAATACTGCAGATTAAAGGAATCTAAGAAGTTAAAAAGTTGGTTTTTATATGTTCATGCAACAATAATAGGTGGGTTATCGTGGATTGTAAATCCTAGTTGTGACTTTTTATTATATGCTGGGTTAGTTGCAATGTCTCATTTTATTATAGATGCAATAAAAGTTTATTCTCCAAAAGGATTGTGGAGTTTTGTTGTTGACCAATTGATACATATAGTTATATTAATTACGATTTCTATCATTTACGATACTGCAAGTGAGCTACCTATGCTAATGATAAATGATTTTGGGGCTTTATCTACATTACGTTTAATTTGTGCAATCCTTTTGTGCATGAAACCTTCTAATATTCTTATTAAATTAATTTTGGAGAAATATCAGGTAGGAGAATCAGAATCATGTAATAATATTAAGAATGCAGGTGCTTTAATAGGGAATTTAGAAAGGATATTGACCATTGTATTTGTATTGCTAGGCCAATACGAAGCAATTGGTTTTATTGTAGCAGCAAAATCTATATTACGTTTTAAAGATACAGATACTGCAAAGACAGAATATGTTTTAGCTGGTACATTCTTAAGTTTTGGAATTGCGATACTATGTGGTTTAATTGCCTAGACATAAATATTCTACTAGATACAGCAATAGTTACTTCTTGGGGTTTAGAGGTAACTTTTTTTACTTGCAAAATCCGCTCTAAAAGGCATTTAAATGCTGTTTAATCACTTTTTTTACATGAAAAATATTTTTTTTTGTAAATTATTTTGATTGTCAAAGAATTATGTATATCTTTGTTGGCGAATTAGTTAGTAATTCTTGCCCCAGTTTAATTCAAATTAAAAAATAGTTACTTCTTATCAAAAGAAGTAACTATTTTTTTTGTAAATTCCGTAATGGAGTTGTAAAAATCATCATAAAATGATTATAATCTTTTTTCATTGTCTTACCCAAATAAATTTGCTTGTATCGTATCCGCGACGTGTTGCTTCCGTGAGTAAGATATTCTTGGCTTCATTATCTAGATGTGGCGTTCTGGATAATATCCATAGATAATTTTCATTTCCGCAGCCTACAAGTGCATATTGATAGTCTTTATCTATATACATTACTCTATAATCTGCATAGAATGGTTTGAAAAAAGACACTCGTAGTAGAGCTGGTGTTTTGGTAGTTTTTGCAATGCCAGTTATTTCTTTTATCTCTCCATTTCTTACTCCTGAGTTTTTTACATTCACAATACCGTCTTTACATTGTGTGTAAACAGCTTTGTTGTGATCCATACCACACTCAAATATGTGGTCGAAGCGTGCTATTTCGTACCACGTACCTAAATATCTATTCAAATCAAATGATTCTACAGTTTCGTTGTTTACTTTTTGTAATGTTGAACAAGAAGTAAATAAGCACGCAAATATTGCAATAAAATTTATTCGTTTCATAATCTTATAATTTAAATTGTTAGTAATACAAATGTATGTAAATGTATGTAAATGTATGTACTTAATAATAATATTGTTTTTTTATGCAACATTCTTTATACTTTGTAACTTTGTTTTATATTAAGTAGGGGAAAATGTGAAAAAATTTAAAGATTAATAATTAGGAAATACTATCAATTTTACAGCCTTAAAACGTTCCCAAAAAATAGTTTGTAACGGTTTTGTAATATTTGGTTGTAAATTGACACTTAAAAGACCCCTTTTCTAGGTATTTCTGGACTATTTTTCGTTTGAAGTGAAAAATTTTTGAAAAAACGTTTGCAAAATTTCTTTTTCAAATTATATTTGCTACGAAATCAATTTCTCACTGGGAGAAGTTGATTTTTTTATTTTATAAACCTTTTTACAAATTTTATTATTTAAATGATTTTCAAAAAATTTAATCTAATGTTATTATGAATGTTAGAACTGTTTTTGGGGTGATTGCTTGGATGTTGTCAAGCAGCCTCGACGCTCAAGAAGTTAGTAGCTTGGTTGGTGTTTCTGCCGATGGAAATTCTACTACTTATCTTCTCTCTCAAGTGCAACGTATCGATGTGTCGGCAAATGATACTAAAGGTGCGATGTCTATAATTTCGAAAAATGGTAACGAAGATGGTGAATACCAGAAAATAATATTCGCCTCGGTCTCCACGGAAATAAATGGAGCAGAGGTACACAATGTATATTTATATCCAAATCCAGTCCAAAACACTCTTTATGTGAATGGAGTGAACGACGACACATATTTAATAATTTATGATATGAATGGAAAATATATTACTAAAGAATATGGAAATGAAATAGATGTGGCTCCTCTACCAAAAGGAACTTATATACTAGGGATAAATGATTATTTTGTGAAATTTATAAAACAATAATAAGTATGCAAAAATTTACTCTTTTTGTTGTGGTAGTGCTTTGTATAGCACATTTAGTAAAGGCTCAATTGCAACTTCATGTATATGAAAAAAATGGAGAAATTACTTCTTTTGTAGCATCAGAAGTAGATAGTATTAGTTTTACAGATCCAAGTGATTATCCTATAGAGCCCAATGATGAAGAATCATTTGAATATGTAGATATGGGACTCTCTGTGAGATGGGGTACTTGCAATGTAGGTGCTGCTACTCCTGAGGAATATGGATATTATTTTGCTTGGGGAGAAGTAGAAACTAAAGATTACTATCAACTCAATAATTATCAATGGGCAGCTAGTGTTTCTGGTATGATTCTTAAATATTGCACTAATAGTTTTCTGGGTAATGTAGATAACAAAACACAACTAGAGCCAGAAGACGATGCTGCACGTGTAATATGTGAAGACAGGTGGAGAATCCCTACTGAATACGAGTTTAATGAGTTGATAAATAATTGTTCTATTACCTGGACAAGTAGCAATGGAGTGTATGGTTTAGAGTTTGTTTCAAAGAAAAATGGCAATTCTATATTCATACCTGCTGCTGGCTATTATTATGATGTTGAGAAGGATGCAAGCTATTTTGGATATTATTGGACATCTTCATTAGATATAAATGATTCTACCAAAGCAAGACAATTTGCATTCAACGAAGATGGTCATAATTTAAGTAGTAGTACTCGTTATTTCGGTCAAACAATACGTCCTGTTTTACCATAAAGAAATAGGTTTGTTTATAGTAATTTAAAAGATAGATTGAGATGAAAACGGCTTCTGTAATAAGACCTAAAAGCAGAGTCTTTGAACTTAATTTAAAGGAAATCTGGCATTATCGCGATTTAATCTCGATGTTTGTGAAACGTGATATTGTTATACTTTATAAACAAACCATTTTAGGACCATTGTGGAATGTGATACAACCTGCAATTACTGTTGCAATGTATATGCTCGTATTTGGTGGCATTGCAGGTATTCCTACCGAGGGTATACCACAACCACTGTTTTACCTATCTGGAGTGTGTATGTGGCAGTATTTTGCAGATTGTTTAACTAAAACCTCAAATAGCTTTGCCTCTAATGCAAGTCTTTATAGCAAAGTATATTTTCCTCGATTGATATGTCCAATTTCTGCAGTACTTAGCAATTTATTCCGCTTTTGTATTCAACTTTTATTATTTGTAACTGTATATCTGTGCTATGCGTTTTTGGGAACAGAATTATATCCTAATTGGTATATTTTATTAACTCCATTGCTAGTGTTAATATTAGCAGGAATATCATTAGGAATAGGCACTATTGTTTCTACAATAACAATTAAATACAGAGATATGCAAGTGCTTTTTACATTTATTGTGCAGATATGGATGTATGCCACTCCAATAGTTTATCCTCTCACAGAGGTGAATGGAGAGTTTTTAGGCATAAGTTTAAATACTATTATTAGTTTAAATCCTATAACTCCCATTATTAGAATTTTTAGGTATAGCTGTTTTGGAGTTGGAGAATTTGCAGGGTGGGGTTGGCTCTCTTACAGTTTCTTTTTTATGGTTTTAATATTACTTATTGGTATGGTAATGTTTAACCGAAAAGAAAGAATATTTATGGATACGGTGTAATTTAAACTAATTGTAAATTATTTATGTGTACCGTAATAGAATTTAATAATATAAGTAAACAATATCATTTAGGTGTAGTTTCAACCAAAACACTTGGTCAGGATATTTGCCATTGGTGGATGGTAAATGTGTTGGGAAGACAAGATATTTATACGGAAGATACGGATATAAATACTCATTGGGCACTACGTGATATATATTTTAAAGTAGAAGAAGGCGATATTGTAGGTATAGTAGGCAAAAATGGTGCAGGTAAAAGCACGTTGCTCAAACTTTTATCAAAAATTGTGGCTCCAACTACTGGCTTTATCTATACAAACGGCAGAATAGGCTCGTTGCTCGAAATAGGAACAGGTTTTCATTACGAATTGACTGGTCGTGAGAATATTTTTATGAATGGCGCTATTTTGGGTATGACTAAAAATGAGATAAAACATAAGCTTGATGAAATTATAGATTTCTCTGGTTGTGAACTTTATATCGACACTCCCGTGAAACGTTATTCTCAAGGTATGATGGTGCGTTTGGGTTTTGCTGTGGCTGCACATTTGAATCCTGATATACTTGTTGTAGATGAAGTATTGTCTATTGGCGACAGCGAGTTTCCGCGTAAAGCTGTGAATAAACTCAAAGAAATAAATAAACACGGCGTAACAATACTTTTTGTAAGTCACAATATGGAAACAGTAAGTTCGCTATGTAAAACAGGTTTTCTTCTAGAAAACGGAAAAATAAAAATGAGAGGCGATATAAAAGAGATAGTATCGCAATATAAAACTAACAATATTAATTAATTTTTAAATTTTAGACATTATGGCAGTAAAATTTTTTAAATGTAATCACTGTGGTAATGTGATTATGAAAGTAGTAGACTCTAAAGTACCAACAATGTGCTGCGGAGCAAGAATGGTAGAATTAATACCTAATATAGAAAATGCGAATATTTTAAAACACATGCCTGTGGTGTATAGGCTTGATAGTTGTAAAATAAAAGTAGAAGTGGGTAGTGTGCCTCATCCAATGACACCTGAGCATCACATAGCATTCATCTACGTGGAATGCGAAAAAGGCGGCATTATGGTAAACCTTACCGACAAGTCTGAAGCGATAGTTTGCACCTGCAAGGATGATCCGATAGCGGTGTATGAATACTGTAATCTGCATGGACTCTGGCGCGCCGAGTTGTAAAATTAATTTTACGAGACTATATTAAATTTTGACCGACCTTGCGAATTTGAAACCGCAGGGTCGGTTTTTTATTGTATTAAATAAGTGTCTGTTTAAATAATTTTTATATCTTTGTGAGATAATGTTTTTATAAATAGACTAATATTTAAAACCGATATAATCAATATACATGAAAAAGATATTACTTGTTTTTGGTACTCGTCCAGAGGCGATAAAAATGGCACCACTTGTGCATGAGTTCAGGAAAAATCCAGAAGATTTTCAAACAATAGTATGTGTTACAGGTCAACACAGAGAAATGCTAGACCAAGTATTGGAACTATTCCAAATTGTTCCAGATTACGATTTAAACATTATGAAACCTAATCAAGATTTATACGATGTAACAAGTCGTATTCTTTTGGGTATGCGTGATGTGCTTAAAGAAATAAAACCTGATGTGGTATTTGTGCATGGTGACACTACTACCTCTACTGCATCAGCTTTAGCTGCATTCTATCAACAAATACCTGTTGCTCACGTAGAAGCAGGTCTAAGAACAGGTAATATCTACAGCCCATGGCCAGAAGAAATGAACCGTTTGATTACTGGTCGCATTGCAGCTTATAATTTCTCACCAACCCCACTTTCAAAACAAAATTTATTAAAAGAAAATGTGGCAGAAAACACCATTACTGTAACAGGTAATACTGTGATTGATGCGCTTCAATGGGTGGTGAAAAAGATAGAATCAGAAACAGAATTAAGTTCTGCGCTTCAAGCAGAGTTGTTATCTATGGGTTACGATACCAATAGACTTGCTGATGGCAAACGTCTTGTTCTTATTACAGGTCACCGTAGAGAAAACTTTGGCGAAGGTTTCCTAAATATTTGTCACGCAATCAAAACATTATCAGAACAATATCCAGATGTAGATTTTGTCTATCCAATGCACTTAAATCCAAACGTACGCAAGCCTGTAATGGAAATTTTGGGTGACAACGCAAGCAATATTTTCTTAATTGAACCACTTCAATACTTGCAATTTGTGTACCTAATGGAGAAATCATATTTGATTTTAACCGATAGTGGTGGCGTACAAGAAGAAGCTCCAGGATTGGGCAAACCAGTCTTAGTAATGCGTGACACTACAGAACGTCCAGAAGCCGTAGAAGCAGGTACTGTATTACTAGTAGGTACGAATCGAGACAAGATTGAACAAGGTGTTTCTAATCTATTAGAAGATAAAACACTTTACACCAAAATGAGCGAAGCCATCAACCCATATGGCGATGGCCTTGCCTGCGGAAGAATTATAGAAGTAATGAAGAAATAAATAAAAAATTATGATACCTAAAATTATACATTATTGTTGGTTTGGTAGAGGCAAAATGCCTGAATTAGCCGAAAAGTGCATTGCATCATGGAAGAAATACCTTCCAGAGTATGAATATAAACTTTGGAACGAAGATTCTTTTGATATTAATAGTGTTCCATACGTAAAAGAAGCATACGAAAATAGAAAGTTTGCTTTTGTTACTGATTATATCCGTTTGTGGGCTTTGTACAACTATGGTGGCGTTTATATGGACACTGATGTAGAAATATTAAAACCACTAGATGAATTTCTAAAGTTACCTGCATTTACTGGTTACGAGGCAAGCTCTAGCACGGCTCCAGTTACAGGACTTATGGCGAGTGCCCCAAAAGGCATTTGGGTTACAGAACAATTGGCATATTATGATGGAAAACATTTTGTTAATGAAGATGGTTCTTTAGATATGACTACTAATACTGTTACCATTTCAGATATTATGGTAAAAAATGGATTTGAAATAACAGGTCAATATGGAGTTTATAAAGATGATATGCATGTGTTCCCTGTTGATTATTTCTGCCCATTAACTAGTACACGTGTACTTAAATTAACTCATAATACTTGTTGTATTCATCACTTTGCAGGTTCTTGGGTAGAACGTACAACTGGGCAAAAAATAAAAGGTTTTATAACAAGTAAGATTATTGGTCCAAAATTGACAGATAAAATAGTACAATTGAAAAGAAAGTTGAAAAAGCGTTGAGAATTTTCTCAACGCTTTTTTGTAACATAACCTTTTTTTAATCCTCATCCTCCTCCAAAAAGTCCTCCAAAAAGTCCTCCAAAAAGTCATCTATATCTCTTCTTTCTTTTTTGGTTGGGCGGCCGGTGCCACGGTCGCGCTCGCCGTTGGCTGCCATGCGAGTGAGTTCGAGTAGTTTGTATTGGTCGGCAGGGGTGATATTCATCATGTAGTCTGAAACTAGTTTTGCGCCTACTCGGTTTTCAGTGATTTGAATAATGCGGTAGGTGTAGATGATAGGCGACTTCTTTATTTGTACTGTCATGCCTTCCGACACGCAAAACGATGGTTTTACAGGCATATTGTTTACCAATATACGACCAGCTTTGCAAGCGTCTGTAGCAATGCTACGAGTCTTATAAAGCCTCATAGTCCAAAGCCATTTATCTATTCTAATTAGTTTCATTTTCTATACAAATTTTATTTTTGCGCATGCGATTCATGTATTGTTGAATAAATGCTTTCAACTTTATTTCCATAGAATCTTGCGCTGCAAATTCTCCAATTTTGTTGTTTGCAAGCATTCTGTCGTTTTTCATGTCAAACACAGAAATAACTTTTTGACCATCGAACTGAAGAAGCAAGCTATCTTTATATATCTGATAACCGTCTGGACAGTAGTTTATTACATAGTTTTCGGCATCTGTAGTATTGAAAATATCTTTACCAAAGGCAAAATAATCGTCCTTAATGCCAAGATAGCTCAAAACAGATGGCAGAATATCTATTTGTTGCATCATCACGTTGCTTACACCAGTGAGAGTGCTGTCTGACGGATGATAAAACATAATCGGAATTTCATAAAGCCCTCTTGAGTTTATATATTCAGGCTTTGTAATGATTGATGTATGGTCTGCAGTGATTACAAAAAGAGTATTTTTATACCATTCTTTTGTTTTGATAGTATCAAAAAATCTTTTTAAAGAATAATCTGAATAACCTATACATTCATACATTGGGTGTGGCCCGGTTTTAAATTTATTTTTATGCTTTTCTGGTAAAGCATAAGGGTGGTGTGAAGTTGCTGTAAAAATAGTACTCACAAAAGGTTGTGGTATGGTATCAATACAATTTGCTGCATATTGCAAATATTCCTCGTCCCAAATTGCCCATGTACCATCGAAATCTTCTTTGTTTGGATATTCATCTAAACCATAATATTCGTCGAAACCTGCATTGTTGATAAATGCTTGTATGCCTATAGAACCGTTAGGTGCGCCATGTAAAAATGCACTTCTATAACCGTATGGTTTAAGGTATGTAGCAATTGAATTTATATCATTACTTGCGTAGGCAGTGGTTGTAAATGGCTCTATCATCTTTGGTATAGATGACAAAATAGATGGCATAGCATCAATTGATTGTTTGCCGTTTGCAAAGCATTGTTTAAAGGTTAAACTTTTTGCCATTAATGAATCCAGGAATGGGGTATATCCTTGACCTCCGATATATTCAGTTGCAAAACCCTCAAGGATGATAACGCAGACGTTGTTGTAGCCAGAAGTCGCCGTTAGGCAGTTAGGAGTTATAGATTTTCTAATAGGACTAAAAATCTCCTTCACTTCTTCCTCGCTAAAATATTTTATTTCTGGATACGGTTGTTTGTTAAGAGAGTGAATAAGTGTGAATGGAGTGTTTAAAACAAGTACAGCTTGTGATGGTTTTTTACAATATTGTGTGGCATTTCCAATTTTAATAGGGCGTATTGTAACACCAAAACCACCTCTAATAGCAATTACACAAAAATATACTGATACACAGAGTATTATAATATGCGAAGTATAATACATTATTTTATTATTTGGTATATTCGCATTTTTAATAGGGGAATATAATTTTTTTAATGCAAATATCACAAGTATATAAAACAATGTGATATACCAATAGTCAATCATTGCTGTAGCAAATATTTTTGCAATGTTGTTGTCGCCTCCAAATTCAGTAAAAATCATACATGTGGTTCTACGTAGTGAGAACGGATAGTATGTTATGTCGGCACAGTTTAAAAATAGAGCAATCGAGTTTGGTAAAAAATATGCCCATTTAAGGATCTTATTGTAAGTCTTACTTTCTCTTATTTTCAATGGTAACAATGCCAAAAGAATGTAAATGGCATTGAAATATATCAAGGATGAAACATCAAATTTCAATCCACCACAGAAAATTTTTAATAGTTCACTGAAATTTAAATCAGAGAAATAACTATAATTAGCAAATAAAAAAGCAAATCTGCACAATGTAAAGGCTAACATTATTAGTCCAAAATTGCACAAAACACTTACTATGGGATATTTTTTTATTGAAATCATTTTGAGTTAAATTGGTTCATTGTACGTTCTACTCCTGCAAGACAGAAACTTTTGATTATCTCACCACAAGTTTCTAGTTTTTCTGACATGGCAGACATTTGTTCGTCAGAAAATTTGCCAAGCACATAATCTACTTGTTTGCCTTTTGGAAAATCGTTGCCAATACCAAATCTTAGGCGAGAGTATTTTTCTGTGCCAATAAGGTTTTGAATATTTGTAAGACCATTGTGTCCTGCGCTGCTACCTTTAGGTTTTAAGCGCAATGATCCAAAGGGTAGGGCAAGGTCATCGACTAGTACAAGTAGGTTTTCTACTGGTATTTTTTCTTCGGCAAGCCAATATCTCACGGCATTGCCACTTAAGTTCATAAATGTATTTGGTTTGAGCAATATAAGTTCAGCATTTTTTACCCTGCATTTAGCCACAGTCCCGTAACGCTTTTCG
The DNA here is from genome assembly GCA_045612225.1 of Candidatus Enterocola sp. Classification (GTDB taxonomy): domain Bacteria; phylum Bacteroidota; class Bacteroidia; order Bacteroidales; family Paludibacteraceae; genus Enterocola. The sequence continues at coordinate 19,876 of JAZKYP010000014.1, forward strand.
GTAAAAAAAACATTAGACGCCTTGGCGAAGGCGTCTAATATCATAAATCCTATATTGTGGCGGGTTTCGTGGTACTCAGGACCAATGTTGCCCAAACCGACAATTAAGTATTTCATTTTGGATTATTTTTTATTAGCAGCAGCTTGAGCACCACGTGCAGCACGTGTCAATTGTACAGCTACAACTACGTTATCCTTGTTGTTCATAATTTGTAAGCCTTCGTATGAAAGTTCACCAGCTTTAATAGTTTTACCTAGTTCTAGGTTTTCAACGTTTACTACTAAGATTTCTGGGATTTGAGTGTAGATAGCTTTAACTTTTAGTTTACGAAGAACTAGAGAAAGTTTACCACCGGCACGTACACCAACTGCAAGACCTTCTGTTTTAACTGGAACGCTGAATACGATTGGTTTTTCTTCGTTTACCTCTAGGAAGTCTAGGTGAAGAATTTTGTCGTTTACTGGGTGATATTGAGCGTCTTTAAGAACTGCGTTGTAAACTTTACCATCGATAGTAAGTTTTACAGCATAGATGTTTGGAGAATAGATAAGTTTACGAACTGCAGATTGAGTTACAGTAAAGTTAACGTTTTCTTTTCCACCGTAAAGTACGCATGGGATAGCTTCTGAAGAACGTAAAGCTTTAGCAGCTTTTTTCCCTAGGTCTGCTCTTAGAGCGCCTTCTAATTCAAATGTTTTCATTGTTTAAATAAATTTGTGTTACTCAAATTCGGACCAATTATTAGTGCTTTTAGGTGTTGGCGATCCGATTCCCATCACACGATATTTTAAAAGCGGTGCAAAGGTAATATTTTTTTTGCGAAACCGCAAAAAAATATTACCCCATTTTTCCTGTAAGGTACGCTTTTGTGCGTTCATCTTTTGGGTTGGTAAACATGGTTTCGGTGTCGTCGTACTCAACAAGTTCGCCCAAATACATAAACATAGATTTTGAAGACACACGTTTGGCTTGCCCCATATTGTGTGTTACAATGAGTATAGTAACTTCTTTTTTCAGTTCTAATATCAATTCTTCTATGTGTTTGGTAGCAATTGGGTCTAAAGCAGAAGTAGGTTCGTCCATAAGAAGTACGTCTGGCTTCATGGCAAGGGCACGAGCAATGCAAAGGCGTTGTTGTTGACCACCAGAAAGGAAAGTACCTTTTTTATTAAGTACGTCTTTTACTTCGTCCCATAGGGCAACGCTTTTTAAACAACGTTCTACAGTGGCATCTTTTTCTGCTTTTGAAAGTTTTATGCCGTTCAGTGCAAAGCCAGATAGTACATTGTCGTAAATACTCATGGTAGGGAATGGTGTAGGACGTTGAAATACCATACCTACTTTGCGACGCACATCAATAGGCTCCATAGATAGAATATTTTCTCCGTTTAGCAATATTTCGCCATCTACACGAATGTTTTGATACAAGTTGTGCATCAGGTTTACAGAACGAAGCAATGTAGATTTCCCACAACCAGATGGTCCCATAATAGCGGTAATGGTGTTTTTCTCAATTGCGGCAGACACATATTTCACTGCCATGGTTTGTGGAGTATATGAAACACAAGTCTTTTTTAACTCTAATATAGGTGTTACTGATTCCATTTCTTTACAAGGTATTTAGATAAAACATTTAATGTAAGTACAAATAATAATAGGAATAATGAAGCGCCCCAAATAAGTTCTTGTAGAATAGGGTCGTTGAAAAATTCCCAAATAAGAAGAGGTACTGCAGATATTGGTTTGTCTATAGAAAAACGCACTAGTGAGCAACCAAGTGCAGTAAACATTAAAGGTGCAGTTTCGCCAATTACTCTAGAAATAGCAAGTAATACACCTATGAAAATGCCTCCGAAGGCAGCTGGAAGTTGTATTTTAAGCATTACGCGTGCACGATTGCCTCCAAGTGCCAAACCTGCTTCTTTGAGCGATGCTGGTAGTATTTTCAAGGTTTCTTCGGTAGAACGAATAATAAGCGGAAGCATCATAATGCAAAGTGCCACGCTACCTGCTATGGCTGAATACCCTTTCATTGGAACAACTACCCAAATATAAGTGATAATACCTATTATAACAGAAGGTGTACCTTGAAGCAGGTCGGTAAGATAACTCACAAACTTTGCAAAACGAGTTTTACTGTTTTCGGCTAAAAATGCTCCACAAAGTATGCCTAATGGTACTGCAACCACCACAGCCATACCTAGCATTATCATACTGCCTACAATACCATTGGCAATGCCTCCAGGTATAGGTTCGCCCGCTTTTATGGCTTTCATTGCTTTGTATGCAGTAGGAGTAGGTTCTGTAAAGAATGACCAAGAAAATTGGTCATAACCACGTAGTAGTACTTCTCCTATAATGGCAATTAACGGCACTGCGGTGAGTGCTGCCAAGATACAGACACCCCAAAGCATCAATTTATCTTTAACTAAACGATTTTTTGTTTTCAATTTATTCATAATCAAGATATTCTGGCACGTTTAATCATTATTTTACCTACCATATTTATACCTGCTGTAATCAAAAACAATATAAGTCCTATTGCTATCAAAGATGAAAGTCGTAAACCATCTGCCTCTCCAAACTGATTGGCAATGATAGATGCCATAGAATTTCCCGTAGAGGTAATGGAACTTGGAATATTGTTTGTATTACCAATGAGCATGGTTACTGTCATTGTTTCTCCTAGTGCGCGTCCTATAGCTAAAACGTAAGAAGAAAAAATACCCGAACCTGCTACTGGGAAAACAATTTTTCTGATTACTTCGACACGTGTTGCACCTAAACTATATGCTCCTTCTTTAAGGTCGTTTGGCACCATTTTTATAAATTCCGAACTCAATGAAGAAGCGTATGGAATAATCATAATGGCTAAAACGATAGATGCTGTGAGTACGCTAGAACCTTGTGGTGATATTTTCAATGCCATTATGATAGGACGTAGGGTATAAAATCCCCACAAACCATAGATAATAGATGGAATACCTGCCAATAAATCGGTGATAGTGCTCAATACAGAAGCTATTTTTGTGCCTTTAAAATATTCTCCCACAAACAATGCCACAGGTAGAGAAAATGGAATACAAAATATAAGAGCTAGTAATGTGGTCATTAAAGTACCTGTGATAAAAGGTAGCGCTCCGTATTGTTCATTACCTTCTGTGTAACTCCAATCTGATGAAGTAAGAAAGTTTAAGAAACCAAAATGCTCGAATGCATCGTATGCGTCAGTGACGAGGGCAAATACAATGCCCCCGCACACTATTGGCATAATCAATGCAGTAACGAACAATATTATTTGATACAATTTATCGTTCATATTTTACTTGTCTCCTAATATAGAGATATTGTCGTAAGTGATTGATTTGATGTTTGTTAAACTAAATTCTTTCGCTTTTTCAGGGAGTGGAGCATAGTTTACTTCACTGGTGATGGCTTGCGCCTGGTCTGAAAGTATATATTTCAACAAATCCAGAGTTGCCATGGCTTGATCCTTGCTACGATTTGAGTAATTTTGTTCTTTATAAACTATTAACCATGTAAAGGTAGAAATAGGGTAAGCACCTTTTGCATCTGAATTTGTGATTGAAGTACGCGTGTCTGCAGGAATATTACCTGATGCTGCCGCAGAAATACTAGATGCTGTAGGCTCGATAAATTCACCTTGAGCGTTTTGTATTTTTGCGTATGAAATTTGTTGTGCAAATGCATATTCAGAACCTACATATCCTATTGAATTTTTTGTTTGAGAGATAACGCCTGCCACTCCAGGATTGCCTTTTGCTGCTTGACCTGTAGGAAAGTTTACAGCTTTGCCTGCTCCATATTTACTTGCCCAATTTGCACTTACCTTACTTAAATAATCGGTAAACACAAAGGTTGTACCAGAACCATCTGAACGAAATACTGGAATAATTTCTGCATCTGGAAGACTTACACCAGGATTTAGCGCTGCTATGCGTGCGTCGTTCCACATCTTTATTTCGCCTGCAAAAATATCTGCTACTGTTTCGCCAGAAAGTTTTAAATCTGAAACGCCATCAAGATTGTATGCAACTACCACTGCACCCATACAGGTAGGAATGTGCACCACAGGGTCTATTTCTTGCATTTCTTTTTCTGAAAGATAAGCATCGCTTGCAGCAAAATCTACAATTTTATCGCGCAAATTGCGCACGCCACCTCCAGAACCAATGCCACCGTATGCTACCACATCACCGTTTACTGCAGAAAACTCCTCAAATACCACATTGTAGAAAGGCAGTGGGAATGTTGCACCTGCACCTGCAAGTTCTTGAGCGTCACGGCTTTCGTCATTTGAATTTCCACCACATGAAACCATACCCATGGCTAGTGATAGTGAAATAATTGATAAAAAAAACTTTTTCATAACCTTTAAATTTTATTTAATTAAAAACCAAAGTAACAATTTACGTATGCAGCATAGCCTATATTTTCTCCCTCTGCTTTAGGAATATCCATTCTAAAGTTTGGAGCAAGTTTCACATATTTTCCTAGTTTAAATTCTGCTCCAAGGATTGCTGCTTGTTTGTCTTTTGATATATTCCAGTTGTCTTTTGAGTATAAATCGTCCCATCTTGCGTACAATGAAATTTGTTTAGGCAAGTTTACAGAGGCGAAAACAGAATATCCAAATTGGTCGTTGCCTTTTTTGTTTGATGAGTTTAACATGTGGTTGTATTCTGCTCCAATGGTAAATTTGTCGTTTTTATAGCCTATAAATCCTGCCATATTTACGATGTCTTCTTTGCCGTCTTCACCGCTTTGGTTAAGTCCGCCATAAAGTCGCATTTGTAAGCCTTTAACAGGAGTAAGCGTTACGCCTAAACCATAGTTGAATCCTGTGCCTTTTTGGATTTTTTTGTAACCTTCACCGTTTACTATTATAGCATCTGCAGAAATCCAATCGGCAAATTTGTATGAAGCCGAAATACCTAAATCGGCACTGCTACCAAATTTGTATTCGTCTTGAAATGACTTCATGACATAACGATAACCCCAAAATTTTTCTTGAAAATTGAATTGTGTAGTAGAAATAAGACCACCGTTAAGTGTAAGACCGCCTTTTTTCCAAGAAAGCATAGCATTTTTAATGTAAACAATGCGATGATAGTCTGTTACGTCTGAAGATTTGCCAATGTCTAATACTCCTTTTACAGATAATCCTTTGCCAAAGTTGTACTCATAACCAATGTAACTTCTGTCCAACTCAAATCCGCAGTTGATTTTGTCTCCCTCAAATTGAGCATTGAAGTTTGCAAAGATTTGTACAATCGCTTTCCCTTTTGGTTGTTTTGCTTCTTCTGTTTTTGCAACCTCTGTTTCTGATTTTGCAATCTCAGTTTTTACAACCTGTTCGCCAACTTCTTCTTTTTTGGTATCTTGAGCTTGAGCTGTGATACCGATGCAAGCAACTAAACTTGCTAAAATAAATTTAATTTTCATAGTCTGTTATTGTTTAAAAATTTTGACAATGCAAATAAACTAAGTTATTGTTTCATAAAAGTTTCAAAACAGTTAAGCTTTGGTTAAACAAAATTTATATCAACTTATTAAATTTTTATTAAATCTTTTGTCGAGAGGTGTTTTGTATATATTAAATATGTACATTTGTAATGTTATAATATAAGAAATTATGGTACCACGTATTTTAATAGTAGATGATGAAGTAACCTTGTGTACAGTTTTAAAACTCAATCTGGAAAACGAGGGTTACAATGTGGATATTGCTTTTAGTGCAGAAGAGGCTCTTATGCTAGATTTAAAATCTTATTCGCTTATTTTACTTGATATTATGATGGGTGAAATTAGCGGTATTAAGATGGCAAAAATGCTAAAGTCTGATGTTGATACTTGCAATATTCCTATTATTTTTTGCACTGCTCGTGATACGGAAGACGACATGATAATGGGTTTAAATCTTGGTGCTGATGATTATATTATGAAGCCTTATACAGTGCGCAACGTGATTGCTCGTGTAAAAACTGTGTTGAGAAGAACTTCTGTAAATAAAGTTCAAAATACACAAGAAAAGTCGAATATATTGAAGGTAGAAGGACTCTATCTTGATTTGGAATATAAGCGTTGCGAAGTAGATGGGGTAGAAGTGAAACTGGTGAGAAAAGAATTTGAATTGTTGGCATACCTCATTGCCAACAGAGGCAAGATTTTCTCTAGAGAACAGATTTTAAGTAATGTTTGGAGCGATGAAGTGGTGGTTTTAGGACGTACTATAGATGTAAATATTACTAGATTGCGCTCAAAAATAGGTAAATATGGTTCTTATATAATAACACGTTCAGGTTTTGGTTATGGATTCCGTGATTAAATATTCTTATCATAAAAGATTGTTTTTTCTGCTTCTTGTGTTTCTATGGACGGTAATTTTATCTTTCATAGGTTTTCAATTTTTACGTGAGAGGCGGTATAAATCTGATTTTATAAATGCCCAACTTCAAATGTACAATCAGCACATAATTGAAGTGGTTGATGGTGGCGGTTTTGATAAAGAATATATTGTAACTCATAATATTCCATTTGAAAATATTCGTGTGTCTATTATAGATTTTTCGGGCGTTGTGCACTTCGACAATACTATTTCTATAGATTCTTTAGACAATCATAGTAATAGGCCCGAATTTATCACAGCACTTAAAAAAGGACAGGGTTATAACATAAGTAGGCGTTCGTTTAGTGATGGAAACAGGTATTTTTATTCGGCAACGAAAGCGGATAAATTTGTTGTTCGTTCTGCAATACCTTATACTTCTACATTAATTGATTTATTGAAAACTGATGGTTCGTTTTACTTTGTAATTTTATCTATAAGCTTGATAGTAAGTATAATAGCATTTTTTGTAACTAGGCGTATTGGTAAAACAATAGAAGAACTCAACCAATTTTCTGAAATGCGTTTGAAACGTCAGCTTACCAATAATTTGAATCACGAACTAAAAACTCCAGTGGCGTCTATTCAAGTTTGTTTAGAGACTTTGCTCTCTGGTATGAGTTTAAGTGATGAAAAACGTCAGGAGTTGTTGGAGTTGTGCTATATAAACAATGAGCGTTTACGAAGATTGCTTGAAGATATTTCTTTAATCACTCGTATGGAAGATGGTAGTGCGCTTATTGTGAAAGAGGAGTTGATAATAAATGATATTTTGGAGGAAATTGCAGACGAACTTGATATAATGCCAGAAAATGAACGCATGGATTTGCATACAGATTTCAATGAGCAAGTGAAAATAAAAGGCAATTTGTCGCTTATAAACTCTATATTTCGTAATCTAACGGAAAATGCTATTTCTTATTCTGAAGGGAAAAACATTTATATCTCGTTGATAGTCAACAATGAAAAAGAATGCAAGATACGTTTTGAAGACGATGGTTGTGGGGTGGAAGAAAAACAATTGCATCGCTTGTTTGAGAGATTTTATAGAGTGGATAAAGGACGTTCGCGCCTGAAAGGTGGTACTGGTCTAGGGCTTTCTATTGTGAAACATGCTGTGCAATTTCATGGTGGCACAATTTCTGTGAGCAATCGTCCAAATGGTGGTTTGAGGTTTGATTTCTCGTTGAAAAAAGAAAATTCTTAGTTACTCGCTTCGCTCGTGATTTTTATTATTCACTGACGTTCATCAATACGTCCCGTTGGTCATCAATACGTGGCGGCGCCTCGGCAAATTAAGTAAACTTATTTGCACTCGGTTTGCACAAAATTCCTAATTTATTACTATCTTTGTAAATTAATTTTTGAATAAATATCTAAACATTATAATTATGGCAAGAAAACTGAATACAATTTGTGTACAAGGTGGTTGGGAACCTAAGAAGGGAGAACCACGAGTATTACCAATATATCAAAGTACTACATTCAAGTACGAAACTAGCGAACAAATGGCTGACCTTTTCGACCTTAAAGCTAGTGGATATTTCTATACACGTCTTCAAAACCCAACAAATGATGCTGTAGCAAGCAAAATTGCAGAACTTGAGGGTGGTGTGGCAGCAATGCTTACATCTTCTGGTCAAGCAGCTTCATTCTATTCTATATTCAATATTTGTGAGGCTGGCGACCACTTTGTGAGTGCAGCTTCTATTTATGGTGGCACATTCAACTTATTCTCTGTGACCATGAAAAAACTTGGTATTGAATGTACATTTGTGGATGCTGATGCTTCTGAAGAAGAACTACAAGCGGCTTTCCGCCCAAATACTAAAGCACTTTTCGGTGAAACTATTGCAAACCCAGTGCTTAGCGTGCTTGATATTGAGAAATTTGCTCGTGTTGCGCACAAAAACGGTGTGCCTTTAATCGTTGACAACACTTTCCCAACTCCAATCAACTGTCGTCCAATTGAATTTGGTGCTGATATTGTTATTCACTCAACAACTAAATACATGGATGGTCATGCTACTGCAGTGGGTGGTTGCATTGTGGATAGTGGTAACTTCGACTGGGAAGCTCACGCTGATAAATTCCCTGGTTTAACCGAGCCAGACCCATCATATCACGGTCTTGCATATAGCAAAGCATTTGGTAAAGGAGCTTATATTACTAAGGCTACAGCGCAACTAATGCGTGACCTTGGTTCTATTCAATCACCAGAAAATGCGTTCCTACTTAACTTAGGTCTAGAAACTCTACACCTACGTATGCCTCGCCACTGCGAAAACGCGCTTAAGGTGGCTGAGTATCTAGAAAAACACCCAAAAGTGGCTTGGGTTAATTATAGTGGATTGAAGTCTAGCAAATATTATGAACTAGCTCAAAAACAATTTACTAACGGCATGTCTTGTGGTGTGGTTACCTTTGGTCTTAAAGGTGGTAGAGACGTATCTATTCGTTTTATGGATAGTCTTAAACTTGCTTGCATCGTGACTCACGTGGCAGATGCTCGCACCTGTGTGCTTCACCCAGCTAGTCATACTCACCGTCAGCTTTCTGACGAACAATTGTTGGCTGCAGGCATACAACCAGACTTAATCCGCTTCTCTGTGGGTATTGAAGATGCAGAAGACATTATAGCTGATATTGAACAAGCGTTAAACCAATAATATGCCGTTAAACCTACCAAAAAAATTACCTGCGATAGAGCTTTTGAAAAAAGAAAGCATCTTCGTAATAGATAATGAACGAGCATCTAGCCAAGATATTCGTCCACTGAAGATAGCTGTGGTTAATTTAATGCCTATTAAGATAACCACTGAAACAGACCTTATTCGTCTGCTTTCAAATACGCCTCTTCAGATAGAACTCGACTTTATTAAACTTAAAAGTCATACATCAAAAAACACTCCTATAGAGCATCTTCAGATGTTTTATAAGGATTTTGACAGTATCAAAGATACTAAATACGACGGTATGATTATTACAGGTGCACCTGTAGAAAAATTTGAGTTTGAGGACGTTACTTATTGGAACGAGATTACTAGCATTTTTGATTGGGCTCGTCACAATGTTACTTCTACACTTTATATTTGTTGGGCAGCACAAGCTGGTCTTTATCATTTCTATAACGTGCCTAAATATGAGCTAGACGCTAAAATGTTTGGTGTATTTAAGCATACAGTTTCTGATAAGACGAATGCTATTTTCCGTGGTTTCGACGACGAGTTCTTTGTGCCACATAGCCGCCACACAGAAGTGCGCAGAGAGGATATTGAGAAGGTTCCTGAACTTAAAATTATTTCTGAATCTGAGGATGCAGGTGTATATATGGTAATGGCACGTAATGGTAGGGAATTCTTTATTACTGGTCACTCTGAATATGCTCCAAATACTTTAGACGACGAATACAAACGTGATGTAAACAAAGGTTTAGATATTCACGTTCCAAACAATTACTATCGCAACAACGATCCAGCCCAAGGCCCAATAGTTCGTTGGCGTAGCCACGCTAATTTATTGTTCACCAATTGGCTGAATTATTTCGTCTACCAGGAAACACCTTACGATATCACTCGTATTGAATAATTTAAAGGGTATTTTATAATCACTCAATAAAAATAAAAGCAATTCTTTTAACGAAGAATTGCTTTTTTATTATATTTGTAAACAGATGCGAAAAATTGTTCTACATATTATAGTCTTTTTTATGGTTTGGAGTGAGATGAGTGCTCAGGGACCATTTGATATAAGATTGCTTAGGAGTTTTTCCGTGGGTGAATTTAATGGGGTGAATACTGTGTTGGTATGTGATTTAGATGATGATGGACTGCCAGAGATGGCAACAGTGCAGAGCGATTATAGAGATAATGAAGGAAGGATTGTAATTGTAAAAGGTGGTGCAGTTGGCAAACAAAAGGTGCTAGGTTTTGGGGCTAAATATGGTACTCCGGGTGCGAGTTTTGGATATTCTGCTTGTCCAATTGCTATGACTACTGTGCGCGATGGTGCAGGCAAACTTCAGGGGCATATCTACATAGTGGCAGGCACTGCAGATGCTAAAAACCTTTATCTTTATAGGTATAATTCAATTGATAATATAGAAGAGGTGCGTTCTGTAGCTCTTCAAAACAACCTTTACGGTATACCTCATATTGCAGATTTCAATAATGATGGCAGACCAGAAGTATTTGTAGGCACAGAGGTGTTTGATGCGTATTCTCTTACATTTATCGGTTTTGGTGGTGGCGATGCAAACCAAGGACGTCATTTACAACACGATGGTGCAAATTTTACTTATAGCACTGTTTACTCCGAGGAAAACCATAACAGCAATGATAACTACAATAATGAGAAATATCTTCTTTGCGGTAACCAACTCTTTACTGTAAATCCTAAAGCAGCGCCAAACGGTGTAACTCTTTATAAGACACTTGGTGACGTGCAAAAAGATGGTTCTGCGCTTGTGGCAGACCTTGATGGCGATGGCATAAATGAAGTGGTGGTGCGCGACATTCAAAAAAGACTTTCAATTTTTAGTGTAAAGACTAATGAGGCGATAATTCTGAACTCTGCACTGCCAATGTCGTCTTTCCCTGCAGTGGGAGATATCGATGGCGATGGGTGCGATGAAATAGTTGGATTAAAAGACAAAACATACCTTTCTGCATATAAAATGCATCCTACAAAAGTTGTTTTATACGAGTATTGGACAATAAGACATAGTGATGTGTCAGCACAAACCGGCATTACACTGCATGATTTTAATGCTGATGGAAAAAAGGAAATTGTTTACAGAGATGAAACTCTTCTTCGAATAATAAATGGTAGTGGTAAAAGTTATAAAACTGGCAATGATACCATTAAAAATGGCCATAGAGTAGCTTACAATCTTGCTTCTATTGGTCTGAAATCTTCTACTAAAAGTGAAAAACCAATTATTGCAGATGTGCTCGGTACAGGCACTCCACAAATAATAATAGGTGGAGTAGTTTATGGGGACTATGAGAAAGGAAAGTCGAAAATCTGTATCTTTGGAAAAAATTATTAAAAATTGAGCAAAAAGAAAGGAGTTAAGAGAAAACTCCTAACTCCTAATTGCCTAACGGCGATTCTTCGAATTCCTAACTGAAGTTTACTTCTTTATAAACTTCGCAGTTCTTTCTCCTACCTTCACCACATACATGCCATTAGGCAAGCCTGATGCTGAGATTTTAGTTACAGCGCCTTCTACTGCTTTAGAAACTACTTGTTTACCTCCTAAGTCATATACATTGATAATACTTTCATTTTCACTTTCGTTCATGAATACTGAAATATCATTCGTAGTTGGGTTAGGGAATACAACTAATGATAATGTTGCCCCTTCGGTTTCTTCGATACCTACAGGTGCGTTTTTGTCTACAAAACTGATAGGTTGGGTACATGTTTCACCGTAAGTATTGGTGATAAGTGCACGCACGTATGTACCTTGGAAGCCTTTGTAACTGAATGTGTTACCAAGACCTACTACAGTACTTCTGCGAGAAGATGCTGCATCTGAAGTTTTATCTGTTGAATAAATCCAGTGTACAAGACCATTTGCAGTAATTGTAATAGTTTGATTATCTTCGTCTACCACAATAGTACTGATACGTGGAGCTTTACCAAGACCTGTTCCTGCTGGTTCGTAGCAGAAGTAGCTTTCACCTTTTACCATAGCGTCTTTAAGTTCTTCTGTGGTAAGGTCTTCCATTAGCATAAAGTTGTAGTTTCTAAATAGTTGTTCGTCGTTGTGAGTGTCATCGCCAGAATAACCAAACACTGCTTTAGAAGGCATTGTGCGGTCTAAAATTTGGTCCCAAAGGATACGGTCGTTAGGACGGCGGTTGCCTTGGTTGTACACTTCAAGACCTACTAGTGAAGGATATGTCTTAAAGTTGGTAGCATGCCAGCCTGGACCATTTTTAGCAGTTTCTGAATAAGTGGTACCTAAATCCCAATATTGACCAGGGTGGTTGATGATTTGCATACCGCCAAGAGCGTATGTATATGCGTAAGACTCAGCAAGTGTAGCAAATTCTTGACCTTGACGACCAGTGAAGAAGTCGTTGTGGTGATTGAATTGACCACCTGTACGTTCGTTCCAACTATTTGTGTTGTCTTTACTTAATTCGTTGCCTGGCACTGCTAGCATACCAAGTGCTTGAGGATCGCGAGCTGCATATCCAGGAGTGAATTGTGGGAACATAGTCCAAGGATATGTATTGTAGTCGTGGTCGGTTAAAGAAAGAATCTTATAGTCTGCACGTGATATTTATCCACTACGTATGTGGTGGTAAAGTTGCTTGTTGGGTCGTTAGACTGAAGTGTATGTGTGTGGAAGTTTGATTTGTATTGGTTGATAGACTCCCAGTTTATTTCTTTATATGGATTGATACCAACTTTTGGCTCAATTGTAGTACCATCTAATACTTTCACATATACTGCACGATATGCTTTAGTGGTGGTGCCGTTGTATGTGGCATCCATATAGAAACCATAAATACCGCTTTGAGCGTTTGAAATGGTGTAATATTGTTCGCCGTTAGAACCATTTGTCATAGTAATAGCAGACGATGATTGGTTGTTGTGGTTCATGCGATATGCCACGGTATTGCCGTTTAGGTTGTTTATTTTAACCTTCACTTTTACTGTGCTACCCACGCGTACTACAGCTGGTTCACCTCTGAAATAGTCTAGTTCGATATCGGTGCTACCAACTTCGCCCCAAGCAGTTTCTGTAACTGTAAGTTTGTTTGTTAAATAAGAATAGGTAACAGTTGCTTTCAAGCAATTGTCTGATACTGAACTTGTAGCTACAGAACCCATATCGCTACCTGAGTTTACACTACCATAGTTGACAGAAATAGTTTTAGAGTCGGTAAAACTTAGGTTTGCTGTTACCTCATATTTATTCGCACCACTACTCATTATAGTACCGTTTGCTCTAAAGTGTCCTGAAGATGCTGCACCTTGTGTGCTAGAACCATCAGCAAAAATAGCTACACGTTGCCAAGCTGTTGTGGTACGTTTAGAACTAAAACCAATTTCTGTTGCAGATGTGTTTAATAGATTTCCTGAGCAATTGCTACCATCATTTAAGTTCCAATAGTATTTTCCAGAGGTTTCTGCAACTGGAATTTCTACAATGATAATTTGTGCATCTGTAGCAGTTTTACCATCTTTATAGTATGCTCCTTTTGTGGTTTTGTTTGTAGTACAGCTTAGTGAAGTAGTGCCAATGCCTTTCATAAATGTCCATGTGTTGGATGTAGCATCTGCAGCACGAGTTTCTATCATTGCACTACGTGTTTCTAGTGAAGCATCGGTGCTAATACCTTTTAAATATTTAAACACAGTAGGGAATTGGGTACCCCAAGTTTTGTCGTCGTGCATACCTGTGGTGCTGTTAAGTACTTTAATATCTGTAAAACCAGCATTTTTTAGGTAACCGATGAATGTTTCGTTGTCTTCACGAGTGAAATCCATGTCGTTTTTAGCCGACGTAAACACAAATTTTGTGTCTGTTGCACTAGCTTGATAGGTTGACATAAATTCTTTTAAATCTTCTCTGTTGTACCAGAAAGAAGGTGAGAAAAGACCGCAAGAAGCAAAGGTGTCTGGGAAAAGTACTGCTGTGTAATATGCAAAAAGACCTGCCACATCAGCACCCATAATGGTACGATTTTCTGTGTTTACTGGATATTTTGCTTCAAACGCAGGTATGAAATGTGCATAGAAACTTTTTGCAAATGCGTAAGCTTTGCCTGTACCCATAAATTCTTCATTTTCCCATGGGGTGAACTCAGGAAGTTGAGCGTAAATAACTACGATAATACCTGGATTTTGACCTGCCGACTCCATTGTAGCAATAGAAGAGGCTACATTCCAAGAACCTGAATAAAGTATGCGGTCGCCCATTTCTGAGTCTGAACCAGCCTCGCGATAACGCATGTGACGGCCAAACATATAGGTAACGTCATATTTTTTTGTTTTGTCGTAGTCTGTAGGAAGCAAAATTTGCACAGGGTAGCTTTTGTCATTGATAGTGTAGTTTTCTACAATGCCTACACTCTCATACACTTTTAGCCATTTACCTACAGTGTCGGGATTGCCAATGGTTTTACGATTGCTCACTTCACCGCCTGAAGCTGTTTTCTCTACATAGTCCCAACTAGGACCGCAAAGGTATTTGTAGCCTTCAGATGCTTTCACATCGTCGGCAGTAATACCTTTAATTGTAACAGTAAACTGGTCTTTTCCATCTACTTTGGTCATAGCAACTGGTGAACCAGCAGACCAATTGGCTAGTTCTGGAAGTCCGCCCACTACAAAACATTGTTTTGTTCCAGCGGGTACGTTTACCTTAAAGGTGACATCGGCTAGGGTAGGACATACGCCAAGCACAAAAGCCGTAAATAGGGTTAGTAATGATTTTTTCATAATATATTGATTTTAAGTTGTATTTGTGTGCGATAGCAATACAAAAATAACACTTTTTTGCAAACCTTTGCATTAATTTGGATGTTTTTTTATTGACAACTATATTAAGGAATTACGTTTTTATTGGCAAAAAATATGTAATTTTGCCCACTGTAAACTTTTTTTATTACAAATCGACATTATTATAACAATAATATGAGACAATTTTTTACATTTTTATCAGAAAACAATACTTGGGACAATTGGTTATATTTTTCAAGTATAATCCTTGCGTCAGCACTTGTGGGTAGGATTTTAATTTGGATTGAGAAACATTTCCTGCGCAAAAGAACCGAAAAATCTGCCACAAAACTTGATGATTTATTCCTAAACGTATTCCAAATGCCATTTGTGTGTGGACTAATACTTCTTGGCTTGTACATAGCTGTGCACGTATTGGTGCTTCCAGAAAATGCCTATAACATTGTAATAATGGCGTTTAAAGTATTGGTAGTGCTAGATATGGCGTGGGTGCTAAATAGATTTTTAAGAAACATTTTAAATGATTTTCTTCTGCCATACGCCGAGGCAAAAGAAGATAGCAAACTAGACATTAATATCATTAAGGCTGTTCAAAAAATTGCATCTGGTGTTATTTGGATTGTGGCAATTATCACCGCATTTACTATTATCGGCATTGATGTGGCTGCTATGTTGACTACATTGGGCGTTGGTGGTATTGCTTTTGCATTGGCAGCGCAAGATACTATCAAAAATATGTTTGGTGGTTTCACCATTTTTGTGGATAAACCATTCCGCCTTGGCGAACGTATTAAAGTGGCTGGGTTTGATGGCACTGTAGAAGATATAGGTATGCGTAGCACACGTATCCGCACATTGGAGGGTAGACTTGTGACTATTCCAAATTACAAAATTGTAGATAGCGAAATAGAAAACGTTACTGCAGAGGAGTCTCGCAAGGTAACTCTTAACCTTGGCCTTACTTACGATACTACGCCAGAGGCAATGCAAGAAGCTATCGATTGGCTAAACGAACTGCCAAAACAAATTGGCGCAATTAAAAACAATGTGGTGGTGGCATTTTCCACATACGGCGATTTTTCACTTGGTATCACCTTTATATATTATATCAAACACAATTCCAATATTATGGACACCCAAACCAAGGTGAACCTTGCCATACTCAAGAAATTCAACGCAGAAGGCTGGAACTTCGCCTTCCCAACCCAAACTATCATAAAAGGGTAGTGGGAAATATCTAAAAGAGGCTGATAAGGCCTCTACACACATCGGCTGCAACTTAACACAAGGTTGCAGCCGTATTTTTTGCAAAATATACATTTGCGGAACGATTTTACATTTAAATTTCTTATAAGTGATTAAAATTTTTGGAATTAGGGAAAAATATTATTAAATTTACAAACGTTTGCATAAATGCATAAAATTTTAACGGCATGGACTATTTAAACTTCGATAAAACAGTTTTAACCAACCTTGAAAAGTCACTTACCAAGGAATTGTTGCGTACCAATCGTTCTGGCGCATATAGCAGTAGCACCTTGACAGGTTGTAATACTCGCAAATTTCACGGGCATTTGGTTATTCCTATTCTTTCTATTGACAACGACAACCATATTTTGCTTTCGTCGTTAGATGAAACTATTATTCAGCATGGGGCAGAATTTAACCTTGGCGTGCATGAATATGAGGGCGGACATTTTAGTCCAAACGGACACAAATACATTCGTGAATTTAAGTGCGAGGTAATTCCTAGTACCATTTACAGAGTGGGAGGGGTGATTATTTCCAAAGAACAACTTATGGTGGCAAATGAGTCTAGAGTGATAACAAAATACACTCTACTTCAAGCTCACTCAGCCACTACCATTCGTTTTAAACCATTCCTTGCATTCCGTAGTGTGCATTCGCTTTCAAAAGCAAATGACATGGCAAATACCGATGCACAAAACGCAAAAAAAGGTGCTGCCTACAATCTTTACGAAAATTATCCAAACCTATTTATTCAATTTTCAAAACAACCAACCTACACTCACGCGCCAAATTGGTACAATAATATAATGTATGCAAAAGAGCAGGAGCGTGGCTTCCCATATACAGAAGACTTGTTGGTGCCAGGTAGTTTTGAAATGCCAATTAAAAAAGGTGAAAGCATTTATGTGTCTGCTGGTATTTCTGAAATTAGCCCAACTTCTCTGAAGAAAATTTGGGAAGAAGAACTTGAAAAACGTCATGCTCGCACCGATATGTATCAATGTTTGCGAAACGCAGCGGTGCAATTCCGTCACAAAGAAAACGCTGACGCATATCTACTTGCAGGTTATCCTTGGTTCAAGGTGCGTGCTCGTGATGAGTTTATTTCTATGGTGGGCTGTACTTTGGGCATCGACGACAAAGAAGCATTTGAAGCATTGGCAGAAAGCACGATAAATGAATTTGCAGACTATGTAGAAACAGGAAAAACCAAGGTGATTCAAGAGTTGGATTCTCCAGACGCTCTGCTTTGGTTTGTTTGGGCCTTACAACAATATTACTACACAGTAGACCCTATGCAAATGCAAAAAGATCTACTAATGTCGGCTGTTGATATTGTGGATTATATCATGCAAGGCAAACATCCAAATTTAAAGCTAGATGATAATGGACTTGTGAGAATAGATGGTACTTCTGTGCCAATGACTTGGATGAATGCCACAGAAGACGGCAAACCTATTACACCTCGTACAGGATATGTAGTAGAAATTAATGCTCTATGGTATAATGCTTTACGCTTTGCAGCAATGCTTGCAGATAGTCCTGCATGGGAAGAAATGGCAGGTCAAACAGCAGAATCTTTTGTAAATACATTTTGGAACGGACTTTATCTTTACGACTATGTAAACGGCGATTATAAAGACGTGGAAGTGCGTCCAAATATGATTTTGGCAGTGTCTATGCCATACTCACCACTTAGCAGACAACAACAAAAATCTGTTCTAGATGTGTGCACACGCGAGCTTCTTACTACCAAAGGTTTGCGTAGTTTAAGTCCAAAAAGTGGATCATACAGACCAAATTACGTGGGCGGAATGCTAGAGAGAAATCGTAATTACCACAATGGTCCTGTTTGGCCTTGGTTTACAGGTGCATACGCAGAAAGTTACCTTAAAATACACAAAATGGGCGGCGTAAGCTTTGTAGAGCGCTTGCTAATTGGTATGGAAGCCGAAATGAAAAAACTTTGTGTAGGCACACTTTCTGAGCTTCACGATGGCAATCCACCATTTAAAGGCCACGGAGCCATGTCGTACGCACCAACAGTAGGTGAAATACTTAGAACATTGGCATTACTAAAAAAAGCAACTGAGGCATAAAGTTTTGCAACGAATGCACAAAAAAATGGCATAAAGAAATTATGAAAGCATTAATGTTTGGGTGGGAATTTCCACCACATATATTGGGAGGTCTTGGTACCGCAAGTTATGGTTTAACTCGTGGTATGGCAGAGCAAAAAGACTTGGAAATCACTTTTGTGATACCAAAACCATACGGTGACGAAGACCAAAGTTTCCTTAAAATAATAGGTGCGTGCAATGTACCTGTAGTGTGGAAAGAATCTTCTGTAGAAGAAGTGGAGCGCACACTTGGTGGCATTATGAGTCCTGTGGAATATTATCATTATAGAAACAATATAAAATACGACTATCGTAGAATTGGCACAAATAATATAGGTTGCATTGAGTTTTCTGGACGTTACCCAGACAACCTAATTCAAGAAATAGATAACTACGAAGCAGTGGCTGGAGTGTTGGCTCACAGTCTAGATTTTGATGTGATTCACTCACACGATTGGCTAACATATCCTGCTGGTATTTTTGCAAAACAAATTTCTGGCAAACCGCTAGTGATACACGTGCATGCCACAGATTTCGACCGTAGTCGTGGTCAAGTGAACCCAACTGTGTATAGCATAGAAAAACGTGGTATGGATATAGCCGACCATATTATTTGCGTGAGCGACCTTACACGCCGCACTGTGATAGAGAAATATCATCAAGACCCACGCAAGGTAACTACTGTGCACAATGCGGTAGACCCAATTCCAAATGTGGAGCAATTTGTAAAAACTCCTCGCAAAGAAAAATTGGTTACGTTCCTTGGTCGTATCACCATGCAAAAAGGCCCTGAATATTTTGTGGAAGCAGCGGCAAAAGTGTTGCAACGCACCAAAAATGTACGTTTTGTAATGGCAGGTAGTGGCGACAAAATGCAAGAAATGATAGACCTGGTGGCAGAACGTGGCATTGCCGACAAAATGCACTTCACAGGTTTCCTTAAAGGCAAACAAGTAACCCAAATGCTGGCAGATAGCGATGTGTATATGATGCCGTCGGTGTCTGAACCGTTTGGTATTTCGCCTCTAGAGGCCATGCAAGTAGGCACTCCGTCTATTATTTCCAAACAGTCTGGCTGTGCTGAAATCTTAGATCACGCTATTAAAACCGACTATTGGGATATAGATGCCATGGCAGATGCGATATATGCCATTGTGGAATATCCTTCTATTTACGAAACGCTTTCGCGCGAAGGTCGCAACGAGGTAAATCAAATCACTTGGGACAAAGCCGGACTAAAAGTGCGAGCGATATATGATAAAGTAATTAACTCCTAACTATATGAAACAAATTTGTTTATACTTTGAAGTTCACATCCCATACACACTAAAACGCTATCGTTTTTTTGAAATAGGGAACGACCATTATTACTATGACGATTTTGCCAATGAAGAAAGAGTAAGATATTTGGCAGAAAAATCATTCTTGCCTGCCAATAAAGTATTATTAGACCTAATAAATACATTGGGCAAATCATTCTCATGCACATTTTCACTATCTGGAAGTGCCATTGAACAACTAGAACAATACGCACCAGAAGTGATAGATTCGTTTCAAGAATTGGCAAAAACAGGTCAGGTAGAATTCCTTGCAGAGCCATACGGCCACTCAATGGCATCACTTTACGACGAAAATGAATTTGAACGTCAAGTGACAAAACACTCAGACAAAATCAAGGAATTATTTGGCAAAAAGCCAACATCTTTCCGCAACACAGACTTTATTTATTCAGACGAAATAGGCGAAAAAGTGTCGTCTATGGGCTATAAAGTAATGCTAATGGAAGGTGCAAAACATATTCTTGGTTGGAGAAGTCCAAATTATGTGTATTCTCACGCATATTTGCCAAAACTGAAGCTTCTTGCACGCAATTTCCTTTGGAGTAACCAAATTACATTCTATTTCTCAGACCCTTCTTGGAGCGAATATCCACTTACAGCAGATAAGTTGATTGATTGGGTTGTGGGTTCGCCAGAAGGTGAAGACGTACACAACTTATGGATGAGTTACGACACATTTGGTGCTCTTCAACAAGATTATACCGGCATTTTTGAATTCCTTAAAGCTCTACCACAAATAGCGCTAAATAGGGGAGTTGGCTTTGTTACACCATCAGATTTTGCAAAAGTAGATGCTGTGGCTGCACTTTCTGCTCCATATCCACTTTCTTGGCAAGGCGAAGCAAAAGACCTAAGCATTATGCTTGGAAATCAACTTCAAGAAGAAGCCGTGAACAAACTTTACAGCGTTACAGAACGTGTAAACTTATGTAAAGACAAAAACCTAAAACGCGACTGGCTACATATTCAATGTGCAGATTATTTCCGTTACATGAGTTTTAAAAGCAACTGGGGAAGCACATTTGAGACGCCATACGACGCGTTTATAAACTATATGAATATTCTTTCAGATTTCTTGTTGAGGGTGGAAGCCGAATATCCAACTTCTATTGAAAATGAAGAATTAAATGAGCTTCTTAAAATTATAAACGACCAAGAAAAAGTGATTGAAAAACTAGAAAAAGAGATAAAATCGCTAAAAAAGAAGAAAAAAGAAGCTTAAAAGTCAATAAATTTGGCCATTTTGTCGTAATTTTATAGTCCGATTAATTTTAAACAGTAAAAAACGCAATCCATGTTATCAGCAAAAGATATAAAACAACTCACATCAAAAGGTATCACCGAATACGAATTTGAAACACAATTGGAGAACTTTGAAAAAGGTTTCCCTTATGCCAATTTGGCTGGGGCGGCTAATGTGGGGGATGGAATTGTGTCTTTTAATCAAGCAGATGCCGAAGAATATGCCAAGATTTTTGAAAAAGAATCAGAAGGTTTAAGTATGGTGAAGTTTGTGCCAGCTTCTGGTGCAGCTTCTCGTATGTTCAAGGATATTATCGATTTGGCAAACGATTATGATGCAGCAGAAGACAAAAAGCCTTTTGAAAAAACTATAAAAAGCATTCAAAACATTGAAAAGTTTGCTTTTTATAAAGAACTTGAGCACCTTATAAAAAAAGATGGTTTGGACTTAAACGAACTTTTGGTAAATAAAAATTACTCAAAAATTGCTTCATATATTTTAAATACAAACGGATTAGGTTATCAAAGCAAGCCAAAAGCAATGCTTCTTTTCCATAAATATGCAGAAGAGGCGCGCACAGCGTTTGAAGAACACTTGGTGGAAGGTGCAAAATATGCCAAAATGCTAGACGGCACTGTTCACTTGCATTTTACTATTTCGCCAGAGCATCGCCATTTGTTTGAAGGTAAAATGAAAGAGGTGATTGCTAAATATGAAGAACGTTTTGGAGTGCGTTATAATATTCAGTTTTCTGAACAAATGAGCAAAACCGATATGGCAGCTCTTGACAAAAAAGGAAAACTTATACGCAATGCAGATGGTAGCATACTTTTCCGCCCAGGCGGACACGGCGCATTGATAGAAAATCTAAATACACTTGATACCGACCTTATTTTTATTAAAAATATCGACAACGTCACCACAGATGCGCTTCGCGATACCACCTATTTATATAAGAAAGCATTGGCAGGTTATCTACTTTACATACAAAGTTATGTTCACAGATATTTGCGCGATCTAGAGGCACTTTCTGTAAACGAAGTTACGCTTTCGCAAATAGAAGGTTTTGTGGCAAAAATGCTAAATGTGCGTTTCAGTATGACATACTTTAGCCGCAGTATGCGTGAACGTGTTACTTACCTTATCAGAAAACTAAATCGTCCAATTCGTGTGTGCGGTATGGTGCGCAACGAGGGTGAACCAGGCGGTGGTCCATATTGGGTGCGCAACGAACACGGACACAAAAACCTACAAATCATAGAGGCTTCTCAGATAGATTTTACCAACAAGTTCCAAGTGGAAATGGTGCAAAAGTCTTCTCACTTCAATCCAGTAGATTTAATTTGTTCTGTACGCAATTACAAAGGCAACAAATTTAATCTTAAAAACTATATTGATAAAAAGACTGGCTTCATTTCTCAAAAGAAACAAAATGGCATTGAAATGACCATTCAAGAGCTTCCTGGCCTTTGGAATGGCTCCATGGCAGACTGGAACACCATCTTTGTGGAAGTCCCAATCGCCACCTTCACTCCAGTAAAGACCTTAGCGGATTTATTGAGGAAAGAACATCAATAGTGTGACCTATTTAAAAAAATCCCTCCTTTAAAATAAGTCATATGGAATAGGGAATATCCTGCATCAACTCAAGGTGTGGGATTTTTTGTGGGAAAATTTTCACTAGCAATTAAATTAATTTTTTATCTTTGTATGTATTGGTATCTGAGTAAAAAAAACTCAATGCAGTAGGATTACAGATAATACAAACATTAATAAAATAATACTATGGGACTATTAAATTCAATTTTGGGCAATGCAAGTCAAGTAAATATCAATGAGATTAAAGCGCAGTTTGAGAACGTGTTGGTGGAAAATGAGAATATTGAAGCTGCGTTTTCACTGTTTAGGGATAAAATGGTGTTTACCAACAAACGTATTATCTTTTTGGATAAACAAAACGTTACTGGTAGCAAAAAGGAATATTTGTCTGTGCCTTATCATGCAATTTCTGTGTTTAGTGTGGAGTCGGCTGGTACTTTTGATGCAGATGCAGAAATTAAATTATGGGTAAGAGAAATTGGTCAAATTACCAAAAAAGTGGGCAAAAATACCGATATAATGCAAATTCAAAAGATTTTAGCTTCATATATTTTAAAATAAGATAAAAATGGTAGATATAAAGAGTTGGTTGGAGGAGTTTCTTCAGAAACTGAATGAAGTTTTTAAGAGTCGTGTTTGGTTTGTGGGATTGCAGGGCAGTTATGGTCGTGGTGAAGCTACCGAGACAAGTGATATAGATGTGGTTGTAATTCTAAATGAACTTACAGTTTCTGATATTCAAACGTACAATGATATGTTGGATACTTTGCCACACAGAGAACTGATTTGTGGTTTTGTATCGGGCAAGGATGAAATTATGAATTGGGAACCTTCTGACCTTTTTCAATTTTATAATGATACCACTCCAATTAAGGGAAGTTTAGACGAACTACTTCCTAAAATTGATAATGTTGCTGTGGATAGGGCTATTAAGATTGGTGCTTGCAACATTTATCATGGGTGTGTTCACAATTTGTTGCATACAAAGAACGCTGATATTTTAAAAGGATTGTATAAAGCTGCGTCTTTTGTGGTACAAGCCATTGTTTTTAAACAAACAGGAAACTATATTAAACATCAAAATCAATTGCTGCAGGAATCTTTGCCAGAAGAAAGAATTGTTTTGGAAACCTTTTTGAGATACAA
This sequence comes from Candidatus Enterocola sp., assembly GCA_045612225.1. Lineage (GTDB taxonomy): Bacteria > Bacteroidota > Bacteroidia > Bacteroidales > Paludibacteraceae > Enterocola. The sequence continues at coordinate 43,468 of JAZKYP010000014.1, forward strand.
AAACGGCGAAACTATTGATTTTAACTCTGCTTCTGAAATATTGTTTGAATGGTCAAAGAAATGGATTTCAAAATGATAATTCTATGAAAATAGTTTATATACACGGGTTTGCGGGGTCGATACATTCGGAAACCATTAGTTTTTTTAGAAAATATTACCCTGAGTACGTGTGGTGCCCATTGGAAGTGGACCATAGGGTAGATTATTCTGTAAAGAAAATAAATGATTTTTTGGCAGCGAATAGCGATGTGCAGGCACTTGTAGGTAGTTCGTTGGGAGGATTTTACGTGCTATGTGCCAATTTTGAGGGTAGAAAATTGGTTATCAATCCAGTTTTAAACCCAATGTCGTCGCTAAAAAAATTTATTGGAGTGAATAAATACAAGGGCAGACGCGACAATGGCGACACAGAATTTAAACTTACTCAGGCAGATATATTTAAGTTTAAGCAATTTAAACCCAAAGATACTCCAAACACTATTTGTCACTACACGCCCAATGACCCAGTTCTTGGCGATGTAAAACGTGATTACAAAAAATTCTTTGCCAACGCAGAAGAAACACCTCATCTGCGAAGTCACTTCACCGACGAACACTACATTAAACACAAAATGAGAGAGGGAATTGAGTGGCACTAAGAAACCATCAGCAGAACGTTTGGAACTAATTAAATCTGAACTCCGCCACATAGGACATGAGTTAATTGCGATATAAGTTTTACTAAACAAAAACTATTGCTATTTTAAAAAAACGCGGCGCGCAGTGCTTTGCACTGCAGACTAATAGCATACAAGGCATCACTTAGTTGATGCCTTTGTTTTTTTATAACGCAAACTGCGTTTGCTGTATGCTAATAGTCTAAGTCGCATTCTGCGACTGCGCCGCCTTGTTGTAAACTCTCATTTTATTTCAGGGAGAGAAATTTATAAATCCAATCAAATAATTTCTAGATTTTATTGTTTAATAAAAAACTATTCATAACTTTGTGATATCGTGCTTATGCACAAAAGACGTATTTAACTCAATCGCCTCTGAATCACCACCTCGGAATAGAATATGAGTTAAAAACAATTCCTATTGGGATCGCACTATATAAGTGCAGACTTCCCATGAGCATAAGGACGAAAAACTGCAACAAAAAAAAGAGCAGTCATTCGCCATGCCCCTCTGGGTTCACTACAAACCACAATTCCTCAAGGCAATATTGCAACAAAATATTTAAAATTAAAGTATTATGAAAGAAAATCGAATTTTATTTTGGTTGCTAATAAGTATAGGGTTGTTCCTTATGTCATCATGTTCTAGTTCTTATTATCAGCAGATTGCAACATTAGAGTCTAATCAAGTTAGTATGGATTCTACGGGGCAGTTTATAGCAAATGAAGATATTGTTAGTATTAAATATGATTTTTGGGCAAAATCTGGTAGTGTTAGTTTTTGGGTTATTAATAATACAGCAGAGGATATTTATTTAGATTTATCAAAATCGTTCCTTATAAAAAATGGAGCTGCTTATGATTATTATAGAAATAGGATTTTTAAAATATCTTCCTCATCTGGTGTTTCCGAAGGTACAGTTGCGAGTGCTAGTGTAGGTTCAGGGTTAGGTACTAGTAATAATGGTGTATGGAATAGAGATGTACATGCTTATGCTAGTGCTAGTAAATCTGCTAGTGCTTCTGTTTATGTCTATACTACGAATGAAAGCGGTACTGAATATGTTGAACAAAAAATAGTTTGTATACCAGCTAAAAGTTATAAATATTTTGAAGAATATAATGTTTCATCGACTATATACAGAGAATGTGGATTCTTACGTTATCCATCTAAAAAAGAATTGACTATCAGAAAATTTGAATCAGATAAATCTCCTGTAGTTCTAGAAAATAGACTTGTATTTGTGAAGGATTCTACTGAAGTTTTAATGAATCATACTTTCTATGTTAGTCAGTATCAAAACATAAATTACGATGATGCTGTTACTAATTATTATCTTAATGATTGCAAAGGTAATGTAAGTCAATATTATAGAACTATTCATACTATTGCAGCACCAAATAAGTATTACAATAATTATTGATTATTGACTGTACTATTGCGTAGTTCTATAAGAATAATAAATAAACGGAGAAAGGCTACTTTCTCCGTTTATATTTCATGCCCATCAATGCGTAATAGAGGTTTACACTAAAGTGTGATGCTATGCGGGCGGGACTTTGCACTACCCATATACATCGTCTTGTTTACGACTTATTTGCCACTGCAAAGTTATTATATTTTAAGAATATGAACCATTAAATATAATTTTATAAAAAAAGGTATAAGAAAATTTGGTAGAATGTAATAAATATATTACATTTGCACCATGAGAAAACTAATTAGAAGCAATGAATTTGATGAGTTTTACGACTCACTGCCAACAAATGTACAGAGTAAGGTAAAATATGCCTTAAATATTGTTGCAGAAATAAAAGTAGTAAGTACAAAATTGGTAAAGAAATTAGTTGATACTGATTTTTTTGAACAACGAGTGAAAATGAATAATGAGTATAGGGTGATACTCCTAACGATTGATCACGATAATTTTATTGAGGCTGGTCAAGTTCTATTGCTGAATGGTTTTATAAAGAAATCTACAAAAGACTACAAAGCTGAAATATCAAAGGCAAAACAGATTATAGAAAGGTTACAAGATGAAAAAGAAGATTAATATAGAGAAATTAGCAAATTTGCCTACGGTAGAAGATTTGTTAACTGCAGAACATGGAGAGAAAGGAACTCTTTCTAGAGAGGAGTTTGATGCCAAGTCTCGTGCATGGTATTATGCAGAGGTGCTTAAGAATGCTCGTAAAGCTGCTGGTATTACGCAAAAACAATTGGCTGAGAAAATTGGTAAAAAGCGTGAATACATTGCAATGTTGGAAAAAGGGGAAACAGATATGCAGTTATCAACCTTTATTATGATTTCAGACGCTGTTGGATTAAAGTTTGCATTAACATACTAGCTTTGTTTAGTAAATATAGATAATGGCTGATTCAAATATTTTTGGGTCGGCTTTTTTTATGTTCGCATTGTCAATAAATAAGGGGTGGAGAAGTGAGGGATTTTCAAAAAAAATCAGTATTTTTGTTAGGTTTATAATTGCCTTTGGCGTGGGGAGTGTATCCCAGAAAGGGCTAGTAAAAATTAGCAATTTACAGACTTATGCGCATAGATATAATTTCAGTAATTCCAGAATTAATTCAAAGCAACTTTGAGCATTCAATTCTTAAACGTGCCCAAAACAAGGGGCTTGCAGAAATTCACCTGCACAACCTACATGATTATTCACACGACCCAAAACACAAACGTGTGGATGATTATCCTTTTGGTGGGGAGGCTGGCATGGTGATGCGCATAGAACCTGTGGATAATATCCTTACTCACCTGAAGAGTCAACGTCATTACGACGAGATTATTTATACCTCTCCAGACGGTGAAATGTTTGACCAAAAGATGGCAAATTCTATGTCGATGCTAGAGAATATTATCATCCTTTGCGGACACTACAAGGGCATAGACCACCGTATTCGTGAGCATCTTATCACTCGTGAAGTTTCTGTTGGAAATTTCGTTCTTACAGGTGGCGAATTGGCTGCATCTATAATGGCGGATGCTATTGTTCGCATAATACCAGGCGTGATTTCCGATGAACAGTCTGCTTTATCGGATTGTTTCCAAGATGACCTACTTTCTGCACCTGTTTACACCCGTCCAGCAGAGTATAAAGGATGGAAAGTGCCAGATGTTCTGCTTTCTGGACACGAGAGAAAAATTGCGGAATGGCGTATGGAGCAATCGCTTGAACGCACTAAACTACTCAGACCAGATTTATTGAAATGAGAGTTGAAAAAGGAGACGTTTTGATGACCGTTAGAGAATAAATGAGAAATATGTTAGAACGCATCACTGCTCTGCGTGAGCAACTAAATAACTACAACTACCATTATTATGTGCTATCACAGCCACTAGTTAGTGACTTTGAGTTTGATAAATTGTTGGCAGAATTGCAACGTTTAGAAGAGGAGAATCCACAATTTTTCGACCCAAACTCACCAACTCAACGTGTGGGTAGTGATATAAATCAGAACTTCACTCAAGTGAAACACGAATACCCAATGCTTTCACTTGGCAACACCTACAACGAAGGTGAAGTGGCAGACTTCTACAATCGTGTGGCAAAGGCACTTAATGCGCCTTTTGAGATAGTTTGCGAGCTAAAATATGATGGTACTTCGATTTCACTTACATACGAAAATGGTGAGCTTGTGCGTGCTGTTACTCGTGGCGATGGCGAAAAAGGGGATGATGTAACTGCAAATGTGCGCACAATACGTACAATTCCTTTGAAATTAAAAGGCGATTTCCCAAATAAATTTGAAATTCGTGGCGAGATTTTAATGCCTTGGAAGGTGTTTGAGGACTTAAATAAAGAACGTGAGGCGCAAGGCGAGGCACTTTTTGCTAATCCTAGAAATGCTGCTTCTGGTTCTCTTAAACTACAAAACGCCACAGAAGTGGCAAAACGCAAACTAGATGCATACCTTTATTATATGTTGGGCGAAAACTTGCCAGCAGGCACACATTCTGGTTGCTTAGAAGCTGCGTCAAAGTTTGGTTTTAAAATTTCAGATGCAGTAAAAGTATGTAAAACCTTGCCAGAGGTGATGGATTACATAAAATATTGGGATACTGAACGCAAAAATTTGCCAGTGGCAACAGATGGTATTGTGCTGAAAGTAAACGATTTAACTCAACAAAAAAATCTTGGTTACACAGCAAAATCACCACGTTGGGCGATTGCATATAAATTTCAAGCAGAAAGAGCGTTAACAACCTTGCAATCAGTTTCTTACCAAGTAGGAAGAACAGGAGCTATCACACCAGTGGCAAATCTAGAACCAGTACAACTATCAGGTACAGTGGTGAAACGTGCAAGTCTTCACAATGCAGATATTATAAACCAACTAGATTTACATATTGGCGACAAGGTTTATGTGGAAAAAGGAGGGGAGATTATTCCTAAAATTACTGGCGTAGAAACCTCTATCAGAGACCTTTTTGCTGAAAAAGTAGAGTTTATCACTATTTGTCCAGAATGCGGCACACAACTTGTGCGCGATGATGGAGAGGCTGCACATTATTGCCCAAATGAAGCAAGTTGTCCTCCACAAATCAAGGGTAAAATGACCCACTTTGTGTCTCGCAAAGCTATGAATATAGATGGTTTGGGAGAAGAAACCATAGATTTGCTGTTTAGAAGCAATTTGGCACACAATATTGCCGATTTATACACTCTAAAGCTTATAGACCTTGCTTTGCTCGACCGTCTTGGCGACAAGAGTGGTAGAAAAATTCTTGCTTCACTTGAAAAGAGCAAGACAGTACCTTTTGAACGTGTATTATACTCATTAGGAATACGTTACGTAGGTGAAACTGTGGCTAAAAAACTAGCTTCTGCACTAGAAAATATAGACAATATAATTTCAGCAACAGCAGCAGATCTTGCTTGTATTGATGAAATAGGAGATGTGATTGCTCAAAGTGTGGAAGACTATTTCAAAGAACCTAAAAATAGAGAACTTGTAGAAAAACTACGCTCATTTGGTCTTCAAATGGAGATTTCAAAAGAAAAAGCTGCACTAAAAACCGACAAACTTGCGGGTAAAATCATTGTGATAAGTGGTACTTTTGAAAAACACTCTAGAGAACAACTTAAAGAACTAATAGAACTAAACGGAGGTAAAAACTCTTCCTCAATTTCTTCTAAAACCAATTTTATACTAGCAGGAGCAAATATGGGACCTGCAAAAGAAGAAAAAGCCAACAAACTTGGTATAAAAATGATAAACGAAGACGAATTTTTAGAATTAATAAAATGAATTTTATAAAATGAGTTTCATTACAAATATAAAAAACAGCATTGCAGGGTATAAGATTAAAAGACTTCGCAAAACTCAGAGAAAAAGATCTTATGTAGACTGGGGTAAAACTCATAGAGTGTTGCTTTTATATTCTATGACAAATGTGCCAGAAGCAGTGGCAAGTCGCATATATTCAGAACTTTATGAAATTCTGGATGGTTGTTTCGACGAAAAAATGAATGTTAGACTTATGGTTTGTGTAAACAAATCGCCAGTGGAGCAAAAACGCTTCAATATCACTGTGTTTGATGCTAAAACTTGCAATTTCCTTACTTCTGAGCCAGAGAAAGACATTTTTGATATAGCAGAAGAGGAACAAAGTGATTTGGTTATAAACTTAAGTCCACAACTTTCGCTTCCTTTGGAATATTTGGCAGAGTATTCCGATGCTAAACTCAAGATTTCTGTGCTTAAAACAGGTAAAGGAGCTAAATATGACATGTATTTTAGTCCAGATAGTGACTCTGTAAAAGAAGTTTTTGAGTCAATTAAATACTATTTACAAAAAATAAAAGCCGAATAGTTTAATTTAAGCGAAAAATTCTGTAAATTTGCACTTTGAATAAAAAATGCGATAAACAATATGATAAATCATATTTTTAAAGGTTTAGGCGTAGCCCTAATTACTCCATTCAACGAAGATGATTCTATAGATTATACCGCGCTAGGTAACCTTATTGATTACCAAGTGAATAATGGTATAGATTATATGGTAGTATTAGGTACTACCGGCGAAACCCCAACACTTTCTCAAGAAGAGAAGAAAGAAGTAGTTCGTTTCACAGTGGAACGCATTGCAGGTAGAGTGCCTGTGGTACTTGGTGTGGGTGGAAATAATACTTCTGCTATAGTAAAACAACTAAAAACAGACGACTTTACAGGTATAGATGGTATTCTTTCTGTGGTACCTTACTATAACAAACCTTCACAAGAGGGTATGTATCAACACTTTGCAGCTATTGCTAAAGCTTCACCTGTGCCAGTTATACTTTATAACGTGCCTGGCCGTGTAGGTGTGAATATGACTGCAGAAACTACATTACGCATTGCTCATGAGTTTGAAAATGTAGTTGCTATTAAAGAAGCTTCTGGCAACTTAAGCCAAATGGAAGCTATCATTAAAGATAAACCAAAACATTTTGAAGTAATCTCTGGCGACGATGGTCTTGCATTCCCACTTATCACTCTAGGTGGTGCTGGTGTTATTTCTGTGATTGGTAACGCATTCCCAAAAGAATTTGGTCGCTTAGTACGTCTTACACTTGCTGGTGATTATGACAATGCTCGTACTATTCACCACCAATTCCTAGACTTATTTGACCTATTATTTGTGGATGGTAACCCTGCAGGTATTAAATGTATGCTTAACGCAATGGGTTATATAGAAAACAAACTTCGTCTTCCACTTGTTCCAACTCGTTTAACTACTTACGAAAAAATTCGCCAAGTGCTTGATCAATTAGGAATAAAAAAATAAATGATAAAAAAATGAGTTGACCTAAAGTCAACTCATTTTTATTTTATCATCTTCTACAGTTACATTAAAACAATAACCTATTTCTTTGTCGCCATTCACTAGTGCTTCTGCCACTGCGTTGTCGATATATTTTTGAAGTACACGTTTCAGTGGGCGAGCACCATATTGTTTGTGGTAACCTTCATCTGCCAATTTTGCTTTAGCTTCATCTGTGATATTGATATTGTAACCTGCTTTTTGAATACGAGAAATAACAGGCGTTAGTTCTATATCTACAATCTTGATAATATCTTCTTTTTTAAGGTGTTCAAAGTATAGAATTTCATCAATACGGTTCAAAAATTCTGGCGAGAATGTCTTCTCAAGCGATTTTTGTATTTGAGCACGAGCATAACTACTATCATCTGTGCGAATAATATTGCTATAACCAATGCCACTACCGAAATCTTTTAGTTGGCGTGAACCAACGTTTGAAGTCATAATGATAATAGTATTTTTGAAATCTATTTTTCTACCCAAGTTGTCTGTAATATAACCTTCGTCTAAAATTTGAAGAAGCAAGTTGAACACATCTGGGTGTGCCTTTTCAATTTCGTCAAATAAAACGATAGAATAAGGATTTCTGCGTACTTTTTCTGTTAACTGACCACCTTCTTCATAACCAACATATCCAGGAGGAGAACCAATAAGTCGAGAAACAGTGAATTTTTCCATAAACTCACTCATATCTACTCTTACAATAGAGTCTTTTGAGTTGAACATAAACTCACCTAACACCTTGGTTAAATAGGTTTTACCTACACCAGTAGGACCTAAGAATATAAATGAACCAATTGGTTTGTTAGGGTCTTGAAGTCCCATTTTATTACGCAAAATACATTTACTAATAATATCAATAGATGCATCTTGACCAATAACTTTAGATTTAAGTGTTTGAGAAATTTTTCTAAGTTTCTCTTGTTCAGCCTCTACCATACGAGTAACAGGCACATTTGAAATCATAGAAACCACTTCTGCAATGTTTTCAACAGTGATTTCTACAGAGTTTTGACGCAATTCTTTTTCCCATTCAGCTTTTGCTTTATTAAGTTCTTTGTTTACTTCTGCTTCTTGGGTTTTGTATTCGTTGGCTAGTGTAAAGTCCTCTTTTAGGACTGCTTCTGCTTTTGCTTTTTGCAAATCATTAATCTTATTTTCAAGTTCTTTGATATGAGAAGGCACTTTTACATTAAGCAAATGAGAGCGAGAACCAGCCTCGTCTATAATATCAATAGCCTTGTCAGGGAAACTTCTGTCTGTAATATATCTGTCGGCATATTCCACAGCAGCTTCTAGTACCTCGTCAGAATATTTTACATTGTGGTGATATTCATATCTTTCTTTTAAGTTTTTAAGAATATCCAATGTTTCTTCTTTTGTGGTAGGGCTAATAATGATTTTTTGGAATCTACGCTCCAATGCACCATCTTTTTCTATGCTTTGACGATATTCGTTTAGAGTGGTGGTTCCAATACATTGAATAGTGCCGCGAGAAAGAGCAGGTTTCATCATATTTGCCGCATCCAAACTACCAGGAGTAGCACCAGCACCTATAATAGTGTGAATTTCGTCTATAAATGCAATGATTTCTGGATGCTCTTCAAGTTCTTTAAGTATAGATTTTAATCTTTCCTCAAATTGACCACGATATTTTGTACCCGCAACAAGCGAACCCATGTCAATAGACATAATTTTCTTGTCTAAAAGCAGGTGAGGGGCTTGTTTGTTTACAATTCTAGCTGCCAAACCTTCTACAATAGCAGTTTTACCAACACCGGGGTCGCCAATTAGTACAGGATTATTCTTTTTTCTTCTAGTTAAAATCTGCATCACCCTTTCAATCTCTTCGTCTCTGCCCACCACAGGGTCCAATTTTCCAGCAGCTGCCGCATCTGTCAAATCTTTGCCAAACGAATCTAATGCAGGAGTTTTGCTTTTTGACTTTGTAGTAGTGGTTTTTGCAGAATAATTGTCATTTCCTGCCATAGAAGTTTCAAATTTGTCGTCGTCTTCTTCAGAATTTTCTGCACTTGAGGTGAAAACTTCTGGTTTAGAAGCAGGTTTATCTCCTGTGCCTAAATAATTTCTAACATCGGTATAAGTGATATTATATTCGCTATTTAGCAAACCATAAATCATACTATTGTCATATTTAAGCAAAGCTAACAATAAATGTTCTGTGTCAGCCTCTTGTTTTTTAGCAATTCTAGCCTCTAAAAGACTATAAGTCAATATCTTTTCAGAGTTTTTGAGCATAGGAATTTGACCTTGACCTACTTCTTCATTTGTTCTGAGATTTGAGTCGATAGTGTGTTTTACCTTATTAATATCCACATTTTTACTCTGTAAATAATCATTTGCCACCCCCTCGTTTAATCTTATTAAACCCAAAAACAAGTGTTCTGGGGCAATATAATTATTTCCTAATCTAAGAGCTTCCTCGTTTGCCAAACTCAAAACCTCTGTTACTTTTAATGAATATTTTCCGTCCACGGTAATTATTTTTTTTGTTTTGTACATAAATAATCCTGCAAAAATCGTGCCTAAATTCGATTGGGTTTAAAGTGTGCTTTAAACTCAATCTCTAATGCCAAATTTTAACTCCTAAATGCCTAACTCCTAATTTCTAACTATAAAACATCAAAAAAAGCAGTTTTTTTATTTGTTTTATACGTGTTTTTTATGTATCTTAGTACTTTCAAATTTAAACTTAAAATTAAACTTAAATGACAGATTCAGAGAGAATTATAAAAATTGACATCGAGGAAGAAATGAAGTCTGCCTACATTGACTATTCGATGTCAGTTATTGTGTCTAGAGCATTACCAGATGTACGTGATGGTTTGAAGCCAGTTCACCGTAGGGTTTTATTCGGTATGGATCAGTTAGGTAACACTTCTGACAAGCCTTATAAAAAGTCTGCGAGAATTGTGGGTGAGGTAATTGGTAAGTATCACCCTCATGGTGACTCATCAATTTATGGTACTCTAGTTCGTTTGGCTCAAGATTGGGCTATGCGTTACACATTGGTAGACGGACAAGGTAACTTCGGTGATATAGACGGCTCTTCACCTGCTGCTATGCGTTATACAGAAGCTCGTATGCGCAAAATGGCAGAAGATATGCTAGTAGATATCGAAAAAGAAACAGTAGATATGGCTAAGAACTTCGACGAAACCTTAGACGAACCTACTGTACTTCCTACACGTATTCCAAACCTTTTAATCAACGGTGCTTCTGGTATTGCAGTGGGTATGGCTACAAACATGGCTCCACACAATATTTCTGACACTATTGATGCCATTGTTGCTTATATCGACAACAACGAAATAGACGACGATGAACTTATCTCTATTATCAAAGCTCCAGACTTCCCAACAGGAGGTATGATTTATGGCTACAACGACGTAAAAGAGGCATATAAAACAGGTCGTGGTCGTGTTGTTATTAGAGGTAAAGCAGATATTGAAACCGACGGCGACTCAGACCAAATTGTTATTACAGAGATTCCATACGGCGTAATTAAAGCTGATATGGTTCAACACATTGGCAACTTGGTTAATGAAAAACGCTTAGAAGGTATTTCTAACATATTTGACTATAGTAACCACGAAGGTATGCGTATAGTTATCAAACTAAAACGTGATGCTAACGCAAATGTGGTTCTAAACAAACTTTATAAAGAAACTGCACTTCAATCTTCATTTAGCATTAATAATATTGCTCTTGTTAATGGTCGTCCAGAACTACTTAACCTACGCAGACTTATTGATTGCTTCGTAGAACACCGTCACGATGTAGTGACACGTCGTTCTCAATTTGAACTTAGAAAAGCAGAAGAAAGAGCTCACCTTGTAGAAGGTTTAATTATTGCTTCAGACAATATTGACGAAGTTGTTGCTATTATCAAGTCTTCAAAAACTGTACAAGAAGCTATTGAAAGACTTATGGAACGTTTCGGTCTTACAGATATTCAAGCACGCTATGTAGTGGATATGCAACTTCGCCAACTTACAGGTCTAATGCAAGAAAAACTACGTGCTGAATTAGCAGCATTATATGAAACAATCAATCGTCTAAAAGAACTTCTTGCTAACAAAGAATTAAGAATGAACTTAATTAAAGAAGAACTTCTTGAAGTGAAAGATAAATATGGTGATGCTCGCCGTACAGAAATCGTTTATGCTTCTGAAGAATTCAACCCAGAAGACTTCTATGCAGACGATGAAATGATTATCACTATTTCACACCTTGGCTACATTAAACGTACTCCACTTGCCGAATATAAAGCACAAAACCGTGGTGGTATGGGTTCTAAGGGTAGTGCAAGCCGCGACGAAGACTTTATTGAACACATTTATCCTGCTTCAATGCACAGTACAATGATGTTCTTCACTCAAAAAGGTCGTTGCTACTGGTTGAAAGTGTATGAAATTCCAGAAGGAAGCAAAACTTCAAAAGGTCGTGCAATTCAAAACCTACTTAATATCGAGTCTGACGATGCAGTAACAGCATTTATTCGTGTTAAACAACTTCAAGATCCTGAGTATAACATGAATCACTACTTGCTATTCTGTACCAAAGATGGTATTATTAAGAAAACACGCCTAGAAGCATATTCTCGTCCTCGTCAAAATGGTGTAAATGCTATCATCATTCGTGAAAACGACAAAGTTATTCAAGTACGCCTAACAAATGGTACAAACGAAGTTATCATTGCAAACAAAAACGGTCGTGCAATCCGTTTCAACGAATCTCGTGTAAGAGATATGGGACGTATTTCTACCGGTGTGAAAGGTATGGAACTTGATGACGAAAACGATGAAGTAGTAGGAATGGTGGTTGTTGACCCAGAAAATCCAGATAATATCATGGTTGTTTCTGAAAAAGGTTACGGCAAACGTTCTGAGCTAGAAGAATATCGTGTAACAAACCGTGGTGGTAAAGGTGTTAAAACTATAAACATTACTGAGAAGACCGGTAAACTTGTGGCAATTAAAACCGTCAAAGATGAGAACGACCTTATGATTATCAATAAATCTGGTATCGCAATTAGATTTGATGTTTCTAGCATACGTGTTATGGGTCGTGCCACTCAAGGTGTAAGATTAATCAATCTAGATAAACGCGAAGACGAAATTGCCTCAGTTTGTAAAGTTGATAAATCTGAAGAAGAAGAGGCTGTAAGTGCAGAAGTTTCTGCAGAACTAGCTGAAGCACAAGAAAACTTCGAACAACTAGGAGAAAATTTAGAAAACAACGAACAATAAAAATAATTGAATTATGAAAAAAGTTGCATTAATTTTAGGTGCTGTAGTTCTATCTACAGGCTTATTTGCTCAAAAAGCTAATGTAAAAAAAGCAAGTGATGCTTTATGGGAAGAACCTGTAAATTACGAAAAAGCTATTTCTTATATTAACTTAGCTAAAGAAAATCCAGAAACAGCTGAAAGTTCTGACACATGGTACACTGCAGGTCGTATTGGTTATGACATGGCTTATAAAGAAATGAATAAGTTATATTTACAACAACAACCAAACTACGATGCAATGGGCACTGGTCTTGATATGATGTTTACTAACTACATGGAAGCAAACAAATACGACTCATATCTAGACAAAAAAGGTCGCGTAAAATACGAAAACAGAAAGAAAATGATTGGCGACTTCAAAGAAATGTTTGGTCAATATATTCAAGCTGGTATCAACGCAGCAGATGAAAGAAATTTTGAAAAAGCATTTACTTTACTTAACGAGTATTTATTAATTTCTGATTCTGAAATGTTTGGTGAAAAATCTATTAAAATAGACACCACATACAATGAAGTTAAATATTATGCTGCATTCTACGCTCGCCGTGCAGAAAAAGAAGATGAAGCAATTAGACTATTTGAAGAATTAAAACCTGTACAAAACAAAAACTCTGTATACGTTTTCCAAAACCTTTCAGAAATGTATATGGCAAAAGGAGATACTGTTAAAGCAGAAGCTGTACTTGAAGAAGCAGTTGCAATGTTCCCTACAGACCCTAATGTAATTGGTTCTTTAGTAAACCATTATATGATGACAGGTAAGAGCGAAAAAGCTGTAGAAAACTTAGATAAACTAGTAAATTCAGATCCTTCTAATGTTCAATACAAAGTAGTTAAAGCTAGTGTGCTTGCTATTCAAATGAAAGAATTCAACCAAGCTAAAGCTACTCTAGAACCACTATTTGCAGATGGCTCAGCTTCTAAAGATGCTGCAATTCTTTTTGAAATGGGTCGTATTTGGGCTCTTGATGGTATGACTCAACTAGAAAAAGCTCAAGATATTGAAGACGACAAAGCATATAACAAAGCAGTTGCTGATGCTAAAACATGCTTCGAAAAAGCTCTAGAATATTACGTACCAGCTCGTAGCATTATGTCTCAAGACGATGCTAACTATGGTACATTACTTCAATCTATCCGTGAAATGTATGTTCGTTTAGGCAAAACAAGTTCTGACGAATACAAAGCATTAAACGAAGAAATTAAAGCTTTAGGTTTATAATTTAAGTTATTATAAATAGAAAAGGACAATTCCATTGGAGTTGTCCTTTCTTTTTTTGCTGCAAGTTTAATCTCCTTTCTCTCTTCTACACAGTGGTGCAAAATAGCAATACTCACAATTCTTTGTATTGTCTGTTTGATAAATTCTATTTTCCTTGTTTATCAAATTGTGTATTACTTTATCAAGTTCATCGCAGAATACTGTTTCCCAATTTTCTGGTAGAATTACCTGTGTGTTTGGCAAGAAATTATCATGGTCAAATGACATTCTCGCCAAGAATAGATATGTTTCTATCTCTTTGTTTGTATATTTTCTATAAAGTAGGTTATAAAAACACATCTGAAGAATTTCTTTTACATATTTCTTATAGTTTGGTTCGTAAAAGAATTTAGACAACTCATCTGCGCTATCTACTTTTGTAGCCAATATATTATCGTTGAGTTTTGTCGTTTTATAGTCGATAAGGTGCACAGCACTATCAGTTTCGTCTATTTTGTCTATATAACCTTTTAATAATAACTTGTAACCTTCAGAAGTGGTATAATTTTTGTCATAACGCTTTTCATTAGAAATATGAGTGAATGGAGTACGTTTTTTATCACACTCAAGCATATTCATTACCATTTCTACAATGATTTCAAATAGAATTTTATTCTCACCAGTTATCTCGTAGGTATATTTCTCTACGTCATCAAAATTCTTTAATTCGTATAAAGTGGCTATAACTGCCTTAGTAGTAAGTTCTTCAATTTTTTCTTTAGTATACTGAGACAGATCTTCTTTAGTAACTTTTTTGTCTTTAAATGGAGTATATATCAACTCCATCACAGTATGAAAAACAGTACCTACTTGTGCTGCATCTAATGTAGTTGCCACTTCAAATTTTTCTCTAATACCCTTGATATAAGTGTAATAAAATTTTAAAGGACACTTAATATACTCGTTCAGAGCAGAAGGAGTTAATCCTGTTTCTTGCAGATATTTTTTGATATTTGTAATATCTTCTTCTGTTTTTTCTATAATAATTGGCTCAGATTTACAAATTTCAGGAATATGAGTTACTTGTTTTTTGTCTATCTGAACATTGTATAGGTATTCAAGTTGTTTTACAAATCTACTTACTTCACCTGTGCTATTATCGTTATTATTTCTGGTATCATATATTAACCAAACATTTGATGCACGCTTAATTAGGCGATAAAAATTGTATGAGAAAATAGCATCCTGATGGTCTGTGGTTGGTAGATTGTATGGTTTTCTAATGCTATATGGTATAAGTGAATTTCCAATATCAGATTTTGGAAAAATGCCTTCGTTGAACGATGTAATAATAATATTATCAAAATCTAAACAACGAGTTTCAAGCATACCCATCATTTGAAGTCCACTCAGAGGTTCTCCAATAAATGAAAGATTTACCATTTTTAGCACAGAAGTCATAATTCTATAAATGGTATATGCATCAATAGATACATCTGGATAGCGCTGAAGTAGGGTAATGGTCTTATTAACAGAGATATATGCCTGACTTAAACATTCGTTATCTAATTCTAGGGTTTTATCTATATTTTCTCCTATGTGCTCTATAACTAACAATAATTGTGATAAAAGATTATTGTAATGGCATGGAGTAAAAATAAGTTTCATTAATTCACTCTCAGAAAGTAGTTTTTCTGCTGGAATATATGAATTATTGAATATAAATCTGTCTAGTTTTGCAATTTCATCTTTACATAAACTTACAAGATATGGGTGAGACAAAATCTCTTTTGTATTTGTGTTACTAAACCCTTTTTCTGCTTTATAATTTTTATGTAATGATAAAAATAAATCTATAAAATTGTATGTTGACGTATATTTTATAGGATAACCCATAGTAATATTTACAGATTTATCTATAGGCAATGCATACAGCATTGGTATAAGAAGTGATTCATCTGATAATATTAACGCTGTTTTTATAGAATTATCATTATCTGTTTCTGTCTTTAAAAGTGTATTTAATAATTGGTTTGTGTATTTAGTTTGACCAATATTTGAAGAGCATCCAATGGTATGAATAGTAGTTTCTGGATAACTTTCTTTTTCTAAATTATATTTTGATTTATAATTTTCTAAATTTGTTTTGGTAAAATAATGAGCTTTATTTGCTGTATCTTCTGAGATATTTGCATATTTAAAGTCGTAATCCCAATAGAAATCGGCTATTCCTTTGCGTTTTAAAATATCAAAAAGTGCCTTTGTAGCACCATCTAGGGCATTAAAACCAATGAATACTACTTGATTTGGGAGTAGGTGATCTGGAATTTCATTTTCTACCACCATACGATGTAGCATACCATCGTAGCAGATTTTCTCAGACAGCAATTTGTTTCTGAAATTTTCATAAATTTCTAGCATCTTACACCATAGCTTATATGTTTTTTGTTTATACTCGCTACAATCATCAGTAAACAAACCCAGAAATTTCTGAATACACTTAACTTGTTCTTCTGTTAAGATATTTTCTTTTTCGTAACGTTTAAGTTCTTCAATATCTGAAAAAATATACTTTGCATTAACCAAATAATTGTCTAAATCGTTGAAGTCTTTTAAAATTATTTCGCCAATGCCAATAAATTCATTAAAACTCTCTGCAGAGCCAGTTACTTCTTTGTATGAATCGAATAGGTGGAATAGGAGCCCCACTTTTTCTTCTTTTTCATATTCAGGAGCAAGTGAATCGAAAAATTCTGATATTGTTAAACACTCTGGAGAAAGTAGAGTGTCATTTGAAATATTTTTCAAATGTTCAACAAAAAACTTGCCAGCACGACGTGATGGAAATACAAAACAAGTGTCTGAAATGTTAGCACCTTGTTGTTTGTAGTATATTTCTGCTATTTGTCTTAAAAATGGTGTCATAATACAAAGATAATAAATTATTAGTATATTTGCACGTAAATTGAATTTTATGATTTCTGTAGAGAATTTAACGGTAGAATTTAGTGCAAAAGCGCTTTTTGATAATGTAAATTATGTTATAAATAAGCGTGATAGGATAGCTTTAGTTGGTAAAAATGGAGCAGGGAAGAGTACCATGCTCAAAATTATATCTGGACTTCAAGAACCTACATCTGGTAGGGTTTCTATTCCAAAGGACGTGACTGTAGGCTATCTTCCACAGCACATGATTCACAACGATGATACCACTGTGAGAGATGAAGCAGCTAAGGCTTTTAGTCGTATATTATCTCTTCAATCACATTTAGAGGAACTTAATGTGCAACTTTGTGAGAGAACCGACTATGAATCAGAGTCTTATCTTGCACTTATCGACGAAATTTCTCATCTAAACGAGCAACTTGATATGCAAGGTGGTGGAAATTTTGATGCAGAAGTGGAGAAAACACTTATGGGTCTTGGTTTTGTGCGTAGCGATTTTGAAAGACCAACCAATGAGTTTAGTGGTGGTTGGCGTATGCGTATTGAACTTGCAAAAATACTTCTTCAACGCCCAGATGTGTTGCTTCTTGATGAGCCTACCAACCATCTTGATATTGAGTCTATTCAGTGGTTGGAACAGTTTATGGCAGGTTATCCAGGTGCAGTGGTGCTTGTTTCTCACGATAGAAAATTTCTAGATACAGTAACCAAACGCACTATTGAAATAAGCCTTGGCAAGATTTATGATTACAAGGCAAACTATTCGGCGTATGTAGAACTTCGTAAAGAACGTCGCGAACAACAACTTCGTGCTTACCAAAATCAACAAAAAGAAATTGCTGATACAGAAGCATTTATAGAGCGTTTTCGCTATCAAGCAACTAAGGCTATTCAAGTGCAATCTCGCATTAAGCAACTTGCAAAAATAGAACGCATTGAAATAGACGAGGAGGATACAAGTGCATTAAGGCTTAAATTTCCACCTGCACCACATTCTGGAAGTTATCCTGTGATAATGGAAGGTGTGGGCAAAAGTTATGGCGACCATGTGGTATTTTCAGGAGTGGATTTAACTCTAAATCGTGGCGATAAAGTGGCTTTTGTAGGTAAAAACGGCGAGGGTAAATCTACCCTTGTGAAATGTATAATGAACGAGATAACCGATTATGTAGGTAAACTACAATTGGGACACCTTGTAAAAATTGGTTATTTTGCTCAAAATCAAGCATCTCTACTAGATGAAACTCGCACTGTATTTGAAACTATAGATTATGTTGCAGTTGGTGATATTAGAACAAAGATTCGTGATATTTTAGGTGCATTTATGTTTGGTGGAGAGGCGTCTGACAAGAAAGTTGGTGTGCTTTCTGGTGGTGAACGTAGTCGTTTGGCTATGATTCGTTTGCTACTTGAACCTGTGAATCTGCTTATCCTCGACGAACCTACCAACCACCTTGATATGCGTTCAAAAGATGTTCTAAAACAGGCAATTAAGGAATTTGATGGCACTGTAATTGTAGTTTCTCACGACCGTGAATTCCTTGATGGTTTAGTAGATAAGGTTTATGAATTTGGTGGTGGCAAGGTGCGTGAACACTTAGGTGGTATCTACGATTTCTTGGCATTTAAGAAAATGGAGACTTTAACCGAACTTGAGTCTAAAAAGGTAGAAAAAGAAATTTCAACAAAAGCTTCGACAAACCTAGATACTGAAGTGAAAGAACTTTCATACGAAGAGCAAAAAGAACTTCAACGTCAAAAACGTCGTGCAGAAAAATATGTAGAACTTTGTGAAATCCAAATAGCTGAAACAGAAAAAGAGATTGCCGAACTAGAAGAAAAAATGGCAAGCGGTGTGGTGGATGATGCTATTTTCTCAAAGCATGGGGAACTTAAGAAGAAACTTGAGGAGCAGATGCAAGAGTGGGAGAATGCTCTAAGTAAGGTGTGAGGATAAAAAAAGAGGCTTTCGCCTCTTTTTTTTATTAATCTTATCCTCCGCATTTAGAGTAACCACAGTTATTACACTTCATGCAACCTTCGGTGAATGTAAGAGTTTCACCACAGTGAGGACATTTTTGACCTGTATCAGCACCGTCTGGAATGAATTTCTTAAGTGCACGTTCAACACCCATTTTCCAGTTGTTGATAGAGTCGTTGTTAAGTTGAAGAGAACCTACAAGTTTAACAACTTGGTCGATAGGCATACCATAACGAAGCACACCAGAAATTAGTTTAGCGTAGTTCCAGAATTCTGGGTTGAATTTGTGTGATAGACCTTCGATAGTGGTTTTATAACCATATTTATTGATAAATTGGAAGTCGTAGGTTTTGGTATTTGTTTCTTCGTGGAAGTTACGAATAATTTTACCTTTATTTACAGACTTAGGAAGCATTAGACCATCTTCGTCGTCGGCAAGACCGGTAAAGATTTCGTAAGGACGACCATTGTGGATACCTACGAATGCAATCCATTTTTCTTTGTTGTTTTGGAAACGAATGACCTCACAATCAAGCTCTTGTGGACGTTTTGGAGTGATTTCTGGGTAACAGTTACATGGAGCTGGTTTTTCGTCTTTTTTGGTTGAAACTAATACACCAGTACGAGAACCATCACGATATACTGTACAACCTTTACATCCAGATTTCCATGCTTCAATATAAAGTTCGTTTACTAGGTCTTCTGAAACGTCTGAAGGAAGGTTGATTGTTACACTGATTGAGTGGTCAACCCATTTTTGGATACGACCTTGCATGTGAACTTTTTGTAACCAGTCAACGTCGTTTGAGGTTGCTTTATAATAAGGTGATTTTGCAACAAGTTCGTCAATTTCTTCTTGAGTATAGTTTTTAGCAGTGTCTAAGCCATTAGCTTCCATCCAAGTAACGAATTTGTGGTGGAATACGATGTATTCTTCAAAACTATCGCCAACTTCATCCACTAAGTCAACTCTTGCTTTTGCATCATTAGGGTTTACTTTACGACGACGTTTGTAAACAGGAAGGAATACTGGCTCGATACCAGAAGTGGTTTGGGTCATCATACTTGTTGTACCTGTTGGAGCGATAGTTAAACAAGCAATGTTACGACGACCATATTGAGTCATATCGTTGTATAGCTCTGGATCTGCTTCTTTGATACGCATCATGAATGGGTTATTTGCCTCACGTGCAGCATCATATACTTCAAATTTACCACGTTCTTTAGCCATTGTTACAGAAGAACGATAGCAAGCAAGTGCTAGTGTTTTGTGAACTAATTCAGAGAATGAAGTTGCTTCTTCTGTACCATAACGTAGGTTCATAGCTGCAATCATATCACCTTCTGCAGTGATACCAACACCAGTACGACGACCTTTAATAGTTTTTTCTTTGATTTTATTCCAAAGTTCGCGTTCAGTTTGTTTGATATAATCTGGTTCTGGGTCTGAATCAACTTTTGCTAAAATCATGTCGATTTTTTCCATTTCTAGGTCGATGATATCGTCCATGATACGTTGAGCAAGCATTGCGTGCTCTTTAAATAGTTCAAAGTTGAAGCTAGCTTCTGGTGTGAATGGATTTTCTACGTATGAGTATAGGTTGATTGCAAGTAGGCGGCAGCTGTCGTATGGACAAAGTGGAATTTCACCACATGGGTTTGTTGAAACAGTGCGGAAACCTAGGTCTGCATAGCAGTCTGGAAGTGATTCGCGTGTGATTGTATCCCAGAAAAGTACACCTGGTTCTGCAGATTTCCATGCGTTGTGAACGATTTTTTTCCATAGAGCATTTGCGTCTATTTCTTTAGTAAATTTAGGTTCATCGCTAAAGATAGGATATTGTTGAACGTATGGTTTGTTATCAACAACTGCTTGCATGAAATCGTCGTGAAGTTTCACAGATACGTTAGCACCTGTTACTTTTCCTTGTTCCATTTTAGCGTCGATAAAGCTTTCTGAATCTGGGTGTTTGATAGAAACACTAAGCATTAAAGCACCACGACGACCATCTTGAGCCACCTCACGAGTAGAGTTTGAGTAACGTTCCATAAATGGCACGATACCAGTAGAGGTAAGAGCTGAGTTCTTTACAGGAGAACCTTTTGGACGAATGTGTGAAAGGTCGTGACCAACACCGCCACGGCGTTTCATAAGTTGAACTTGTTCTTCGTCTATTTTAATAATAGCTCCGTATGAGTCTGATGAACCGTCACAGCCAATAACGAAACAGTTTGAAAGTGAAGCTACTTGGAAGTTGTTGCCAATACCTGTCATTGGGCTACCTTGTGGCACGATGTATTTGAAATTGCGGAAAAGGTCAAATAATTGGTCAGCAGTAAGTGGGTTAGGGTAGCGCCCTTCGATTCTAGCTATCTCATTAGCAAGACGATGGTGCATATCATCTGGTGTTCTTTCAAATATGTTTCCAAAAGAATCTTTTAGAGCATACTTGTTTACCCAAACTTTAGCAGCTAACTCGTCGCCTTTAAAATATTCGGCAGTAGCCTTCATTGCTTCGTCGAATGTGTAAGTCTGTGGATTCATAATTTTGTTTAATTTTAATGTGTTATATTTTTCTAGTATTTAAGTTTGCTAGTTGTTGATAATTGCTGTTAGGCAATATTTTTTTCTTGTTTCAACAGTTGCAAAAATGTTTGCAAATATTGTCCCGAAAAACAGATGCAATATTAATGTTTTATTTATTATCAAACAAAAATTTTAACACAAAATTTTCCACAAAATTATCAACAATGGTGTTAATATAATTGTTAAAATTTCTAAAATATTTTTTAATTGATTGATTTATAAGTCGTTAAAAAATAAAGTAGGTCGAAAAGTTTTCCAAAAGTTTAATTAATAAATCTCTTTAATGTTAACATAAGTGTGGGGGTGTGATTTTTTGAGATTTGTATTTTGGAAAAATAAAGTAGTATAAAATTAAACAGCTAACAGTTGTTTTCCTAAATCATGTAAGGCATTTTTTATTTCTTGTTTGCGTTGTTCGCTAGGTTTCTTTATTCCATAAATATATTTAGCTAATAAACTTTTATGAATTCCTATGCTATTGGCAACCTCAGAAATATTAAGTTGTGGAAATTTTTTAAAGATTAAAGCGATTTCATTTTCATAATTAGGCTCTTGTTCTTCAAAGAAACTACTAATATGAATATCTTCATCTATTTCTTCCCAACGTATAGAATCTTTAAGTTTGTTGATCTTAAAAGACATTCTTTCTTCATTAGAAGCTTCTTTAAGTATAGGAAATGCTTCCAAAGGACGACTGATTTTTTGTAAATCATCCGTCTGAATCCAGATTCTTTCAGAATCAAACCAAAGTTTCTCAATTGTAGGCATAGTATCTATTACAAATATAGGTCTAAAAATTTAGACCTCAAAATTTTAATGAGGCAAAAGTGAAAGAATTATTTTAACTTGTGTATCTTTGTGATAAAAATTAGATTTATATGGAATTTGAGGTAGGGGATAAAGTAAGTTTGTTGAACGAGGATGCTCTGGCGTATGTGTTGGAGATTCTTCCTAAAGGGAATTATAGGGTAGAATTGGACGATGATTTTTCTACTCAGATGGTAGTTTCTGCTTCAAAATTGGCTCCATATAGCGATATTTACACATATAAAACAAATAAAATTAAGAAAAAAGACACCTTATTATATAAAGGTGGAAATACGGGTGCTTCTGCAAAGGTGCCAAAGCTCTCTCAACAAGCTCTTAGCAAACATGTGTTGGAGATAGATTTGCATATTGAGAAATTGGTAGGAAGTAAAGGAACACTTATGAATTCTGAAATGCTTGAAATTCAACTGCGAAAGGTAAGTCAAGTGTTGACAGAAAATAGAAACAATCGTGGAATGAAAATAATTTTAATTCACGGAAATGGGAAAGGAGTTTTAAAAAATGAGATACTAAAACTTCTAAAAAAGAATTTTTCTACCTTCAAAATTTCAGATGCCTCTATGCAAAAATACGGCACTGGAGCACTTGAAGTGCAGGTGGTAAATTAGTTAGGAGTTAGGACAAGTTGATGCTGACGTACTGATGACCGTAAGGACGTTTTGATGAAAATAACGGAAATAACGCATTGTCCATTTTCAAAAATGATAATAAACAAAACAAATAAAAATATGAAATTTAAACATAGTGTACCAGTTCAATTAAGATTTAATGACGCAGACGCATTAGGTCATGTAAATAATTCAGTTTATTTTACTTTTTACGATTTAGGAAAAACAGAATATTTCAAAGCTGTACGTGGCGGTGAAATCCCTAAAGAAGTAGATATTGTGGTGGCTCATGCAGAAGTTGATTTTATTGCGCCAGTGTTTCTAAACGATCAAATTGAAGTTCAAACCACAGTGAGTGAAATTGGAAACAAAAGTTTTGAGTTGATCCAACGCATCGTTGATACCAAAAATAATATCACAAAATGTTTTTGCAAAACAATCATGGTTGGCTTCGATGTAAAAACAAACACCTCAAAACCAATCTCTGATGAATGGCGCGAAGCAATCTCTGCATTTGAAGGAGTTGACTTTTCAAAAAAATCTGAATAAATAAAAAATCCCCAGGATTTAATCTTTCTAGATAATGAGATGTTTCTAAATCTTTGGAAAAAAAAATAATTATATGAATGTTAGAAGATCTTCAATTTTAACCATAAGTCCGTTTATTATTTTTTTTGACTCCATTGTCCTATAATTAATATTATGTAAAGTAGAAAATATAGAGACATTACCCTACATTACTTCTCAGAAAATTGGTTTTGCGTAAGCCGACCAGTTTTTTGCAAGACCAAGTAACCAATTAATTCTCTTGTTGATGTTTTCTCTTGAAATTTCACAATCTATCTGGTCGTAGCCGTGCATTGTGCCTTTGGTTTCATTTAGAGTCAGATTTACACCTGCTTTTAGTAATTTATTAGCCAACTCATGTGCTTCGTCTCTTAGGCAATCAAAATCTGCAGATTCTATATAAGTGCTTGGAAATTCGGTATATAGATTTGCTTCTACGTGGTTTCTCTTAAACAAATCTTTGGCGCTGTCTGTTGGCAAATACACCTTCCACATAGCCTCATTTAAAACCGCATTCCACATTGGTGTATCTGTGAAATTTTTCATAGATTCTGTTTGCATTAGATTGTCCACCACAGGATAAACAAGCATAAGTGCTGCAGGCTTTTGTAAACTTTGTTTGCAAGCTGCATAAAACACTCCCAATGCTAAATTTCCACCTGCGGAATCCCCTGCTACAATGATTTTCTCTGCTGAAATGCCTAGTGCTTCTGCATTGTCTATCAGGTATTTATACATCAAGATGCAGTCGTCTTCTGGTGTTGGATATGGAGTGTTGTGCGCCAATCTATAATCCACAAAAAGTAACTTAACCCCTACTTCATTTGCGTATCTCACACAAATATCTGCGTGAGATTCACTACCTTTAAAGCAAAATCCACCTCCATGAAGATATAAGATAATGCCATCAGATTTAAGCTTGTTTGGGGTTATAAGATATGAGTTAAGTGGGTAATTATCAAGAGTTTGTACAGTTATGGTGTCAACATTTACATCTTTGTGTGAGCGAAAGTATTTGTCTGTTTTCACAATTCTTTCTGCAAGTCGAAAGAAACGCTCTCCCATCACAGGTTGCTTCATGTGACGCCACAACCCAAACTGCTTATCAATTGAGTATTTCATTGAAAGTTATTCTTCCTCTAATACACATTCATAAAGGCCTGTTTCTTCTGCTTTTTCTTTTGGAGCGCAGAAATATACTGCAGTACCTTTGCAACAAACCACACCTTCTGCATTGTAGATTTCTGCTTCAAGGTATGCTACATTTCTCATGTGTTTTGCAAGTCGAGCACGTATGGTAAGTTTGTTGTTTTTAATGGTAACAGGTTTAATATATTTTATTTCTAAACGAGATGTTACACCTGTGGTTTGAAGTTTACGGAAAAGTACCCAGCCGCATATTTCATCGATGATAAGTGACTGAATACCACCGTGAAGCGTGTCTATCCAGCTTTGATAGTTGTCTGTTGGATCCCAAAAACTTACAATATCATCACCATCTTCGTAGAACTCCATTTTTAGTCCTATTTCATTGTCAGGGCAACAACCAATGCAGTTGTAACCTTCTATTCCAATCCAAGGATTTTTAATTTTTTTCATGTTATTTTGTTTTGTATTACGCAGTATTATTGCGGATACGGCACCCGTGTCCCTACTCTTTTTTAGGTGATTAATGTTTGTACATTAATTTCTCTTAAACAAATTTTTAAATGAGAAACTTTCTTTTATGGTTTTGGTTTCTGTTTCTACAGGAAGCTGAATAATAGGAATATTTTTTTCTTCTCTTTCTGAACGGAATAGCACTTTAAGCGCAAATTGTGTAGAAATAAGTGGAAGAAATGCCCTTCTGTGGTGTTTTTTTATTACAATTAGCTCAACATCGCTATTTGTAATGTACTCAGAGATAGCTGTACTTGCACTAGATTGATTGTCGTAAACCAATGCTTTAGAAGAAATTTTTACAGAAGGATATGCCTCTGCAAGTGTGTTTACATATTGACCATCTGTTGTGATATTTTCATTTTCCTTTACACTATGTATTATATTAAGTGACTTATTATCAATAGGAAAAATAGTTGACAAAAGGTCTATGTGCTCCAAATCGTGCATAGATTTTAAACTAGAAGCGTATGCTATTTTATTTAATGTGGTAACATCGTCGCTTGAGAAAGATTCTGGAATTGCCAAAACCGGTCTTTCTGTAATTCTCATTACCTCTGAAGTAACACTACCGATAAGGTCTTGAATTTTCTTTTCGTTTGTACGAGTACACATTACTATAAGAAATGCCTGTTGTTTTTCTGCATATTGAGCGATTTTGTTTTCAGGCACACCTTTTTTCACAACGATACGGTATGAAACCTTATTAGGAACAGGGTTCAGTTTTTCAATAGTTGTTTTGATTTTTTCAGGGTCAAATTCGCTTTGACTTTCCTTTAAAACGTGTAGAAAAACAATTTCTTTACCTATTTTATGTGCTAGGTTAAATCCCACCTTCACTGCCTTAAATGCAGTTTCAGACATATCAAACGGGATGAGTATATTTCCAAAATCAGATCTCATTTAGTAAAATTTTAAATGCGTTATACAAAATTACATTAATTTCAACACAATACAAAAAATATTTAAAGAATTTGTATCTTTGCAGTTCAAAAAAATATTACGGCGATGACAGCAAATAAAGAACAAATAAAAGGAATTATTGACAGTTTCAATCTGCCAGACTTTGGAAAAGCAACCATTAGAGAAATCGTTGGTATCGGTAAAAAAATAGAAGCAGAAACAGGTATGCGCATGGCTCGTATGGAAATGGGCGTGCCAGGTGTACCTGCATCAGAGATTGGCGTAAACGCTGAAATAGAAGCACTTAAACGTGGTGTAGCATCGGTCTATCCTACTCTAGAGGGAGAAAAAGCGCTTAAAGAAGAGTCTTCTCGTTTTATAAAAGCATTTATAGGTGTGGATGTGGCTCCAGAATGCTGTGTGCCTGCAGTTGGCTCTATGAATGGTGTGTTTGCAGCATTTACAGTGTGTGGTCAATGCGACCCTAAAAAAGACACAGTGCTATTTATCGACCCAGGTTTCCCAGTGCAAAAAATGCAACTTCAAGTTTTAGGATATAAATCTGAAAGCTTCGACGTGTACGATTATCGTGGCGAAAAACTACAAGCAAAACTTGAAAGTTATCTAGAAAAAGGCAATATTTGCGCTATTATTTATTCAAATCCAAACAACCCTTCTTGGGTATGCCTAACAGAGCAAGAACTTGAAATTATTGGTACTGCAGCCACAAAATATGACGCTATCGTAATAGAAGACCTTGCATACTTTGCAATGGACTTCCGCAAAGACCTTAGCCATCCATTTGAGGCTCCACACCAACCTACAGTGGCTCGCTATACAGACAATTATCTACTTATGATTTCTGGTTCTAAAGCATTTAGTTATGCTGGTCAACGTATTGGTATTATTGCTATGTCTAACGGCATTTACAGAAGAAAATATGCAGGTCTTAAAGCTCGCTACGGTGTGGATGAATTTGGTAATGTGCTTATTAGCCGTGTGTTATATTGTCTTTCTGCAGGTGTTACCCACTCTACTCAATATGCTATGGCAGCCATGCTAAAAGCAGCAAACGACGGCAAGTTCAACTTCCTAGATAGTGTAAAAGTTTATGGCGAAAAAGCAGCTGTACTTAAAAAATATTTCCTTGAAAACGGCTTTCATATTGTGTATGACAAAGACCTAGACGAAGAAATTGCCGATGGTTTCTACTTCACAGTTGGTTACGAAGGCATGACTGGCGTAGAGCTTATGTATGAACTTCTATTCTATGGTATCTCTGCCATTGCGCTAGACACTACTGGAAGCAAACAACAAGGTTTACGTATTTGTACTTCGTTTGTAGACCCTACAATGTATGACGAGATTGAAGAGAGAATTAAAGAGTTCCATAAAGACCACTGATTGCTAAACTCAACAAGAAAATCATAATTTAAAGGTTAATTTTATTACAAATTTGTTACTAAAATTCCTTTAAAACTTATAAATTCTAAGATTTTGAAAGATAAATCTTAGATTTTTAGTATTTTATGGTTAAAAAACATAGTTTTATATACATTATTAAATTAAAAAGTTGTACCTTTGTACTCCTTAAAAAAAATAAAAAATTATGGCAAAGATTAAAGGTGCTGTAGTAGTTAATACCGAACGTTGTAAAGGTTGTGAGCTATGTGTTGTAGCTTGCCCACTAAAAGTATTGACTATGTCTAAGCAAGTGAATTCAAAAGGTTATCGTTACGCAGAAATGGCTAACGAAGATGAATGCATCGGTTGTGCAAGCTGTGGTATTGTTTGCCCTGATGGTTGTATTTCAGTTTATAAAGTAAAACTCGCATAATTATGAATGAAGAAGTAAGATTAATGAAAGGCAACGAAGCCTTAGCAGAAGCTGCTATTCGTTGCGGATGCGATGGTTATTTTGGTTATCCTATTACTCCACAATCTGAAGTAATGGAAACTTTAATGGCGCTTAAACCTTGGGAAACTACTGGTATGGTGGTTCTTCAAGCAGAAAGTGAAACAGCTTCTATTAACATGGTATATGCTGGTGCAGGTTGTGGAAAAAAAGTAATGACTTCTACCTCAAGTCCTGGTTTCAGCCTTATGCAAGAAGGTGTTTCTTATATAGCAGGTGCAGATATTCCTGCATTAGTAGTAAACGTGATGCGTGGTGGTCCTGGTCTTGGTACTATCCAACCTTCACAAGCAGACTATTTCCAAACTGTTAAAGGTGGTGGTCACGGCGACTATCGTCAAATCACATTAGCACCAAACAGTGTTCAAGAAATGGCAGATTTCGTGCCACTAGGTTTTGAACTTGCGTTTAAATACAATATTCTTACTGTGATTTTGGCTGACGGTCTTATCGGTCAAATGATGGAAAAAGTGGTTCTTCCTCCTTTCCAACCTCGCAGAACAGAAGAAGAAATTCGCAAAGAATGTCCATGGGCTTCTCTTGGTAAAACAGAAGATCGTGCACGTAACGTAATTACATCACTAGAGCTTCAACCAGAACCAATGGAACGCAGAAACATTGCGCTTCAAGAAAAATATGCTACAATTGCAGAAAACGAAGTTCGTTTTGAAGAAATCGAAGCATCAGATGCAGACTATCTATTCGTAGCATTTGGTTCTGCAGCTCGTATCTGCCAAAAAGCAGTAGAAATTGCTCGCGCACAAGGTATTAAAGTAGGTCTTTTACGTCCTATCACTTTATTCCCATTCCCAACAAAACGCATTCAAGAATCTCTATCTCACGTTAAAGGTATTCTATCTGTAGAATACAACGCTGGTCAAATGATAGAAGATATTCGTTTAGCAGTGGAAGGAAAAGTTCCTGTAGAACACTTTGGTCGTATGGGTGGTATCGTTCCTACTCCAGATGAAGTAGTTGATGCCCTAAAAAGTAAAATTATAAAATAAACAGTCATGACAAAACAAGATATAATCAAACCAGAAAATTTGGTTTACTCAAAACCAAAACTTCTAAATGACAATACCATGCACTATTGTCCTGGTTGTAGTCACGGTGTAGTACATAAACTTATTGCAGAAGTTATCGAAGAAATGGGTCTTACAGAAAACACTATCGGTGTTTCACCTGTAGGTTGTGCCGTTTTCGCATACAACTATATCGATATCGACTGGCAAGAAGCAGCTCACGGTCGTGCTGCTGCTATTGCTACAGCTATCAAACGTCTAGTTCCTAATAAATTAGTTTTCACATACCAAGGTGACGGCGACTTAGCTGCTATCGGTACTGCAGAAACTATTCACGCTGTAAACCGTGGTGACAATTTAGCAATGATTTTCATCAACAACGGTATTTATGGTATGACAGGTGGTCAAATGGCTCCTACTACCCTAGAAGGTATGAAAACAGCTACTTGCCCATACGGTCGTGATTTTGAATTAAACGGATATAACTTACCTATTTCTAACCTGTTAGCTCAACTTAGAGGTGCTCGTTATGTAACACGTCAAAGTGTTCATACTGCTGCTGCTGTACGCAAAACTAAAGCAGCTATCCGCAAAGCATTTGAAAATGCACTTTCTCCAGAGAAAAAAGGTGCATCTTTCGTAGAAGTAGTTTCTACCTGCAACTCTGGTTGGAAAATGTCTCCAGCTGCAGCAAATGATTGGATGGTAGAAAATATGTTTAAAGAATATCCATTAGGTGATTTGAAAAACGAATAAAAAGCAAAGATTATGACACAAGAAATTATCATAGCTGGATTTGGTGGACAAGGTGTCCTTTCTATGGGTAAGATTTTAGCTTACTCAGGATTGATGCAAGACAAAGAAGTAAGTTGGCTTCCTGCATACGGTCCAGAACAACGTGGTGGTACTGCTAACGTAACTGTTATTATAAGTGACGAAAAAATCTCTTCACCTATTCTTAACACATACGACACAGCTATCATCTTAAACCAACAATCTTTAGACAAATTTGAATCTAAAGTAAAACCTGGCGGTAACCTTATTTATGATCCATACGGTATCACTACCCCTCCTACTCGCACAGATATCAATATCTACAGCATCGATGCTATGGATACTGCACTTGCAATGGGAGCAGCAAAATCATTCAACATGATTATCCTAGGTGGTCTTTTGAAAATTTGTCCTATCGTAGAACTTGAATACGTAATGTTAGGATTGAAAAAATCTCTTCCATCACGTCACCACCACCTTCTACCTCAAAATGAAGAGGCTATCAAAAAAGGTATGGAAATCATAAAAAAAGATTGATTTTAATGGATGTATTAAAATACAATCTTTAAATAACAAAAAAAATCTCAGCGTTGCTGAGATTTTTTTTATATCCTTATCACACCACTACCATAGCAAATTCTGTGGTCGGTATCGTAAATGACGCCGTATTGTCCAGGGGCAATGCCTTGAATTTTGTCTTCGGATTCTATTCTGTAGGAGCCATTACCTTCGTTGAATAGTTTTCCTTTGGTAAACTCTGGCGTGTGACGTATCTTGAAGGTAATATCTACTGAGTCTGTGAAGTTGCCCCAAGGATTTTCTGTAATGAAGTTGAAATCGTCTAGTGGAACAGTTTTTCCATATTGAGTTTCTACATCATAACCTTGAGACACATATACAATGTTTTCCTCAGAGTTTTTTGCCACTACATACCAAGGGCCACCACCAAGACCAAGACCTTTTCTTTGACCTATAGTGTGGAACCAAAATCCTTTGTGAGTGCCAAGAATCTTGCCTGTTTCTTTTTCTATAATCTTACCTTCTTTTTCGCCTAAATATCTCTTTATGAAATCATTATAATTGATTTTTCCCAAAAAGCAGATACCTTGGCTATCTTTGCGTGATGCACTAGGAAGGTTTTGAGATACTGCAATCTCGCGCACTTGAGACTTCATTAAATGCCCAATTGGAAACATCAAACGAGACACTTGTGAGTATGTAATTTGTGCAAGAAAGTCTGTTTGGTCTTTCACTGGGTCTAGTGCAGTTCCTAGATAGTGTTTACCATTTTCAAAATATGTTCTAGCATAGTGACCAGTGGCAATTTTATCAAATTCGTAGCCATATTTATCAATAAAACTACCAAATTTGATAAGACGGTTACACATAACGTCAGGGTTTGGAGTAAGTCCATTTCTAACGGTACGTATAACATATTCTACCACATTGTCCCAGTATTCTTTTTGGAGTGAAACAGTCTCCATTTTTAAGCCATATTTTTTAGCCACAAATGAAGTAATTTCAATATCTTCTTCTGCTGTGCAACCCATGTAACCATTTTCATCTTCCATACCAATGCGTATGTAGAAAATAGTTGGGTCGTACCCCATTTCTTTAAGTTGGTGTACAACTACAGAGCTATCCACTCCTCCAGATACTAGTGCTGCTATATTCATTTATGAATTATTTTTAGAAAAATTTTCTTTTAGACTCTTCTGTTGGTTCCATAGATTTAGAACCAGACATTTTTGAGAACATTTCTTTTTCTTCTGAACTTAATCTTTCAGGAATATAAACACCGATATTTACAAGTAAATCGCCGCGTCCATATCCATTTAGGCTTGGTACACCTTTATTTCTTAAGCGAAGAACTTCACCAGGTTGTGTACCAAGTTTAATCTTAATCTTCACTTTGCCTTCAAGTGTAGGAATAACCACTTCGTCGCCCAAAACTGCCACAGTAAGTGGAAGCATTAGGTTGTAGATAAGGTCATCATTGTTTCTTATAAGGTCTTTGTGTTCTTCAACTTCTACTATAATGTAAAGGTCGCCACTTACACCGCCTTGTGGAGCAGCGTTGCCGTAACCTTTCATTGCAAGTTGAGCGCCATCGTAGATACCAGCAGGTATGTTGATAGAAACCACTTCTGATGAAGTTTCAAGACCTTCGCCACCACATTTGTGGCATTTTTTCTTGATTACTTTACCAGTACCGTGACATGCACTACAGGTGGTTTGAGTTTGCATTGGACCAAAGAAAGACTGAGTAGTTCTCACTACACGACCAGTACCTCCACAAACGCTACATGTCTCTAAATCTGAAGGATTTTCTGCACCTGTACCATTACAATGGCTACAAGTAACCTTCTTATTTAGTTTAATTTTCTTTTCTACACCTGTGGCTGCTTCTTCAAGAGTGATTTTTACTCTCACTCTTAGGTTTGTGCCACGAGGAGTGCCACCTCTAGAACCACTTCGACCACCAAAGTGACCGCCAAAAATATCTCCAAAGTGTTCGAAGATATCGTCCATGTTCATAGAGAAGCCGCCTCCACCAAAGCCTCCAAAGCCACCGAAACCGCCTTGACCACCAGCACCAGAGAATGCTGCATGACCATATTGGTCGTAGCGTTGACGTTTTTGTTCATCACTCAAAACATCGTACGCTTCGGCTGCTTCTTTAAATTTTTCTTCAGCTTCTTTATCACCAGGATTTTTGTCTGGGTGATATTGGATAGCTTTCTTTCTATAAGCTTTTTTTATTTCGTCGGCTGTGGCAGTTTTACTTACCCCAAGCACTTCGTAATAATCTCTCTTTTCCATGATATATATTATTCTGCCACTACAACCTTAGAGAATCTAATCACTTTGTCGTGGAATGTATATCCTTTTTGAGTACAGTCTATAATTTTACCTTTAAGTTCTGGCGCAGGTGCTGGGAATAAAGAAATAGCTTCATGAAAATCTGTATTGAAATCTGCATCTTTAGTTTCTATTTCTTTTACACCATTGCTATTTAAGAAATTTACAAACTTAGAGTGAATTAAAACTATACCCTCTTTTATTGGTGAATCTTCTTCTGGAAGGTGTTGAATAGCGCGTTCAAAATCATCAATAATTGGTAGTAAATTTACAAATACTTGTTCACCACCATATTTAATTAAGTCGGCACGTTCTTTTATAGTTTTTCTTTTATAGTTTTCAAAGTCTGCCATTAAACGAAGATGTTTATCGTTCATTTCCAATATTTTATCGGCAAGTGAACTTTCTGCAGTTGCATCTTCAGCTTGTTCAGAAGCCTCAGAAGAAGCCTCATTTGCTGCAGTGTTTTCAACTGTTTCTTCGTTTAAAATCTCTTCTTTTTCCTCGTTTTCTTTTTTCATCTTATCTACGTCTTTGTTGTTTCTTAATTTGTTCACGTTGTTTAGCCAATTGCTCTTTTTGCATTTGTTCTAGACGTTCCATAAAGCCAGATTTCTTTTTTTCTTTTGGCTTATAAGTATTTAATTTATGAAGTATCTTTTCATCATTGATAGCAAAACGGAAAATAAATGTTTGAAGCAGTGTCAATAATGTTGATACTAAGTAATAATATGTAAGACCAGATGCATAGTCGTTGAAGAAGAATAGGAACATAATTGGCATTAAGTACATCATCCACTTCATTGCAGGCATTTGAGCGTTGCTAGCACTTTGTGCGTCTGTAGAAATCTTAGTTGAAATAATATTGGCAATAGCCATTAACAAACAGAATAAACTGATGTGATTGCCATAATAGCTAGAGATAAATGGAATATATACATCCCAGCTAAATATAGAATCGTATGATGAAAGGTCATCAGCCCATAAGAATCCTTGTTGTCTTAGTTCTATAGCCACTGGGAAGAACACGAACAATGCGAATAATACTGGCATTTGAAGAAGCATAGGAAGGCAACCACCCATTGGGCTCACCCCTACTTTTCTATAAAGTGCCATAGTAGCTTGTTGGCGTTCCATTGGTTTGTCTTCTGGAATTCTCTTGTTTATTTCTTCGATTTGTGGACGAAGAACACGCATTTTAGCTGTAGACATATAAGATTTGTATGTCAAAGGTAAAATAAGTAGTTTAATAATAAGAGTAAGCAAGAAAATAACTAAACCATAATTTGTTATAAATGAACCTAATAGATTGAAGATTGGAATTACAAGATATTTGTTAACCCAACCAAAAATACCCCAACCTAGTGGTACAAGTTCTTCAAGATTTAGTTTGTCGGCAGATGTTTGTGCATTGTCGTCGTAATCTTTAAGATCTTGATATGAGTTTGGTCCAAAATAGAATTTTAGGTTTGTAGGCTGTACACCACTTGCATCATAGTTGAATGAAAGTTGTGTTTTACAGTCTTTTAGGTAATTAACAGGCTCGCTAATGTTTGATTCTACTTCCACATTGGTGAAATAGTCTTCTGCGATTAAAACACTAGAGAAGAATTGGTCTTTACAAGCCACCCATTTTACTTTACCGATAAGTTTTTCTGCATCGGCACCAGTTTCACTTAAACATTCTACTTCATCATCGTAGTATTTATAATAAAGTGCAGAATAACGTCCTTCAAATTTTTTACTACGTTCTTGTTGACGCATGTTTAAGTTCCATGTCATATCCACTGTGTTCATACGTGGAGACAACACATTGTTCATGCCTTTAGACTGAATGCTGTAGTTTACCATAAAACCATCTAAGCTATAAACTTGGCTTAGAGTTTCACCAGATTCTAGTGTAATGCTCATAGCTAAAGTGCTATCATTAAGCATTGTAGGGGTAAAATATAGGTTTGATGATTCTACAACACGGTTGTTTGCAGTAACCAAGGTGAAATATTGCTCAGCGTCTTGTTCATCAAACAAGATAAGGGCGTTTTTGTCGTAGTTCTTATAATTTTTAAGTTCTACTTCTGTGATATTACCACCTTTTGTATTAAGGGTAACTTTTAGTTCTTCATTTTCTATCACTACTTTTTTGTTTTCACCTTGAGAAAAAGGAGTAAATACACCATAATCAAATGCTTGATTTGCTTTTGCAGAATCTTGTTGCATTATGGTTTGTTGGAACATAATTTCTTGTTCCACAGCTTTTTGTGCTTGAACAGCAGCGATAGAATCGTTGTACGCTTGTTGTTTAGCTAACTCCTCTTCCGAAGGTCTTGATAGCCATGAAAAACCTACTAGTATGGCTAAAATAAGGGCAAATCCTATAATCGTGTTTTTGTCCATGTTAATTTTTTAGTGTTTATTTCTGAATTGATGCTTTAATAAAGTTTACAAATAATGGGTGTGGTTTTTCTACAGAACTTCTGTATTCTGGTAAGAATTGTGTACCTACATACCATTTGTGTTCTGGAAGCTCTATGATTTCTACAAGACCCATGTCTGGATTTATACCTGCAAATTTCATACCAGCTTTTTCGAATTGTTCTTTATATGCATTATTGAACTCATTTCTGTGGTTGTGACGTTCTGCAATGAATGTGCTTCCGTATGCTTCTGCAGATTTAGTTCCTCCAGCAATTTCACATTCGTATGCACCTAAACGCATAGCTCCATCTACATCGTTAATGTCTTTTAGGCTAGTCATTGGGTCGATAACCTTATTTTCTGTTTGAGGGTTAACTTCTGTAGAGTTTGCATCTTTAATGCCAAGTACGTTGCGAGCAAAATCAACAACCATACATTGCATACCTAGAGAGATACCAAGTGTAGGAATGTTGTTTTCACGAGCAAATTTAGCAGCAAGCACTTTACCTTCCACGCCTCTGCGTCCAAAACCAGGAGCGATAAGGATACCATCTACACCAGAAAGTTTTTCAGCGATATTTTCTTCTGTTAGGTGTGCAGATTGGATAGAGATAAGGTTAAGTTTTCTATCATTGTAAACACATGCTTGTAGAAGTGCTTCGTGAATAGATTTGTATGCGTCTTGAAGTTCCACATATTTACCTACAAGTGCAATGTTAACTTTCTCTGTAGCAGAATACATTCTATCTAGGAATGAAGTCCATTTGCTTAAGTCTGATGTGGTGTCTTCTGGGTTTAGACCTACTTTTTTAAGGATAATAGAGTCTAGGTTTTGACGTTGCATTCTTAATGGTACTTCGTAAATAGAAGGCACGTCTTTACTTTGAATAACAGCATCTTTACTTACGTTACAGAATAAAGATACTTTATCGCGCATTTCTTGGTTGATGTCGTGTTCTGTTCTTAAAACCAATACATCTGGTTGAATACCAAGCTCTTGTAGTTTTTTAACTGAGTGTTGAGTTGGTTTTGTTTTCAATTCTTTAGCAGCTGCTAAATATGGCACGTATGTTAAGTGCACGATAAGACAGTCTTGACCAAGTTCCCATTTTAGCTGACGAACACTTTCAAGGAATGGAAGTGATTCGATATCGCCTGCTACCCCACCAATTTCTGTAATAACGAAGTCGAATTTGTTCTTTTTGCCAAAATAAAGCACGTTTTTCTTGATTTCGTCTGTGATATGAGGGATAATTTGCACTGTACGGCCTTCATATTCACCTTTACGTTCTTTATTGATTACATTTTGATAGATACGACCAGTGGTGAAACTATTGTTTCTACATGTTTCCACGCTGGTGAAACGTTCGTAGTGGCCTAAGTCTAAGTCTGTTTGGTGACCATCTGCTGTAACGTAACACTCACCGTGTTCGTATGGATTTAGAGTACCTGGATCCACATTTAAATATGGGTCAAACTTTTGATTTGTCACACTGTAGCCTCTAGATTGAAGTAGTTTACCAATAGAAGCAGAAATAATTCCTTTACCTAAAGATGATGTTACACCACCTGTTACGAAAATGTACTTAGTACGTCCCATCGTTGTATAAATTTAATGTGTTATTTTTTATTGTTGTTGAAAAAATATTGATCTACAATTTCTTTTAGTTGGTCTTGGGTCATATACCCTTGAGCGTATGTGGCTTTGCCTTGCATTGGAATGAAAAATATTGTTGGCATTACTTTCACTCCAAAAAACTTGGCAAGTTCTTTTTCTCTATCTACATCTATTTTGTATATAACCAATTTGTCTTTATATTCTTTTTGAAGTGCTTTAAGCTCTGGTGCAAGCATTTTACAAGGACCACACCAAGTAGCATAAAAGTCGAGAATAACAGGCACATTTGTCTTTAAAACAATGTTTTGAGTATCTTTTTCAAAGTCCCAAACATACTTTTTAAAGTCTGCAGTAGTAATATTTGATTGTGCAAAAGCACCTAACGAGACAAATATTAATGCTAAGATTAATTTAATTTTTCTTCCAACCATTGTATTTTGTTTTTTGTGGTTTTTATCTTCTTTTCAAGTGTGTACAATTCTTTTCTTATGTTTGCAAATTGTACCGTCTCGGTCAATATTTTTTTGTCCTCTTTTTCAAGAAAATACTTATAATTTTTCTCTCCGTAAAGGCTCACTGTGAGCAACTTATCTTGGTAAATTGCTATAAAACCAAGTATATTGTTTTGATTTTTTTGTGTAAAGGTTACGTATTCCCAATTCACACCCAAATCTGTGAAACTATAGTTGTATGCACTAGATGTTGGCACTTTAAGAGTGCTTGCGTATAAGTCTGAAAAACTTACCTTTACTGAATCATGTGCAAGTTTCTTGCCAGAATACACGCTTATTAGGTTTAAATCGCCATTTTCCTCTACTTCTGCCACTAGATTTGTGCGTGGATAGTAGTTTTTACCACGTTTTTTGTGCACATAAACCTTTTTAGATGAGTAAGTTGTGTCTGCGATTATGAAATTTTTTGCCACAGAATCATAACTTTGTTTTAGCACAACATACAAACTATCAAAGTATTGTAAATTTCTTGTATTTTCTCTGTATTCTATTTTATTCATTAGTTCAGAAGCACTTTTGCGCACTTGAACTTCTTTTGGATATGTGAAATGAATGGAATCTATAAGAATTTTTGCAGAGTTTAAACTGTCTGAAGTATAGAGAGAAGATGCCCTTAATAGCATATTTTCGGCTTGTTCCTTGTGGCTTGGGGCGCAAGAAGATAAACATACTATTAATACAATTACTATATTATATATCTTTCTCATTCCAAACTACAAAGGTAAATATTTTTTTGGGAATTTAATACAAAAAAACTATCTTTGTTCATTGATGTTGATAAAAAATTATGCTATGAAAGAGAGATTGAACCACCCTATTTTTACCAAGATTTCTGAGTGCGCAGATAAACTAAATTTGCCATGCTTTGTGATAGGTGGATTTGTGAGAGATTTGATTCTAAAAAGAGAGTCGAACGATATTGACGTGGTGGTGTTGGGAAGCGGAATTGAGATGGCCACTGAGTTAAAAAATACTTTAGGTAAAGGTGCTTATCTGTCTGTATTTAAGAACTTTGGTACTGCACAAGTAAGATATAAAGATATAGAAATAGAGTTTGTGGGTGCACGAAAAGAGTCGTATAGAAGAGAGTCTAGAAAACCTATTGTTGAGGACGGCACTTTGGAAGACGACCAAAATAGAAGAGACTTCACTATAAACGCCATGGCTATTTGTCTAAACAAAGACAGATTTGGCGAGCTTGTAGACCCATTTAATGGTGTGCGTGATATTGAACTGAAAATAATTCGCACCCCACTCGATCCTGATATTACTTTTAGCGACGACCCTTTGAGAATGCTTCGTTGCATAAGATTTGCTACAAGGTTTAAGTTTAGTATAGAGCAACAAACTTTTGAGGCACTTAGGACCAACAGGGAAAGGATTTCTATTATTTCTCAAGAGAGAATCACAGAAGAACTAAACAAAATACTTCTAACTGATAAACCTTCTATTGGTTTTATGCTTCTTGAAAAATGTGGTCTTTTGGATATAATTTTGCCAGAGGTGGCTGCGCTTAAGGGCATAGAAACTATAAATGGCAAGGCTCACAAAGATGTGTTTTACCATACTTTGCAGGTGCTTGATTCTTTGGCTACAAAATCTGACAAATTGTGGCTAAGATGGGCCGCACTTCTTCATGACATAGGCAAACCTGCTACCAAGAAATTTGACGAAAAGATTGGTTGGACTTTCTACAATCACAATTTTATTGGTGAGAAAATTGTGACTAAAATGTTTAAGAGATTGAAACTGCCACTAAGTGAAGATTTGAAATATGTGCAAAAAATAGTGAACCTGCACATGCGTCCAATTGCGTTGGTGGAAGATGAAATTACAGATTCTGCTGTGCGCAGATTACTATTTGAAGCTGGCGACGATATCGACGATTTAATGATGCTTTGCGAAGCTGATATTACTTCTAAAAACGAGGAAAAAGTAAAACGTTTTACTCAAAACTTGCACATCGTACGTCAGAAATTGAAGGATATTGAAGAAAAAGACCATGTTCGCAATTTTCAGCCTCCAATAAGTGGCGAAGAGATAATGCAGATATTCGGATTGACCCCCTGCGCAAAAGTTGGCGAAATAAAAAATGCCATCAAGAATGCGATACTCGACGGCGTGATTCCCAATGACTATGATGCAGCGTATAAATTTATGATGGAGCAATTTGGATAAAAAAAATGACCTGTACAAGGTCATTTTTTTTGAAATTTACACTGTAAATAAACTCGAATTTATTCAAAGTTGAATGTTATTGTCAGCACCCTCGAAGTTAATTTATCCACGGCACGAGTATATGGCTCGTATGCGGTACCTTCTATTTCTGGGTGATCTTGGTTTAATTGATCTAACAGACCAAAACCAAATTTAATCTCAGGACAGAATTTGAAGTATTGTGTGTAGATTTCGAAACCTATACCAAATGCAATTTGCACATCGAAGGCATTTAGCAGAAGTGGTTGTTCTGGGTCTAAGTTTAGGTTGAAGAAAGGTCCACCACCAGCAATGATATATGGGCGGAAGTTTCCATAACGCTTGGCACTATACTTTAAGTAGAAAGGAACTTCTATCGAGGTGTATTGAGTAACAACCTTACTAGTTTCCCCTACTATTTTCCCGTCTGGCGAAAATGTGGTGTAATTTAGATTTTTTTGACCCAAATTTAATGAAGGTGTACATCTAAGGTTTAGATATTCACACAATCTAAGGTCTGCAATCATACCCACATTGAACGAAGGAGACATACCTGCCGAAGTTGCGTGCCATGTTTTACCTTCTTTATCTACAAAACTATCGTTTGGTGTAACTGAAAAATCTCCAAAACCAAGTCCTAAGATAAATCCAAAATGCCAACGTTGTTTATCTACGTGTGGCAGATTTTTGATTATATTTCTATCGTAACTTGCGCTTGCAGAGAATGCGATAGAAAGCAGAGTTAATATGATTAAAAGTTTTTTCAAAGTGTTTATTTGTTATTTAATGTGTAGGGACGCAGCGTGCTGCGTCCGTTTTTCTAACTCCTAACTTTATAAAGTTATTGTGCTAGTTTAGAAATTATATCATTAATTAACACTTTTTCTTGGTTTCCTGTGGTCATGTCTTTAAGCATAATCACATTTTCTGCCATTTCGCTCTCTCCTACTATTGCAACGAAAGGAATGTTGCGGTCGTTGGCATATTGCATTTGTTTTTTAAACTTCACAGCGTCTGGGTAAATCTCTGTAGAAATACCTGCAGCACGAAGCTGTGCAAGTAGTGGAATGCAATATTCCATTTCCTTTTCGCCAAAGTTTAGGAAAATTACTTGAGTTTGATTTACGGTAGTTTTTGGATATAAATCTAGTTGATTTAGCACGTCGTAGATACGGTCTGCACCAAAAGAGATACCTACACCAGACAAGCCATCCACACCAAAGACGCCAGTTAAGTTATCGTATCTACCACCACCTGTGATGCTACCAATTTGCACGTCAAGTGCTTTCACCTCTATAATAGTGCCTGTGTAGTAGTTTAGACCACGAGCAAGTGTAAGGTCTAGTTCTAGTTCGGCAGTGAAGTCTAAGTTTGCTGTGTAACCAAATAGTGTTTCTAGTTCGGCAACACCTTTAAGGCCAATTTCTGAGTTGGCAAGCACGTCTTTTAGTTGAGCAAGTTTCTCATTGTTGTTGCCAGAAAGCGCCAAAATAGGTTGAAGTTTGTTTACATTTTCTTCAGTTAAGCCTTTGGCAAGTAGTTCTTGATTTACTTTTTCAAGACCAATCTTGTCTAGTTTGTCGATAGCAACAGTGATGTCAACGATTTTTTCTGGAGCACCAACCACTTCTGCAATACCTGCAAGCACTTTGCGGTTGTTTAGTTTGATGCAAACTCTAATTCCGAAGCGTTTGAACACTTCGTTGGCAATTTGAAGAAGTTCAAGTTCGTTTAGCAGAGAATCGCTACCTACAATGTCGGCATCGCATTGGTAAAACTCTCTATAACGACCTTTTTGAGGACGGTCTGCACGCCAAACTGGTTGAATTTGGTATCTGCGGAATGGGAACTTGATTTGTTCTCTATATTGTACCACAAAACGAGCAAAAGGCACTGTAAGGTCGTAACGAAGTCCTTTTTCAGAAAGACGTGACACTGCTTTGTTGCTGTTTTTATTGGTGTAATCTTCTTCTGTAAGACCAGAAAGGAAGTCTCCAGAATTCAAAATTTTAAATAGTAATTTATCTCCTTCTTCACCATATTTACCCATAAGTGTAGAAAGATTTTCCATTGCTGGAGTTTCTATTTGTTGAAAACCATAAAGTGCAAACACATCTTTGATGGTATTGAAGATATAATTACGTTTACGCATTTCTTCTGGAAGAAAATCGCGTGTTCCTTTTGGAATAGAAGGTTTTGCCATGATTATATTGTAATAATTGTAAACTACTCGCTATGCTCGTGATTTTTCTACGTGACTCGGCAATGCTTAAGCGAGCTTAGCATTGCTCTCGCTACTTGAAAAATTAAGTTGCAAATTTAGTATTTTTTTGTCTGTTATGAAAATCTTTAATACCTTTACGGAATATTTTTTGACAATTATTATGAATATACGCGAAATAGAATACAGCAGACACTTTTTGGTGCTAGCACACGGCGATTATTTTCCTAAAAATGCATTCGCTGCAGGCAAAACTTTTGCACAAGGTTTTCAAAAAGGACTTACCCTACTTGTTTGGGAGAGTGAGATGAGCGCAGAGTTTAAGGCAGAGCTAGAAGAAGAGAAAAAATCTTTGGGCGACGTGCCTTTTATTTGCGAGAGCGTTGACGGTGGCTTTGAAGATGTGGTGGCAATGACAGAACGCACCGAAACACCTATGATTTTCATCGAATTTTCTAAAAAAAGAGGTTTCTACCGCCCAATGAACTTTTTCAAAGGCTTTAGAGAACTTAGAATACCTTTTATTATGCTAAAAGATACAATGCCAATGCCAAACTTTGATAAGATTTTGGTGCCAGTAGCATTTCTGCCAGAAGAAAAAGAAAAAGGCTCTTATTCATCTAATATGGGTCGTTTCTTGGGCAGTGAAATACAAATTTTGCAAGCCAAAGACTATGGTACACGTGCCCAAAAGAATGTGAATGCCATCACAAAAGTGTACGACGGTTTTGAATTGAAATACTCCGTAGAAATGGGCAAAAAAGACAGTTTCAAAGTAGAAAAAGAAGCTGTAGAAATGGCTATGAATGGCGAATACGGCATGGTACTTATCACAAACTCACGCGACTACGGCCTCGACGACATCATCTTCGGTCCAAAAGAAAAACACCTATTCAACTCCACCACCACTCCCCTTATGTGCATCAACCCTCGCGGCGACTTGTACGTACTTTGTTGGTAGAAGGATTTGTTTTTTACAAAGTATAATGTGTATCGTAACCACCATTACCGTAATGGCGGTTACAATAGTTTTTATTTAAATGAGTTTATCAATTCTGCACCCAGGTCTTTGATGCCTTGAATGATGAGTTCGGTGCGCTCCTGCGATGGTTTCTTAAAACCATTAATGTAGTTGCGTAGCAGTGTTGGATTGATATTTATTCTTTTTGCAAATTCTGCAATATTTATTTCTTTATGCTTCAAAAAGAATTCTTGCAATTCATTGGGAGTGGCATCTGGATAAAGAAAACTCTCAAAACTAATATCCTCATTCAATTCCCTCCAATGTATTCCGCAAAAACCAAAGGTGTATCTTTGGCGTTCCTCGTCGCTAGCCTCTAGCAATCTAGGATACCACAACAGTGATTGACGATATTCTTTATTCTCCTCGTCTAAACCACAAATAAAATCACCTTCAAACCAAATCTTTGTTAGTTTCATTTTCCGAAAAAATTGTTCCAGTATTGTATGATAATATCAGAGTTTTCTTTAATTACTTTTTTGATTTTAGTTAAATCAGATGTTTTAATACCTTTTGTTTCGGTTAACTCAAATTGGTTTTTAATTAGAGTAAATTTAGCATAACCATTGTTGCCCTCAACATGAACGTGAATTGGTTCGTGTTCTCTACTAAAGAAAAAGAATGAAAATCCGTTGAATCTAAAAATTTCTGGCATAATTATAGAATTATGATGTTAAACAATATTGATGCAAATATAGGAATTAAAAACGATACCCACAAATAAAACAGACAAAAAAACAAAACCACCTGCATAAAATTGCAAATGGTTCTGTTTTTAATGTGTTTTACTGTTTTCTTCTCAGATAAACATTTATGAAAACTTGTTTTTCTGGATGAGTTTCCTTGTTTATGCCACTGATGCGAGTTTCAAAAATATCATCATAGCCCATATCAAGGAACACACAAAGAGCTTCATTCTTTTTTTGAGGAATGTACCCCAGTTTACTGTTTTTGTAATACACCGCAATAGCCAGAGGGTCAAATTTGTTATACTTGTCGCGAACCAATGTAAGTTCAGTACCTACCTTTAGTTCTTCCATCACTATACAACCTTCACCATAGGTGAATCCAGCAATGTTACAGTTCAATAAGAACTTCCTTAAATCTTGAATAGCTTCCATGACTTTATCTTTTTAATTGGTTTCTTGCCACAAAGATAAAACCAAGGGTGTATCAAAAAATGCT
This sequence comes from Candidatus Enterocola sp., assembly GCA_045612225.1. Taxonomy (GTDB): domain Bacteria; phylum Bacteroidota; class Bacteroidia; order Bacteroidales; family Paludibacteraceae; genus Enterocola. The sequence goes on from JAZKYP010000014.1 coordinate 87,284, forward strand.
ACAGGTTGGGAGAAAATTAGATTATTTCTTCATTTTCTTTCCTTATATCATCAAGGATTTTACCGTTGTATGAGAAAAATTTAGCACCTTGATAAGCACCGTTTAAAGCTCGGTTCTCTGAAACCGATGAGTGGAGTTATTCCACACCAATCTATTTTTTACTTCCTTTTACTATACGTTTTATGTCTTGTATAGTGTCAATTTTTTCAGTTAAAGTCAGTTAAAACTACTAGGTATATAAAATTGTTTTAATCCTTTTTTTATAAATTCTACATTATTATTGCTTTGCAACATAGACTCTATACGCTCTTTTATGTCATCAAAGTTTGGATCTTGTATATACACTCTTTTAAGTGAAGGCATATTTGAGATAGTATTTCTATCTATTTTATCATTAACATAAGGAAATGAATAACCGATAATTATTAAGTCTTCTGTATCGTGAACTCTATTTTTAATGGCTAATTCAATATCTACTTTATTTGATTTCTCCCAAGCATATGAAAGAGTATTATGATAATTAGAATGATTAATAAAATCCCATAAACGCTTATATTTACTTTCTTCTCCACCTCCATAAAAAACATCACTTAAACGTTCTTCTGTTATATCTCTAACACTTAATTTTTCTCTGTCTGAATCAGTAAATAGTGCTGTACCATTGATTTTTATAATTGCAAATGGTTTTGTTTCATCATATTCTGTGTAAAATGTTTTGTTTAAAACATTTAATTCTTTCCATAATGATGGTATGTATCTATCAACTTTATAATATCCTGAATATGCCATTTCAAATTGTATGTCATAATTCCATGAAAGAATTGTCATAGGAGGAAACTCTCTCTGTTCATTTATTAATGAAGCAATAAATCCATCGTATCGTAAATCTCTTATATTCTCATCTTGTAATAGTAAAAATGCAGCAGATAATAGTCTTTTTAATGTATTATATGAATTTTCTCCATTTATACAAAGCATATTTTCTTCATTCCTTTTCGTAATGTATAGTTGTTTTGCATAAGTATCTATTGTAGGATATGATTTACATATTTTTATAAGTTTTGTTAAAAAATTTTTTAGAACAACAGCTTCTCCTGATGTAATACCTAAATCTGAAAAACTTGTAAATGGGTGTAGACCATTAAAAAATGTAATATAGGAACTTAAAGCATCACCTAATTCACTAACCACTGGCATACCTCTTAAAATATTGTTTTCTTTATCACGTTCTCCGTAACTTGCTCCTGCTCCTAATAAATATGTAACTTTTGCCATTTGAATAATTTTTATTCTAAAATATATCTCATTTTTGAGGTTTACTTTTATAATTAATTATACTTCTTAAAATTTTCTGCTTGCTCAAAGATTTCTTTAAAGACTTCATCGTTGGTTACTGGTGGGTATCCGTATTCAGCTAAAATAAGGATTAAATCCATTTTTAATTCAGCCTTTATATCGTCTCGTTTTGCCCAGTCTGTGTATTTTGATTTATCATCAACTATCTTTTTAATTTCTCTAGATAGTTCTTTTGCTTTATCAGTTGGGTAATCAAACCCAAACTGTTTCGCTACTGAAACCAAAATGTCGTAGAATGCTTTTTCTTCGTATGTAATCCCCAAATCTTTAAAGGATTTTTTCTCTTTGTTTATTTCTTTAAGTAAATCTGCCATTTGGCTAGCAACTTCAGTAAGTACTTCATCTGCAAATATAGCGCTGTCAGTTCTGTCATTATACTTATCAACAAGTGCATTTAATCTTTGTGTAAAGTCTATACTTTTTATCCTATTTACCTTGCCAAACTCATTAATTACCATTTTAAGAAGACGCTCCATTAGTTTTACTTTAGTATTAGGTAGTTTCAGTTTAGCCAACCTTTCCATGTATTCCTCACTTAACACGTCTAGATTTTCTTTATCATTACCGATAACGATAATCTCTTCTACTTGCTCAGACATAATAGCCTCTTCAATCATCTCACCAACTCGTTTATTCATTTGAGCTGCATCTGGGGTATCACCTTTAGTCAATTTATAGATGATAGAGCGAATGCCGCAGAAGTAGTGAATATCTTCTCTTTCCTCTGGTGTTATTTGTTCACTGTTACAACATAGATTAAATGCTGATTTTAATTTTCTTGTATGTCCCATAAAAAGATTTTCAGTTTCTTTTGTAGACTGTATAAATTCAGCACCTTTGTTTAGAGTATCAAGTTGTTCTAATGGAGTTCCAGTAGTAAATTTGCTATAGTCAAATTTATAGAACATTCTACGAAGAATATCCAATTCATCTTTTACCATTGTAATAGATTGCTCAATGGCTTCTACTGAATCTGGATTACTATCTCCATTGGCATAACGTTTAAGTGCGGTATTAAGATTATTTTTTATACCGATATAATCAACTACCAACCCTTTATCTTTTCCAGGATAAACTCTATTTACTCTTGAAATAGTTTGGATTAATGTATGTTGTTGTAGTGGTTTATCAATATACATGGTATCTAAACATGGCACATCAAAGCCTGTTATCCACATATCAACCACTATGGCAATTTTAAAATTAGATTTAGGATTTTTAAATTGAGTATCTAATGTTTTTCTGTACTCATCTGTGCCAAGCATATCCCATAGTCCTTTCTCGTCATCTTTGCTACGAGTCATAACTAATTTGATGCGTTCAAGTGGCAATGTTTCTTCTTCCTCTTTAGATGATTCTAACTTAGTATTTTCTGGCAACTTAGCCCATTCTGGACGCAACTCTACAATCTGTTTGTATAAATTATATGCGATATTACGATTAGAACAAACGAACATTGCTTTTCCTTCTACTGTACTTCCTTCGTCTATTCGTTTTTCATAATGTGCTATAAAGTCTTCTGCTACTCTTCTTAATCTATCAGGGTCTCCAAGAATACGCTCCATTTGTGTAACGGCACGTTTACTTTCTTCTATCTGATATTCATTTGCACCTTCTTCTGCACATTTCTCGTAATATTTCTCTATCTCTTGAAGTTTAGCACTATCAAGCAATACTTTAGCAGCACGACCTTCATATACTATGCGACGAGTAATTTCATCTGCCACAGATTCTGTCATTGTATATGCATCAATTACCTCACCAAACACATCAATAGTAGAATCAATAGGAGTACCTGTAAAACCTACGTATGTTGCATTAGGCAATGAGTCGTGTAGGTATTTAGCAAAACCATAACTACGACGTACACCTTTTTCTGTTTGTTTTACTTGTTGAGAAAGGTTTGTTTGTGAGCGGTGAGCCTCGTCAGAAATACAAATAATATTTGCACGTTCAGATAGCAGTTGAGTGTCCTCTGTAAATTTGTGTATCGTGGTTAAGAACACACCTCCACTAGCACGGTTCTTTAAATGTTCACGCAGTTTTGCTCTGCTTTCAACCTCTACAATACATTCGTCACCAATGTATTTTTTAGCAACTAGGAATTGTTCTGATAGTTGAGTATCAAGGTCTGTTCTATCTGTAATAAGAATAATGGTAGGACTTGAAAAATCACGACTGCGCATAAGCATTCGGGTAAGGAAAAGCATGGTAAAACTTTTTCCGCAGCCAGTAGCACCAAAATATGTACCTCCTTTACCATCACCTCCTGGGTTCAACTTACTATGAACACGAATATTATTAAACAACTTGTGCGTAGCAAAGAATTGTGGATAGCGACACACTATCTTTTGTTCCTTCTTAGAAGAATCAGGAAAGAATATAAAATCTTTAATAACACTTAGCAACCTGTCTTTACGGAATAAACCATGTACCATGGTTAATAATGAATTTATACCGTCAGTTGGTTTATCTTCCGATTCTATTTTTCTCCACGCATAAAAATACTCGTATGGAGTATACAATGAACCATACTTACTATTGGCTCCGTCACTTATTACTACAAAAGCATTGTATTTAAAAAGTTCAGGAATATCTCTTCTATAACGTACAGTTAGCTGTGTGTATGCATCTTTAATAGTGGTTTCTTCTTTAACCGCACTCTTAAACTCTAGCACCACTAAAGGCAAACCATTTATATAAACTATACCATCAGGAATTCGTTTTTCAGTGCCTTTAATTTCCAACTGATTAACGATGCGAAATATATTATTACTTTCTTTTGAGAAATCAATTGGTACAATAAAAATGTCAGACTTAGAACTATCCTCACGTTTAATAGTAAAACCTTCGGTTATAAGCCTAAAGGTATTTGTATTATTATCGTATAACGAACCACTAGCATTAGCTGTTAATTTTGCTATTACACTATCCACTTCTAGTGAAGTAATTCCTTCACTAGCATAACGATTTTGTAAATACATACGTAAATCGTCACGAAGCAAAACTTCACTAATCTCTTTGTGAATTTCCTCGCCATTGGTATAAATGTAACCCTCCTTCTCAAAGAGTTCCATTATAGCCATTTCTAATGTGTGTTCGTTAAAGTGAGACATGGGTTTATAATTGATTAAATAATAACTTCATTAAGTTTAAACTGTCCTTCAGAGTCTTGAATCATTTTGCTAAAAGTAACATGCTCTAAACCATTACTCTTGCATAGATTCTTATATTGATCTATTGTGTCATTTGTTGCTTTACATCCAAATATCACCTTTTTGAGTGACTTTGGATTGAATTTAAAATTTTGCCCCTCGTTCTTTTCTATTTCTAATCCTGTCTTTAAAACTCTTATTTCTTCTTCGTATTCCCAATCTTTTGCTTTAGATTGTATTAATTTCTCAATTATTTTGTCCCTATCAGAAGAATGGTTATACAACGGTATCTTCTCTACATAATTAACAGGCACCACGACATGAAATAAATTACTGTCCTCTTTTGTGTCAAACTCTATACATAATCCTTTGTGAAAATCACTGTAGTGGGACCACATTAAAATGTTATCATTTTTCTTCGCAAAACAACAGATTCCTACCATATTCAGTACTGAATCTACAACCTTCTTAAATTTTTCTTTATCAAAAGAAGGTAGACTGTTAATATTGAGTTTATTTTCCAATAAGAAAGATTTTACTGCTGATATCTTGATTAAATCTTCTGTTTTTAATTCATCTATATGTGCCCAGCAGTCAAAAGGGTCATTAAAATTATTGGGATGATTGAACCATAATGTATGATCAATAAAAATTTTCTCAGTAAACTCGCCTAGAGGTCTATATTTATAAAGATATTGCTCCATCAAAAAATGTCTTTTTGAATGATAACTCTTATTTCCCCATCTTTGCTAAAAGCAATGATTGTAATTCTGTTAATTTTTCATTTTCTCCTTGCTTATTCAAAAGCATTCTGAATATAGGTTTAAGTTCTCTCGTAATAGAATGTATATCTTCAGCATTTGGGATTATTACTGGGATTAACAACATATTTTCCTGATTTATTTTTGCTTGAACTCCACCGGTAACAAATTCATTAATTTTTGTTTCTTTTAATGAACAATATAATAGATTTTCATCAAAACCATTTATTCCTTTTAGTACATGTGCGTGGTTATTAACCCAGAATTTTCCAGTTACATACTGAATAATAGGGGTATTATTTTCTGTAATAACACTTCCATCTTCGCCCATTAATATATATGAACCATCGTATAAATAGTCTTCAACGTAATCCATTAAAGATGATGCTCCATAATATGGGTAATTTTTCTTCATATTAATTCTTTCATATCCAGCTAATGGGCGTCTAATTTTATCAAAACATTCACATATATCTCTCAGTTCACCCATTCTCCAGCCTTCTGGTAAATTCTCTTTATCAATGCCTTCTACAAACATTTTGCGGTAAAGAGTTTGGGCAGTGGTTTCAAGTGTGGCAATAAACTGTTCGTTGTTTTTGATGCGTTTGCTTATGGTTTCATATTCTGCTACAATTTCTCTTTGTCTCTCAATAGAAGGAATAGGAAGCATTACATCGCACATTTCACTAAACTCAAAAAACTCATGCGCACTTCCATGTGATTTAAATCTTGCATATCTATCAAAAATAGGACGTTTATACCACATCCATAAATAATGAGGATTTAATTTGTTTTCATCCTTAATTCTAAAAACTTGATATGCACTAGAAACTGTACAATCAGGTCCTTCTCGATAGGCTATAGAAATCTTTTCACCATTTCTTGTCGTAGCTCTATTATACGCAAAATACCCATGTCTCACAATATTGTCATTTGCAGAATTATCTGCAACCTGCTTCGGGTCTTGAAAATATTTGTTATTACTAATACCTTGAGATAGTTGAATTTCACTATTTGTGTTTCTTTCATCAACAGCCTCAATATAATCGCCTAAGCGTTTATAATTTGATTTCATAGCCTAGGGATTTAAAAAGATTAATAACTTCATCTTTTGATTCTGCTTCTTGTTTAAGTAGCGAAATCATTTCTGCTTGTAGTTCTTTCATCTTCTCATCAAAATCTACATGTTCGTTTCTATCTACAAATTCTATATATTTGCTAGGCACAAGACTCCATCCTTTTTGTTCTATTTCTTCTAGTGAGGCAGAGTAACAATATTCAGGAATATTGGTGTATGTCTCCTCGTATCCTTCGCGTTGCCAGTTATGTATATTTTGGGCAATCTCAGTGATTTGCTCTGGAGAAAACTGAATATATTTTTTCTCAAATGGCTCTCCTTTTTGGCGTAGGTCTACAAATAAAACTTCGTTTTCACGATTGCGGTATTTCACAATCTTACCATTTTGTTCCACAGTGCGAGCCTTTCTATTGCCTGCTAAAATCCAAAGCGTTACACTAATATCTGTAGAATAAAACATTTTGCCAGGGAGGATTATGATTGCTTCTACCAAATGATTTTTTAATAATTGACGACGGATATTTAATTCTGTACCATCTCCACTTAAAGCACCATTGGCAAGTAAGAAACCCGCAACACCATTGGCAGACATCTTTGATACCATGTTAAGAATCCACCCGTAGTTTGCATTACTAGTTGGAGGTGTTTCATAGCCACTCCAGCGTGAATCTTTTATTAATTCACTATCCGTACGCCACGATTTTTGGTTAAATGGTGGGTTAGCCATTATAAAGTCTGCTTTCAAATCCTTGTGTTGGTCGTTGTGGAATGTATCTGCAGCCTGCTCTCCTAGATTGTTTGCGATACCACGTATTGCTAAGTTCATTTTTGCTAGTTTATATGTGGTATTTGTGTATTCTTGGCCATATACAGAAATATCTCGTTTGTTACCGTGGTGCACTTCAATAAATTTCATACTTTGTACAAACATACCACCTGAACCACAACATGGGTCGTAAATTTTTCCTCTGTATGGTTCTATAATTTCTGCAATAAGGTTTACAATACTTTTAGGTGTGTAGTATTCACCTTTACCCTTGCCTTCAGCAATAGCAAATTTTGCTAAGAAATATTCATAAACGCGACCAATTAGGTCATTTTCTCGGTCTTTTAGTGTGTCAATCTTATTGATTTCATCAAGTAACGAAGCTAATTTAGATTTATCAAGTCCTAAACCTACATAATAATTGCTAGGTAGTGCGCCTTTAAGAGATGGGTTGCTTTTTTCCACAGCACTTAAAGCTTCGTCTATCTTTTTAGCAATATCATTTTGTTTTGCATCTTGTATAATGTAGCCCCAACGGCTTATTTCTTCAAGATAGAACACATTCTTAGCATTGTAAAAAACCGCTTGATCTACAAACGCTTCTTTCCCCTCAGCGATTAGTTCATTTCTACGTTCTTCAAAACGGTCACTAGCATATTTTAAGAATATCAAACTAAGCACCACGTGTTTATACTCAGATGGTTCCACAGAACCTCTCAGTTTGTTCGCAGACTCCCACAATGTTTCTTCTATACTCTTTACTTTAACTTGCTTCTTTGCCATAATATTTTGTCTTGTTTTCTATTGTATTATCTTCTCATACCCAGCATAATATGGATATTTGAATTTTGTTTTCTCGTTTGTGTTATTTGTTACATTTTTAAGTTTTACATGGCCTTCATTCCAATACTGCAACGAGAGAAATTCAGATTTATCCTATTTATAGGTGTGTTTTATCATACAAACAACAACTAAGCATAGCGTAAGTGCTACACTTAGAGGGGTTTAGTAATAAAATTTTAATTTAAATTGTGTTTTCAGCTTTATTTGTAAGTGCTTTAATCTGGCGTTTTGCCTTTTCAGACTTACATCATACAAAAATACTCATTCCAAACCATATTTCAAAGGTTTGCGGGTGTGTATTTATTAACATCTCGGTACAAAAATACCACAAGGGTGTGTCTTATTTTGCTACAGGATGAAGGTTTTTGGGGAAATTTTGGAGATTCTGGGACCGCATGATAATAAAAAAGGACACTGCACGCAGTACTTCGACAAGCTCAGCAAGCATGTCCCTACTCTAATGCGCCCGAACTTGCTTGCTCACTTGCATGGGCATGAGCATGGTCATGACCATTGACTTGCCCACTCACCGGCAAAGTTAATCTAATAAAGTTGGTTGTGAATTGAAAACAGTCTTCGCCGTAGGCTTTGTTCTTAGATTTTAAGGTAAATTTACGTCAAAATGAATTAAATTTAATGCAAATATTTTGAAAATAAATTGATATTACGTATTTTTGTAGTAAGGATTCTAATTAATATGATTATGTCACAAGTTTCAATGACCGTCAGAATGGATAATGAGTTAAAAAAAGAATTTAGTTCATTATGTTCAGAATTTGGTATGAGTGCCAATGTTGCCATTAATATATTTGCAAAAGCAGTTGTACAAAGACGCTGCATCCCATTTGAAATACGTTCTAATGATAAAGTTGATTATATGACAAAAGGACTTAATGAATTTTATGAATTGCGCAATATTGCTGCAGAAAATCAGTCTATAGATTATTCATTAAATGAAATTAATGATGAAATAAAACAATACAGAAAAGAAAGGAAGAAATAATGAATGTTGTACTTGATACAAATGTTTTAGTTTCTGCTTTATACACATCTAATTCTCAATCTCCTACTGTAAGAATTTTAGAACTAGTATTTTGCGGAAGACTTACGTTGCTATGCAACGAAGAAATACTTGAAGAATATGAGGAAGTCTTAAAACGTCCAAAATTCAAATTTACAGAATCATTAGTAAATAATTTTATAGATTCTATAAGAAATATTGCGATTATGACTGAAAGATTTCCTAGTAATGAAATATTTACAGATCCAGATGACTTAGTTTTTTACGAAGTTGCTTTGTCTAAAGATGATACATTCCTAACTACTGGTAATACAAAGCATTTTCCTTCATCTTCTATTGTAGTTACACCTGCTGAATTACTTAGGATAATAGATTCTGATGCGTAAAAAGATACTTTTGCGTTCAACGATATTCTCTATCAATAGCATCTGAAGATTTATAAAGGGGAGATTTATACAAACATACAAAATCTATCTTTCTTGCTTGTTGTATAATAATTTTATCGATTATAAACGATAAAATCAGTCAGATATTTTATTTTATCAATTATAACTGATAAAAATTTAGAAATCTTATAAAATATCTTTCAATGAAAGTTTGGTTGACCCTTGCAGTTGGGGTTGGAGGATGGAATGATCGATGTAGTGGATGCGCAGGGCGGATGAGCATGGGTATTGACCAAAGAAAGGGTTCGGAGTGATGTAGAGTTCTACTTGGCTTACTGTAAGGCTTGTGCTAACGGCGTTGTAGTAGTGGCGTACTTTCTCTTTGATGCGTGGAAGCACTTTTATGCCTGTTTTGCCGTCTTTCATTGCTACAACGGCTACTACACGGTAGCGTGGCTTGGCGTCGGTTATTTGTTCGTTAGTTTTTACAGCGCCTTTGTGTCTTATGCTAATTTTTCTGCCGAAATTTTTGTTTATTTGATTCATTAAATTCTTAAACAAAGGTCCGTGCGCACTTTTGTCTTTTAAGTTTTTAAAATGTATGTAATAATGAATCATTTCGTGAATTATCACGTCTTCCAGTTCGTTTTCTGGCAGGTCAAACTTTTTGCTAATGCGCAGTTTTAGGTCGAAATATTCTTTTTTACCCCAAAAGTTTCTACGTACCTTACACGAAAACGCTCCCACCACCCTTGTTGCGCTGCCTAGCACAATAGGAATCCTAGGAAGTTCGCCGCCGAATATCAACTTGTTAAACTCGTCAAACTTCGCCTCTATGTATGGTATGGTAGGTATCATGTTTTGATTTAAAAACTTACTTGATTAATTTTACCTTCAAATACATTCTCGAAGAGTGATATTTCGCGTTTGGAAATTCCTATCTTATTAGCAATGATTCGCCAATCCTTTATTGCGTCTACAACTTCGTTAATTATATTTTTTGCTAATTGGGCTGTAAGCATATATTCGTCACAAGAGTTTACAAGCACAGAAAGGTCTGACACATTTGTTTTACTATTTATCAACAGACTTTGATGTGAATTTAATGTTGGATTCATATCGTATGCAGGTGAAAGAGTCCAACCTTTTGCAGTCAATAAAAATCCATGATTTCTAAAGTGGTCGTCTGTATTGCCAATGCAAATATTAAATGCAACTCTGCGAAAAAGTTCACATAAATTTGCATCAACATCTGTACAACTACTTAAAATAAAATCTACAATATCTAAATATCCATGTCCTGTAGTAGCATTGTCTCCATCGTTTAAACCCAACAATGTCATAGCAGATGCAAAGTGAATTCGTTTGCCTTCTGCTGTTCTATCAAAACGTTTAGAAAGAAGTGTATGATGTTTTTCATTTACAGCAAGAACTTTGGTGTCTGCAGTATTTATACCTGCATTTTTAGCCAATAGATGACAAAAATGTTCCCAAAGGCCAGCATCGTAATCGTCTTTCAGAGAAGGAAATTTTGCTACGTAAACATTCTTGTCTGTGTCAACAACATTTGCTTTAGGTCTAGCTCCACCAAGTGAAGAACCAGGTTGAACCAATTGTGTAATCCATTTCTTTTCAGGGAGATTATTGGCATTCTCACTTTTTTCAATTTCTCTACTAGCTGCAATAAGTTCTCGTAAATCTGTTAAAGGTGGTATTCGTAAACTATTTGTTGTATTTATAAACTCTCCATCTAGCGTCTCTTTAAAACGAAAAGCTCCCACGCGAGAAAAATCATCTATACCTACCAAAAAATCAAATGAAGACAATCTTTTAATTGGTCTGTTATCTTCTTGGGCTAATATTTGTTCGCGTCGAAGAAGCAAAGTTCTACCCCATCTATCAGGCAGTGCATCTGCAAAACAACCGAAAATATCTTTGTTTGGTTGTGTATATTGTATTCCTGGATAATTATTTAAATCATTGCTAAGTTGTATCGCATTGTATTTTTTTATCCAACTATCTGCAAATTTAAAGCTATAACTATCAGAGCCACGAAGTGATTCGTAGCCTAACTCTCCAATTAGTTCAATATCATTGAACCAATCAAAATCTGCATATACATACAACTTCTTCATAAGTTATTATTCTTTTTTTGAAGCCCTTTCTCGTTGGGGTAAATTCATATCTTGTAAGGCGCGGCCGAGGGTGTCGTCTTTGGCAAGAAAGAGGATGTCGTCGTCGAGTTGAAGGGCATAAAGTACTCTTAAATAGATGCCTATGGCAACGGTTGGCGCACCTTTTTCTATGCGTGATACGGTGAGTGGAGAACAGGTTGCCCTGTCTGCTACTTGTGCCACACTAAGGTCACGACGTAGTCTTGCAAGCCTAATTTGCTCACCTACCAACTTCATTTTTTGCTCTAATTTTCTGGGTAATTTGGTCCCCATTGTACTTTTGCTCATAACCGTAACATATCATATAATATGCAAATATAGTACTTTTTCTTTATTATATGATATATTGAGAGAAAATTTTATAAATTACCACTCAATTGGGGTTTTGCCTTTGCTTGTGAGGTAGGTGTTGGTTTGGGAGAAGTGTTTGCAGCCGAAGAAGCCACGATATGATGATAGTGGTGAAGGGTGTGGCGCAGTGAGGATGCAGTGTTTTGAGGCGTTGATAAGTGATTTTTTCTTGATGGCGTATGAGCCCCAAAGAATGAAAACCACGTTTTCTGCCTTTTCTGAAATGGTCTTAATCACAGCATCTGTAAACTCTTCCCAACCTTTGCCTTGGTGCGAACCTGCTTGTGAAGCACGCACAGTAAGTGTGGCGTTTAGGAGCAACACCCCCTGCTCTGCCCAGCGAGTAAGGTTGCCTGTTTTTGGCGCAGGAATGCCTAAGTCTGAAGTGATTTCTTTGAAAATGTTTTGAAGTGATGGCGGAAATTGAATGCCGTCGTTTACAGAAAAACACAGACCATGTGCTTGACCTGGTCCGTGATAAGGGTCTTGTCCTAAAATAACTACTTTTACGTTGTTAAACGGGCAAGTATTGAATGCGTTGAAAATTTGCCCAGCAGGCGGAAAAATTGTGCGTGAGGCATACTCCTGCTTCACAAACCCTACTAGATTTTCGAAATAAGGTTTATCAAACTCAGGCTGTAATACCTCTTGCCACGATTTTTCTATTTTTACTTGCATTTTAATGTTTGATAAGTCATTAATTGATAAGCTAAACGTGCTGCCAAATAATCAGACGCTTTGTCCACTGGATTTGGGCAAAGTTCTACAATGTCAAGACCTACTACATTGCGCTCTGCAAACACTTTGCGCAAGAAGTGAAGCACTTGATAATATGTTAGACCGCCCGGTTCTGGTGTGCCAGTTGAAGGCAAAACAGATGGGTCGAACACGTCTAGGTCTATGGTTACATACACGTTTTCTGTAAGTGTATCAACTGCTTTTTGTTGCCAATTGTTGTTGTCGAAAATTTCGTGTGCGTAGAACATGCGTTCTTTTTTAAAGAAAGGTAGTTCTTCTACACATTGGCTACGAATGCCCACTTGAGTGATTTCTGCCACTTCTGCAGCGCGGTTCATTACGCAAGCGTGGTTGAGCGGAGAGCCCTCATACTCAGGACGTAAGTCTGAGTGAGCATCTAGTTGAAGCACTGTAAGGTTGCCGTATTTTTTTGCCATAGCACGAATTGCACCTATACTCACTGTGTGGTTGCCACCAATGGTAACAGGAAATTTTTCGTCTGCAAGTAGTTGACTTACAGAATTTTCTACAGCCTCGCAAAGAAGCTCTGGTGTGCGGTCTTCTGTAACAGGTTCAAGTGTTGCGATGCCGTGTTTGTAGGCTTCTGTTTTGGTTTCTACGTCGTAGTTTTCTAGTGTAAACGAAGCCTCAAGAAAAGCCTTAGGACCTTTTTCTGAACCTTTTACCCATGTGCTTGTAGCATCGTATGGCACTGGCAGAATTGCAAACATTGCGTTTGCGTATTCTCTATATTTTTCTTCAAAATCTCCGAAAAGCATTGTTGTGTTTGTTTTTAGGCGGGCACTTCGACAAGCTCAATGACCGCAAGTTTATATAATCGACCGACTAGTATCCTAGGACTTTTAACATCGACTTATACGACTGCTCTTTTGCAAAAAGTTTGGTGTAATATTCGCCGTCTTCGTCTAGGCCTATTACAACGTGTTTAGGCGAAGGGATAAGACAGTGTTGAATACCACCAAAACCACTCAAAGACTCTTGATAAGCACCAGTATGGAACAAACCGATGTATTGAGGTTGCTCTGCGTTAGGGTCTATTTTTGGCAAGAAAATAGCGTTGTTGTGTCCTGCACTATAGAAGTCTTCGCTGTCGCAAGTTAGACCACCAAGGTGAACACGTTGATATTCCTTGTCCCAGTTGTTGATAGCCAATAGGATATAACGTTGGTTGATAGCCCAAGTATCTGGAAGAGTGGTAATGAAAGAACTATCAATCATATTCCAAAGCTCACGGTCGTTTTGTTGTTTTTGGTTCACAATGCTATAAAGAATAGCACCGCTCTCACCCACTGTAAACGAACCAAACTCTGTGAAAATATTAGGTTCTGGCACACCATTTTGTTGGCAAATATTTTTAATTTGAGCCACAATTTCCTCTGCCATATACTCATAGTCGTAGTCGTGATCTAAATGAGTAGCAATTGGGAAACCACCACCAATATCCAAACTATCAAGTTCTGGACAAATTTTCTTAAGTTCGCAGTAAAGTTCTACTGCTTTGCTAAGCTCACTCCAATAATAAGCGGTATCTTTAATACCAGTATTAATAAAGAAGTGAAGCATTTTAAGTTCAATTTTTGGATTGTCTTTAATTTTTTCGTAATAATAAGGTAGAATATCATTGTGTCTGATACCTAAACGTGAAGTATAGAAATCAAACTTAGGTTCTTCTTCTGATGCAATACGAATACCAACTTTAAATTTGTTTTCTGCACCATTAAGTAGCAAATCCAACTCAAATTTATTATCAAGAATTGCAACTAAATTTTCAAAGCCATTGTTGATTAAACTTTGAATATTTTCTACATATTGAGGACGTTTAAATCCGTTACATATAATATATGTGTCTTTTTTAAGTTGACCAGATTCGTATAAATTCTCAATTAAATTAATATCAAAAGCAGATGAAGTTTCTACATTAACCCCATTTTTCAACACTTCTTCCATAATAAATGAGAAATGCGAACTCTTAGTACAATAGCAATAATGGTAGTCTGCATTGTAATCCACCTTTGCCATAGCCACATTGAACATACGGCGTGCCTTTTGTATTTGCTGTGTGATACGTGGTAGGTAGGTAATTTTAAGTGGAGTACCGTATTGTTCAATTATATCCATCAATGGTATTTCATTGAAATACAGTTCATTGTCTTCTACTCTAAATTCTGAAGTAGGAAAATCTGCAGTTTGCTCAATTAAATCAATGTACTTGTTTTTCATTTTCTGTAGAATTTAACTTAGTTACTTTGTTTAATTTTTACCAATGTAAATCACTTGGATTTTCAAAATATCGTCACAAAAATAATAATTAAATTCCAATATATAGTATAAACAAGCGTAAAATTAGGTATAAACACAAAAATAACCGCCTAATGTTAAATTTTTAGGTCGGTTATATATAAAAATTTAGATCAATGTAAATGAAATACATTTTTACATCTTTAAGATACACCCCTAGCGGGGGTGATTGTTACATTCCCAAAGTTTGTGCGAGCATTTCTGCGCAGCGTTCGCCGTCAATAGCGGCAGAGACGATGCCACCTGCGTAGCCAGCACCTTCGCCGCATGGGAAAAGACCTTCTACAGTGATATGTTGCAGAGTTTCTGGGTTTCTGATTATTCTAATTGGAGATGATGTGCGAGTTTCCACTCCTATTAGCATAGCTTCGTTGGTAAGGAAACCTTTGGCAGATTTGCCAAATTGCATAAAGCCCGTGCGAAGTCTTTTAGATACTTCAGTTGGAAGTAGAAAATGTAGTGGAGATGAAATTACTCCTGGCACGTATGATGTTTCTGGGAGATCAAAAGACATTTTTCTATTTACAAAGTCGTTCATACGTTGGGCTGGAGCCACTTGTGTTGCGCCGCCATTTACGTATGCTGTTTGCTCCATTTCTTCTTGGAAACGCATCACGTTGAACACGTCGCTTCCTGGCAAATCTTCTGGACGAATTTCCACAACCATACCTGAGTTTGACCATTTAGACCCACGGTTTGATGGCGACATACCATTTACTACTACCTGATTTGGACCTGTAGCAGCTGGCACAACAAAACCACCCGGGCACATACAAAATGAGTAAACCCCTCGCCCATCTGCTTGAGTTACAAAACTATATTCTGCAGGTGGAAGATATTCGCCACGACCTTTTGGAGAGTGATATTGAATGCAATCTATTAGGTGTTGTGGATGTTCCAAACGCACGCCCACAGCAATGCCTTTTGCTTCGATTTCAATTTTATTTTCGTCGAGCATACGATAAACATCGCGAGCAGAATGCCCAGTAGCCAAAATAACAGGACCATTAAATATTTGACCATCAGCAGTTTCTACTCCTGTTACTTCACCATCAGCAATTAGAAGTTTATCCACACGAGTCATAAAGTAAACCTCGCCACCGCAGTTTTTAATGCGTTCGCGCATGGCTTCAATCACTTTTGGAAGTTTGTCTGTGCCAATGTGTGGATGCACATCTACAAGAATATTTGGGTTGGCACCGTGAATGCAGAAAATTTGCAAAATCCTATCCACATTGCCTTTCTTTTTGCTTCGAGTATAAAGTTTACCATCTGAAAATGCTCCTGCTCCGCCTTCGCCAAAACTATAGTTCGACTCTGGATCGACCTTGTGCTGACGAGAAATTTGAGCTATATCTACCCTACGTGCATGCACATCTTTTCCACGTTCTAGCACGATTGGTTTTATGCCCAACTCAATAAGTCTAAGCGCTGCAAAAAGTCCAGCAGGACCTGCTCCTACCACCACGGCTTGTTTGCATTTAGATACGTCGTGATAGTTTGTATTAATTAATGTAGGTGGTGCGGGATTTTCGTTTACGAATACGCGTACTTTTAGTTGCATAAACACAGTGCGACTTCTTGCATCGATAGAACGACGCAAAATCTGCACAGCGCGAATATCAGCCTTGCGCAATCCTTTCTCTTTTGAAAGAAAGTCTTTTAAATATTCTTCTTTTGATGCCACCTTTGGCAACACTCGTATATCGTATTCGTTTATCATAAATGGTTATTTGATTCTTTAGATGTTTAGAGAGTGATTTTTTAATGTGGAATTTTTAGGCGTCCCGAAGTCTGAGAAACCGGAGTGTACGTGGGTACTCGAGGATTTCGAGGACGAGGGCAACGAGAAAATTACCATTAAAAAACGCTCTCATAAAAAAAGGGATACAATTATTGTACCCCCTCTAAGTTTGTTGTAAAAGCTGATAATTACTCAGCTGCTGGAGCTTCAGCTTCTTCAGCTGCTTCTTCTGCAGGAGCTTCTGCTTCTAATTTTGCAGCAAGTTTTGCTGCTACTGCTGCTGCTTTAGCTTTGTTTACAGCTTTTTCAGCTTCTAAACGTTCTTTAGCTGCAGCTACTTTTTCAGAAGCTAGTTTGCTAACTGTTTTTTCAGTAGCTTTTGCTTTTTCAGCTTTCCATGCTTCTAATTTCTTTTCAGCTTCTTCTTGGCTAAACGCACCTTTTTTAACACCAGTCATTAAGTGTTTCATTAACATAACGCCTTCGTCAGAAAGGATGTTACGTACGGTGTCAGTTGGTTGTGCACCATTGTTTACCCATTTTAATGCTGCTTCGAAGTTTAAATTTACTGTCGCAGGGTTTGTGTTTGGGTTGTAAGAACCGATGCGTTCAATAAATCTGCCATCACGTGGCGCTCTCACGTCAGCTACTACGATGTGGTAGTAAGCGTAAGCCTTACGGCCGTGTCTTTGCAATCTAATTTTAGTTGCCATAGTCTTTAATAATTGATTAATTAGTGAAACTTCATTTGCATTTCTCGAATGCGACTGCAAAGATACAACAATTTTTCATTCCCACAAAATTTAATTTATCCTGCAATGATTTGTTTTCTTTGATACAAAAAAACTGAGGATTTCTCCTCAGTTTCAATATATGTGGGATAAACCACCCCTTAAAAAACTCGAATTATTTTTCGAAGCGATATGCTAAACCAAGACTCACAAACTCTTTAAATTGGATTTTTTCGTCCCAACCTTGACCAACGGTAGAATCGTAGCGAGGGTTTAGAGAAACGCGAGCGGTAAGCCATTTGTAAAGTTTGAAGTCACCAACGATTTCCCAGTCCACTTCAATACCTTTATAGTCGGTATAGAAAGAAAGAACGCTAGAAAGAGTGATACTTTCGTTGAATTCTTGACGATAGTTTACTTTGAAACTAGAACCTAAGTCGAAAGTTTTTAATTGATAAATTTCTTTTTCTTCGTCGTAAATACCTACGTGTTTGCTGATAGCGTAGTCGCCACGAACATCGTCAACATAAATTAATTTATATGCGTATGGCGCAATCATTACAGAAAGGTCAACTTTCTTTTCTGCGTTTGAATATTTATAATCAAAACCAACTGCTGTATTGAATGTAACAGGAGAAATTATAGAACTAGCCAATTCATCTGTATCTATTTTATAGTTTTCAAATAAAGTAGTATTAACATCAGCAGACCAAGCTACATTCCAACCTTTACCAATTGCATAACCAAGTTTGGTTTCATAATAAGTTTTGTCATCTGTCAAGTGGAATTCACGACCAGCTAAGTCCTTTGTAAATGTGGTGGTAACACCATATTTTAATTCCACTTTGTTGTCCCAAGAAAGACCTTCGTCGCCAGCATAGTTGAACCAACCATGAACACCACCTAAAACTGAAAGGTTATTTGTACCACCATTGTGCCAGTTTTCTGTAGCATAGTTTTGTGTAGCTTGTAATGAAAGGTCAACACCCTTTTTCCATTTTGATGGAGTTCCTGCCTCTTCGGCTTGCGCCCAAACAGTAGCAACTGAAGCTACTAATAGCGCCACAAGTAAATTTAGTTTTTTCATACTTCTAGTTTTCCAATAATTTGTTTAATAGATTCGTAATTATGTTTTTTCAGATATTCTTCAATTCCGTCCACCACTTTCATAGTAACAGAAGGGTCGATAAAGTTGGCAGTACCAATTTCGATAGCTGTAGCACCTGCAAGGAAGAACTCAATAGCATCTGTAGCATTCATAATACCACCAAGACCAACGATAGGAATATTTACAGCTTTAGACACTTGCCAAACCATGCGTAGAGCTATTGGTTTCACACAAGGACCAGATAGACCACCAGTAACAGTAGAAAGAACAGGTTTGCGAGTTTCTGCATTAATTGCCATACCCATTAAGGTATTAATTAATGAAACAGAATCTGCACCTTCTGCTTCCACTGCACGAGCAATTTCTGCTATGTCGGTAACGTTAGGAGAAAGCTTCACAATAAGAGTTTTGTCATAAGCTTTACGCACTGCTTTTACCACTTCGGCTGCCGCAGAACAAGAAGTTCCAAAAGCCATACCACCTTGTTTCACATTAGGACAAGAGATGTTTAATTCGATGCCTGGAATTCCTTCTAATTCGTTAATTTTTTCTGCTGTTGCAACGTAATCCTCGATGCTCGCACCCGATACATTTACGATTACATTTGTATCATAATTTTTTACAGTTGGATATATGTTTTCACAGAAGTAATCAACCCCTTTATTTTGCAGTCCAACCGCGTTTAACATACCTGCAGGCACTTCTGCAAGGCGTGGATAGGCATTTCCTTCGCGATAGCGAATAGTCGTTCCCTTTACAATTATACCACCCATTCGCGAGAAGTTTACAAAATCCTCAAACTCGGTTCCGTAGCCGAAAGTTCCAGATGCGGTCATCACAGGATTTCTTAGTGAAAGACCACCTATTTTTACACTTAAATCTACCATGGTAATTCGTTAATATTAAATACTGGCCCATCGGTACAAACACATTTGTGTCCTTCGTGGGTTTGAGTTACACAACATAAACATGCACCTACTCCGCATGCCATTTTATTCTCTAAAGAAACCTCGCAGTCGATGTTTTTCTCACGAGCAACTTTTGCCAAAGCTTTCATCATTGGAGTTGGACCGCAAGAGAAAATGCGAGCATAGTCTGCATTATTCCATAAACTGTGGTTAGTTACAAAACCTTTGTCGCCTACGCTTCCATCTTCTGTAGTAATGAACACTTCTCCTACCTCTTTATATGCATTTAGAGGCAAAATGTCAGCTTCTTTTCTAAAGCCTAATAAGAAATGTACTTTTATACCTTTTAAAGCTAAAACGCGTCCTAAATGAAGAAGTGGAGCAATACCAACACCACCACCAACAAGTAAAACAGGTTTATCTTCTGAAATTTCAGTATTGAAACCATTGCCTAGAGGGAAAATTACATTGACTTTGTCACCTTCCTTACGCTCAGCAAGCCAAGCTGTGCCATCACCCACCTTTTGAATAAGTAGGTCAAGCTCTTTTTTATCTTCTCGCACGTCGTGTAGCGAGATAGGGCGACGAAGAAATACAGTAGGAGTTTGGTCTATGCGAAGTTCTGCAAATTGACCAGCTTTGATTTCTGGTAGGGTTTCAAATGAAAGGGTCATTTTAAAATAAGTAGCAGTAACCCATTCATTCTTAATCACAATACCATCTAATTGATATTTTTTAGACATCTTTGTTAAGAGATTTAAAATTCTGTGCAAAGATACTAAAAAATATGATGAATTTTCGAGTTTACCTCGAAAATTCATCATATGTATTATCAGTATAGTAAACTACTATGCGTTGAATTTTTTTAGGTGGAATTTCTTTTACAACTTCTTTTACTATAGTAGTCGGTGTAACTACTTGATTTTCTAGCGATTGTGTTGGTTTTGAAGCCACATTTACACGATTTTGAGGCTCTGAGATTTGAATATTTGACTCTTCGGCAGGGAATAAATCAAATAAACCCGGCTGAGAGAGCTTTTCATGCTTATACATTGGCTCTTTTCCAGACAGTAACCAATCTGTGTTTAATGTAGGAAATGCAGTCAAAATCTTCTGTATTGTATCTAAACTAGGCTTGCTTCTGCCTGATAATAAGTGAGATACGTTAGAAACCTGTATATCACAAAGGTTAGCAAACTCCTTAGAAGACAGCTTTTCTCTCTCAATAATTTGTTTAATACGATCTTTCATAAAAATAATCTCAATTTTTTACAAAATAGAATTTCATTTCCAACTACAAATGTAAAACTTTAATTTTATATTTGCAAATTTACAAAACTAATATTTTACAATTTAAATATTGTAATTTTGTAAACTTCCTATGTGCTACATTTGTAAACATCTGTAAAATACCCTATTTTAGATATTCAAGTATTAGTTTAATAAATTTATATAAATAACTAATTAATAATACGATAAATAATACTTTTAAAGTAATTAT
>JAZKYP010000015.1:0-101773 GCA_045612225.1 Candidatus Enterocola sp.
ACGATTTCTTCTATTTTATATAGAAATTTACATTTACACCTAATATTGTTGTTAATTTCTAATTGTATAAAATTCTTCATTGTTATTTAAAATTTAGTAACATTTTTTCCATATTATAAAAATGGCTAATTCCTTCTTTATTTGAAGGATTGCCAATATCTATAATTTCATAACCTTTACTTTTTATCTCTTCAATCCACATTTTGTTTGATTTATACATAGGAAGGTTTTGAATGTCATTTATATCATTAATAAATCCTTTCCCATCTCTAATTTCTTCATAATATGGATTCTTTATCATATCATTAAAAGCTTCACTAATATTCCAATGTTCTTTTTTAACTTCTATCTTTCCCCCTTTTGATGAGGTGAAAGAGTATTTTGGTATATTGTATGTTTTACCTTTTAACCATTCGTTATCTAGGATTTCTACATCAACACCTTGCGATTTCAGTACGTTAGCAGCTTCTTCTACTTTCACCATATCTCTGCCAATTATTGCATATTTACCATTAGTTCCTGGTCTGACATTCTCTATATTTATCCCTTCTGCAATTAATTGTCGCGTTAATTTAGATGCCCCTTTCTGATATAATATTTTCCATGCGTCAACTAATTTTGTGTTTTGCTCAAAAAGAATAACTTTATCATCTGCTAATTCATCAAAATCAGCAATGAACTTATCCTTGAATTCTCTTAACTCGGTTAACTTGTGGTTTAGATTTGGATAGTCCGCTAACTTATGTCTTAAAAAGCGGATCTTTTCAGGTAAAAAAAGTTGTGGCTTAGCCTCTGGTAATGCTTTGGTTTCAGTATTAGCAGAGATATAAGGTGGTGCATTTGCATCCTGTTGTTCTCCTATATGAGATTTTTTATACGAAAAATTAGGTATGATTCTTCGAATTTTTTGCACAGCCTTATCAATAGATACATCTGCGACAGTACCTAACACATAATCAAAAATAGCTTGTGCACCACATATGTTAAGTTCTTTAATAAAATCAGTGGCAGAATTTATTTGTTTGTCTTTAATACAAAGATATAGATTCCCTGTGATATCAATTAATGCTTCAAGTGCATCTGGACTCTTTATTTTATTGAATATCTTGAATTTCTTCATTAGAGATGCAGCAGGAATAGCAGCATTAATTGCAACTTCTGTAAAATCAACATAATGCAAAGCTTGTTCAAATTCTTCTACATCGTCATTGGTAAGATAAATTATAGACATTTGTACAAGGATATTGACAGCTGCTTTTGCTCCGATTTTTACTACACTAATCCAAAATTCCCCATCCTCATCATACTTGATTAGCGATGTGGTAATGGCTGGATCGTAGATTTGGTCCCATTGCCATTTGGCAATGTGTGTGCCACCCTTGTAGTCCATTAGGTTGGTAGGGTTAACACCTTGCTTTAAACCATTGGCATACTTGTCATCGAAGGTGTGGCGAAGTAGGAATTGACCATGCATTAGCTCGTGGGTGAGTATTTGGGCAATAGATTCACTGCTTAGTCCTTGGCAGTGAATGTAGCCATACTTACCACCACGAGGCATAAAACCTATTATGTTTCTGTCGTTTTTAAATGGTGCTTTGTCTAGCATAAAAACATAACAAGCCGATGGGTCAAACTTGCTACCAAGATGTGCTTTGAGTGCAGAGTTGAGTACGGTTTGTACGTCGTTGTATGAGTAGACTAGTGAACTATTCTTCTCAAAAAGATTTGCAGTAAGTTCACTGTTATACTCAAAACCAGTGTATTCTTCCACCTGCCAAGATAGTCCTACTTGTTTGCTTATGGCATTGATACCAGATGAAAGTGAAGACAAATCATAACTTCCACCCATTGGCACTAGCACCACCTTAGCACTAATAGGTTTTCTTGTGTCTATACCAACCTTGCCAAAGTGCAAGTAGTCGTTGTCGCCTCTTTCGTAAAGAGCGTGTATAAAGTAGTATCCTTCTTCTGCTGCCGCAGGTGCAGAGAAAGTGTAGGTGTTGTCCTTTTCATTAAAGGTAGAAGGCATTATAATGCCTTTCTCAGTAGCAAAGATTATATCTTTAGGCTCAAAGTCTGCCTTTTTGTCCTTTATTTTTAGTTTAGCCTTAAGGTTTACTATCTCTCCAATAGGAATAAATTGCCATGGAGTATGATAATCTTTTGCAAGCTCTGGGTATCGTAAATCAGGTTCAAGAGTGTTTTTTTGATTAATCAGTGGAATATTTTTATAATATTCCATGTAGGAATCAAAACTATAAGGGCTGTCTAGTGCCTCAAATTCCACCACAGCAATGTGCTCGTCTATGAAATCACCACTAAAAGCATCTGATGGTATTTTTCTTCCCTTTTTGCCAATGTGAGAAATTGTGACTTCACTTTCACCGCTATCACTTTTAGTTTCAGAAATTTGATAAAGTTCTCCATTTTCATCCTCTACGATGATAGGAAATACCTTCTCACCCGCTGGGTTGTTGAGTTCCGCACTTGCTATTACTTCACCAGTAGCATTGTAGAAAGTTAGTATTTTACTCTCAAAGTTGTACTCTATAGTAGGTAGAGGGTCTTTAGGTAGTGGTACTTTTAGGCTAATATCACTAGAAATTACCACCTTTTCGCACTCTCTAGTAGAGCCATAGTCAATAGCATCTAGGTTTGCAATATTATCTAAGTTGCCACTTCTTACTCCTTTAATTTCACCAGAGATAAGTTGCTTATCTGTATTTACTCCAATATTTTCAAACTCTACAGCAAATCTTGCCAGTTTGCTAATATATGGAATTTCAACAGAGCCTTTACCAGAGAAATTGCCATTACCTCCACTTACCTCCAGTAGTAGAATAGGGAAGTCTCCTGCCATAATGGTGTCACCCACACTTAGAGACTCAATTGGAGTTTGATTACTTAGGTCTATATTAGGAACTTCACCACAGTGCGAGTCGTCTTCATCATCTTTTTCTGGCACTTTGTTGCTCTGTGGAGTTTGTACCACAGGTCGTGGTACTTTAAAAGAATACACTTCACTAAAACCACTGTTTACAATATCTTGCGCTAGACCTTTAGCATCACGAACAATAGTTTTTACTGCCCATGCGTATGTTTTACCCTCTTCAAGTAATGGTTTATCAACAGAATAAATTAGCGATGTTAAGTTTGTAGTTTCTTTGTAAATGATAGGAGAGTAGTTGAAAGCAGAGTTTATATTAGTGCTCTCATCTTGAATTTCTTTTAGTGTAAACTCATACTCCACACTGCTTGAAATAGGTACAAAAACACTAGACCAAGTAAACAGAACACTGCTTGCTTGCTCTATTTTAATTTCACTTTTGTTAAGTGGCGATAATAATCTAGCAGGAGATAGTTGTTTTAAATTCTTTAGTGTATATGCAGTGTTTGATAATTGCACTCCAGTGTTATACTCAAGTACTTTTACTGTAAACTCAGCAAGACCTTCTGGCATACGGTCTGATAAAAGTCCACTATATTGTAGGTTTTCTTTAGAATATAGTTTAGAGATTTCATCACCACTTAGTATATACACATCACCTGCTCCTAGGTTTATAGGAGGTAGGGTGTTGTATGTTTTGCTTTCAGCAGAGAACCCAGCTACTTTTATCCCAACAGCAAGTTTTACTTGTAGATTTGCAATGGTAGGGTCGTTGCATACTATAGTAATACTTACAGGAGGATAGAATGCATCGGCATAATCAGATAAATACACAGAGTTTCCACTCACAGAAATACTTGTTGTGAATGGATTGGTGCTACGCATCTCTTTTGGCACTGCAAAAACTATTGCAGAGCAAAAAAGACAAAGCAGCAGAACTATGTGATATCTGATTTTTGAGAGCATGTTTATTTAAAGATTTTTGTATTTTTCTTTATAGTAATTATCTATTTCTTTGCGTTTTGCAAGTTCTAGAGTTGTATCTATTTTAATATTATATTTTTCAAATATAGCAATGAAGCGTTCTTTATTGATTAAATCTTCGTATTCATGATAATAACATAAAGCTTTATTGATTAACATATCAATATCTATCTCTAAAGTATATTTATGCCAATTAGTATTTTTAATGTAAAGATATTCATTTGTATAATCTAATATGAGGACTAAATATTTTATAAAATCATAATTTGTGTTTTCGGAAATTATTTTATTGATAAATTTATTTGAGATTATTTTTTCATCTACAAAAATTTGCAAATAATTTATGAGTATCCGTGCGGAAATATATGGATATCTTATATATGGTTGTGTATATCCTAAATCTGTGATAGATTGAGTTGTATTGAGTGTTTTTTTTATTTCTTCATACAACTCACTATTCTTATAATATTCCATTAACTCCTCGTATGTAGGTGCTGTTAATTGATATGGGGTGTATTCATATTGAGAATTACAAATACTGAAATTATCTTTTATGGAATTAAATTTCTCTTTAAGAATCTCAATATCCATTTTAAATTTAAAAGGAAAATCATTCTTATTTTGTCTATTTTCATAGATTGTGATGTATTCTTGCAATCGATAAAAACAATTATTGTCTGTAATTTCTTTTTCTTTGAATAATGTTACAACTTCATTCGCAGATAAAATATTATCATTTACTAACACCTCAATATATTCAATAAATGTATTTAGGGGATGCTGATTGTGGAATTTTTCAAAATGCTCCTCCTCTTTAAATAAAATATCAGTAAAGTAGTTTTTATTATGTTTTATGTTGTATGCAAGGTTTACATAATAAAAATCACTCTTAATATTCAATATATATTCGTCGTAACTAATTGTTCGCATAAACTATCTTTTAAAATTCGTTTTTAAAGTCAAATGGTATTTCACTGCTTATCTTACCATTTGGTAATACATAACTTATTGTTACAGGGTAAAGTCCTTTCTCAAGTAATGGGAAATGTTCTCTAAATACTTTTTCTTGAGTATTTAATATGTAACCATCACATTGTTTATCTATCATTTTACTTCTCACATAGTTCCAATCTTCTAGGTAGTAAATATGTGGTTCATACAACCATGGGAACACAAACCATTCTTCGTCTAAGGTTTCATTATTTAATCCTTTTTCGTAATAATGATTTATAGTTATAGCATCAAATGGAGGATAACCATAATTGTCGTTTCTGTTACCTTGAAGAGCAACAAGTTTTTGAGTATATAAAGGACTAATTTCATTTGTATAATATTTATCCTTGCCTGTGGCTATTATTTTTATAAGAGGCTTTTCGTTTGTAAACTCATTGCCTAGCACTTCTACTTTATCAAATAATTCACTATTTTTGATACTGTATCCTACAGAATATACAGTACTATTAACCTTGTCGTACCATGGTTTTTCTTTTTTCATGGATTTTATTTTGTCTGAGAATTTGCTATATCTACTTGTAGTGAAATTATATGATAGAATAAGAGCGTCTCCTTCGTTGCTTAATTGGTCTGCTTTATTCTCTTTTACTTTTATATCTCCTGCGTTTTCTACACTGCGGTATGATGCTTGTGATATTACATCTTCAGACTTTTCTAATAATCCTTTAAACTGAATGTTGTATTCAGTATTTTTATTTAAACTAGGAATGTCAAAGTTTAAACAGTTTTTTGAACTATTATATGTAACAGGAGTAGTGATTACTTTATCATTTACTACTGAAATAAAGTCTACAACATAGTCGTATTCACTAGAGAATAAATAATCTTGTCCTTGTTTAAGTTGCACATAACCCTTGCTGTCTTCTTTAGTATAGAAACAGCCTTGTTCTTTGATAGGATACATGTAGGCGATATTTTTAAATGGAATATTATTTGGAGCATCGCCTGTGACAAATGTGATACTTTTTTCTTCTACGCTTTCTTTACCTGCTGTTATTATGGTAGACCATTTACCATTAGTATATTCTTCAAATCCTAATGATACTGTAAGTGTATAAATAGTACGTGGAGAAAGTATGTCATCTGCATATAACGAGACCTTATCGTTGTTTGAATTCCATTTAATTTGGCTCGCAACAATATTGTTATTATTATCCTTTAGTTCAAAGTTTTTAAGGATAATTCTCATCTGAGTATTGCCTTTACTATTGTTATGAGTAAATTCTTTGTATAATGGCATGTTAAATGCGACTTGTGGAACTACAAATACATCAACATTGCTTGTTTCTTTTGGTTCTATATCACCTATTACTTCTGCCCCAAGAGGAGATTGTCCTGGTCTCATAAGTTGACATTTTTCTCCAATTTCAAATTTAAAATCAAGTTGTCCTTTAACTAAACCTCCTAGGATATTAAAATTAACACCTAGTTGTCCATAGAACCATGTTGGATTTGGTAACATGCTTTGAAGAAGAGTCGCTACTCCACCAGATATAATAGGAACCTTGGCTTTAAAAAAGAATAGATTTACTCCAACTCCTAATTCTCCGCTCAAATATGAGTATGTTTGTCCATTTGCGTACCAGCCATTGATTCCAATTTCGTTGGACGAACCATAACATTGGGCATTTTCATAATCTTTAAGCATAATATCAAATCCAATACCAGCTTGAAATCTTGCATATAATATAAGGAAATAAATATCTCCTGTGTCTATTGAGAGTTGAGTGCCAAATGCGACGCCTTTGCCATGATTTAATGCATTTAAGTCTCTCATATAGTCTAATGCAGCTAGTTCTGTTCCTAAGATGTTGGCTATTTGAGCAGGTGGTGCAGGAGCGTTAGGAAGGTCGTGCCCTGCCATTAGATAAGCTGAAACATTAACGCTCAGCATTTTTGCAATACCTATAGATAGACCAATAGGATTGTCTGGTCTTCCAATATGTAAATACCACTTTTCTGGACTGATATGAATAACAGCTTTACCCGCACTATAGTTTTTGCCAGGACCATAAATTATATTTTGAACATTTACAGCCATATCTAGTTGAGCATCAAAAGCATTATTTATGAAATCGTATTGTAATACGATTTTTGCCTTCATACCTTTAATGTCTTTTTCATCTTCAACTAGAGAACTACAGGTTTTTTGAGGGTTTTGTGCTTTGTTTAGGCATAGTTTTTCCCAAAGTTTAGGATTACCTTGAGTAATACTATTTTCTTTTGCTGTTATTTTATTCATTATGTTGGTAAGACCCTCCGACATTGAACCTGCATTTATGTTTTCAAGGAAAGACGCACTACCAT
Source organism: Candidatus Enterocola sp. (assembly GCA_045612225.1). Classification (GTDB taxonomy): domain Bacteria; phylum Bacteroidota; class Bacteroidia; order Bacteroidales; family Paludibacteraceae; genus Enterocola. The sequence goes on from JAZKYP010000015.1 coordinate 7,193, forward strand.
ATATACCAATGAAGTTTAAACCACCATACTTGTTAAATATAATTTCAAATGTAGCTTCTGCAGATATTAAACTCTCGCTACAGAAACTAGCCATAATGCCAGCTTTAAGACCTAATCCATAATTCTCATCTGGTATATATTCATCTAATAGTCCCTCTTTTGTAGAAACGATGCGTTTCATTTTAGAGGAAACACCTCCAGAGAAACCATATAATGTAACTGGACCGCATGGAATGCCAACAGGGATTTGTATTTTTGCATCTGCCATCCAATAATCGTATCCATTGTTGCCAAAATATGCTCTTGCGCTTAAGTTTAAACCACTTAAAACCTTTTTTAGTCCCATGTCTAGTGAACCCGAAAATCCATTACCGTAAATAGGATCATTTTCATACATGGAAACCTTGCCTCTTATGGTAAAGACTTCTGCAATTTCAGCTCCAACATTAATGCTATTTAGTATAAACTTATCATATTTCCAGTTTATTTTATTATTTTCATAATTGTTTTTACCCCTAATAGTGAAATTAGTATTGCCACTTACAATGCCACCAAGTTCAATGCCTATTCCACATCCAAGGTTTACATAAGTATCATTACTTGATAATGATAAGTTTTCTATGTAGATTGGAATACCTGTGATGGAACCACTTCCTTTATAGCCTAGATATTGTGCGCTGAAGTATGGAATTTCAGTTTGTATTTTCAAACTTTGAAATTCAATACCGCTCATTTGTACTTTCGATTTGTCAGATGAATTTTGGTCTTTAACTTTTATATTTAAGTTGCCATGTAGTAGTGCTTCTGGTCTAAATTGATTGTCTTTTACTTGTAATTTTAGATACGATTCTTCTCTAATAGAGGCTTTTGCACTAAGAATGTCAAAGTTTATACTATCTTTTACTTCGACACTTAAATAGTAATTATTATAAACATCAAACAAACCAGTATATTCCATAGTGCTATTAATGTCACTTACTGGTAATTCTATTTCACCGCCAAATGAAGCTTCTGTGAGTTGATTGGCTTCTAGTGCTATTGCAAATTTATTAATTGAGATATTCCAACCAGATGCATCTCCTTTGTCTATACTTAAAATCGGTGCTTCTGTTTTAAATAATCCACTTAATCCATATTCATCTATAATTAAATTATTAGTAGAGAATGAAAGTTTTTTATTAGAGTCTTTTTCTTTAAAAAAACTTGGAAGTGTTACATTAATATTTTCGGCGTAAAATCCTCTCCACATATTTATGTCGCATTCTGGAAAGAAATTCTGCTGATAATCATTGGGAAATATTACTTCTTGTTGATGCTTAATAAAACTATAATCAAATACTACGTTTTCACATGCAAAACTATAACCATCAAGTCCATTTACAGCAAAAGCTGGTAAATCTACGTGTACTAGTATATCATCTAAGTTTGTTGCAGTAGTTGAGAATGATGTGCGGAGTTTTTCTCCTATAATTATATCACCATTCTGGTCAACAGGTACAATAAATTTGTCTGAAAATTCGGCATCTATTGCCAATCCAAATTCTTCAATACCTTTACATGAGATAGTTGCATAACTTATATTTGCAGCATCTAAATATTTATTACTTTCTCCTCTAAATATTAATTTTAATGAATTATCTGAGAATGCCGGTAGTTCTAGATCTTCTAATAGTGCCAGTTTAGCATTCCCTAGGAACGTACCGCTGTATGAGAATTGGATTTTTTGTGCGCCAAAGCATAAAACAACATCTTGTGGCATTACAACCTTAGCATAAATATCTATTTCTGCATATCCATTGTGAAAGACAACATTACTTATGGCTAATGTAACAGGTGTATTCCCTATTGTTTTATGAAGACCGATAGGGAAATTCTTAAGGTTTGTAAGGTTAATCTCATCTACAAATACACCTCTTTCTTCAATTGTCTCAAATGCAGAATATGCTTGTTGGAGATTGTTGGCGAACAAGTTTCCTACAAGACAACAAAGTGCGTATATTAATAATGTAAATCGTTTCATTTTTAGAATGTATATGAATAACTTATAGATGAATTCACAAGATATGTTGTTGTCATATTTTGATTATTATATTTTAATTGTCCATTCCCACTTAAGGAAAAACAATGTTTTTCTTTTAGTGTATACGATAGTGATAAGCGTAAATTGCCTATTAACATATCTGTACTATTATCTATAAAACCTTGGTTACATGATACAGAAGTATTAAGACGGAGTGCGTTTTTTAAGAAAGATATATTACAACCTATAACAGGACCTATGTAATGTGTAGCATTGTTATTTGTTTGGTTGTTGGTATAATTTATTGATGTGTTAAGTGATATATTATAGTTTATAATTTGTAGTTGATACATCAGCATGGTGTTTATCATCTGGTTGTATGAGTCATTATTTGTGGTAAAGTCGTCATCGTTTCTTTGAAAAGATGAATTTGTGCTTATAATATGTACAAATTCATCTTTCTTATTAATTCGATATGTAGTTGATAATGTAGCTTGATGAGAAATTTGTTTAAAATTCAATGTGTCACTATTTTCTACTTCATTATATTCGTTTATGTAATCAAATTGTGATTTGATTCGTTGATGTGTTTGAAAATTTGAATAAAATACTGAAAATTGAAGGTTTTCTATTGGTTTAATATCAAATTGGCATGATGCAACATATCGCATTTCTTTATCACTTTTTGTGCCTGCAAGGTCGTTTCTTTCAAATCCCAATCGGGTAGATAATGTTATTTTCTCATTCCATAATGTACTAGCATATTGTAAGGTAATATTCTCTAGATCATTGTTGAAATAGTATGCACCTAAAGTTTTATAGTTAGGGTCTATACGTTCGTAACCAATACCTATTTTATGTGAATTAAAAGAGTAGCTAATGTCTGCTTTAATAGCATGATATAGTTCTGTTGGTATAAGATCTGTTTTTCTTATATCGTTATCAAAGATACTTAAACCATAATTAATGGAAAGTTCTAGGTTTTTAATAATTGTTGCACCTGCTTCTATTGCAATAGCAGCATTTTGTTGTGGTGTTATACCTAGTGAATCTGGTTTCCAGTTTAATGAATTAATATCATCTTTTGCAAGAAATGTGTTTGCTCCGATATAAAATTTAGAATGATTGTATTTGAGTTTTGCACCAATACCTAGCCTTTTATACGCAGCAGGTACGCTTGTAAGTGTATTTAATGAATCGTATTCAACTGCTCTTTGCATTCTTCCAAACATTGCTGATACTTCCCAATTTTCAGGAGTTAAGTCAATGCCAATCCCTGTAAATTGATGACCAGCTAGGGTATATGGTGAATATTGCATAGATATGTCGCCTATATGCAATGTGGACCATTTATATGATGGGTGTATGGAAAAACGATTTGGAAGATTTGGATATGTGTAATTTATACCAGAGTTTGTTAAGTTAATATTAATAGGAATTTGGATTAATTCAAATAGCTTAAAATTTACACTCCCATTGATAGCATAATTCCATGGAGGTGTATTGTATAGTGCATTAGTTCCATAATAGGAACCGGATACAGATATACTACCATTTGCTTTAAACCATTCCTCTTTAGAGAAATTCTTTTTAAAGTCTTCAATTCTAAATGATTGTGCTAATACAAAAGTACAATTTAAGCACCAGAATATTAAAAATGTATAGAAAATTCTAATCATTATTTTACTTTGGTACTAAAAATTGGGTGCCCTTTTGTTGGTCTGTACTTAATAAAGTAAACAAATGGTTTGTTCTTTACCTGTTCAGTGTCAGCGATTGATGTATCGTTAGTAGTAAATGATTTCCAAAGTCTATATGTATCATCGCTACATGAACGGTATATTTCTGTTATACCATTATTTACTTCTTGTGGTAGTTTCCAAGTGAGTAATCTACCTTGTGGTAAATGGTTTACATATAAGAGTATTGTGTTTTGCTTTTGTGTTGTAGCCTTAACACAAAGCAATGGAGTAGGATCTGATAGATTTAATGATTCATCTTGTGTTTTAAGAAAGTAGAAATAATTAATACCATATTGAGTATTTTTGTCAATCCATTCAATGCTGTCGGTTGATATTTCTTTTATTTTCTCAAAAGAATCTAATTCTTGTTTTGTGGAACGGTATATAATAGTAAATTTAGCATCTTCTACTGTACTATTAATCCATTGTAGTTTAATGCCTTTGTTAGTTGCTTTATATGCCTTTATAGCAGGTGAGGTAGGAGGTATAATATCAGGTTTAGTTAGTCTTAAAGTGTCTGATAATTCTGATTGATTATATCTAGCATCAATAGCAGCTACAGAGTAATATACATATCTATTAAGGTCTGTTAGAGAGATAGTGTCTTTAAATTGATTTTGCTTTATAGCAACATCATTCATTTTAAACATCTTTCCTTCGTTTGATGGACGTTTAAATATCCTGTAGCCATAAATGTCACTTTCAGTATTCTTGTCCCAAGTTAGGGTTACAACTCCGTTTTTATCAATTTCTCCTTTTAGTCCTTTAGGTGCTGATGGTGGAATACTGTCAACAAGTTGAACAAATACTGGTAATGATACAGTTTCATTCCCTTTGTGAGGAATCGCAGCTAAAACGAAGTAGTTTGATGGTTCATTTCTCTTAACTATTATACTTCTAGTATTAGGCTTTATATCCTTTATTATTGGCTGAAAATCAAGATTTGGAGATACCGAATGTCGTAACTCAAAACATTTAATAAGTTCTTCTTCTGATTCGTTAAAATCCCAATTGATATGAATATCACCTTTGTTATCGCAGTAATATTCATTGATAGATGGATTAGAAGTAAGGTTCTTAAACCCTTCTCCTACTATTGTGTTGGAGTATGGACCATGTTCTCCAAAGATAGTTACTCCATACATGCGATAATAGTATTTAGTATTATTCTGTGGAAGTGAGTCAGGAATAACAATATTCTCTTTACCAGCCATATTCATAACTAATGGAGAGAATCTAGGCTCAAAATTAATACTATCAGCAGAGCGCTCTACTTGATATGCGACATAACTATTTTTTAGATTTTTGACACTCCATGTTAAGTAAACAATGCCATTCTCAAAATTGCCTTCAAATTTTGTAGGTTCAGGAAGTTCTTTTTTCTCATCTGTAACACAAATACCATATTGGATTTCACTTTCTAATGTTGTGTCTGCACAATATATTCTATATAGGTATTCTTCATTAAATTTAGCCGTTTTATCTGTATAACCCCATCCTGCCATTTGTGCAATAGAGAAATCAAGGTCAGCAGCATACATAGAAATTAAGAAACGTTGTTCTATCTCTTGTGATTCAACAACTAAATGTTGTTCATCTGATGGTGAGTTTGAAGAAGTAACTGTAAATGTATCTCCATATATGGCTTGCGCAATGATAGCTGCGTAGTTATTGGCTAAAACAGAATCCTTCCATTGTTCTAGTGGTAGTGCTTTTATAGTATCTGCTATAATTGTTTTTTCAGGAGTATCAAGATATATACCATTTCTCTTAAAGGTATATCTTTCAAGTCTGAACCCTTTTTTGTTTGTTAATTTCCAAAGGTTTGCATTTGTGGTACTCCAACGAAGTTTTACTGTGTTGTTTTCTCTATTGCATCTAATTTTTATTTGCGCATCTTTATTTATAGAATCTGACGCATATACATTTATTGCGCTTAGACTTATAAAAAGTGCAACTAATATATTTAGGATTATATTAATTTTCATAGTTTAGTTAATAATCGTTTAGAAAACGGTTGCAAAGATACTGATTTTTAACTAAATTTAAAATTTATGGTCTGAAAAATATGTTGAAAAGCAGAAAAATTGAATTTGAGTGCATAAAAAAAGCCAACTATAAAATATAGTCAGCTTTTTGTATTTGTTTTGTTGAAGATTATTCTGCTACTGGAGCGATTGGAGAAGCTGGTGCTTCTTCTGCAGCTGGAGCGATAGGAGCAGCTGTTTCTTCAATTTTATTTTTTAGTGAATCTTCATTAGCACTGCTTCTGTCGTAGAATGCAACAGATGCAATAGATAAAACAACTAGAATAGCAGCTAAAGTCCATGTTGCTTTTTCTAGAAAGTCTGTAGTTTTACGAACACCCATTACGTTGTTTGAACTGTCGAAACCAGATGCTAAACCACTTCCTTTAGATTTTTGAACTATTACGATAAGTACAAGAAGGATAGCTACTAAAATTGCTAATGATACGATAATGATATACATATTTTTAATTATTAGTTATTAATTTATCAATTTTTTCTATTTGGTCTGCAAAGTAACTACTTTTTTCTGGAAATTTCAAATTTAATTTCTCAAAAATACGTTTTGCTTTGTCATATTGTTTCTGTCTTATGTAAATTTTTGCCAAACTTTCTGTAAAAATGCTTTCGCTTATATCAATTTCTGGTATAATTGGCACATTTTTGTGATCTTCCGGACCAGCAGAAATAGGACTAATTTTTGGATTACTTTCAATAAATTTATCTATAAGTGATTGACCTTTGAAGTCTTGAGCTTTGGTTTTTATAGGAATATCCTCTATGCTGTATGCCGAAGCCACTTGTTTTATCTCTGATTTTTTAATTTCTGGAGTTGCAACTTCTGCTTTTAGGTATGTAATTTCGTGAAGTCTTTCTCTTGAATAAACAGAAAGGGCAATTTTTTTTAGTTTGTTGTTGAATTTTAGGTCTTCTCTGTCGGCAAGGGCTTTAAGATATAGTATAGCAATTGCAGAGCAATATGGGTATTGCTCGTAGAGTTGCTCCACATCGTAAATATCTGCCTGAGATATTGCCGCAGGATTTTGCAAATATTTTATTAATTCTTTTGAGGTCATTTTTTTTAAAGTTACGCAGGTTTCACCTGCGTGATTGGTGGCTGCGCTCGGCAATGATTAAGCGAGCTTATCATTGCTCTCACTTGCTCACCAATTTGCCACCGTATCATTATAAATGTGGTCACAGATTTCTTCTACAAGTTCTTCTATTAGTGCGTCTTGCACATCTGTGATAAGCTGACTACTATCGAAGTTTCTGTAGGCAGAGTAGGTGCGTTCGAAGTCTTCTTCATGGTTTGTATTGTTTGTATAACGCACTCTAATCTTCAGTGTCAGACGTGTTTCGGCAGAAGATGCATTTGATGTAATTGCCATTGGGGCAATGTCATAGCCTATAATTTCACCTTCTACTTCTAAGTCTCCATTTGCTTCAACAAGTTCAAGGCGTGTTTGTTTTGTATAAACATCTTTTAATGCCTCGTTAAATGTACTAGTAAGTGGTGCATATACCATGGCAGCTTGGTTGTTGAAGTCTTTTACTGCTATGGTTTTAATAATGTCGTAGTTTATAACAGTACCATTAAATTTGTATGAAATGGTACATGATATAAGTGCTAAAGTGCTTATTATAGCTAGGATTAATTTTTTCATTCTTCTAAACCGTATTCTTTTATTTTTCTATATAATGTTCTCACAGACATTTTTAGTTCCAATGCTGCAAGTTCTTTTTTGCCTCCGTGTTTTTTTAGAGTCTTTCTAATAAGGTCTTTCTGCATTTCATCCACAGAAACTGTAGGCTCTTCGTTTATTTCTACATCAATTATCTCAGGTGCCATAGGCAAAGCATTGATGTTTTCTGTAAAATGTTCGCCTCTTTCTTCCAAAAGTTTTTTTACAGCTCCTTTAAGATTTTCAATGTCTTTTTTCATTTCAAGCATTGCCTTAAACAGCATTTCTGTGTCGGGATTGAAAGCACTATGTGTTCCTTTTCCTTTAATATGCTGTGGCAAACGGCTATGTGGCTCGTCTGGTAGATAAGACTGAAGAGTTTCTAAACTTATTGAAGGCTCTGTTTCTATTGCAGAAATTTGCTCTGCAATATTTTTTAGTTGTCTAATATTTCCTCGCCAATAATATGAAGACAAAGCATTAATAGCTTCTTCAGACAATTTAATGCAAGGACGTTGATATTTTAATGAGAAATCATTTGCAAACTTAATGAAAAGAGGGTAGATGTCTTCTTTTCTGTCTCTAAGTGCTGGAATTTCTATATGTGTAGCATTAAGTCTGTAATAAAGGTCTTCTCTAAACCTTCCTTGCTCAATGGCTTTTTCTATGTTTACGTTAGTTGCTGCAATGATGCGAACATTTGTTTTTTGTACTTTTGAAGAACCTACCTTTATAAATTCGCCCACTTCAAGTATTCTCAGTAGTCTGGCTTGGGTAGAAAGTGGAAGTTCGCCCACTTCGTCTAGGAAAATTGTACCTCCGTTTGCTTCTTCAAAATAACCTTTTCTATCTGTGAGAGCTCCTGTAAATGAACCTTTTTCGTGACCAAAAAGTTCTGAATCGATAGTGCCTTCAGGAATAGCACCGCAGTTTACTGCAATAAATTTTTCATGTTTTCTTTGACTATATTGGTGTATGATTTTTGGAAAGTTTTCTTTCCCAACACCACTTTCGCCAGTTATAAGCACAGAAAGATCTGTTGGTGCCACTTGTACAGCAACATTTATGGCATGTAGAAACTCAGGATTGTTTCCTATAATGCCAAATTTATTTTTTATTTGTTGAAATTCTGTATTAGGTAACATTATTTATTTTGTCTGTTCTTATAAACATCTATTGCCATATATAATGCTTGGCGGAACGAATTTTCACTTGCCATATTTTGTCCAGCCAAGTCGTATGCTGTGCCGTGGTCTGGTGATGTGCGTACTACAGAAAGTCCTGCAGTGAAGTTAACTCCGTTGTCCATAGCAATGGTTTTGAATGGAATTAGACCTTGGTCGTGATACATTGCTAAAATACCATCGTAATGTGCTTGACCATTTGCTCCAAAAAATCCGTCTGCAGGAAGTGGACCGAAACATATAACTCCTTCATCTAGAGCTTCTTTTACTGCTGGTGCAATGATTTCTTCTTCTTCTTTGCCAATTACGCCTTTGTCTCCAGCATGTGGGTTAAGTCCTAGTACTGCAATTCTTGGTTTAAAGATACCAAAATCTTCAATAAGTGATTTATTGAATTGTTTAATCTTAGTTAAAATAGTTTCTTTTGTAAGAGATTCTGACACTTTACTAATAGGAACATGTCCTGTTGCCACAGCCACTCTTAGGCTGTCATTTGCCAAAATCATAAGTGCATCGCCCTTGTTACCAAATAAATTTTCTAAATACTCGGTATGTCCAGGGAATGAGAAATTTTCTGATTGGATATTATTTTTGTTAATAGGAGCAGTTACAAGTACATCAATTTTACCTTCTTTAAGGTCTTTTGTAGCTCCTTCCAACGCTTTAAATGCTGCTTCTCCTGCTTGTGGGGTAGATGTACCTACTTCAACCTTGATTTCTTCGTTGCAACAATTAATAATATTAGGTTTCTTTTCTTGAGCTTCTTCTGCCTTATTAATTATGTTTAGGTTTACATTAAGGTTGAGCATTTTTCTGTGATATGCAGCCACCTTTGGTGAACCATAAACTATAGGAGTGCAAAGTTCACTAATTCTGTTGTCTTCCAATGTTTTTAGGATAACTTCGTATGAAATCCCATTTATATCGCCTTGTGTAATGCCAATTTTAATGTTGCTCATTTTTTTCAAATTTTATAGTGTATAAAACTGATTCTAGGTTTCTCAAAATATTACGTTTGTTTTTACCAGGGGAGTAAACAAAACATTCCGCAGTAATTACTCTTTGGTTTTCTTCATCAAGGCAGCTTACGCTAACAAATGGTCCGCCCATAATGTCACCCACAATGCTCCAAAGCCCACGCAACTCGGTGGCATATTGACCGCTCTTAAGTGCAGTTTCCTTCATAATAGGTGGGTCGTATCTGTATTCTGTACCCATATATGAATTTTCTGCAGGACCTTCCACGTGAAGCTTCATAATAGAGTCGCGTTTTGCTGTTAAATAGTCCTTGGTAAATGTGTTTTTGTCTGTATAAGGATAACTGTAGATAACAATATTTTGTTGAATATCTATATTTGAGTTTGCTATCCACATAAAGTTTTCAGCCTCTTTTATTCTAGTCAACCCCTTTGGAATAACAATGTCGCATCCAAATTTTTCTTTCACTTTTTGACCAACCGCTCTTTCTCTGTAGTGAGTTTGGTATTTAATAGCACGGTCTCTTTCTGCTTTCACAAAAAAGTCTAGAATTTCATCGCCATAGTCGGCAATGGCTTTTCTTACACCTTCTTTTGTTGGTCCATTAATTTCAATAATAGATTGTGGGGTAGAATATTTGTCGGTGTAAGTTTTAATCTTGTTGTGTGAATATCTGTTGCCAACATTTACAATAACAATATTTCTAGCAGGTTTAAGTAGATTTGTAAAACCTGAATGTTTTGTTTTAGAAATGTTGAAATGTGGTTCAGATTGTGGCAAACATGGCACGTCGCGGTCTAAAAGACGATAAATACTGTCGCCAGCGGCAGATTTTGCAATGCTGTCGTCTATTACCAATAAAATTTCTCCTGCAGAACCAGTAGCGTTTGGAAGTGTAATACCTCCGCCTTTGTTACAACTAGTCAGTGCAACAAGTAGTGTTGCTAGTATGTATAGTGTTTTTTTCATATTTCTTGTTTCTTGTTTAACACCTAACTCTTTGTCCTACTCAACATTCCGCACGCAGCTTCAATGTCTTGACCACGCGAGCGACGAACGGTAACGCTAAGTCCTTTTTTGGTAAGCCATGTCTGAAATTGCTCTATCTTTTGCATTGGAGTAGGGGTAAGACCTACATCTGGAATGGTATGATAAGGAATAAGGTTCACATGGCAATTCATTCCGTGAATAAGTCCATGAAGTTGTTTTGCGCAAATTTCTGTATCATTCAAGTCGTTGAACATGGTGTATTCCACAGAAAGTTTTCTCTGATGCGACCAATCATATTTTCTAAGAATAGAGAATACTTGTTGCACAGGGAAAGCCTTTTCGGCAGGAATAAGTTCACGTCTTTCAAGTTCGCCAGCAGCGTGAACACTCACAGCAAGGTTGCAAGTGGTCTTTTCAAGGAAATCTTGCAGTGCAGGAATGATGCCCACTGTAGAAACCGTAATTCTTTTTGGACTCCAGCCATATCCGTAGTCGGATGTCATAATATCTATAGCTTTAAGCACCACATCTTTGTTGTTTAGTGGTTCGCCCATGCCCATAAACACCACATTGGTAAGTTTGTCGGTATGGTTTATGCTTTGCACTTGATTTATGATTTCTGCCACTGTTAGGTTTCCTGAAAATCCTTGTTTGCCAGTGGCGCAGAAAAGACAATTCATTTGACAACCAATTTGTGACGAAATACAAAGTGTTGCCCTGTCTTTTTCTGGAATATAAACTGCTTCTATAAATTTGTTACCGTCGCCCACTGGGAAAAGATATTTCTCAGTGCCGTCTGACGAAATAGAAATGTGAGCAGGGTCTGAAACGCCCACTTCATAGTCTGCAGAAAGAACTTCACGTGCTTTCATAGAAAGATTTGTCATATCCATAATAGATCTGACTTGTTTTTTGTATAACCAATCTGCTATCTGTTTGGCAGTGAAAGCAGGCAACTTATAGGCTAAAACTACTTGTTTTAACTCTTCAACATTCTTTCCTAAAAGTGGGATTTTTTTCATAGTTGCAAAGATAAAAAATATTATTGAATAATTTACAGACCTAATCTGTCATTTTATCAGTTTATTTTGTAAATTTGTGGTCGGTATGAGTTTACAAATTCAAAATATAAATAAAAGCTACAAAGACCAACAAGTGTTGTTCGACCTATCTTTTAATATAAAAAATGGCGAAATTGTTGGCTTTTTAGGACCTAATGGAGCTGGAAAGTCTTCGTTAATGAAGATAATGACTGGTTTTCTATATCCAGATAGTGGAAACGTATGGATTGATGATATATGCGTGCAAGAAAATCGTATTGAAGCTCAAAAATTAATTGGTTATTTGCCAGAACACAATCCACTTTATCTAGATTTGTATGTAAAAGAGTATCTAAATTTTACTGCAAAAATCTACAATTTAGGTTCAGAAAGAGCAGATAGAGTAGATGAAATGATAGAAAAATGCGGTCTTAAGGCAGAATTTAAAAAGAAAATAGGTCAACTGTCTAAAGGTTATCGTCAAAGGGTAGGCCTTGCTGCTTCTATGATACACAATCCGCAGGTTTTAATTCTCGACGAACCAACCACAGGGTTAGATCCAAACCAATTGGTGGAAATTAGAGAATTAATTAAGGATTTCGGCAAAGATAGAACAGTGCTTTTCAGTACTCATATTATGCAAGAGGTATCTGCAATTTGCGACCGCTTTTTAGTACTTAAAAAAGGAGTTCTTGTTGCCGATAGACCAACAAACAAGATAAGTACTGAAGAACTAGAAGAATTATTTAGAGAATTAACACACTAATGATAGAAGATTTTGATATAAGAAAATCCAGAAGCGAGAGAGAAAACGATTATGAAAACGTGCTTCGTCCACTGAGCTTTGATGATTTCAAGGGACAGTCTGCTGTAGTGGAGAATCTGCGAGTTTTTGTAATGGCAGCTCGTATGCGTGGTGAGGCTCTGGACCACGTGCTTCTTCATGGACCTCCAGGGCTTGGAAAAACCACCCTTTCAAATATTATTGCAAACGAACTTGGTGTAGGATTTAAAATTACATCAGGTCCTGTGCTTGATAAACCGGGCGATTTGGCAGGGCTTTTAACTAGTCTTGAGCCAAACGATGTGCTTTTTATTGACGAAATTCACCGTTTGAGTCCTATTGTGGAAGAATACCTTTATTCTGCCATGGAAGACTATCGTATAGATATTATGATAGACAAAGGACCAAGTGCTCGCAGCATTCAGATAGACTTAAATCCATTTACTCTTATTGGAGCAACTACACGTAGTGGTCTGCTAACTAGTCCTTTACGTGCACGTTTTGGTATTAATTGTCACTTGGAATATTACGACAATGATGTGCTTACTTCCATTGTGAAGCGTTCTGCTACCATTTTGGATACACCTTGTCATGACGATGCCGCAGTGGAAATTGCGCGCCGTAGTCGTGGTACCCCTCGTATTGCTAATGCACTGCTTCGCCGTGTGAGAGACTTTGCACAAGTGAAGGCACAAGGCACTATTACCAAAGCTATTTCTTGCTACGGACTAGAAGCGCTTAATATAGACAAACACGGATTAGATGAAATCGACAACAAGATTTTGTCTGTGATTATAGATAAATTTTCTGGTGGACCTGTGGGTATTTCTACCATTGCCACAGCTCTTGGCGAAGATGCAGGTACCATTGAGGAAGTTTATGAACCATTTTTAATTAAAGAAGGATTTTTGAAACGCACTCCTCGCGGTAGGGAAGTTACTGATTTCGCCTATAAGCACTTGGGAAGAACTAAGTTTGGTGCTTCATACGAAAATCCTTTATTCTAAAAAATATATTGCGATAGAAATATGGCAAATGAAATGAAAACTCTGGCTAAAGAAACAGCCATATATGGTGTGAGTAGCATTTTAGGCAAGTTCCTAAACTGGTGCTTAGTACCACTTTATACATACGTATTAACATCTTCGGCAGATTATGGTATTGTAGCCAACCTTTATGCTTGGACTGCGCTGCTTCTTGTTATCCTTACATACGGTATGGAAACAGGTCTGTTTAGATTTCTAAACAAAGAGGGTAGAGACAATTCTGCAGTTTATCCTACCACAGTAATCTGTCTTTTTGTGTCTTCACTTACCTTTGTAGCACTTTGTGCAGGCTCATTAAATGGCATTTCTACTGCTCTTGGTTATCCAAACCATCAAGAATATGTAATGATGCTTGCTGTGGTGGTGGCGATGGATGCTTTCGATAGTATTCCTTTTGCATACCTTAGATACAAGAAAAGACCTATTAAGTTTGCTGTGCTTAAGCTACTTATGATATTTGTGAATATCATTATGAATATTTTCTTCTTAGTGATATGCCCAATTATTTATAAGTCTTCTCCAGAGGCAATTGATTGGTTCTACAATCCAAATTATGGAGTAGGGTATGTATTTGTGGCAAACCTTATTTCCACTTCTGTGGTAACATTGGCTTTAATACCTGTGGCATTGGAAGAAAAATTGAAATTCGATCTTCCTCTGCTAGAAGATATGCTTAAATATTCTTTCCCACTTTTGGCACTTGGCGTGGTGGGCATTATGAACCAAACTATAGACAAAATTCTTTATCCATTCCTTTTGGAAGATACAGCAGAGGCTACAGCCCAACTAGGTATCTATGGTGCATGCTTCAAGGTGGCAATGGTAATGATGATGTTTACACAGGCATTCCGTTACGCTTACGAACCATTCGTTTTTGCTAAAAATAAAGACAAAGATTCTAAAAATGTTTATGCAGATAGTATGAAATATTATATTATTTCATCACTACTTATCTGCTTAGGAATGATTTTCTACCTAGATATTTTCAAACTTCTTATTCACGAGAGTTATTGGTCTGGGCTTATTATTATTCCTGTTGTTCTGCTTTCATATTTGTTCCAGGGTGTGTATTTCAACCTTTCACTTTGGTACAAACTAGTGGATAAAACATATTTTGGAGCAATTATGTCTTCTATTGGTTTTGTTATCAATGTAGTATTACTAATAGTTTTAGTTCCTCTCATTGGCTTTATGGGAGCGGCATTGGCATCGCTTGCGGCATACACAGTAATGATGATAATTTCATATTTCTTGGGCAATAAATACTTCCCAGTGAATTATCCTCTGCTTTCTATGGCAAAATATTTTGGTATTGCAGTGGCATTGGTAGCAATCTCATATTTGGCTGTTACCCCTTGGGGATGGCTAAACCATATAATTAGAACTATTTTGTTGGGAGTTTATCTGTTCTATATGTTTAAAACAGACCTACCACTTTCAAGTTTACCTATAATCGGAAAATATTTTAAGAAATGAAACATTATGTATTTTTAGCTAACGGCTTCGAAGATTTGGAAGCACTTAGCGTAATAGATATTATGCGTAGAGCAGCTTTGGATGTAGTTACAGTTTCTATCAATGAAACAAACGTGGTAACTTCTGCTCACAATGTGCCTATGATGGCAGATGTACTTCTATCTGAGGTAGATTTCACTACAGAAGGTTACCTTATCCTTCCTGGCGGTATGCCTGGCACCACAAACCTTTGGGACTGTGAACTGCTTCGCGAAAACGTAAAAGCACACGCAGAGGCAGGTCTTCCTACTGCTGCTATTTGTGCAGCTCCACTTATTTTAGGTCGCCTAGGACTACTAGAAGGTAAAGAAGCTACTTGCTATCCAGGATTTGAAGGCGAACTTAAAGGTGCAAACTGCTCTGCAAATGGTGTGGTGGTTGCAGGCAATATCATTACAGGCAAAGGTCCTGGCAAATCTTTCGACTTTGCTTACGCAATAGTGGCTTCTCTTCTTGGAGAGGCTAAAGCCAATGAAATTTCATCAGCAATGCAATATTAATAACTATGATGACACGTCAAGAAGCAATAGATAAAGCAGTAAAATACTTCGAAGAAGGTTACGCTTGTTCACAATCTGTACTTTTAGCATTTGCAGAAGAACTTAAACTAGACCCCAAAGTAGCAAAACTTATTTCTGGCACATTTGGTGGCGGAATGGGTCGCCTACGTGGCAAATGTGGTGCATTAACTGGCTCTTTTATGGTACTTGGCCTTGCACAAGGCTACGACGACCCAAAAGACATGGACGGCAAAATGGAAGTATATAAAAAGGTGCGCGAGCTAAACAAAAAACTAGAAGACGAATACGGCACATCAAACTGCAACGAACTTCTAATTAAATATTCAAAACCAGAAAACGTGCAAGCTCGCTCACATCACAAAGACATCTGCTGGCGCCTCGTAGCCTCAGCCACCGCCAACGTCTGGGATATGTTAAATGATAAATAAATTTTTGCCCTTAAATTGACTCATCAAGCAAAAATTTCCCTTTATCGTATGATTTTTCAATATTTTGTAGTAACTTTGCTGCCCTAATACTCAGCCCTCCTTGTGAGTTAGGACTATTAGGCGTCGAGATAGAACTGTTTGATTCGTTGTAATCAAGCAGTTCTATTTTTATTACCTCAAAAGTATATGGTTTGTTTGATCTATTAGCATCACGATATTCGTAAATTGTAGTTTTAATTCTATATAATTTATCTTCGTGTGATATAGCTCCATAAAATCTATGTATTAAAATCTCTTCATTCACAGGATTTTCAACTGAGCGAACACCATTTACTTTTGTATAATCTGCATGAATTTCTACTTCTATACTTGCGTCTATAATAATTGGTAATACTTTTAATACTGATAAATGTACATGAATATTATCACTTTTATTTATAGCAGAACCATCCACGTATTTCTTTAATGCCTTTTTACTGATTTCGTAAGTAAATTGATTTAAACTGCCTTGGTGTGCTACGTATCTATTAACAAGAAAGCTCTCTGCCCATTTTTTAGCTTCATTAAGCGGGTCTTTACTGTTAAAATCGTGTAGTTCTACATTTACAATCTCTACAAACTTTTCGTTCAAACATGGCATCACAATGCCTTTCTCACGTTCAGCAATACGTTGAGTACGATCAAATTCTTCTAGCGGATTTGATGAATTATAACTAACAAATGGTTCTGATAGATTTGAATCAGAATAAACAAAACTTTGTAACTTAATAAAATCTAAATAGGGATTCATAATAATTAAAAATTAAGATGAATAATTAAATTAATTGTTTGTTGCGCTACGTGCGCACAGTACGTTCAAGACCAATACAAAGATACAAAAAAATAATAACGTATACAATGCTTATTTTCAACATTTTATATTATCTTTGCCCTTGAAAGTTGACCGGACTTTTTGAGTCAGCAACTTTTGCGTCGAGAATAGTGCTATTTGATTCGTCAAGTAGCACTATTTTTGTATTTGTATTATACTATTGTATAGTTTAATAGTTATATATTTAGTTCTGTATATGATAAATTTTAATAAATCCCTTTAAGTATTTTCTGAATATGAACTGCTTTAAACTTAACCAATTCATATTCCTTGATTATTGCATCTAATTGTTCTTGAGTTTTTATTGGTAGATGATAATCTCTGATGCATACTCCTTCATGAAAACCAAAGCGAATAGACATTCCTTTCTCACCTGGATAAACGGTATTACCGCCTTGAGGGAGTATGTTCTTTAACTGTTGGTATTTTGTAAAGTTGTTTTTCCATGCAGTGATGTAGGAGTCAATTTCTTTGTCATATACGTAAACCAATGTACTATTATACCTGCTATCAGGTCCAGAAAAATAATAGCAAATTTTCCATGAATTTGCTTTTACTTTTAACTCTCCCTCATTTTGCAGTTTTTCAGAATATTCACCTTGTAAAAGTATTGTGTCTTTCATATATTACTAATGACTTAAATTTTGCCACTACACCAATTAATTGAATGTATACTATTTACAAAGTTAATAATTTCATTTTTTTTATCAAAATGAAATTATAGTTATCAATTATTTTAATGTTCTGTAGGAACTTAACTGGCCTTATAATCAGACATTCCTTGTGAAAAGGATAATTAGGTGTCGCGATAGAACTGTTTGATTCGTTGTAGTCAAGCAGTTCTATTTTTATTACCTCAAATGAGTATGATAAAAAAAAGGTGGCAGGGTGGACAAAAAGAATCACACCCATTGGGGTGTGAGTTCTTAGAACACTATCATATCAAAAACTTCTGAGATTGGGATTTCGCCTTTGATAAGACCTACTACTAGGGCAAATCCTGCTACCAATAGAGAGGTGCCGAAGATTAGTACAATTAAGGCTACGAATGCGAAGATGATGCCAAAGAGTAGGAGTAGGCATCCAGATAAGCATCCTCTCGAATTACTTTTGGTTTCTTGTTTAAATTCTGCATCTGGATCCACATTATAAATGCTACCATCTTCTACAGGAAGGATAATCCACATTATAGCGTAAACGATAAATGTCCAAGGTCCTGAGCACAATGTAGTAAGCACCCATAGTATTCTTATTAAGTTTGCGTCTAAATTAAAATAATATGCTAAACCGCTAGAAACTCCGCCTAGCAATTTGTTATTAATATCACGAAATAATTTCTTTTCCATAGTGTGTCAGTTTTTATTCACATTTTTCTTCCCAAGGGCGGATGCATTTTTGGAGTTTTTCGCACCAAATGTAGCCCGCAGAAGGGATACAACCATGCTCGTCGCGGTCACCACCTAGTAGTGGGCGGTTTATAAGTGTGTCTGCCAACGCAGTGGTATCTGCCATAGCAGTAGTATCAGTCGCAGCACCTGAAGCAGCTTCCGCATTTGTACTGTTTTTTGTGGTGCAGCATGCTATAAACATAGATGCCACTGCTAGTGTTAATATTATCTTTTTCATAGTGCTTCAATAAATGTTTTAAGTTCGTCGTAAAGGCGTTTAACAGGCAAGCCCATTACGTTGAAATATGAACCTACAATCTTTTCAATTCCTATATAGCCAATCCACTCTTGCACGCCGTATGAGCCTGCTTTGTCGAATGGTTTGTATTTGTTTATATAGTATCTAATTTCTTCGTCTGTAAGAGAGCTAAAGTGCACTTCAGTGCTAGAGTAGAACTCTGTAGTTTTTTCTTTTGTAAAAATACAAACAGCTGTAATCACTTCGTGAACACGTCCCGATAGGGATTTTATCATACCGAAGGCTTCTTCCTCTGTTTTTGGCTTGCCAATGATTTTATCATCAAGTATTACAACTGTATCTGCTGTTATGGCAATTGTTTTATCTGCCAAAAGAGGTTTGTAGGCGTTTGCTTTTGCCTTGCAGATATATTGCACCGCGTCAGCTCCTTTAAGCGCAGCTGGGAAAGTCTCATCTGCATCCACAGATGTTACGTCGAACTCCACGTCTAGTCCTCTAAGAAGTTCTCTGCGGCGAGGCGACTGAGATGCAAGTATAAGTTTATGGCCTTTTAGGTTAAGCATTTAGTATATATGGGAAATTAACTACAAAAAGGTATCCTACTATGCCAGCATAAAGAGTGCCTATAAGCATAATAAACTTCACAAAAGTGCTTATTTGTCTCCAATCTCTGCGTTTTGCCGCTTTGCCAATCCAGAAAATAAGGATAATGCAAGGGATAAGAATTCCGAAGATATAGTATTTTGTACTGATATTGTCTGTGCCAAATGGGTTAAGGTAGAAACAGAAATAACCAACAACAAGTGCACTAATAAGTGTTACCACTGTTAGTACTATTTTGGTTGTGTTTACGCCTAAAACTATAGGTAGGCTATGGCATTCCATTTCTCTGTCGCCTTCAATGTCTTCAATGTCTTTTACCACTTCTCTAATGAATGTGAAAAGGAAGGCAAATAGTCCAAATGCTGCTAACCAACCGTAGATTTCACTTAATATGCTAGTGTTGTAGATAAGAACTCCGTATTTGTTTTCTAGGCTAATGGCAGCTAAATAGCCAACTGAGAATACAGAAAGGAATGAACACAATGATATTACAAGGTTGCCAAGAAGGAATATTCTCTTGTAACTTGAAGAATAGAACCAAAGCATACCAGAGATAACGGCAAATAGTATAGCAATGTTTAGTTTGCTAAGCAGTATAGCTAAAACAATGCCACAGATAATGCCAATAGCAAAGCAAGTTTGGAAAGCCCAACCAGCAGCGTTGCGCGAAATCTTGTTGCCAACAATCACCTGTGTAGGTTTATTGATTTGGTCTATTTTTGTGTCGAAATAGTCGTTTACAATGTATCCACCTGCTGCAATAAATATGGTTGCCGCTAGAAGTAGTCCAAAGATTGGATATTCGTAGGGTAGGGTAATAGCATATTTTGCTAGTATTGGTTTAAGTACACCAAAAAACATTAGTGTTTGTAAAATACCTAGGAATATTAAGTTTTTCCAACGAATTAATTGTAGCATAATTTTACCAAATTGTAGCCTCGTCGTCGCGAAGCCAGTTGTCTTGAGCTTTTAATACTTGTTCTATCACATCGCGTGCGCAACCTTCGCCACCTTTGCAATGAGAAATATACTTTGATATTTCTTTTATTTCTGGAGCGGCATCGGCAGGGCAACATGGCACACCCACCATTTTCATTACCTTAAGGTCTGGAATGTCGTCGCCCATATAAAGCACATTTTCTGGGTTGAGATTGTATTTTTCCATTAGTGCTTTAAACTCTACTATCTTGTTGTGACAACCCAAATAAATGTCGTCGTGAATGCCAAGCGCAGCAAATCTACTTGTAAGATACTCGGTGTTTGCACCTGTGATAATAGCAATCTTGTAACCAAGTTTGCTCGCTAAATGTAGAGCATATCCGTCTTTTACATTTCCTGTGCGCACTGGCAGTCCTGTATCTGAATTTAGGTTCATAACGTTGCTACTAAGCACGCCATCTACGTCGAAAATAAAGACTTTAATATCTTGTAAAAGTTCCTTAAAGTTTTTCATCTTGGATGCTTTCTGTGATAAGTTTGTATATCTGTTTTTCTCTTCCCTCTAGGGCATTTAGTTGCTTTTCTATTACCTTGCTATCGCGTCTTATGGCAGGTCCAGTTTGTGCTTTTCTAGGGTGAAGAACTTTAATTTTTTCTGTAGTTTCACTAATGAGTGGAAGCATATCGTCGAAGCTAAGTCCAGCCTTTTCTAGTATGTCTGATGCTATGCTATAAAGGTTGTTTGTGAAGTTACAAGCAAACACAGCAGCTAGGTGCACGTGAGCTCTATTTTCTGAATTTACCTCCTTTGCTCTGTCTGAAAATTTACTTGCGAATTGTAGTAATTTGCTTGTATTGTTTGTGATGTTCGCTTCTATGTAAACGGGAATTTCCTTAAAGTTTACATTCTTTTGCTTTGAGAATGTTTGTAGTGGGTAAAGTATGCCAATGTTAGAAGAAAAATCTTTTAAAATTTCCATTGGCACACTACCAGCAGTGTGCACTACAAGGGCGTCTTTAGGCAAAGTAAATGTGCTAAGTGCGGTGGCTATTGCATCGTCTTTCACACTCACTATGTAAAGGTCTGCTTCTGTGTTTATCTCAGTAGGAATACAGGTAAAAGGTACGTTAAGCAAGGTGCCGAGTTCGCGTGCAGATTCTTCTGTTCTACTTACAATTTGTAGAATCTCAACACCTGCATTTTTAATGGCTTTGCTCAGGTGAGTAGCCACATTGCCAGCACCTATTATAACTACCTTTTCAATCATTAAAATTTGCCTGTATGGATTTTTTCAAATTGAAGTTTATCTTCGTTGAATGGTTTGCGTTCCATTCCTTTGTAGCCAATACCAATGATGCATTCCACTGCATATTTTTCTGGAATACCAAGAAGCTCTTTAATGGTATCTTCTGCCATAGTGCCTTCTTCCACGCCACCACGTTTTCTTATTTGGCACCAGCAACTACCAAGACCAAGGTCTTCTACAGTAAGTTGAATATTGAACGCTGCCACTGAACAGTCTTCTACCCACACGTCGCTTTTTTCTGTATCGGCAATAATTACAATAGAAAGTGGAGCTTCTGCCAAAAATGCACCGCCAAATGGTTTGCATTTAGACATTTTCTCTTGCATTTCTTTGTCTGTAACTACAATGAATTCCCAAGGGTTAAGGCTCTTGCCTGCAGGAGACATTAGAGCATTTCTTAGGATTGCATCTATTTTTTCTTGTTCTACAGCTTGTTCTGTAAATTTTCTATGACTTCTGCGTACTTGCAGTAATTTATACATTGATTCCATATTATTTTAAAACGTTAAATAAATAAACAATACCTACACTAATAACTTGATTATTAGATTTGTCAAAATCATCTTTTTTACTAGCATTAAAAACGTTGCCTAAACCAAAATGGTAACGTGCTTCTAGTTGGAAAGCTCCAGCTTTTTTAGTTCTAAATTCCACACCTAAACCGCCTGTTATACCATAATCAAATCTATTTTCAATTTCCTTTGTTTGTTGAATGCCACCTCCAGCAAATGGGGCTGTGGCAACATCAGAAACCATATATCTAATTTCAGGTCCCAGATTTATAAAGAATTTTGTACTTTTTTTACCAAAATAAATATGAGCTAAAACCGGTAATTCTAGATAATCAAATCTGTGGCTATATATTTCGCCATTTTCACTGGTTTCTGACCAACCTTGCTGGCTATAATTAAGTTCAGCTTGAAGACCAAAATATTTTAGATTGATATATCTAACTGTTAAACCACCTTTATATCTCACATCAAAGTTCTGTTCCACACTAGGTACAAAAGAAATATTAGGCCATAGATTAACACCTTGGTTTGTACCGATATACAACTCTGGTTTAATCATGGTGTAATGTTGGCAGAAAGCCAATGTGGATGTAAACAGCAATATAAAACTTAGTATATACTTACGCATTTTATTCTATTATATTTAAACCTTTAGAATCTATTTTTTGTATGATAAATCCGTTGTTGCTATATCCACCTATATTCATTTTTGAGAAAGAGAAATTCATTTGAATTCCATTTTCTACAATATAATCTAGATGCTTATCAAATCTTTTTCCATATCTATTCATATTCTTAATAAAGAATTGGAAGATATCAAAACCAAATAAAGCATAGTTTGGAGTTTGTTGCACACCAGGAATGCCAAATTTGTTTATAAATAGATTGAAGAAACGCTTAGTTCTCTTATTATCATAATCTGTATAATAGCTGGTAAAACAATAAACAGGATGTGAAAACAATTCATCTATTTGGTAGCCACTCCATTCTGGGAATGCAAAAACAGATACCTTTTTAGAAGTAATTAGTTCCAATTGTTCACCAAGTTTATTAAGTAAAACTTCATTACTACTAGGAGTTAGGAATAGAACCTCTTTTTCTGTTAATGCAGCAAGAGAATCTACTTTAGATGCTATTTTATAGTCATCGATAAATGTGTATTCTATTTCGTTTCTCTTCAACTGTGGCAATAGAATATCAGTAAATTCACTTTTGTTGTAAGTTGTAAACGATGCTGTTTGTGAAATAATAACATATTTATCTTTAAATATTTCGCAGAACTTTTCTGATAGTGTAGGGTATAGTTCTTTTTGTGGCGAAACTACTTGATAAAGATATTTATTTGTATCAATTTCTGGCACGTTTGAAGTGAATGGAATTACAGTTCTAATTTTATTCTCTTCGGCAAATTTAGCCACGTATGACACTTGACTTTGATATGCTGGACCAATGATTAAATCCATTTGTTTAAGTTGTGGATTGCTTAGCACAGATGTAATTTGACTATGTGTTTTACCGATGTCAAATGGATATAAATCAATGTTGAAACCAAGTGAAGCCAATGAGTCTGCAGCAATAATACATCCTTTGTAGAAATCTACAAAACGATCCATGCTAGCATCTCTTTTTGTGGCATCCAACATAAATGGCAGTAAAATAGCCACTTTAAAATTTCCATTATAGTTTTTGGTAAAAATATCTTCTATATCAAACTCTAATGAAGAATTTAAAGTTGTATCTAAAATATCTGTAATTTGGTTGATAGTATCAGCAGTACTTGTAAATGCTTGTTTTGCTAGAGTATTATATTTCTCTGTTTGCTCTTTAATTTTTTGTTCTTCAACTTTTTTAAGTTCTTTTTTAATAGCAACACTATCAGGAATATAAAGTTGATTACCAATGCTAAGTGTAGTTGCAGTTGGGTTCACTTTTAGAATATCATCTACACTTACTTTGTACTTTTTAGATAGGCTATAAAGTGTATCTTTAGGACGAACTGTATATGTTTTTACAGGAAAGTCTGGTTTTGTTTCCTCTTTTTTTGTTGTAGTATTAAAAATAGTTTCTGCAACAGGCACTTTTATAATTTGACCTAGCTGAAGTCCATTTTCAATATTAGGGTTAGCCTCTATAATCACACTTTGTGGCACACCAAAACGTTGACTAATGGCATAGAATCCTTCACTTTTTTGCACGGTGTAAAGATAATATTCTTTTCCATCTACACTAATTTTTGGATAGCCTTGACCAAAAATATGAAGTGATGATACAAGAAATAATATCAATAAAAGTTTTTTCATATTAATCTTGATTTAGTAAGCTGTTTTTTCTGCAGATATATTTTCCAATAATATCAAATTCTAGATTTACAACAGTATCTTTTTTAATATTCTTAAAGTTCGTGTTTTCAAATGTGTATGGTATAATGCACACTTGGAATGTGGTTTGAGTAGGGTTACATACTGTTAAACTCACACCATTTACAGTAACAGAACCTTTATCTACAGTGAAATATCCTCTTTCAATCATTTCTGCAGAAGAGTTGTATTCAAAAGTAAATATCCAACTGCCGTTGTCGTCTTGCACGTTTGTACAAATAGCAGTTTGGTCCACGTGACCTTGCACAATGTGGCCGTCTAGGCGACCTTGCATTATCATGCTTCGCTCAATATTTACTAAGTCACCTTCTTTAAGTAGTCCTAAATTGCTACGGTTTAGGGTTTCTTTCATAGCGGTTACGGTGTAGGTGCCTTCTTCTAGTTTTACAACTGTAAGGCAAACGCCATTGTGCGCCACACTTTGGTCTATTTTTAATTCATTTGCAAATGAACATGAAAATGTGAAGTGCATATTGTCTAGTTCGCGCTCCACTTTTACTACTTTTGCTGTTTCTTCTACAATTCCTGAAAACATATTATTGTCTATTTACGGAGTGAACTCCATTCACATTTTTAATCTTCTGAATAATTCTTTCTAAGCTCTCTAAATCCTTTACGGTAAGCACCAATTTACCATCGAAGCTACCTGCATCTGAGTCGATAGAAATAGAGCGCAAAGTTACCGAATTTTCTTTAGAAATCAAAGAACTAATATTTGTTATAACCCCTAAGTCGTCTCTACCTGACACGTACAAAGTGCAAATACTTTGTTCATTAGACGATGCTTCCCACGCTGCGTTTACTATCCTATATCCAAATCTTGCCATCATTTGTGGAGCATTAGGGCAATTTTTTCTATGAATCTTAATGCCACCAGACACTCCAACGAAGCCAAAAATCTCGTCGCCGTAGATTGGATTACAACATTTTGCCATGGTGTATTGCACACCTTTGGTTTCGTTGTTGATGATTAGAACATCATCTTTACTTAGCTTGTCGTTACCTTTATAAGACTCTGCACTAATGTTTTCTGGTGCAGGTTCTTCTTTTTTGTCGAAGTTTAGATAGTCTTCTTTAAAGTCTAGAATATCCTTTTCTTCGTTGTTTATGTCTATATAAAGTTCAGAAATAGTCTTATAACCTAATTTTTTAGCTAGACGAGAAAGGCGGGCTTCGTCAAATTCTATTTTCCAGTTTTTGAAACGACGAAGAATTATTTCGCGTCCCATATTTGCTTCGTTGGTTTCGGTCTCTTTTATTACTTGGCGAATTTTTTGTTTCGCTTTACTTGTGCAAACAAGTTTCAACCAGTCGGCACGAGGTTTTTGGTTCGAAGAGGTTAGTACTTCTATTTGGTCGCCATTTTTAAGAACGTATGAAATGGTTACGTTCTTGTTGCCAAGTCTACCGCCAATACAAGTGCAACCTAGTTTGGTGTGGATGGCAAAGGCAAAGTCAAGTAGGGTGGCGCCTTTGCGTAGTTTGTAAAGGTCGCCATTTGGGGTGAATACAAACACTTCTTCATCGTAAAGGTTTAGTTTGAATTCATCCATATATTCTTCTGCCTTAAGGTCTTGGCTCTCAAGTGCATCGCGCAAGTTTTTAAGCCAAGTATCCATATTGGCTTCGCCTTGAATACCTTTATATTTCCAGTGAGCAGCCATACCTTTTTCTGCCACTTCGTCCATTCTCTCTGTACGAATTTGCACTTCCACCCATTTGCCTTCTGGTCCCATCACAGTGGTGTGAAGCGACTCATAACCATTTGTTTTTGGAATAGAAAGCCAGTCTCTTAATCGTTTTGGGTTTGGCTGATACATATCTGCCACCACAGAATATACTTGCCAGCATTCTGCCTTTTCTTTTTCTAGTTCGCTATCTAGAATAACACGAATAGCAAAAAGGTCGTAGATACCTTCAAAAACAGTGTTTTGTTTTTTCATTTTGTTCCAAATACTATAAATAGATTTGGTTCTGCCTTTAATGCTAAACTTAAGTCCTGCTGCTGTAAGTTTTTCTTTTAGCGGAGCAATGAAATTTTCTATATATAGGTCACGATTCTTTTTGGTTTCGCTTAGCTTGTTTGCTATTTCTTTGTAGATATCTGGAAATGTGTATTTTAAAGACAGGTCTTCCATTTCTGTCTTTATTTTATAAAGCCCCATACGGTGTGCAAGTGGAGCATAAAGATATGCAGTTTCGCGTGCAATATTTAGTTGTACTTCCTGTGGTTTTTCTTTAAGTGTTCTCATATAGAACAACCTTTCAGAAAGCATAATGAAGATAACACGCACGTCTTCTGCTAGTGTTAGAAGCAGTTTTCTAAAGTTTTCTGTTTCCATGGTAGAGGTCTTGCCATAGAGTTTTTTCACTCTGCTAAGTCCATTTACCATTAGGGCAATTTCGTCAGAAAAGTCTGCTTTTGTATTTTCAATATTATACTGGCCGTGCTTTACAAGGGGAAATAAGACCACTGTGCATAGTGCAGCCTTGCTTAAGCCCAACTCCTTTATAGCAATGGTTGCTATTTCAAGAGCAGAACCAAAGTCTGAAGCAAGTTCTTCACTATACTCGGCTTGTTCGTAAGCTTGAGTAAGTTTGTCTTTTAACGCCTCTGGCAAAAAGTTTTCACTCAGTTGCCTCAAGGTTTTATATCCTGTAAACCACTTTGCCGTTTTCATTCTTGTGTTATTATAATTTGATAACTATTTTGTGTAGAAGCAATTGAAGATTGTACAAATGGAATAAAATCTTCATAAAATTCTGTAGGGAAATAATAATCTACACAGAATTTTGCCTTTTTATCGTCGAAATAAATCACTCTAATAAGTGTTTTATATATATTCGACATAGTAATTTCTTCCACACGTGGAAATTCATTTGATTTGTATGTTCTTTTGTTCACACTATCCCAAATGTTTTGGGAGTTATAGTTTTGTTTGTAAAAATCTAATTCGTTTTCTGTTTTCTCAGCTGGTATGTGTCTCATATCATAGATAGACACATTGGCATTGCTTAGTACAGTATCCACGTAAAGTTTTGTCAGGATTCTATCAAATGGATTTGCCAGCATATTTTTTTGCGAAATAGAATCCACAAAGTTTTGGTCTACAGCCTTGAAGCCTACAGGCATTCTGTAAGAAATTTGTAGGTCGTTATGGTTTACTACTTCAGAAACCAAACCTTCTTCCATTTCAAATTTTCTTTCGCTTATGCACGAAGTAAATAGGGCAAGAGCCAATAAAATTATTATGTTTCTCATTCTTGATAATATATTCGTTTTACACGTTTTGATATACTTGTTAAAATCTCGTATGGAATGGTGTTTGTTTTTTCTGCAAGCTCAGAAATGTTTGGTTCTGTGCCAAAAACAGTTACCATATCGCCTTCGTTTACATTTTCAATGCCTGTAATGTCTATCATACACACATCCATGCAGATATTTCCTACAAATGGGGCTTTTTTGCTGTTTATCATTACATAACCATTGCCGTTGCCAAATGCTCTGCTTAGACCGTCGGCATAGCCAATAGGAATAGCTGCTATGCGAGAGGCTTTACTTAATCTTCCTTTTCTGTTGTAGCCCACGGTGTCTTCTGCTGTAAGTTCTTTTATCTGCAAGATACGTGTTTTAAGTGTTGCCACTGGGCGGATAGGTGAGTTTTTGTCTATCCCTATACCATAAAGACCAATACCCATTCTCACCATATCCATTTGATATTCTGGGAAACGTTGCACGCCAGATGTGTTGAGAATATGACGTAAAAACTTGGTATTAAGTTTAGTTTCTAACTCTTCGGTAATGGCCTTAAAGGTGTTTATTTGTTTAAGTGTAAACTCGTCTTCGTTTTTGTCTTCGGCTGCCACAAGGTGTGAAAACGCAGATTCTACTTTCAGACTTTTGTTGTTTTTCAAAAACTCAATTAAGGCATCTACTTCTTTAGGTTCAAAACCTAGTCGGTGCATACCTGTGTCTATTTTTAAGTGAATAGGGAAGTTTTTAATTCCTTCTCTTTCGGTATACTCGGCAAAGCTTTTTAGTATCTTGAAACTATAAATTTCTGGTTCAAGTCTGTATTTTATAAGCAAATCGAAGGTATTAAGCTCTGGATTCATGATAATAACAGGTGTTTGAATGCCTGCTTTTCTTAGTTCCACGCCTTCGTCTGCCACTGCTACTCCAAAATAGTCACAATTGTGGTGGCTTAGTGTTTGACCCACGGCAAGTGCTCCGCATCCGTATGCGTCTGCTTTTATCATTGCCACTGCCTTGGTCTCTTGTTTTAAGAACGACCTTAGATGTTTGAAATTATCCACTAAAGCAGAAAGATTCACTTCCATTATGGTTTCGTGGCTCTTGGCAGATAGATAGTTTGTAATTTTTTCAAACTCAAATTTTCTAGCACCTTTAATTAATATAATCTCATTAATAAAGGTTGGTTGAGCGTTGATAAGGTCTATAGTTCTGTCGTAGAAAGTACTTCCTTCTGGAAATAAATTTTTATAATTACTTATTTCACCTACACCTATAAATCTGTTTATACCTTTTTCTTTTATTAGGCTTGCCACGGCAGTGTAAAGGCTTTTGCTGTCGGTGCCAGTTTGGATAATATCCGATAAAATAAGTGTTTTGCTTAGTGCAGTGTTTTTGCTTTGAGAATTTAGAAAATCCATTGCAATGGATAGCCCACCCAAGTCGGAATTGTACGAGTCGTTGATAAGTGTACAATTATTTATACCTTGTTTTAGTTCCAAACGCATTGCCACTGGCTCAAGTGACTCTGTGTTTAGGTCGCTTATGCTTAGGAAAACGCAACAAATAATTGCATTAAGTGCATTTTCTATAGAGGCATCGTCGGTAAATGGTATTTTATACTCGTAGCCACGATTGTTGTATTCAAATTTTACTATGGTTTCTGAGTCTAATACCTCTTTTTTTACATTTATAACTGCTTTCTCGTCGTTTATTCCCCAAGTGATAAGCTGAGTTAGCTTTTTCTCAAAGTATTTTTCTATGCCATATTTACTTGGGCAAATCACAGTGTCGGCAGGATAAAATAGTTTGATTTTCTCTTCTATTTTTTCTTCGTGAGATTTAAAACCTGCATTGTGAGCATTGCCAATATTTGTGATAATACCGATTTTTGGTTTAATTATCATGGCAAGGCGTTCCATTTCGCCAGTTTGAGAAATGCCAGCTTCAAATATACCAAGATTGTGATTTTCGTTTAGGTTTAGTACAGAAAGTGGCACTCCAATTTGTGAGTTGTAACTTTTAGGGCTGCGGCAACAATTAAATTTATCTTTAAGCAGTTGGTAAAGCCATTCTTTTACTATTGTTTTGCCGTTGCTACCTGTTACACCAATAATTGGAAAACGAAATAGTTCTGCTTGTGAGATAAAATTGTCTCTGTGATACATTGCAAGTGCTTGCAGTGCCTTTAGTGTGTTGTCAACCAGGAAGAAATTGGCATTGAAACTCTCATATTTTTTGTCCCAAATAGAGATAAGAAAGTTTTTAACACCTTGTTTATAAAGGTCTTCCACATATTTATGCCCGCTACCAGTGTTGGTTTCAAGCGCCACAAAAAGGGTGGTGTCCATAAATGACACTTGTCTGCTGTCAGTTAAGCAGTGCTCAATAGTGCATTCTGGAAGTTTGATAATAGATTTGCTAACAATAAAATTATTAGCTTCTAATATATTTTTTATCTCGTTTACAGAGTATCTCATTTAGATTTTTCCTTTATTTGTTCAGACAGGATTTCTTCAAAACTAAGGCCTGTAAGTTTTGTTATTTGTTTAAATATATAGTATAATGCCACAAACATCACTGCTGTGCTTGGTAGTGCAATAGCAGGGTAGCTAATAGCTGTAAGTGTGCCCAATTCTTCATTGAAAGCAGCAGTGCCAGCAGGGCTAACAACTATATATTTAGTTAGAAAGAAATTTAAAAATGCTGAAAGTAGAAAAGAACCTGCTACCATAAAGGTAGATTTTACAAGCACTTTATCTATCTCGAAAACATTATTATTTTCTATCAGTTTTTTATCTATTAGTTTTAAATCCAATAGTTCTTCATTGAAAAGAAGTTTTTTTACTAATGGATATGGAGTTTTAAGTGATATTATCACGGCCATGCCAATAAGCAGTGGCACTGCGGCTTCTTTTACTGCAAGCCATTCAGTAGGAAACTCAAATACACCGATTATGCCTGTTAGGAAGATACTTACAAAACCAATGATAGCGATAAAACCTGTTTCTTTTCTTACAAGTAAGTTATAAATGGCATATCCAACAGGAAATGCAAGTGCTACTAAAAATCCAGGCAGGATGCCAAGGTATTCTTCTGTACTAAATTTTGAAAGTATAATAGCAGGGATTACTATACTTACTAGTAAACTCACAAGTGGTGATTCTTTTTTCTTTTCCACGGTTTAATTTTTATATTTTTTTGTCCAATTTATTTTATCGTTCTTTATTTTTTCTAGAAGTGAAATATATTGTTCACTTTCAGGATTTGAAGGACGGTGTTTTTCTGTTTTTACTATTTTTTCGTATTCTTTTATGCCGTCTATAGTTTTGTCGGAAAAATAAGTGCCTGAAAATTTTTCCCAAATATAATCTACGGCAAGTGCAGTAGGGTGAGCCATATCTTCTGCAAAAAATCTGTAATCTCTTAGTTCGTCGAGCACAATTTCATACGAAGGGAAGTATTCGCAGTTTGGGTGCAGTGCCACGAGTTTGTCTACAGCAAGCAGAAGTCTGCTTTTGCTCAGTTGGTTTTCGTGGGCTCCGTCTTTTAAATGACGCACAGGACTCACAGTAAATATTATGCGAGCAGGAGTTTGGCAAATAGGTTTTAGTACCTCGATTATTTCTTCCACATCCATTGCTCTGCGAGTGAAACTACTTGCACTGCTATGATGGCAGTTTGCCACTATTTCGCCAGTTTCGTTTAGTTCATATACCCAACTTGTGCCAAGGGTGATGATAATAATTGGGTTTTCTGAATTTAAAATATCGTTGGCTCTTGCGATAGCCTCGCTCATTTGGCGGATAGCCTCATTCTTGTCGGCACTTGAATAACTGCTATGAAAAGCATAACTATTCCATTTGTCTTTTTGAAAAAACAGACTTTCTTCTGCTATAGCTTTGTTCTCAGCAATAAGTTTAAATGAATTTGCCACAGAATACGGATTGTAAATAGCCCCGAAAGGATGCATTGCCTCAAACCCACCTTCTGTAAATTTTACTTGCATATTTTGGGCAAAGCAAGAACCCAGAAGAAGAATCTTTTGGCTGTGATTTATCTTCTGTGGAGATTTTTGTATCTGTATTTCTGTTCTGAAATTCATTATTCAAATATTTTTAAAAGCTCGTCTAAGTTTGGAGTTAAAATAATCTCGATACGGCGATTTGCTTTGCGTGCTTCTTTAGTGTCTGCTGTGTCGATAGGGCAATATTCGCTTCTACCGCTTGCACTCACTTTTGTAGGGTCTATATCTTTGTTTTCCAATAAGATTCTTACAATAGATGTGGCACGTTTTACACTTAAGTCCCAGTTGTCTAGTACGTTACCATTTCCTGCGAATGGAACATTGTCGGTGTGACCTTCCACTACAATATCCACGTCCTTTGTGGTAGCAAGCACTTTAGAAAGTTCTCTAATAGCTCTTGCACCTTTGGCGTCTACAACCCAACGTCCAGATTGGAAAAGTAGTTTTTCGTCCATAGAAACATATACTTTACCACCTTTTTCGCTCACTTTAAGTCCGTCTGCTTCAAATGGAGCAAGCGCCTTCATTACTTTATCTTTAAGTGAGTTTAAGTAATTGTCGCGTTCTTCAAGCAGTTTTGTAAGCTCAGTAATCTTTGCATTTCTGTCTTCAAGTTCTGCTTGTTTTTCCTTTAGTGAGCGTTCAGCTTTGAATAGCGCATCTTCGCGTTGAATAAGTTCAGTTTGTAATGCTTGGATTTCTTCTAGCATTTTTTGGATTTCGTCTTTTGTTTTAGAACTTTTCAGTTTTTCAAGTAGGCTAGCATTTTGTTCTTGCATTTTATTGCAATCTTCCACCACGCGTTGCAACTCTCTAGAAAGTCTAGTGGTGTCTTCCTCTATCAACTCTTTTTCTTGATTTAGTTTTGCTACTAGTGTTTCTAAATCTTGTATTTTGGCTTTAGCCTTATTTAGCTCCTTGTCACACTCTTTTGCTTGAGTGTATAAATTTGCTTCGCTTTCCAATAACTCATTGTATTTTGCTTGTGAAACACAAGAAGCTGTAATTACAGCCACACAGAAAAGATAAAATATTTTTTTCATATATTTTTTTTGTTTAATTGTTTACATCCTACTGCACAATACAAAATTAATAAAATACTCATTAAATATCAATTAATAATATGCTAATTTATGTTATTTAAGAATTTATTGTGTATTTTTGTACTCAAATGTAAATTTATGTCAGATAAATACCCAATATTATCCACTATTAATTATCCATCAGACCTTAGGAAGCTTGATAAAAAACTTCTTAAACCATTGTGTCAGGAAATAAGAACTTTCATTATCGAGGAGTTGGCAAACAATCCTGGACACTTGGCTTCTAGCTTGGGTGTGGTGGAACTTACTGTGGCATTACATTATGTTTTTGATACTCCAGAAGACCGTATAGTATGGGACGTTGGTCATCAAGCTTACGGACACAAAATACTTACAGGCAGACGCGAAAGATTTTCTACAAACAGAAAATTTAAGGGTCTTTCTGGTTTCCCTTCTCCAAAAGAAAGCGAGTATGATGCTTTTGTGGCAGGGCATGCTTCAAACTCTATTTCAGCAGCATTAGGTATGGCTATTGGTAGCGAAAAACTAGATACCAATAGAAAGGTTGTTGCTGTGATTGGTGACGGCTCTATGACAGGCGGTCTTGCTTTTGAAGGTCTTAACAATGCCTGCGTAAACCCTAATAATCTGCTAGTTATCTTAAACGATAACAATATGGCAATTGACAATGCAGTGGGTGGACTTAGTGAATATCTTACCGATATTACATCTTCTGCGTGGTACAATAAATGGCGTTTTAGAACATACCATTTCTTTAAGAAAATTGGGCTGATGAAAACTTCTACTCGTAACCGTATGGTTAGGTTTGGAAATCACCTTAAAACAGCTCTTACTGGTGGTTCTAATATCTTTGAAGGTCTAAACATAAGATATTTCGGTCAACTTGATGGTCATAATATCGACCAACTTGTGAAAACATTAACCGATATCAAAAATTTTGAAGGGCCTCGTGTTCTTCATATTAAAACAGTAAAAGGAAAAGGCTTTGCTCCAGCAGAAAACTCTGCTACCATTTGGCATGCTCCTGGTTATTTCAACCCAGAAACAGGCGAAAGAATAAAGAGTAAAAATTCTGGTGTAGCGCTTTATCAAGATGTTTTCGGTGAAACACTTTTAGATCTTGCAAAAGAAAATGAAAAGATTGTAGGTGTTACTCCAGCTATGCCAACTGGTTGCTCTATGAACATAATGATGCAAGAAATGCCAGATAGAGTGTTCGATGTGGGCATTGCTGAAGCACATGCTGTGACATTCTCTGCAGGTATGGCAAAAGAGGGTTTAATGCCTTTCTGTAATATCTATTCTTCGTTTATGCAACGTGCCTACGACCAAATTATCCACGATGTGGCTTTGCAAAACTTAAATATGGTTTTATGCCTTGATAGAGCAGGTCTTGTGGGTGCCGATGGTCCTACACACCATGGTGCATTTGATATGTCATATCTACGTTGTATCCCAAATCTTACAATTGCTTCTCCGCTTAACGAACTAGAACTGAGAAACTTAATGTACACTGCTCAACAAGAAGGCAAAGGTACATTTGTAATTCGTTATCCTCGTGGAGCTGGTGAGGGTGTAGAATGGAAAGGTGTACCTATGATAGAAATTCCAGTAGGCAAGGGCGTAGAACTTAAAAAAGGTAACAAGGTAGCTGTACTTAGCGTTGGACCAATAGGAAATACTGTAATGAAAGCGGTAGAAAGTCTAGGCGCTGATGCTAGTGAAGTCGGTGTTTATGATATGCGCTTTATTAAACCTCTTGATACAGCACTTCTGGATGAAGTGTTTAAAAATTATAAGTCTATTGTTACAGTAGAAGATGGTGCGCTTAAGGGTGGATTTGGTTCTGCTGTGCTAGAATATATGGCAGATAGTGGTGTGGCACTTCCTGTGAAACGCATCGGCATTCCAGACAACTTTGTAGAGCACGGCACTCCTGCCGAACTTTACCACATGCTTGGCATGGATGTGGAAGGAATTGCTAAACAACTTGTTAAATAATCTGTATTGTACCTAAAAATACAGAGTAGAGCTCTTCACGGGATTTTACTTATGATTAACTACAAAAGCTAAACTCGCTTTGCTCAGACAACGCTTTTGCTTAACGTTAATCATTTCATAAAATCTTTTTCCGCTCATCGCTATATCTTATTTTTAGGTACAATACGATGTAAATATTAGGGAGCACGCAAGATTAACAATGGAAAAAATACTATACAGAATCGGGAAAAAATTTCGCAAGGCGATGAAGGAGTATGGTCTTATCGACGATGGCGATAAGGTCTTGATAGGTCTTTCTGGTGGAAAGGATTCGCTTGCATTAGTGGAATTCCTTGCGGAACGCTCTCGCGTATTTAAACCCCGATTTTCTGTTGTCGCTGCCCATGTGAGTATGGAAAATATTCCATATCAAGCCGATATCGAATACCTTAAAAACTATTGCGAGAGTTTCGGTGTGCCATTTTACCATGTAACCACAAGTTTCAATCCCGATACCGACAAACGCAAAGCACCATGCTTTCTTTGCTCTTGGAATCGCAGAAAGAAACTTTTTGACCTTGCCAAAGAACTTGGCTGTACAAAAATAGCACTTGGTCATCACCAAGACGATATACTCTCCACTTTGCTAATGAATCTTACATTTCAAGGTGCATTTGCCACAATGCCGCCAAGGCTTTATATGAATAGGGTAGATGTGGATATTATTCGTCCACTTTGCCTTGTGCCAGAAGCAGACCTTGTGGAATATGCAGAGCTGAGAGAACTGAAGAAACAAATAAAAAATTGCCCTTACGAACAAGATTCTTTCCGTCATGACATGAAAGAGGTAATGGCACTACTAGAAAAAATGAATCCAGAAGCCCGTCACAGTCTTTGGGGGGCAATGACTAATATACAATCAGATTATTTACCAATATTAAAAGATGAGTGAGTTTTTAACCTTAGAAGAAAACATCGTTAAGATGTTGAAAACAGTGTTCGACCCAGAAATTGCGGTCAATATTTACGATTTAGGCTTAATTTACAAAATAGATGTGAACGAAAACAACGACGTTCACATAGACATGACCCT
The DNA here is from genome assembly GCA_045612225.1 of Candidatus Enterocola sp. Taxonomy (GTDB): domain Bacteria; phylum Bacteroidota; class Bacteroidia; order Bacteroidales; family Paludibacteraceae; genus Enterocola. The sequence goes on from JAZKYP010000015.1 coordinate 42,827, forward strand.
TACAGCACCTTCTTGCCCAATGGCAGACTTTATCTTAGAAGATGTAAAACAAAAAATCGAGTCAATAGAAGGCGTAGGCAAAGTAGAAATCGAACTAGTCTTCGAACCTGTCTGGGATCGCGACATGATGTCGGAAGAAGCCAAACTAGAGTTAGGTTTCTTATAAGGAATTAGTATATTAAAACCAATCAGGGTTGCTACGAAATGTGGCAACCCTGAATTATTATTGTAGTAAGAATGTTTTAATATTGTTCTTTTTCTGAAGGGAAGTCGCAAGATTTTACGTCGTCGATGTAGTTTTGCACTGCTTCGGTGATAACGGTGTTTAGGTCGGCATAGCGGCGAAGGAAACGTGGAGAGAATCCTTTGGTGATGCCAAGCATATCTTGCATTACAAGCACTTGACCATCTACACCTGAGCCTGCGCCAATACCAATAATAGGAATTTGCACTGCTTGTGCCACGCGAGTTGCAAGCGCTGCAGGGATTTTTTCAAGCACAATAGCAAAGCAACCAGCTTGTTCCAAAAGTTTTGCATCTTCTATAAGTTTGTTTGCCTCTTCTTCTTCTTTTGCACGTACAGCGTATGTACCATATTTGTTGATAGATTGTGGCATTAGGCCTAGGTGACCCATAACAGGGATACCAGCCGAAATAATACGTGTGATAGAGTCGATAACTTCCTCGCCACCTTCCATTTTAATACAATCTACACCAGTTTCTTTCATAATGCGGATAGCAGAAGAAAGCGCTTCAAGTGAGTTGCCTTGATATGTACCGAAAGGCATATCGCACACCACTAGTGAGCGTTTAGCAGCTTTCATTACACCTTTTGCAAGGAAAATCATTTCGTCTAGTGTAATAGGAAGGGTGGTAGTGTTACCACATATAACATTAGAAGCAGAGTCGCCAATTAAAAGTACATCAACGCCAGCTCCATCTAGAATAGTAGCCATTGAATAATCGTATGCTGTAAGCATGCTAATTTTTTCGCCTCTTTCTTTCATTTCTCTAAGGCGATGTGTTGTAACCTTACGTTGGTCTTCAATCTTGTGTACAGACATAATTAAGTAGTTTAAAATTCTGTGCAAAATTACTAAATTATTTACAAACCATTATACTAATTCATATTTTTTATATAAATTTGCATAGTTAAGGACACAGCACGCTATGTTTCTACACATACATAAAACGAAAAATAATTAAATAACAAAGATATGACCGACATTAAATGTTTAGAATATGATGACGAAGCAGCTATCATATTCATTCAAAAGAAACTACCAAAAGAGTTGAATATTTCAGATGACGATATTCAATATGTGTTAGACGTAATTTACGACTTCTACGAAAGCAAAGGTCTTTTAAATGACGACACCGACGAAGAAGTAGAAATAGTAGAAGAAGAGCTACTTCACTACATCCTTAAAGCTGTGAAAAAAGACGAAATGGATGTAGAAAAACTAAATGAAGAAAATGTTCAGCTTATTTTAGATGCTGAATATGAGTATTCTGAATCATTAGGTGTTTATTAATAAAACTACGTAAATGAAAAAGTTCCTAATATTTTTATCAAATCGTTCATTTAAAACTCTATATTTCTTATCAGATATAGCTTATTATCTGATTTATTATATTGTAGGATATAGAAAAAAGATAGTTAGAAAAAATCTAGTAAATTCTTTTCCTGAAAAAAGTTTAGATGAAATAAAGGTTATAGAAAAGAAGTTTTATCGCCAATTCTGTGACCAAATAATGGAAATGATAAAAATGTTCACTCTTTCTGCAGAAGAAATGGCTAAGCATTTTTCTGTGGAAAATCAGGAACTTATAATGAAATTGAGGAGTGAAAATAAATCTATCATCTACTATTTAGCGCATTTAGGCTGTTGGGAATATGTTTCATATTATGCCACAGCAATAAAAGCAGATAATTTGTACATTGTATATAAAAAGTTGACAGATGAAACTTTTGAACAAATTATGTACGAATTAAGATCTAGGTTTGGTGGCCAGCCAGTACAAGATAGTAAGCTATTAAGAACTTTAACTGAGGTTAAAAAAGAAGGAAAAAGAGCAGAAATAGGATTCTTAGCAGATCAGTCTCCATTACCAGATGCTTTAAATTATTGGACAACATTCTTAAATCAAAATACTGCTATAATAGATACCATAGAACGTATAGGTAGAAGATTAGATTATGCTTTGTGTTATCTGGAAATAGAAAAAGTTTCTAGAGGAGTGTATAAATGTACAGCTAAATTAATTACTGATGATATTAAATCCACTCCTATGAATTATGCAACCGAACAATACGTAAGATTGTTGGAAGAAACTATCAGAAAACAACCAGAATGTTATCTATGGTCGCATAATCGCTGGAAATACAAACCAGAAGATTCATTAAGAAATAAAAATGAAAAAGGTTAGTGTAATTATATTAAATTATAACGGTCAAAAACATTTAGAAACATATTTACCTTCTGTAATTAAGAATACTCCTCTGCATTTAGCAGATATTATAGTGGCAGATAACGCCTCTACAGATAATTCCGTAGAATGGTTACAAGCTACTTATCCAGCAATAAAGCTTATTCAGCTTAAAAATAATTATGGTTTTGCCGAGGGGTATAATATTAGCATAGGTAGGGTAGAAACTCCATACGTACTTCTTTTAAATTCTGATGTTGAGGTTACTCCAAACTGGATTCAACCAATGCTTACCTATATGGAAGAACATCAAAATGTAATAGCAGTTCAGCCAAAAATACTTCAATATAAAGATAAAACCAAGTTTGAATATGCTGGTGGTGCAGGTGGGTTTATAGACAAATTTGGATATCCATTTTGCAGAGGAAGAATTTTCTCTTCTATCGAAGAAGATAAAGGACAATACAACGATATTAGACAAATATTTTGGGCATCAGGTGCTTGTATGATGGTGCGTCGTGTAGACTTTGTCGACTATGGTGGTCTAGACGAAAACTTCTTTACACATCAAGAAGAAATAGACTTTTGTTGGAGAGTAAATTCTAGAGGCAGAAAGGTGTTTTATATTCCAAATTCTGTGGTATATCACTTAGGTGGAGGCACACTTGAACAGTCAAATCCTAGAAAGACATATTACAACTTTAGAAATAATATGTTGATGATATACAAAAACTTAAATACTTCAAGACTTATTCCACTTGCAATAATAAGATTCTTTTTAGATTATCTTGCGGCATTTGTATATCTAATTACTTTACAACCAAAATTATCTTGGGCAGTAATAAAAGCAAGAATAGATTTTTATAGATACAAAGGCAAGGTGAAGGCTCAAAGAAAAGAAAATCTTATAAAAACAATCCGCTATACAATGCCAAATGTGGTGTATAACGGAAGTATTTTGCTTGCGCATCATTTATTTAGAAAGAAGAGATTTTCTCAACTTTCTTCGCTTAATAAAGCTTGAGCATTCTTTATAGCAGCATCGCTTAGTGTACTACCGCTAAGCATGCGCGCTATTGCTGTAATTCTTTCTTCTTCGTTCAGTTGAGTTACAGTAGTTTCACTCTCTCCAGATTTTTCTACAAAATAATGTGTAGTAGCCTTAGCTGCAATTTGTGGTAAGTGGCTAATAGAAATGATTTGCACATTGGCGCTCATTTTCTTAAGCATTTTTGCAGTAAGGTCAGCCGCTTCGCCAGAAATACCTGTATCAATTTCGTCGAAAATAAGAGTAGGTAGGCTACTGCTTTGTGCTAAAAGATATTTTAAGCACAACATTACCCTAGAAATCTCACCACCAGATGCGGTTTTGTCTATTGGCTGAGGTGATTTGTTTTTATTTGAAGAGAATAATAATTCCACTTTATCCATACCTGTTTTGTTTGGAAGTTCAAGTGGAGTGATGTCAAATTTTACATTGCTATATGGCATGCCAAGAGCAGTAAGCTGATCTACTAGCTCTTTTTCTATGATAGAAGCTTGTTTTTGGCGTCTTTCAGATATTTTGGTGGCTTCAGCCAATAGATGACTATAAATCTCATCACGTTCTCTTTTGAGATTCATTATTTCCTCGTCTGAATTATCAATTAGAGAAATTTTATTCTCTAATTCATTCTTTATTTCGATAAGTTCTGTCACAGTTTTTACTCTGTGTTTTTGGCAAAGTGTGTAGATTAAATCCCTTCTTTCTCTTAAATATTCTAGTCTTTCTGGGTCTGAATCTACCTTTTCACTTTCATTGTAAAGTTCTGCAGAAATATCTTTAAGTTCTATATAACATGATGATATTCTACTTACCAATTCCTCACAATATGTCGAGTATTTAGATACAGACGAAATCGCATTTTCTGCATTTCTTAGCATTTCTAATACTCCAGCATCTGTAGAAAGTGTGTTTTCTGCTTCAAGTAAAGCTTGTTTTATGTCGTTGGCATGTTCTAGTATAGTTAATTCAGTTTCTATATCAATATCTTCTGAATCTACTAGTTTGCTTTCTTCTAGTTGGTTAAATTGAAATTGAAGATAATCAAGTTCTTCTTTTCCTTTTGATAACTCACTCTCCAATTCTTCTATCTTTTGGCAAATTTGAGCGTGAGATTTATATAGTTCTTTATAATTTTCTAATAAATCCTGGTTTTTAGCAGTAATATCTAGTACTCCAAGTTGGAAGTTATTATCTCTTAATAGAAGGTTTTCGTGCTGTGAGTGCACATCTATCAATTGGTCTGCAAGAGTTCTTAATATTGATGCATTTACAGGTGTATCGTTGATAAAAAGTCTAGATTTGCCTGATGCAGACAATTCTCTTCTTAAAATACATTCAGTGCTGTAATCAAGATCATTTTCTTCGAAAAAGTCTTTGATATTGTAGTTTGCTATATCAAAAACTGCCTCGATGATGCATTTTTCTGCACCTTCTTTTATACTTTTAAGGTCGGCGCGTGCGCCTAAAACCAAGTTTAATGCTCCTAAAAGAATAGATTTACCAGCACCAGTTTGACCAGTGATAACAGAGAAACCAGACTCGAAGTTTAGGTCTAGTTTTTTGATAAGTACATAGTTTTCTATGTGTAAAGAATTAAGCATAAATTTATTTCTTTAAAGAATTGAATCGATGTTGCGATGTCGGTATTATATAACTTAGAATATCATACGCAGTATTACATTCTTCGTTTGTACCTTTAGAATAGATATTTATTATTTCATCTAGTTTTGCTTCTAAAAATGGTGTAAGAATCACACTTGAGGAAGGATGTTCTTTGTATACAGTTCTTAAACTTTTAAGTCCTTCTGTAATTGTAGCTCTACTCTTTTGTGCCGCTATAGACATTTCATCTAGACCTAGTCTGTGGTAGGTGTATAGATATTTTCTATATTCTGTAACAGCATCGTCCAATATATTGCTTATTACAGCATATCTATTGTTGCTGTCTTCAAATGCTCTCCAGCCTTGTTCGTTTGTGCTTTGTGCTTGATTTACAATGCTTTCTGCTTTTTTGTATATAGGTGTGCCTCCCAAACTAGAGAAAGTGTCAAGGTCGGTGGCAATTATCATATAAGCATAATATGCAAGCACGGCTGTTAAATTGTCTGAGAAAGAGTTCTCGTCGAAGTTTAACGGGTCGTTTTCATTATATGTAAACGCGAAATTTGGGTCGTTGAAACTATAGATAGGACTTTTATAGTTTGTTCCGAAGACAGGTCTATTTGCATTTACCTGGATGTTGCAGCTAAACGAACCATTGTTATAGTTGTTTACTAATATCATTATGCTACACTCGATGCGTTCTTCCACAGCGTATTGGTGGTCTGTCCATTGTCTTTCGTTCATAAACTCTGTAATGGACTTTTCAAGTGTAGTGAAAATAGATTTGCTTGTGCCAGAAATTTGATCTGAATTGACAGTTACTTTGCAATTCAGTTCGTTAGCATATCCTAATGTGAAGAAGGAAATGAATAAGAGTAGGGTAGATAATATTTTTTTTATGCTTTGCATATATTGTCTATAATATCTTTTGCTACTTCTGTTTTAGATTTTAGTTCGAAGGCTTTAGTTTCGCCGTCTTTTTCTATGATAGTGATTTTATTTGTGTCGTAACCAAAACATGCATTAGCATCTTTTAGTGAGTTTAGAACAATAAAATCAAGATTTTTTCTTTTTAATTTGCCTTGAGCATTTTCTGCTTCGTTGTTGGTTTCAAGTGCAAAACCCACCATTATTTGGTCTTTACGTTTTTTTGCTCCTAAACTAGCAGCAATGTCTTGTGTAGGTTTAAGTCTGATAACTAAATCATCTTTTTCGCGCTTAATCTTTTCGTCAGCTTGAGTTTCTGGTTTGAAGTCTGCCACAGCTGCGCAAAGAATGCAAATATCTGCAGAGTCAAACTCTTCATTTGCAGCATTGTACATTTCTTCTGCTGAAGTTACGCTAATAGTTTTAATATTAGGATGTTTTGCTTTTATTTGCACAGGACCACTCACAAGCGATACTTCTGCACCTCTTGCTGCGCATTCCTCTGCTAACGCATAACCCATTTTACCGCTAGAATGATTGCCAATAAAGCGAACAGGGTCTATTTTTTCGTATGTAGGACCTGCAGTGATAAGTACTTTTTTGCCAGCAAGTTCTTGCTTAGACGAGAAAAAGTCTGCAACGCGCTCAGAAATTTCTTCTGGTTCTGCCATTCTGCCTTTGCCTTCCAATCCGCTTGCTAGGAAACCTGAAGCCGCATCTATAATATTTACGCCTTTACCTTTTAAGTATGAGATATTTTCTTGTGTGGTAGGGTGGGCATACATATCCAAATCCATGGCTGGTGCCACAAACACAGGGCAACGTGCAGAAAGATATGTGGTTGTAAGTAAGTTGTCTGCAATGCCATGCGCCATTTTAGCTATGGTATTTGCAGTAGCAGGTGCTATAATATAAGCATCAGCCCAAAGTCCTAGAGATACATGGCTATTCCATGCTCCATTTGTAGGGTCGAAGAAATCTACTAGGATTGGGTTTTTAGAAAGTGTAGCTAGGGTAAGTGGCGTGATAAACGCTTTGGCTTTTTCGGTCATTATCACCTTAACTTCGGCACCGCGTTTTACCAAGTCACGAATGAGGTAAGCTGTTTTATATGCAGCTATACCTCCCGTTACTCCTATAAGTATATGTTTACCTTGCAAAGGGTAAATTATTTTTTGTTTGGATTGCGAAAATATGTTTTGTCTTCGATGTATTCTTGTGTTGCAAGAAGTACTGGTTTTGGAAGACGTTCATAATACTTAGAAATTTCGATTTGTTCGCGATTTTCAAATACTTCTTCTAAGTTGTCTACGTTGTTGCTAGAGAATTCTTCTAGTTTACGTTTTAGTTCGTCTTTAATTTCAACACCAATTTGATTTGCACGTTTACCAATGATAGCAACAGTTTCATATACATTACCGGTGTTTTCGCATAAGCTGTTTACATCACGTGTTACAGTGTTTGTTGGAGCTTTTGATTTTTTGTAATCCATTTTAATTATATATAATTAGGTTAATCTTCTGTTTGTTCTATCTGAGATAAAATCTTCTTTAAGTGTTCTGATATTTTATCTACTTCTTTTTTATATTTTGTCTCAGGATATTCTTGTAAGAAATAATAGTATTCATCTAATGCATCTTCGCAACGTTGTTTAAGTTTTTCTTGAACACTATTAATAGCTTCTTTATATTTTGCGCGTACTATAATTACTGAATATTCTTCTTTGTACTGAGAATTAGGATAATCATTTAAAGCATTTTGAGCACTTACTACAGCAGCTCTATAGTTGTTGCCTCTATAATTTCCTAGATTATAATATAATTGCACATTTTTTAAGTCTCTATATGCTAGTTTTTCATACATTTCGTGTTGAAGTTCTTTCGCACGTGGTGTTTGTTCGTTGTATGGGAAGGCTTCAATAAAACGTTGAAAATTTTCTATTGCCTTAACAGTTGCAGTTTGGTCAAGCTCTGCCTCTGGAGACTGATGATAATAAGAATATGCTAGCATAAACAAACATTCTGTATAATGACTTCCTCTAAGGTAAGTATTTACGTATGTTTGATAATGATGCGCAGATGATATATATTCTTTTCTTTTAAAGTGACTTGTAGAAAGTAAATATAAAATATTTTCAGACCTTTCAGTTCCTTTATAAGCATTAGAAATATCTTCTAAAAGTGTAATAGCTTTTTTATAATCCTCTTCATTATAGCACTTTATGGCAAATTCATATTTTGCATTATTGTCTGTGCTTTTTCTGATTTGTTTGTATTCCTTACTGCTAATCTTAGCCGTACAAATTTGGCAAGAGAACACAAATAGGCATAATATGTATAAAAATCTATTCATTAGGGTGCAAAGGTACAAATATTATAATCAAAAAGCAAATAAAAATATCATATCTCACTCACTAAAAAATCTTAAATGGAGTGGTATTACTTCCATTTATAATGTGCTTTTGGTCGGAAATAGGCTACTACGTATAGGTAAAGGTTTATAAGTGGCAATAAAATGTCCATAAAACCTATGCCAAAGTAGAATTTTCTTTCGCCAAGTTCTTTTGCATTTAGATTGATGATAATGTATTGAATAATATATCTTAAAATGAATGCTCCTGGTGCAATAAAGTACCAATAAGGCAATGCAAAAATGCAGGTTGCTAAAATGCTTAAATAAAACAAAAATCTACTGCCAAGTTCTGTGCCTAAAATAAATTTAGAAGAGAATTTGTATCTGCCAGAAGTGGAAAGGTGACGTTCTTTTTGTGCTAAAAATGCTGAGAATGTTTTCTTTTCTTCCGATGTGGTAAAGCTCTCTGTGCCAATGCAAACAGATGTGTTTTTGCTACGTGCAAAATCGTTTACAAATAGGTCGTCGTCGCCAGATTGAATGTCTAAATGTTTTGAAAATCCTTTAGACTTTTCAAAGAAACTCTTTCTGTATGCCATATTTCTGCCCACACCCATATAAGGATAGCCTGCAATGGCATAATTTAGGTATTGAATACCTATAAATAATGTGTCGAATACTTGAATAAAGTTTGTGAAGCTTTTATTCTTGTTGTAAGCTCCGTATCCTAATACTATTTGAGTATCACCAGAGAAACTTCTAACCATATTTTCAAGCCACTTGTTAGAAACGGCTTCGCAATCAGCATCTGTAAACACAAGAATGTCGTTTTTAGCCGCTTTTACGCCAAGTATAACGGCAATTTTCTTAGAGTCGATATATTTAGCATCGTGTGGCACGAAACTAGTTTTCAGATGAGGGTATTCCTTTTTAAGTAGTTCTAATACGGTTTCTGTGTCGTCGTAAGAACGGTCGTTGATAACAATTACCTCGTAGTTTGGATAGTCTTGTTTCAGGATGCTAGGAAGGTGCTTTTTAAGGTTTTCTTCCTCGTTTCTTGCACAAATAATCACAGAAACTTCAGGAAGACTTTCCAAAAGTTTTATTTTACCTTTCTTTATTCTGCGTTTGTGTCTGAAAACGGCAGTGTAGAAACGTAGGTAAAAATAAAGTTGTACTAAAAGGCTAAAAAATAGTACTGCCAAACATATAAGTTCGGCAGTAGAAAATGTATTTAAAAGATTTACAAGCATATTGTTATTCAAAGTCTTCTGAGAAATAACTGTTTGGAAGATTTCTTAGGTTGTATTGAGAACTCATTACCTCGCCGTATGCACCAGCAGAACGAAGTGCTATTATGTCGCCACGTTTTACTTCGTTTAGCATCACATTTTTGCCAAATACGTCTGATGATTCACAAATAGGACCAACCACATCGTATTCTTTTTCTGCTTCGTTGCTGCTTAGGTTTTCAATTCTGTGATATGCATCATACATAGCAGGGCGAATAAGTTCTGTGAAACCTGCATCAAGAATAGCAAAACGTTTAACTTCACCTTCTTTTACATAAAGCACGCGGCTAATAAGGTTACCACATTGACCAACCACGGCTCTACCAAGCTCGAAGTGGATATTTTGACCTTCTCTGCGCTCAACAAGTTTGTTGAATACGGCAAAGTAGTTTTCAAAATCTGGTATATTAATGTGGTTTGGATGATGATAATCAATACCTAAGCCACCGCCAAAGTTCATGTTAGGGAAGGTGATACCTTCTTTTTCTAATGAGTCTTGAAGTTCGTTTGCTTTAATACAAAGGTCTTTAAATGCACTCATATCAGTGATTTGTGAACCGATATGGAAGTGAAGACCAACTACTTCAATATTTGAAAGTGTATTTGCTTCTTTAATAACGCTAGAAATTTGGCTCATATTTATGCCAAATTTGTTTTCAGAAAGACCAGTTGTAATTTTTGCGTGTGTATGCGCATCCACATTTGGGTTTACTCTGAATTCTACTCTTGCAGTTTTGCCTTTGGCAATAGCCAATTCATTAATAATGTATAGTTCTGCAAGTGATTCCACGTTGAAGCAGAAAATATCTGCATCAAGGGCTAGGTTTATTTCCCAATCAGCTTTGCCAACGCCAGCAAAAACTACTTTGTCTGCAGGGAAACCTGCTTCAATAGCAGCTCTTACTTCGCCACCGCTAACACAGTCTGCGCCAAAACCATAGCTAGCAATAAGTTTAAGGATGCGAGGGTTTGCATTTGCTTTAATAGCGTAATGTTGACAAAAATTGTACTTGTCAGTTTCTTTCTTAATTGCCTCTAAAGTGTTCTTTAGTAAGGCAGTATCGTAAAAATAGAATGGGGTAGTTAAATTACCCCATTTTTCTATCGGAAAATTTCCTTTCATTTATAATCAATTAAAATAATTCTTTACTTAATGATTCTAATGCACGTTTTTTGTCTGCTGCTTTAACAAGGAATGATACGTTGTAGTTGCTACCGCCGTAAGAAATCATGCGAACAGGAATGTCTTTAAGCGCGTTAACTATTTTTGCTTGATAACCAACGTTTTCTGAGTCCATATCACCAACCACACAGATAATAACCATGTCTTTTTCAACGGTTACTGTACCGAATGTTTTAAGTTCGTTTACTATTTCGTCTAGGTGTTTGTCGTTGTCGATAGTAACAGAAACGCCTACTTCAGAAGTAGTAATCATATCAATAGAAGTTTTGTGTGTTGCGAAGCATTCAAATACTTTGCTTAGGAAACCGTGAGCAAGTAGCATACGGCCAGATTTAATCTTGATAGCAGTGATATTGTCTTTTGCTGCAACTGCTTCTATTTTTTTAGGAGTAAGCTTGGTAGAAATTAATGTACCAGGAGCTTGAGGGTCCATTGTATTTAATAGACGCACAGGAATGTTTTCAAGTTTTGCGGGAAGAATGCAAGTAGGGTGTAGGATTTTAGCACCGAAATATGCAAGTTCTGCTGCTTCCTCAAAGTGTAGAGTTGCTACTGGTTTAGTGTTTTCTACAAAACGAGGGTCGTTGTTGTGCATACCATCAATGTCTGTCCAGATTTGGATTTCAGAAGCCTTAATAGCGGCACCGATTAATGATGCAGTGTAGTCTGAACCCCCACGTTGAAGGTTGTCTATTTCATTATATGCATTTCTACAGATATAACCTTGTGTAATATAAATTTCGGTATCTGATGGGAATACAGATAATGATTTGGCAATATTTGTGCGAATATAAGCAAGGTCTGGTTCGTTGTTCTTGTCGATACGCATGAAATCTAATGAAGGAAGTAGGACAGATTTAACGCCTATTTCTTGTAGATATAGATTTACCATAGCGGTAGACATAAGTTCGCCTTGTGCTAAAATAATTTTCTCATCAAATAATAAGAATACATTATTTTGTGTAAATTTGCGAAGTAAATCGAAGTGTACCTTTAATATAGAGTTAGCTTCTGCTTTAGTTTCGTCTTTAGAATAAAGTTCATCTACAACAGCTGCATACTTTTGCTCCATCTTATTGATGACTTCATTAGCACTAACTGGGTTTTTCTTATATAGGTAGTCTGCTATTTCTACTAATGTGTTGGTTGTACCAGACATTGCAGAAAGTACTACTATTTTTTGATCACCATCACAGATTAAAGAAGCTACTTCTTTCATTCTTTGTGCAGAACCTACGGATGTTCCGCCGAATTTTAAAACTTTCATAGTTATAAAGATTAAATTTTGGACGCAAAGTTAATAAAAAAATGTGTAAAACAATGTGTATGTATGATAAATCATTATATAATGTGTAATAATCAACGAAATAAACACATTAATAATTTAACAAATTAGCCTTAAATGTTAAAAGATGTTATTGTAATGGATTTTATTGTCAAAATATTTGCGCGGTATTACCCAAAGCATTACCTTTGCGTCATATTAGTTTTCTTCGTAAGAAAAAGATTAAGAATTAAGATGGGGCAAATGGTTACCGAGCGAGGTAACCATTTGTTTTTGTATATATTCCAATCTATTAAAAATTCTCCTTTCTCCTTTCTCATTTCTCATTTATTTTTATTAACTTTGTGCGAAATTTTTTTCACTGAAACTTTTATTCGTCAAAAATATTTATGGCAGATTTAATTAAAATTAAGCAAGGCCTTAATATTCAGATGGTTGGACAAGCCAAAGAAGAATATGGCCGCGTATCCCAATCAGCCTTAATAGGATTCAATCCAGAGAGTTTCTATGGTATTACTCCTAAACCAGTGGCTAAGGTTGGTGATAAAGTGAAGGTTGGTTCTGTTTTATTTATCGATAAAAAGAATCCAGACCTTAAGATAGTTTCACCTGTTAGTGGTGAGTTGTTAGCAATTAATCGTGGTGAAAGACGTAAAATCCTAGATTTCGTTGTTCAAAACGATTTTAAAGCAGAACAAGCAGAAATTAAGCCTATCAATCTTGATGGTTCTGCAGAAGAAGTAAAAGCTTCTCTTTCTGATGCAGGTTTTCTTGCTTTCTTCAAACAACGTCCTTACGACGTATGTATAGCTCCAACAGATACTCCAAGAGCTATATTCATTTCAGCTTTTGATAAAGCTCCACTTGCTCCAAATTTCAACTTTATTTTAAAAGATGAAGTTTCAAACTTCCAAGCAGGTATCAATGCTATTAGCAAAATTGCTCCTGTTTATGTAGGTGTTGAAAAAGGTTGCGCATGGGCTGCTTCTCTTCAAAATGCTACAGTAACTCAGTTTGAAGGTGATTATCCTGCTAGCAACGTTGGTGTTCAAATCAATAAAGTAGCGCCTATCAATCGTGGTGAAGTGGTTTGGACTATCGCTCCACAAGAAGTGGCTATCATCGGTCGTTTCGTTAATAAAGGAAAATTAGATTTCACTAAAACAGTAGCATTCTGTGGTGAAAACGCTGCAACCCCTGCTTATTATAAAGTAGTAATGGGTAGCAACGTTTCTGCTATTGCTAAAGCTAATGTTTTAGAAGGTAGAAATCTTCGTTATATCGCAGGTAACCCATTGTCAGGTACACAAGTTTCTGCAGATGCTTGGTTAAATCCTTTCGTGTCTCAACTAACTGTAATCCCAGAAGGCGACGATACACACGAAATGTTTGGTTGGATTATGCCAGGTATCAAGAAATTTAGCTTAAATGGTTCATTCCTTTCTGGTATGCTATGTTCTTGCCTACGTAATAAATTCAAATTCTCTTTCGATGCACGTCTTCAAGGTGGCGAACGTCACATGATTATGTCTGGAGAATATGACAAAGTATTCCCAATGGATATCTATCCAGAATTCTTGCTTAAAGCAATTATCTCTGGCGATATTGAAAAAATGGAAGAACTTGGTATTTATGAAGTAGCTCCAGAAGACTTTGCTGCAGCAGAATTTGTATGTTCTTCAAAAGTAGAACTACAAAAAATCGTTCGCCAAGGTCTAGATATGTTAAGAAAAGAAATGTGTTAAGAAATTAATAAACTATAAATAATGAATGCTTTAAGAAAATTTGTCGATAAAATCAAACCTACCTTCTCAGAAGGTGGTAAATTATCGATGTTCCGTTCTGTCTTCGACGGATTCGAAACATTCTTATTCGTTCCGAATACTACTTCTAAATCTGGAGCTCATATCCACGACGCAGTAGATTCAAAACGAATTATGATTATGGTGGTAATAGCACTTATGCCTGCTTTATTATTTGGTATGTATAACGTGGGTTACCAACACTATTTAGCAATTGGCCAACTTGCAGCAACAAACTTCTTTGAAGTTTTCTCTTATGGTCTTCTTGCTGTATTACCTAAAATCGTGGTTGCATACCTTGTAGGTTTAGGTATCGAGTTTACAGTAGCTCAATTTAAAGGTGAAGAAATTCACGAAGGTTTCCTTGTTACAGGTATTATCCTACCAATGATTGTTCCAGTGGACTGCCCACTATGGATTTTAGCTCTTGCTACTGCATTTGCAGTAATCTTTGCTAAAGAAATCTTCGGTGGTACAGGTATGAATATCTTCAACGTAGCATTAATCGCTCGTGCATTCCTATTCTTTGCTTATCCTTCTAAAATGTCTGGCGATGCTGTTTGGGTGCGTACAGATGCTACATTTGGTTTAGGTGAAGGTGCAGTTGTAGACGGCTTTACAGGTGCAACTCCTCTTGGTCAAGTAGCTGTGGCTCCTACATCAGAAGTTGCTTTAACTAATGTTTTAGGCGAGCCTGCTTCATTAATGGATGCTATCATTGGTCTTATCCCTGGTTCTATTGGTGAAACTAGTGTTATTGCTATTGCATTAGGTGCTATCCTATTATTAGTAACTCGCATCGCTAGCTGGAAAGTAATGCTTTCTATCTTTGGTAGTGGTGCTTTAATGGCGTTAATCTTCAATGCATTCGGTCCTGATACCGCTGCAGCTCAACTTCCTTGGTACTATCACTTAGTATTAGGTGGTTTTGCTTTCGGTGCTGTATTTATGGCAACAGACCCTGTTACTTCTGCTCGTACAGAAGCAGGTAAATGGATGTATGGTTGCTTAATCGGTTCATTAGCAGTTATTATCCGTGTTCTTAACCCTGGTTATCCAGAAGGTATGATGCTTGCTATTCTTTTAGGTAACGTATTCGCACCTTTATTCGACTACCTAGTGGTTCAACGCAATATTTCTAAACGTGCTAAACGTGCAACTAAAGCTATTAACTCTAAATAATAATATACCATGAATACTAACAGTAATACTTATACCATTGTATATGCATCGGTCATGGTTATTATCGTGGCTTTCTTGCTAGCTTTCGTTTCATCTTCATTGAAAGATATTCAAGACGAAAATGTTGCTCTAGATAAGAAAAAACAAATCTTATCTTCTCTAAATGTAGATTTAAAAGATGCTGACGCCTCTAAACTATATAGCGAAATAGTTCTACAAGAACAACTTATCAACTCAGAAGGTGCTGTTATAGCAGAAACTGGTGCTTTTGATATTGTATCTAAAGTAGAAAACGCTAAACCACTTGCAGAACGTCAACTTCCACTTTATATTTGCCAAATCAATGGCGAAACCAAATATGTGTTACCAGTGTATGGTGCAGGTCTTTGGGGTCCAATTTGGGGTTATGTTTCATTAAACGACGATAAAGCTACTGTTTACGGTGCTTATTTCGCTCACGCTGGTGAAACTCCAGGTTTAGGTGCTGATATCGCTCTTCCTAAATTCCAAAACCAATTCCCTGGCAAAAAAATTAGTAGAGAAGGAGAGTTTACTTCTATCGCTATTGTAAAACCAGGTAAAACAGATGATACTAAAGATTATGTAAACGGTATCTCTGGTGGTACTATCACTTCTCAAGGTGTAGATGCTATGCTTTTAGAAGGTTTAGGTCAATATGTTAACTTTTTAAAACAATAAGGAGGAACAGAAGATGAGTTTATTTTCAAAAGAAAATCGTACTGCGTTTACTAGACCTTTATGGTTAGACAACCCAGTAACAATGCAAATTTTAGGTATCTGTTCTGCCTTAGCTGTAACTGTAAAACTAGAGCCAGCTTTAGTAATGGGTATTTCAGTTACCATTATCGTTGCTTTAGCAAACTTAGTTATTTCACTTCTTCGTAATACTATTCCAAATCGTATTCGTATTATCGTACAATTGGTTGTAGTAGCTGCGTTAGTAACTATCGTAAGTGAAGTTTTAAAAGCATTTGCATACGATGTGAGTGTACAACTTTCAGTTTATATCGGTCTTATCATTACTAACTGTATCCTAATGGGTCGTCTTGAAGCATTTGCTATGGCAAATGGTCCTTGGGCTTCTACTCTTGACGGTCTAGGTAATGGTTTCGGTTATGCTATGATCTTAGTAGTTGTTGCATTTGTTCGTGAACTTTTCAGTGCAGGTACATTATTAGGTATTAAAGTAATTCCAGATTGCGTATACGAATTTGGTTACTTAAATAATGGTCTAATGCTTATGCCTCCTATGGCACTTATCTTATTGGGTTGTATTATTTGGTTCCAACGTGCCAAAAACCCTGAATTAAATAATTAATGACCCGTAAAACAGAAGAATCATGGAAAATTTATTAAGTTTATTCGTTAAGTCGATTTTTGTCGACAACATGATATTTGCTTACTTCTTGGGTATGTGTTCATATTTGGCTGTATCTAAGAATGTAAAAACAGCATTTGGATTGGGTATTGCGGTAATTTTCGTGTTATGTATTACCGTTCCAGTTAACTATTTACTTGAAAACTACTTACTTAAAGCTAATGCTATTATAGAAGGTGTAGACTTAAGCTTCTTGAGCTTCATTCTATTCATTGCTGTGATTGCTGCTATTGTGCAACTTGTGGAAATGATTGTAGAACGTTTCTCTCCATCTCTATATGCTTCTCTAGGTATCTTCTTACCTCTTATTGCTGTAAACTGTGCCATCATGGGTGCATGTTTATTTATGCAACAACGTGAGTTCATCAACGTAGGTGAAGCTACTGTATATGCATTTGGCTCTGGTATTGGTTGGTTAATTGCTATTGTGGCATTAGCTGCTATACGTGAAAAAATGGCATATTGCAATGTTCCAAAACCTCTTCGTGGTCTAGGTATCACCTTCATCACTGTAGGTCTTATGGCATTAGCATTTATGTGTTTCTCAGGATTAAAAATTTAAGAAAGGGGATTAACTATGTTATTAGCAATAGATATGACAATGATTGGAGCCAGTATAGCTGTGTTCCTAGGTATGATCCTAATAATGGTGATTTTACTGTTGGTAGCAAAACGTTATTTGTCTCCTTCAGGTCCTGTTAAGGTTACTCTTAACGGTGAAAAAACAATGGAAGTGGCTTCTGGTGGTACTCTTCTAGGTACTATGGCTGCAGAAGGTGTATTTTTACCATCTGCTTGTGGTGGTAAAGGTTCTTGCGGTCAATGCCGTTGCCAAGTGCCAGAAGGTGGTGGTGAAATTCTTCCTACTGAAGCTGTTCACTTCTCACGCAAACAAATTAAAGATAACTGGCGTTTAGGTTGCCAAGTTAAAGTTAAAAGTGATATGAGCATCAAGGTGCCAGAATCTGTTCTTGGTGTAAAAGAATGGGAATGCGAAGTTATTTCAAACCGCAACGTGGCTACCTTTATTAAAGAATTTAAAGTTAAACTTCCTGCAGGTGAACACATGGACTTCGTTCCTGGTTCATACGCTCAAATCGTTATTCCAGAATACGATCTTAACTATGCAGACTTCGACCGTTCTTTAATTGGTGACTTATACGTACCAGCATGGGAAAACTTCGGTTTATTCAACTTAAAACAAAAGAATACCGAACAAACAATCCGTGCTTATTCTATGGCTAACTATCCAGATGAAGGTGACATTATCACACTTACAGTGCGTATTGCAACACCTCCATTCAAACCAAAAGATCAAGGTCCTGGCTTTATGGATGTACCTTGTGGTATCGCTTCTACATATATCTTCTCACTAAAACCTGGTGACAAAGTTATTATGAGTGGTCCTTATGGTGACTTCCATCCAGAGTTTGATAGCAAACGCGAAATGATTTGGGTAGGTGGTGGTGCCGGTATGGCTCCTCTTCGTGCACAAATTATGCACATGCTAAAAACTCTTAAAACACGTGACCGTGAAATGCATTACTTCTATGGTGCTCGTGCTATCGACGAAGTGTTCTTCTTAGAAGATTTCTTAGAACTAGAAAAAGAATTCCCTAACTTCCACTTCCACTTAGCTCTAGACCGTCCAGACCCTAAAGCAGACAAACTTGGTATTAAATATACTGCTGGTTTCATTGCTCCAGTTATGGGCGATACCTATTTGAAACAACACGAAGAACCAGAAGAAATCGAATACTACCTATGTGGACCTCCAATGATGGCAAAAACAGTGCTTGACTTGTTGGATAGCCTAGGTGTAGAAAAAGATATGATTCACTTCGACGACTTCGGAGGATAATATATAAAGAGAGGTTGCTAAATTTAGCAGCCTCTCTTTTTGCTACTTTATCTATATTTTCCCTACCTTTGCAGAAAATTATTGAAGAGTATGTTTCAGTTTATAAAAAATTGGTCACTTCCTATCATCATGTGTTTAGGAGTATTGGCCTATATAGTGGCGCACGCATTAAATTTACCTATTGAAGTAAAAGCAGATATAAACAGTGGCATAAAGATATTACAACCATTACTACTTTTTTGTATGCTTTACATTTCGTTTTGTAAAGTAGACTTCAAACAACTACGCTTAAGACCATGGCATGGATTGTTGTTGTTGATTCAAGTAGGAATGGTTGGAATACTTGCATTGATTTTACGCTATTTGCCACATTCAAACATCTATTTATTGGTTGAATGTCTTTTGGCTTGTTTTATTTGCCCTACAGCAACGGCTTCTGTGGTAATTGTTGAAAAGCTCAAAGGAAATCCAGCCACATTGCTTATGTACAATATACTTATCAATCTTTCTATTGCTGTGACTGCACCTATTTTCATTCCTCTTTTTATGAATAATGAAATTGGTTTCACCGAAACATTTGTTAGTATTGTAAAGCAAGTATGCCCAGTACTTATGATACCACTAATATTGGCTAGACTCACAAATAGATTTTTGCCAAAGTTGAGAGATAAAATCACTCAAATAAAGGATTTAGCGTTTTATTTGTGGATGGTGGCGTTGGGACTTGCCATGGCTACTGCAAGTAGAGCTTTTGCCAATACACAAATAGATTTTTACACTGTTCTAGGCATTTTACTTATCACTGCCACAGCTTGTTTGCTTCAGTTTTTTATAGGACGTCGCATTGGTAAAGTATTTGGCGACCAAATAAGTGCAGGTCAGGCACTTGGACAAAAAAATACTGTGTTCGTTATTTGGCTTGCATACACTTTTATGGACCCAATTTGTGCTGTAGCAGGTGGTTTCTATAGCATTTGGCACAACACAGTAAATTCAATTCAATTATACCGACACAATAACAAAGGAACTAAATAAATTGTTTAATTTTGTAGATTGGAAAAAAACATTAAACCTTATCAAATGAAAAGAATTTTATTTTTATTATCAGCGTTATTATCATCTTATTTACTATTTGCAGAGCAAGTTAGTATTGATGGTATTGTCTATGATTTAGATGAAGTTAATAAAACTGCAGAAGTTTATGAAATAAACGAGTATAATCCTGCAGGTATTGAAATAAATGAAAAAGTAATATATAATTCCATTGAATATATAGTTAATTCTTTACATCAATATGCATTTAGTTGGTGTAATGTCACTTATATTTCTCTTCCAAATACTATTACTACAATTAATGACAAACAATTTTATGAACTAGAAAAACTAGAGAATATTGATTTAGGTAATAATATAACATATATTGGTGAAAGTGCTTTTGCTTATTGTAAATCTTTGAAATCAATTAATCTACCAGAGAGTGTTATAGAGATTGGTTATGGTGCTTTTACAAATTGTACTAGTCTAACTTCCTTGGAAATACCTAATAAAGTTACTGATATAGGGTCTATTATATTTGAGGGATGTACAGCTTTGAAATCTATAAAGATTGGTGATTCTGTAACTAGTTTACCGGAAGATTTTTCTTCTCTAACTAGTTTAGAGGAATTTATTGTATCTCCTGAAAATAAAATGTATAGTTCAGAGAATGGAATACTTTTCAGTAAAGATAAAACAGTTTTACTTAATTGTCCTCTAGGTATAGATTGTTCTTCATATCAAATTCCACTTAATGTTGAAACTATATATTATAATGCATTTAAAAACCATGCAGAGATAACCTCAATAGTTTTTCATGATAATATTAAAATAATTTCCTATGCTGCATTTGATAATTGTATTGGATTAGAAAAAGTAGAAATACCTAGAAATGTAAGAATATTAGAGAATACTGCGTTTGAAGGTTGTATAAATTTAAAGAATATTAATGTAGATTCTGAAAATAAATACTATAGTTCTGAAAATGGTGTTTTGTTTAATAAGACTAAAACAACTTTATTGAGATATCCTTTAGGAAAACTAGAGGAGTCATATATATTACCAAATATAACTGATACAATCGCAAATAATGCTTTTATTAATTGTTCTAATTTGATAAAACTTACTCTTCATGATAATGTTAATTGTATAAGTTCAGGAACATTTTATGGAACAAAAGTATATGAGGATGAGTCAAATTGGGATAACGGTGTCTTTTATATAGGTAATTATTTAATTGAAGCTGATAGAAATAAACTTCAAGGAGACTATGTTGTAAGAGAAGGAACAAGGTATATTGCAATTTCAGCATTTCATTGGTGTGGAAAACTTACCTCTATAGAATTTCCTAATAGTCTAGAAATAATAGATAGTAATGCGTTTCGCTGGTGTTCACAATTGAGAACTATAAATATAGGAGACAATGTTTCTGTAATTAAACCTAATTCGTTTTATTCTTATTCTAGAATCTCTGAATATAATGTTTCATTAGCAAATAAATATTTTTCTTCAGAAGATGGCGTGTTATTTAATAAGGATAAGACTGAATTGTTAGCATATCCACCTCTCAAGGAAGATACTTCGTATACTATACCAAATTCTGTAAAAAGAATTGGTCATAATGCTTTTAGTGAATGCGAAAAATTAATTAATATAACTATACCAGAAGGTGTTGTTGAAATAGGCTCCGCTGCATTTTATTATTGTACTGGTTTAACTTCTATAAAAATCCCTAATAGTCTAACATATTTAGGCTCTTCTGCATTTTTTAATTGCACAAGTTTAGAATCAATTTCTTTAGGAAGTAATATTGATTGTATAGAAACTGACCCATTCACGAATACAAAATATTTTAGTGAAGAATCAAATTGGGAGGATGGTGTTCTATATATAAAAGAGTACTTAATAAGTACAAATCCAGAAAAGATAAACTCTAGTTGTAAAATAAAAGATGGTACAAAACTAATTACAGATTATGCTTTTTATAATTGTAAAAATTTGATTGATGTGGATATTCCTAGTAGTGTTAATGTAATAGGAGCACATGCATTTATATACTGTGTTAATTTGAATCAAGTAAATATACCAGAAGGTGTAACTGAATTAAAAGCTGGTACATTTTATGAATGTACTAATTTGAAATCTGTTACTTTTCCATGTAGCACAGATAAATTAAATTATGATGTCTTTTATAATTGTGAAAATTTAAATGAAATATTTATTTATTCATTAGAGGTTCCTGAAGTTTATCCGTATACTTTTACTGACGATTGGAAGTATAATAAATATACATTCTTATATGATAGGGTAGATTTATATGTGCCATGTGAATCATTGGAAGATTATAAATCTCATGAGATATTTGGACAATTTAAAAATATCAAATGTATCGGTGCTGAACAAACAGAATTGGAAGAGGATGATGTTAAAATTGATGTTGATGAAAATTCTGTTCAAATATCATGGCCAAAAGTAGAAGGAGCAGAAAGTTATACTATTACCATTACAAAGGGAGATAATACAGTTTATGTTATTGAATTTGATGCAAATGGGCAGATAATAAGTTTTAATGAAATTTCTAATAGGTCTGCTCTAATTGGTTTTACATATAGTATTCATAATTTAAAATCAGGAACAGACTATTCTTATAAAGTAATCGCAAATGATAATGATGGCAATCAGTTGGAAGTATTTACCGGAGATTTTACAACTTTAGGAGAACTTGTGTCTATTGAAGAAACTTTAGAAGATATTGATATTACTATTTCTGAAGGTACAATTATGTGTTCTGTGGAAGGCTTTGTTATTTATAATACTGTAGGACAAGATGTTACTGCATTAAATGGTAGTTTGAAATCTGGTATTTATGTAGTTGTGGTAGACAAAGAATGTTTTAAAGCAATTGTAAAATAATTAATGCTTAGCTACGCCAATATTATATTGCCTTTAAATGTGGGAGTTTATACGTATTCTATTCCACAAGAGATGCAGGGAAGGGTTTCTGCAGGGATGCGTGTGCTTGTGCCGCTGGGTAAAAATAGGAAATATATTGGTGTGGTGCATTCTCTTTCAGAAACTGCGGCAGAGGGTATAAACTATCGAGATATTCTTGAGGTGCTTGATACAGAGCCAATAGTATCTGCTTATCAACTGGAAATGTGGGATTGGGTGGCAGAATATTACTGCTGCGGACTTTCTGATGTGATGAAAAATGCATTGCCATCGGCACTTTCAAAAAACACTTTTACAGAGCTAAAGGATGCGTATGTAATTAAAACGGAAGTTGAGCATAAAAGACTTACCAAACAGGCGCTTTCTCTTATTGCAAAATACGATTCGTTGGCTTTAAATGGTGATGTGCTAAAGTCTAAACTACTTGAAAATGAGAGTTTTAGTGCGTTTAATACTTTGGTAAAACACGGAGTTTTTGTTCTTGATTTTAAGACAAAAAGTAGAATTAAGCAGTCTGTATCAACCAAAGAAGTGAGTGAACTCTCTGATGCTCAAAAGGTTGCATTTGATGATATTAAATCTGGTTTTGCAGAAGGTAAACCAGTGCTTCTACATGGTGTAACTTCTTCTGGTAAAACAGAAATCTATATAAAACTAATACAAGAAGTAGTAGAAAAGGGTGGGCAGGTGCTATATTTGGTGCCAGAGATTGCTTTAACAACCCAACTTACAGATAGATTGAAGCAAGTGTTTGGTGATACACTCATAAACTATCACTCAAAACTATCTGATGCAGAGCGTGGTGAGATATACAATGAGGTAGGAAGTAGATTCAAGGTGGTACTGGGTGTGCGTTCTGCTGTGTTTTTGCCTTTTACAAATCTGCAACTTATAATTGTGGACGAAGAGCACGAGCCTTCGTACAAGCAAACCGATACTGCACCTCGCTACAATGCTAAAAATGTGGCACTTATGCTTGCACATAAGCTAAAAATTGACATCGTAATGGGTTCTGCCACTCCTTCTGTGGAGTCTTATCATTTGGCTGTGAACAACAGATACAAACTTGTGGAGCTAAAAGTGAGATATGGTGATGTGCAGTTGCCAGAGGTGGTGGTTTTGGACAGACAAGATGCGTTTGTGAAAAATAGGATGAAAGCGATGTTTTCTTGGCTACTTATTGAGAAAATGAATGAGTGCCTAGCCAATGGAGAACAGGTAATTCTTTTTCAAAACAGACGTGGATTTTCCTCTTTTGTGGAATGTAAACAATGTGCTTGGGTGCCAAAATGCCCTCATTGCGATGTGAGTCTTACTTACCATAAATTTCAAAACTATCTTTCTTGTCATTATTGTGGTCATAGAGCTCCTGTGCCTACGTCTTGCCCAAAATGTGGACATCATGAGATAAAAGACAAGGGTTTTGGCACAGAAAAAGTGATGGAAGAACTTGCAGAGAGGTTCCCAGACTATAAAGCAGGTCGTTTAGATCTTGATGTAGCAACAAGCAAACATGCCTACGAAAAAATATTTAATGCTTTTTCTTCTGGCGAAATAAAAATACTTGTGGGTACACAAATGGTGGCAAAGGGCTTAGACTTTGACAATGTGGGCCTTGTTGGTGTGCTCAATGCAGATAATATGCTAAACTATCCAGATTTTAGGTCCGATGAACGTGCCTTTCAACTTCTGCTTCAAGTGGCAGGTAGGGCAGGTAGAAGAAATAAAAGAGGTCTGGTATTGGTGCAAACTGCTCAAACAGAGCATGCTGTGATACCTGCAGTTATAAACAATAATTATTCTTATTTTTACAATAAGCAAGTAATGCTTCGCCAAATGTTTAGTTATCCGCCTTTTGTGAGGATAATTGATATTTATGTGAAAGCAAATGATTATACACTTTGTAGTAGGGCAGTGAGTGCTTTGCATAAGAAGTTGGAAAGGAGTTTTGGCGACCAACTTTTAGGTCCAGACAAACCACCGGTTTCAAAAGTGCAACAGATGCATATTCAGAAACTTATGCTAAAACTTCCTATTGGACAGTCTATGGTGGAGTCTAAAAAACGAATAAATGATGCAATTAATAATCTAAAAAAAGAATATCCTACAGTTTCAACTGTAATAGATGTAGATCCTGTGTAATAGATGAGATATAAAATTTTGATATTGTTTACCTTACTTGCATTTTCTCTTAGTGCAGAAAATGTGGGTACAATCATATATAAATGCTATGTAGATAAAGATATGTCTGCGTGGCGCAATGTAATTGATAATCTTCAGAGACAGAAGGAGTTAGGTGTTTTATCTGTGGAAGAAACTTGGAAACTGCTTGATTATCAATATGGATATTTAGGTTGGGCAGTGAGTGAGAAAAAGACAATGAAGCGCGAAGCTGAGTCTTATTTATCTGTAGCACAAGAAAATTTGGATGAATTAACTGATAAATTTGGTAAGACTTCAGAATCAAATGCTTTTAACGCTGCTTTTGTGGCATACGAAATTTCTTTAAACCCAATTAAAGCGCCTTTCATTGGATTAAAATGTATGAAATTTGCTGAAACAGCCGTGAAACAAGATTCTACAAGTTATTTTGCTCTTATTCAATACGGAAATATTATGAATTATATGCCTGAAGCTTTTGGTGGCTCAAAGGATAAAGCATTACTATATTATAAAAAAGCGAAGGAAGTAATGAGAGGGGATGACTCGCTTTATAAAGAAAACTGGCTTTATATGAACTTGATACTAACAATTGCAGATATTTATAAAAACAAAAAAGATTACGAATCTACAAAACAATACTACCTAGAGGCACTAGAACTAGAGCCTGGGTATAAGTTTGTAGAAGAATTGATGGAGAACTTAATTCCCTAACTTTTTAGAAAAAATATTCTGTTTCCTATTGCAGAATAAAAAAAAAGTATTACCTTTGTGCCGTCAATTAAAATTGACCGATGGTGATTGTAGCTCAGTTGGCAGAGCATCGGATTGTGGTTCCGAGTGTCGCGGGTTCGAGCCCCGTCTTTCACCCTAAAGAGACTGATAAATTAAATTTGTCAGTCTCTTTTTTTGCATTATGTGAATAAAAAAATGCTCTTTAAATTATATTTTTTTGATAAAAAATCTTAATTTTGTACCTCTAAAGCAAAGAAATAATTTTTAATTATATGGGCGGTTTTTTTGGAACTATTAGTAAGAGTAATTGCGTAGCAGATTTGTTCTACGGTACAGACTACAACTCACATTTAGGCACTCGTAGAGCAGGTATGGCAACATACTCTAAAGAAAAAGGAATGGTTCGCTCCATTCACAATATTGAAGGTTCTTATTTTAGATCTAAATTTGAAGATGGACTTCACAAATTTGATGGTGCAACATCTGGTATAGGTGTAATTAGTGATACCGATGCACAACCTATCATTATCCACTCACACTTAGGCAAAATGGCCATTGTAACAGTGGCTCGTTTAGACAACTTAGTGGAACTAGAAGCAGAACTACTTAAAAGAGGTCATCACTTCACAGAATTGAGTTCCGGTAAAACTAATCAAACAGAGGTTATTGCAACCTTAATCAACGAAGGTAAGACTCTTGAAGAAGGTATTCAAAATATGTTTAACCACATTAAAGGTTCTTGTTCTTTATTGATTTTAAGAGAAGATGGAGTTTACGCAGTGCGTGACAAACTTGGTCGTTCTCCTATTATAATTGGTAAAAAGGATGGTGCTTTTGCTGTTTCTAGTGAAACAACAGCTTTCCCAAATCTTGATTACGCTATTGACTATTATGTTGGACCTGGTGAAATTATAAAACTTACAGCTGACGGTTGGACTCAAATACGTAAGCCAAACGACAAAATGCAAGTTTGCTCATTCTTCTGGATTTATTTCGGTTTCCCATGTAGTAGTTACGAAGGTATCAACGTAGAAGAAGTGCGCAACTCACTAGGTGAAGCATTAGGTGAAACAGATGAAATTACACCAGACTTTGTTTGCGGTATTCCAGATTCAGGTATTGGTCACGCAATAGGTTATTCTAAAGGTAAAGGAGTGCCATACAAACGTGCAATCCTTAAATATACCCCAACTTGGCCACGTAGTTTCACACCTTCAAACCAATCTATGAGAAATCTAGTTGCAAAAATGAAACTACTTCCTAATAGAGAAATCTTAACAGACAAAAAAGTAGTGTTCTTAGATGACTCTATCGTGCGTGGTACCCAACTTAAAGGTAATGTTGACATGATGTACGACTACGGTGCGAAAGAAATACACATGCGTATTGCTTGTCCTCCAATGATTTATTCTTGTCGTTACCTAAATTTCTCATCAACACAAAACGACCTAGAGTTAATCACTCGTTACTATATTGAGCAACTAGAAGGTGCTCACGACAAAAATCTACAAGAATATGTAGATCCAACATCAGAAAAACACAAACAAATGGTAGAGCTAATCCGTAAAAGATTTGGTCTTACTTCTCTTCGCTACAACACAGTTGATGCTCTTGTTAAGGCGATAGGACTTCCTAAGGAGAAGATTTGTACTCACTGCTTCGACGGATCTAGCTATTTCTAAGAGTTTTTTCTAAGGGTGCTTTTGTCGTTGCCCTTGTCCTCACAATCCTCATTTACGCTTAGTAAACTCCGGTTGTTCGGACTTCGGGACGCCTAAAAATCCCTCCTTATAAATAAACTCTTAATTGCATAATTTATAAACACCCTAATTATTAGAGAATGTTTGAATCACTTAGCGAGCGCCTGGAGCGTTCATTTAAAATACTAAAAGGTGAAGGTAAAATCACCGAGATAAACGTAGCGGAAACTCTAAAAGACGTGAGAAAAGCGCTTTTAGAAGCCGACGTAAACTATAAAACTGCTAAAACTTTTACAGATGATGTAAAAGCTAAAGCACTTGGTATGAACGTATTAACCGCTGTTAAACCAAGCGAGTTAATGGTTAAGATAGTTCACGACGAACTTGCTGCTCTTATGGGTGGCACTCACACCGAATTAGAACTTAAAGGTTCACCAAGCATTATCTTGATGGCAGGTCTTCAAGGATCAGGTAAAACTACATTTACCGGTAAACTTGCCAATATGCTTAAAACTAAAAAGGGTAAAAATCCTCTTATGGTGGCTTGCGACGTGTATCGTCCTGCTGCTATTGAGCAATTGAGAGTTTTAGGTGAGCAAATTAATGTGCCTGTTTACACAGAAATTGATAGCAAAGATGTTGTTAGCATTGCAAAAAATGCTATTGCACAAGCTAAGAAAAATGGCAACGACGTGGTAATCGTCGATACTGCTGGTCGTCTTGCTGTGGACGAAGAAATGATGAACGAGATTTCTGCTGTGAAAGAAGCTATCAATCCAAACGAAATCTTATTCGTTGTGGACTCAATGACAGGTCAAGATGCTGTAAACACTGCAAAAGAATTCAACGACAGACTAGACTTCACAGGTGTTATCCTTACCAAACTTGATGGTGATACACGTGGTGGTGCGGCTCTTTCTATTCGTTCTGTGGTAAATAAACCAATCAAATTTGTAGGTATTGGTGAGAAAATGGAAGCTATTGATGCATTCCACCCAGCACGTATGGCTGACCGTATCTTGGGTATGGGTGACATTGTTTCTTTCGTGGAACGTGCTCAAGAACAATACGACGAAGCCGAAGCTCGCAAATTGTCAAAGAAAATCGCTAAAAATCAATTTGGTTTCGACGACTTCCTTAATCAAATCCAACAAATCAAGAAAATGGGTAATATGAAAGACCTTCTTGGTATGATTCCTGGAGTAGGTAAAGCCCTTAAGGATGTGGATATTAAGGATGATGCATTCAAACATATTGAGGCTATTATTCAGTCTATGACCCCAGAAGAACGTACAAATCCACAAATTCTTAATGCATCTCGTAAACAACGTATTGCAAATGGTAGTGGTAGAAACATTCAAGAGGTGAATAGACTTATCAAACAATTTGACGATATGCGCAAAATGATGCGTATGGTTCAAAACAATGGTGGTAAACTTCCTAAATTTAGAAGATAATATGATATTAATCGACGGAAAAAAGACTGCAGATGATATTAAATTAGAGATTGCAGAAGAAGTAAAACAATTACTTGCAGAAGGTAAAAAACAACCACACCTTGTTGCTATTCTTGTAGGTCACGATGGTGGTAGCGAAACTTACGTGGCTGCTAAATGCAAAGCATGTGAAATGTGTGGTTTCAAATCTACACTTATTCGTTACGAAGACGATGTAACAGAAGCAGAACTTCTATCTCGCATCGAAGAGCTAAACAACGATGACGATGTAGATGGTTTCATTGTGCAACTTCCTCTTCCAAAACATATTTCTGAGCAAAAAATCATTGAAGCTATCGACTACAGAAAAGACGTGGATGGTTTCCACCCAATCAACGTTGGTCGTACTTCTATTGGTCTTCCTGCATTCGTATCAGCTACACCAGCAGGTATCCTAGAACTTCTAAAACGTTACGAAATAGAAACTGCAGGTAAACACGTTGTAGTCCTAGGTAGAAGTAATATCGTAGGTAAACCAGTGGCTCAACTTCTTATGCAAAAAGCATATCCAGGCAATGCTACTGTTACAGTTTGCCACAGCTATAGTAAAGACCTTAAAGAACAATGCTTAAAAGCCGATATTATCATAGCAGCTCTTGGCTCTCCAAACTTTGTTACTGCAGATATGGTTAAAGAAGGTGCAGTTATAGTGGACGTTGGTACAACTCGCGTGCCAAACGCAAACACAAAATCTGGCTTTAAACTTACTGGTGACGTAAAATTTGATGAAGTAGCACCAAAATGCTCATACATCACTCCAGTACCAGGTGGCGTAGGTCCAATGACTATTTGCTCCCTAATGAAAAACACCCTTCTAGCAGGCAAAAAAGCAATATATTAATTTTAAAATATAATAATAAATTAGAGTGACTATGATAATAGTCACTCTAATTTATATAAGGTCCCATAGTTTAATGGATAAAATAAAAGATTCCGGTTCTTTCGATGCGAGTTCGATTCTCGCTGGGACCTCTAAAAAAAAGAATGGTAACTCCTATGAGCTACCATTCTTTTTACATTGTAAGGGAAATTTCCTTATAACAAGTTAATGCCATTTTCTTTGCAAATCTTTCGCATTTCTTCTGGCCAAATCGATGCTTGGATTTCGCCAACGTGGGCTTTTCTAAGCATAAACATACATAGGCGAGATTGACCAATACCGCCACCCATTGTTAAAGGTAGGCTACCTTCAAGTAGGCGTTTGTGGTAGTAGAATTGTTTGCGTTGTTCCTGATCTGTTAGAGCTAGTTGGTTTTCTAGAGATTCTTTATTTACTCTTATACCCATAGAAGAAAGTTCTAGGGCTTGGTCTAGAATATTGTCCCAAACAAGAATGTCTCCGTTTAGACCTGCAAAACCATCGCTGTTTGCTGTGCTCCAATCGTCGTAGTCTGGAGCTCTGCCGTCGTGTTTCTCGCCGTTTGAAAGTTTGCAACCAATACCCATAATAAATACAGCACCGTATTTTTTTGTAATAAGGTTTTCTCTTTCTTTGGCAGTTTTGTCTGGATACATTTGAAGTAGTTCTTCTGAATGTATCATGAAAATATCCTTAGGAAGTTGTGGTTTGATTTCTGGGAACATTTCGTATACTGCA
Source organism: Candidatus Enterocola sp. (assembly GCA_045612225.1). Classification (GTDB taxonomy): domain Bacteria; phylum Bacteroidota; class Bacteroidia; order Bacteroidales; family Paludibacteraceae; genus Enterocola. The sequence goes on from JAZKYP010000015.1 coordinate 72,862, forward strand.
TATTCAGAACGAACCATTACAGCATAGATTCTTCTTACAACTTCTTTAAGGTATTCTATATTGCGGTCTTTTTCGTCGATAACAAGTTCCCAATCCCATTGGTCTACATAAAGTGAGTGGGTGTTGTCTAGTTCTTCGTCGGCACGAATGGCATTCATGTCTGTATAAAGACCAAATCCAGCTTCTGTGTTGTAGTCGGCTAGGGTGATGCGTTTCCATTTTGCAAGTGAATGAACCACTTCTGCTTGTGCTCCGTTCATATCCTTGATAGGGAAACTAACTGGTCTTTCCACACCATTTAAGTCGTCGTTGATACCCATACCTGTTAGCACAAATAGGGGAGCAGTAACTCTTCTTAGGCGTAGTTCCGCAGACAAGTTGCTTTGGAAGAAATCTTTAAAATATTTAATAGCTCTTTCTGTTTGCCAAGTGTCTAAAGAGCTTTTATAACCTTTTGGAGTGATTAGTTTCATCCTAGTTTTTCAATAATGTTTATAATTTCTTGACCTAGTTCGTCTGCTTCTTGCATTGTTTGGGCTTCTGAGTAGATACGAATGATAGGTTCTGTATTAGATTTTCTTAGGTGTACCCATTTTTCTGGGAAGTCGATTTTTACACCGTCGATAGTGTTAACTTTTTCTGATGCAAACTTTTCTTCCACTTGTTTAAGAATAGCATCCACGTCGATAGCAGGGCTAAGTTCTATTTTTTGTTTAGAAATAAAGTATGCTGGGTAGGTTTTTCTAAGCTCAGACACTTTCATGTTTTTGTGAGCTAAGTGGCTTAAGAACAATGCAATACCCACAAGAGCATCTCTACCATAGTGGCTTTCTGGATAGATAACACCACCATTACCTTCACCACCAATAATAGCGTTGGTTGCTTTCATTTTGGTAACTACGTTTACTTCGCCTACTGCAGCAGCTTCATAACTTCCGCCGTGAGCGCGAGTAACATCGCTAAGAGCACGAGTAGAACTTAAGTTTGAAACAGTATTACCAGGAGTGTGAGAAAGCACATAGTCTGCCACGCTAACTAGTGTATATTCTTCGCCAAACATTTCACCGTTTTCTGAGATGATAGCAAGACGGTCTACGTCTGGATCCACTACAAATGCCACATCGTTATCGCCTTTAGCCATTAAATTCATTATGTCTTGAAGGTTCTTTTCTAGTGGTTCTGGGTTGTGTTGGAAGTCACCAGTTGGTTCACCATATAGGCTAGTAACTGTGTTTACGCCAAGAGCGTTAAGAAGTTTTGGTAAGATAATACCACCTACAGAGTTTACACAGTCTAGTGCAACTTTGAAGTTTGCTTTCTTAATAGCTTCTACATCCACAAGTTTAAGACCAAGAACTGCCTCGATATGTTTGTCTGTATAATCTTTTTTAATTTCTTTGCCTAGTTCTGTTACTTCTACGTATTCGTAGTCGTCGTTTTCTGCTAGAGCAAGTACTTCTTCGCCTTCTTCTTTATTTAGGAATTCGCCTTTTTCATTAAGAAGTTTTAGAGCATTCCATTGTTTTGGGTTGTGGCTAGCTGTTAGGATAATACCGCCGCATGCACCTTCCATTGTAACTGCAAGCTCTGTAGTAGGGGTAGATGCTAGACCAATATTGACAACATCAAATCCCATACCCATAAGAGTGCCGCAAACAAGTTTTTCAACCATTTTTCCAGAAAGACGAGCGTCTCTACCAACTACTATTTTATTTGTTTTAATGGTAGAACTCTTACGAATGATTTTAGCGTAAGCTGATGTAAATTTTACAACATCTACAGGACTAAGTCCGTCGCCAACAGGGCCACCGATGGTGCCTCTAATGCCTGAAATAGATTTGATTAAAGTCATAATTAATTAGTTATAGTGGTTTCATCTACAAAGATTCTAATAGTTACAACGTCTTCAGTTTGTTCTGGAGTACCTAGTTTAGAATCTACTAGTAATTCAAATTTATCTTCATGTCTGATGCATGATGCTGCATCTATTAATGCGATACTTGGAGTATATCCATTAGGAGAATATACATAAATATAACCTTCTCTGCTATTTATGTTTTGACCGTATGTTTCTCCATCTAAATTATACGCTCTGTATCTTAAAACTATGGTGTTGCCATTTTTTGCAACTCTTTTTTCTCCTTCTCTAGAAATTAATCTAATATATGTGCCTCTGTGAGTTTCAAAATATAAATTCTCTGGCCATGGAGTAGGTAAAGAAAAACAGTATGCAGAGTCTCTAGAGAATACTAAATTGCGATTTTCTGTGTATTCACTAAACTTTTGTTGTTCTGCTTTTCTCTTTTTTGCATAGCTTTCTGATTTACAAGAAGCTAAAAGAAGTAAACAAAAAATGAAACCTATGAATTTTAATTTATTCATTCGTTTTTAAAACTTTTATTTTATAAAGAACAGGTGTTCTAGATGTAATGCAATTACTTATTCCTTTTATGCCGTATGCAAGTGACGAAGGGGAAATAATCCAAATTTCATCGCCTACGTGAGCATTTGCAAGTGTAAGGTCTAATACTTTAGTATGGTCTCGTTTACCGAGTCGTAATGTAAGAGAGTCTAACTCTTTGCAAGGTGTGCCACCTAATACTTGTACGGTGCCAGAAATTGTAACTATGTCGTTTACTTTTGCTCCTTTATTGGAATTTACAACCTTGTACCAATAACCAGCATCGGATTTTATAAATTCTACACTAGAACTATCTAGATATGCCCCGATTTCTGCCATTTCTGCTTCTATACACATCTTATTATATGTCATCATATCCATCTTTTCATCGCTAATGGTAGCTTTGTTTGATGGAAGTTGTGCACTCTGACGAGTGCAACAACATAATAATATGATAATAGAAACTATGACTGAAAAACGTTTCATTATCTAATGTTTGCAATGCTCATAATGTCACCAAACACACCTGCAGCTGTTACGCTAGCACCAGCACCGTAACCTTTAATAATCATTGGGTCATTAAAGTAACGTTCTGTTTGGATGGTAACAATATTGTTACTACCTTCTAGATCGTAGAATGGATGAGAAGGGCTCACTGCTTGAAGACCTACTTCACAAACACCTTCTTTCATAGTTGCTACGAAACGATATTTTTTGTTTTCAGCAGCAAGTTGTTTGCGTTTTTCTTCAAACTCTGCATCAAGTTCAGAAATGCTTGCCCAGAAATCTTCTAATGTACCTTCGAAGTATTTGTCTGGAACGAATAGGTTTTTCTTAACGTCTGCTTGTTCTACTTTATATCCAGATTCGCGAGCAAGAATCACAATTTTACGAATAACATCTGTTCCGCTTAGGTCGATACGTGGGTCTGGTTCTGCAAAACGTGCTTCTTTTGCCATTTCTATTGTTTTAGAGAATGGAATAGTTTCGCTAATGGTGTTGAAGATATAGTTAAGAGTACCAGAAAGTACAGCTTCAATTTTCAAGATGCGGTCACCACTATTTATTAAGCTATTCATAGTGTTGATAATAGGAAGACCTGCACCTACATTAGTTTCAAATAGATATTTAATACCTTTTTTGCGAGCAGTGTTTTTAAGCTCTTCATATAGGTCGTATGGACCAGAAGTAGCTGTTTTGTTTGCTGCAACTACAGAAATATTGTGTTTAAGAAGGTCTAGATATAGGCTAGAAATAGCAGCACTAGCAGTACAATCTACAAACACAGAGTTGAACAAGTTCATTTCGATAATCTTGTTTTTAATATCTTCAGGTTTGGTAGGAGTACCTTTTTCTTTTAATATTGTTTGATAGTTTTTAAGGTCAATACCATGTTCGTCAAATACAGAACCATTAATATCTGTAATACCTACAACATTAAGTTTAACACTGTTTTGTTTAAGGATTTTTTCTTGTTGGTGTTCTATTTGTTCTAATAGACTACCGCCAACAGTACCAGTTCCTACTAAGAAAATGTTTAGTACTTGGTAATCTGCTAAAAAGAATGCATCGTGTAACACGTTAAGAGCTTTAGTTAGATATTTACGTTTAATTACAAATGAAATGTTTGTTTCTGAAGCACCTTGAGCGCAAGCGATAATATTAATGCCGCTTCTGCCTAGAGTGTCGAATAATTTGCCTGCAAGACCCATATTGTGACGCATATTGTCGCCAACGATAGCCACTGTAGCCAAATCGCTTTTTGGTTCGATAGAACCAATTTCACCGTTTTCAAGTTCTGTTTTGAATTCTTCTTTAAGAGCTTGAACAGCTATTTCAGCTTCTTCGTTTTTAATAGCAAATGTGGTAGAGTTTTCTGAAGATGCTTGAGAAATTAAGAAAACACTGATACCTTGGTTTGCCAATGCTTGGAAGGTGCGAGAGCTAATGCCAGATACTCCAACCATACCCATGCCTTGAAGTGTGATAAGGCAAGTGTCGTTGATAGAAGATATACCTTTAATAGCTTTGCCTTCTGCAGATTTTTGACCAGAAATTTTTGTTCCTTTAAATTCTGGATTGTATGAGTTTCTAATATATAAAGGAATATTCTTTTCGTAAACAGGATAAATTGTAGGTGGATATATAACTTTAGCACCAAAGTTTGAAAGTTCCACTGCTTCTATATAAGAAAGTTCCTCAATAGTATAAGCATTGCGTACTAAACGTGGGTCTGCTGTTAAGAAACCATCTACATCAGTCCAAATTTCTAATGCGTCAGCGTTAAGTGCACTAGCCACAATAGCAGCTGTGTAGTCTGAACCACCGCGTCCTAGGTTTGTAATTTCGCCTAATTCAACATCTGAAGAAATGAAACCACCCATAACTATTCTTTCTTCACCATTATAAGCATTTTCTAAATTTGAATATGTTAGGGCAGAGTTTAGAATATTTTTTCTAAGACCTTTATTAGTTTTAATTAATTCTAATGAGTTCCAATGTTTTGCATTTAACACAGATGCCACAATGATAGAAGAAATTCTTTCACCATAACTAACCACAAGGTCCATATCTTTTGAAGATATATTTTCAATACCTTCTACACTTTTTAATATAGTGCTTACTTCTTCTAAAAGAACGTTTACTTGTTCTTTAACAGAGGTAAGTTTATCGGCAGGTACAACTCCGTCGATGATAGTGTTGTGAATGTTACAGATGTTTTCAAAATCTGTGGTGTATGTAGTGTCTGATGTTACTGCTTTCGTGGTGGTGGCGATAAGTTTATCTGTGATTCCGCCCACTGCTGATACTACCACAATGGCAGGCTCCGCCATTGCATCAACTATTTTCTTTACTCTCTGAATGCTTTCTACGGAACCTACGGATGTTCCGCCGAATTTTAATACTTTCATGTTCAAAAAAATTAAATTAAAATATGTTTTGTAAAAATTATGCAATATTACGATTTTTTTGCCGAATATAGAAATATGACGTGCTAAAAATGATAAAAAACTTATTAAAAGTAGTATTTATTCGATAAAAATGTTATATTTGCATCTTGTGTAATGTATTTGTTTAGCGCTATGGAACAAGTTGAAGAAAAAATGGTAAGTTTAGAAGATATAATTCTTCAAACTGAGAACTCTCTTAAGGGCGAAGACCCTCGTGCAGAAATAACTCGTCTAAAAAGCCTTTTTTATAAAACAAAAGAGGGCTTGATGGCCGAAAGTAAAAAACAATGGATTGAATCTGGAAATGATGAAGAGCAGTGGAGTTTTGATTGTCCAGAAGAAGAACGCTTTAAGGCATTGCTAGAAGAGTATAAACAAACTCGTGCTATGCAACTTAAAACTGCTGCAGAGGCAGAGGAAAAAGCGTTTGAGAGAAAGAAAGTTATTTTAGATGAACTTTCTAAACTGGTGGAAATTCCTGAAAATGTAGATAAATTGTTCCCTCAAGTGCGTGAACTTCAACAAGCATGGAAAGAAGCAGGAGAGGTGTCACAAAATAAATACAATGACTTGGTAAAAAAATATCAAGTTTTAATTGAAAAATTCTATGATTTCGTAAAAATAAGCAACGAACTTAGAGATTACGATTTCAAGAAAAATTTAGAGGCAAAAATTGCACTTTGCGAGGCTGCTGAAAAACTAAAAGAAGAGAAAAAATTAAATGTAGCATTCCAAAAACTTCAGGCTTTACATGCAGAATGGAGAGAACTTGGTCCTGTGTCTAAAGAACATAGAGAACAAGTTTGGAATAGATTTAAAGAAGCTTCAGATATTATCAACAAGGGACATGCAGTGTTCTACCAATCTAAAAAAGAAGAGGAAGTAGAAAATCTAAAAAATAAAACTGCTCTTTGCGAAAAAATTGAAGCAATAGATTTAAAGAAAATTTCTTCTTATAAAGAATGGGAGAAAGTAACTGAAAAAGTACTTGAAATTCAAGCTGAATGGAAGAAAATTGGTTTTGCTCCTAAGAAAAACAATACAAAAATTTACGAACGCTTCAGAGCGGCTTGTGATGCTCTTTTTGAAGCTAAAAGTGAGTTCTATAAAACTGCAAAAGATAAACTTTCAACAAATCTAAAAGCTAAAAAAGAACTTATTGCAAAAGCAGAAGAACTAAAAGATAGCAAAAACTGGAAGAGCACTACAGAAAAATTCATTGCTCTACAAAAAGAGTGGAAGAAAATTGGACCTGTTCCAAATAAAATTTCAGAACAAATTTGGAAAAAATTCAATAGCGCTTGCGATGCTTTCTTTGCAGCAAAAGCTAAGGCACAAGAGGGTGAAAAATCTATCAATGTTATCAGAAAAGAAAGAGATAAACTTATTCGTGCTTACGAAGCAAATCGTGCAATAATAGCTACTCGCGAGAATAATATTGGTTTCCTAACTACAGGCAAATCAAAAGAAGAAAATCCACTTGTAGCAGAAATGCTTAAGAATATTGAAAAACTTAAAGCTGACCAAGTAGAATTAGTAAAGAAAATTAAAGCTTTAGAAGAAAAAATAAGAAATGCAGAAGAAAATTAGTAATGATGGAACAATACGCCTAAACAGAGTGTTATCTAATGCAGGCGTATGTTCACGCAGGGATGCGGATGTTTATATTAAGGCTGGTGTTGTTACTGTAAATGGTAAAGTAGTAACCGAACTTGGAACAAAAGTGAAACCTACCGACAAGGTGATGTTCCACGACCAAATGGTACAGTCTGAAAAGAAGGTTTATGTGCTACTTAATAAACCAAAAAACTGTGTTACCACAGTAACAGACCCTCGTGGTCGTATCACAGTGCTTGATATTGTGCGTGGAGCGTGCTCAGAAAGAATTTATCCTGTTGGTCGTCTAGACCGTAATACCACTGGTGTATTGCTACTTACAAACGACGGTCAACTTGCCGACAAACTTACACACCCACGTTTTGAGAAAAAGAAAATTTATCAAGTGAGCATAGATAAACCTCTTGAAAAAGAAGATTATGACAAAATCTTGAAAGGTTTCCAACTTGAAGATGGTTTTATTCAAGCAGACCAACTAGAGTATGTAAAAGATGGCAAACGCAAAGAAATAGGTATTGAGATTCACTCTGGACGCAACCGTATTGTTCGTAGAATTTTTGAACACTTAGGTTATAAAGTTGAAAAACTAGACAGAGTTTATTTCGCAGGTTTAACCAAATATAATTTGCCTCGTGGACGTTGGCGTCACTTAACAGAGCAAGAAGTTAACGCTCTTAAAATGGGGGCTTTTGAATAATTTAAGTCTAAGATTTAATATGTCGAAGATTTTAAAAGAAGAAAAGGCAATAGTGGTATTTAGTGGTGGACAAGACTCTACCACTTGTCTTTTTTGGGCGCTAGAACAGTTTAAAGATGTAATTTTGGTTACATTCGACTATGGTCAACGTCATGTAAAAGAGATAGAATGCGCTAAGGCAATAGCAGAGGAACTTGGTTTGGAGCATCATATTCTTGATATGGCTCTGCTAAACCAACTTGCTCCTAATTCGCTTACTCGCACCGATATTGAGGTGGATGAGGCTATTCCTGATGGCAAAACTGCGCCAAACAGTCTTGTGGAAGGCAGAAATATGCTCTTCCTTACCTTTGCTGCTGTACTTGCTAAAGGAAAAGACATTCGCCATATAGTAACTGGTGTGTGCGAAACAGACTTTAGTGGCTATCCAGACTGCCGTGATGTCTTTATAAAATCGCTTAATGTGACTCTCAATTTGTCGATGGATTACTCTTACGTGATTCATACTCCACTTATGTGGCTTACTAAGGCTCAAACATGGGAGCTTGCCGATAAATTGGGTAAACTTGATTATATTAGAGAAAAAACTCTTACTTGTTACAACGGCATTCAAGGTGATGGTTGCGGTCATTGTCCAGCCTGCACTCTTCGCCGTAGAGGTTTAGAACAATATTTAAAACTCATAACTCCTAACTCCTAACTTTTATTATGTTACTAGGATCTGCAAATACAAAATACCCAACAGACTACGCACCAGAGGTGCTAGAATATTTTGAGAACAAACACAAAGGCAATGACTATTTTGTAAAATTCAATTGTCCTGAGTTTACAAGTCTTTGTCCAATTACATCTCAACCAGACTTTGCAACCATCTACATCAGCTACATTCCAGATGAAAAAATGGTGGAAAGCAAATCGCTTAAACTTTACTTGTTTAGTTTTCGTAATAGGGGAGATTTTCATGAAGATTGTGTAAACATTATTATGAAAGACCTTATAAAACTTATGGATCCAAAATACATTGAGGTAACAGGTAAATTCCTACCACGCGGTGGCATAAGCATAGACCCATACGCAAACTACGGTCGCCCAGGCACCAAGTACGAAGAACTAGCGTGGTATAGATTACAAAACCATGATATGGTTTTAGAGAAAGTAGATAATAGATAAAAAATAAAGCTTCATCAATTGATGAAGCTTATTTTTTTGAGTTACTCTTTTATAATAACCATTTAATGTACTTAAACAGTGTGTACGGCATGTAGCGGAATGGAACGTCGAGCCATGTTGGGGTGTAGATGACGGTGCGTTTGTGTGAGAACGCTGTGAAACTGTCTTTGCCGTGATAGCAACCAAGACCAGAATTTCCTACGCCACCAAATGGTGAGTTCTCATTTGCAATATGCATAATGGTGTCGTTAAGACAAGCACCACCAGAGGTACATCTTTTAATTGCTTCCCAACCATTTTTCTTTTCTCCGAAATAGTAAAACGCTAGTGGCTTTGGTCTTTGGTTTACAAACTCTAGTGCCTCTTTTTTGTCTTCAAATTCTATGATTGGTAGGATAGGACCAAAGATTTCGTTGCTCATTACAGGTGAGTCTAGGTCGGTAACTTTAAGTAGAGTAGGCTCTATGTAGCGTTCCTTCTCGTCGGTGCTTCCACCTAGTAAAATTTCGCCATCTTTTAAATACGAAGATATGCGGTTAAATTCTTTAGAATTTACCATTCGCACAAAGTGGGCGCTTGATTTCACATTTTCGCCGTGCATTTTCTTTAAGTTTGCTTTAAAGCGTTTTACAAACTCTGCTGTTTTGCTTTTGTGTATTAAAACATAGTCTGGAGCAATACAAGTTTGACCAGAATTCAATGTTTTACCCCAAGAAATACGACGTGCTGCCATTTCTATATTTGCAGTGTCGTCTATTATACAAGGGCTCTTTCCGCCAAGCTCAAGGACTACAGGAGTAAGGTGTTTTGCAGCGGCTGTCATCACAGTTTTGCCAAGTGAAGGGCTACCTGTAAAGAAGATGGTGTCAAACTTCAAGTCTAGTAATTGACCGTTTACTTCTCTGTTGCCTTGCACCACTGCAATATAAGATTTTTCAAAGGTTTCTTTAATCATTTGCTCCAGTACAGTAGAAACTGTTTCTACGTATGGAGAAGGTTTAAGAATGGCAGTACAGCCTGCAGAAATTGCCCCAACTAGTGGGTTAAGTAGAAGTTGAACAGGGTAGTTCCAAGGAGCAATAATCAAACTATTGCCAAGTGGCTCTTGTACTTGATATGTGCAAGAAGGGAATAGTTTAAGTGGAGTTTTCACATATCTTTTCTTGCTCCAAGAGCGTACATGACGAATGTGATTTTTAATTTCACCAAGCACAATGCTTATCTCGGTAAGATACGCCTCTTCATAACTTTTATGAAGGTCTTTGTAAAGTGCTTCACTTAGTGGTTTTTCCCATTTAATGATTGCTGAATAAAGTTTTTTCAGCATCGCTTTACGAAATTTAATGTCGTAAGTGGCGCGGGTAGCAAAGAATTCTTGTTGTGCGGTGTGAATGCGATTGATAGTCGCTTTTTCAGTATTTATCATTGTTTATTAAATTTAAAAAGAGGAATCTTATTAGGGGTTAAGATTCCTCTTAGTTTATAAAATTATTTACTTCAAGCCTTGGTGTAGCAAATAACGTTCCGCCTCAATAGCTGCTTTGCAACCACTGCCAGCTGAGGTGATAGCTTGGCGGTAGATAGGGTCGGCTACGTCGCCTGCTGCGTAAACACCTTCCACAGAAGTAGAAGCAGAATTGTTTTTGGTTACGATATAACCTTGTTCGTCTGTTTCGATATAGTCTGCAAACACTTTTGAGTTTGGCTGATGGCCAATAGCTAGGAAGAAACCATCGATGTCGATGTGTACGTTTTCTTCCGTTTCTTCACCTTTGTTTTTCACTAGGTCTGCACCATCTAGGTCAAATTTTCCTGTTAAACCAAGGGTTTGGTGTTTGAATAGTACAGTGATGTTTTCTTTGTTTAAAACTCTTTCTTGCATTACTTGAGAAGCACGAAGCACGTCGCGACGCACAATCAAATAAACTTGTTTGCATAGGGTAGAAAGGTAAAGTGCTTCTTCACAAGCAGTGTCGCCACCACCTACAACAGCCACTGTTTTCTTTCTATAGAAGAAACCATCACATGTGGCACATGCAGATACACCAGCACCGCGTAGTCTAGCTTCGTCTGGAAGACCAAGATATTTGGCAGATGCGCCAGTGGCAATAATTACTGTGTGTGCTTCAAGTGTGGTTTCGCCATCGATAACCACTTTCTTTGGAGAGCAAGAGAAATCTACTTCGGTAGCAATACCTGTGCGAATTTCTGTTCCGAAACGAAGCGCTTGTTTTCTAATATCTTCCATCATTTCTACACCAGAAGTGCCTTCTGGATAACCTGGGAAGTTTTCAATATCTGTGGTAGTGGTAAGTTGACCACCAGGTTGAATACCTTCGTAAACCACAGGGTTTAAACCGGCTCTAGATGCATAAATTGCAGCTGTTAGTCCTGCAGGACCTGTGCCTAAAATAAGACATTTAATTACACTCATAGTATTTTATCTAAGGTCTATAAGCATTGCTTTTGGATATTTGTTTAGGTCAAATTCCAAGTCTGATGCTGTATAGTTTAAGTTTGTTTTTAGTTTAGTAATATTTATGGTACTAACCATACCATTTTTATTGTGTGTGCTCACGCCAACTGGTTCGTAGGTTTTAGCATCTACAGAAATTGAAGTTTTAAAGAATGGGTCTTCTATATTTTCTGGGAAAAGACTCACTACTGCAATTTCTCTGTTTCCTTCTGTTTTAAACTCAGGTGCTATTACTTTATAACCTTTTTTATAACCTCCTAAAATAGATGTAGGGTCCATTCCTTGAATTTCTTCTGGAGCAGGAGCAGAAACGGTAATCTCGTTGGCTTGTTTGTTGTAAACGTAAAGATACTTGCCGTCAAATGTCATATTTGCCATTGATGTTTCTAAAACGAAGGCGTTGCCTTTTGTTTTTAAAGTACCTTTAATGCTGTTTGCAGTGCCACTCTGACCGTCTTCAAGTTCTATTTTTAAACTTAGTTCTGTGCCAGTAGAGTTTTTGTAGATGTTAGACATTTTGTCTAAAATTTCCATAGACTTTTCATCTATTTGGCAGAATGCTGCTGTGGCAATAAATAAAAATGCGATTAAACTAAATACTTTTTTCATATTATTTCTTTTTTTGAACTGACCATCCGAATTTTCCTATTTTATGGCCTAAACCATAATATTGACCATGACTATAGGCTAAAAGTTTAGCAGCTTCTAGGTCGAATGCGTCTGTTTCTGGATTTATGTATTTAGCATCTGCTTGCACGTTTACCACTTTGGCAATAAACATATCGTGAGTTCCTAATTCTTTTACTTCTACCACTTCACATTCTATATTTAGTGGAGATTCTTTAATAATAGGAGCGTTCACCATTTGTGCCTTTTCGGCTGTAAGCTTCATTTCTGCAAACTTATTGTAGTCTTTACCACTTCTCACACCGCACCAGTCTGTGGCGTATGCCATATCTTCTGTGGTAAGGTTTAGTACAAAGCAACCACTGCGTTTGATAATATCATATGAATGACGTGATTTTCTCACAGATATATAACACATAGCAGGGTCTGAACATATTGTACCAGTCCAACTTACAGTAAGGATGTTATATTCGGCTTCATTTCCTCCACAACTTACCATTAGGGCTGGAAGAGGGTAGATAAGTGTGCCTGGTTTCCATTGAAGTTTGCCAGAAGGGCTAATATTTTTTTCTTGCATTATTTTAAAATTAAGTCTTCTGCTTTAATATATCTTTCGCAATAGTGACATTTCACAGTGCGGTCTTGTTTATTAACTATGTGGAAATGTGTGGTAACATTTTGTTTGTTTGTGATACACATAGGGTTTACGCACTGAAGAATTTCGTACACTTCATCTGGCATCACGCATTCGTTTTTCTCTACCACTTGGTAGTCTTTAATAATGTTGATGCGAGCGTTTGGTGCAATTAAAGCAATTTTATTAAGTTCTTGTGGGTCAATATATTTGCCAGAAATCTTAATAACACCTTTTTTGCCTAACTTGTTACTATCTAGGTTGTTACCAATAGTAATTTGGTCAGAAATAGTATCTAGATGAAGGATGTTTACTATTTGGAATAATTTGTCGGCAGGAATATGGTCTATTACAGTACCATTTTCTAGTGCTCTTACTACTAATTCTTTTTTCATCTTCTTTGTTTTTTAAACAAGTCCTAAAATATCGCAAATAACAGCTTGACGAGCAAATACACCATTACGAGCTTGTTCAAAATAGTAAGCTTTTGGATTGTCATCTACGTCTTCTGAAATCTCGTTGACACGAGGAAGTGGGTGAAGGATACGTAGGTTGTCTTTGCTGCCGTCTAGCATGCTGTTGTGTAGGGTATAGGTGTTTTTCACTTTTTCATATTCCACAAGGTCGGTGAAACGTTCTTGTTGCACACGAGTCATATATAGAATATCGGTTTCTTTTAGTATCTCATTCATATCTTCTAGTTCTCTGAATGGGATATTGTGTTTTTTGCAATAGTCTATATATTGTTCTGGCATTTGTAATTCTTTTGGAGCAACAAAGTTAAATGTTGGGTTAAAGAAACGCATAGCCATTAGTAGTGAGTGCACTGTGCGACCATATTTTAGGTCACCTACCATACTTAGGTTTAAACCTTCTAGAGTGCCTTGGGTTTTCTTGATAGAATAAAGGTCTAGCATGGTTTGAGTAGGGTGTTGGTTGGCACCGTCGCCTGCGTTAATCACTGGCACAGATGAAACTTCAGATGCTAATCTTGCTGCGCCTTCTACTGGGTGACGCATAATGATTAGGTCTGCGTAGTTGCTCACCATTTTAATAGTGTCTTTAAGGGTTTCACCTTTTGAAGAACTTGATGTTGCAGCGTCTGAGAAACCGATAACTCTACCGCCTAGTCTGTTTACTGCTGTTTCAAAGCTTAGGCGTGTGCGGGTAGATGGCTCGAAGAATAGTGTTGCAACAAGTTTGCCGTCTAGCAGTTTGTTGTTTGGGTTTTGTTCAAACTTTTCTGCTAAATCTAATATGCGTAGTATGTATTCTTTACTGCAATCTGATATAGATACTAGACTTTTCATAATAGTGCTCTCTTATACTAGTTTGTGGATTACTAATCCTGAACGTAGTTTTGGTTCAAACCATGTGGTTTTTGGAGGCATGATGTTGCCAGTGTCTGCAATGTCGATAAGTTGTTTCATTGAAACAGGATATAGAGCAAGAGCCACTTTCATTTCGCCGCTGTCAACACGTTTTTTAAGTTCGCCAAGACCACGGATACCGCCTACGAAGTCGATACGTTTGTCGCTTCTTAGGTCTTTAATACCTAGGATTTCGTCTAGGATTAGGTTTGAAGAGATTGTTACGTCTAACACGCCGATAGGGTCGTTGTCGTTGTATGTACCTTCTTTTGCTGTTAGAGAGTACCATTTGCCACTTAAGTAAAGTGAGAAATTGTGAAGTGCGTTTGGTTTGTAGATTTCTTCACCCATTTCTTTCACGTCGAAGTTTGCTTCTAGTGCTTTTAGGAATTCTTCGTCAGAAAGTCCGTTTAAGTCTTTTACTACGCGGTTGTAGTCGATAATGTTTAGTTGGTTATCTGGGAAACAAACTGCTAGGAAGTAGTTGTATTCTTCATCACCAACGTGATTTGGGTTTTGTTTACGTTTTTCGTCGCCTACTAGAGCAGCTGCTGCACTACGGTGGTGACCGTCTGCAATGTACATTGCTGGGAACTGAGCGAAGATTTCTGTGATGCGAGCAATTGTAGCTGCGTCGTCGATTACCCAGAAGTGGTGACCGAAACCATCAGGAGCAACGAAGTCGTATTCAGCTTCGCCAGCCACAACTTTAGCCACGATAGCATCTAGTTCGTCTTGGTGAGGGAATGCAAAGAACACTGGTTCGATGTTTGCATTGTTCACGCGAACGTGTTTCATACGGTCTTCTTCTTTGTCTCTACGTGTAAGCTCGTGTTTTTTTATTTTGCCTGTCATGTAGTCTTCTACTGCTGCGCAAACAACAAGACCATATTGTGTTCTTCCGTTCATGGTTTGTGCATAAACGTAGTATTTGTCTTCTGCGTCTTGTACTAACCAACCATTGTCTTGGAATTTTTGGAAGTTTTCTGCAGCTTTTGCATAAACTCTTTCGTCGTGTTCGTCTGTACCAACAGGGAAGTCAATTTCTGGCTTAATGATGTGGTATAGAGATTTTTCGTTACCTTCTGCTTCTGCGCGTGCTTCTTCAGAGTTTAATACGTCGTATGGACGAGAAGCTACTTGTTCTACAAGTGCTTTTGGAGGACGAATGCCTTTAAATGGTTTTACGATCATAATTTTATATGTTTAAGTTATTTATGTTTACTGCCGAAAGTTTTTCGCGTTTGCCGGGAGGGCCGGGTAGGCGGTGTACGGTGAAGCCTGCTTGTTGCAGATTGCGGCGTACATATCCTTTGGCACAATAGGTGGTAAGGATAGCCTCTTTGTTGCAATGCGAAAAAATCTTTTCAAAGATTTCTAAAGACCAAAGTTCTGGTTGTTTTTCTGGTGAAAACGCATCGTAATACACCACGTCGAACATATAATCCTTAAGGTCTAGAGAGCAAAAATCGCCATTTATTTTTACAATCTCAAAGTTACTGCAAATTTTTGAATTTTCACCCCATTTTGCTGCATGAAGTTTCAACAAAATGTCTTTTTTTTCTGGAGCAAGAATTTCTGCGTAGTTTAGCCCCTCGGCTTGCTCCAAAGAGATAGGGTAGAGTTCCACTGTGTAGTAATAGATTTTCTTGTTTGTTTTCTCGGCTTCGAGTAGTGTGAGAAAGGCGTTTAGACCCGTTCCAAAACCCATTTCAAGTATGTGAATTTCATCTTTTTTGCACTCATAAAAGCCATCTTTTATAAAAATATGCATGCTCTCCTGTATAGCCCCATGAGTAGAGTGATAATATTCACCAATTTGCTCATTGTATAATGTTATAGAACCGTCTTCTGTGATCATGTTGTTTTGTATTTTGTAATTTAACTTTTATCCCCCTCTAAACCACAAAAGTAAATAAAAATTATTATCTTTGCGGTCATTATTAAAGAATTATGGAAAAAGATTTAATTTTATCTGTAAAAAATGCGGTACAAGCATTGTACGGGGCAGAAATTGGTGATGCGCAAGTAACTCTTCAAAAGACAAAGAAAGAGTTTGTTGGTGACTGGACATTAGTGTGCTTTCCACTGCTAAAAATTTCACGTAAAAATCCTGCGGTTACTGCAGAAGAAATAGGTGCATATTTAAAAGAAAATGATTCAAAAATTTCAGATTACAATGTAATCAACGGTTTCTTGAATCTTTCTATCAATGCAAATTCTTGGGTAGACCTTCTAGAAGGTATTTCTAAAGATGAGAAATTTGGTTTCAAAGAAGTAACTGAAAATTCTCCACTTGTAATGATAGAGTATTCTTCTCCAAATACCAATAAACCACTTCACTTAGGTCACATTAGAAACAACCTTTTAGGCTATAGCCTTTCAGAAATTATGAAGGCTAACGGTTACAAAGTAGTGAAAACCAATATTGTAAACGACCGTGGTATTCACATTTGCAAATCTATGCTTGCATGGCAAAAATTTGGCAACGGTGCTACACCAGAGTCTATTGGTAAAAAAGGTGACCACCTTGTAGGTGACTATTATGTGGCGTTCGACAAAGCTTATAAGGCTGAAATTAAAGAACTTATGGCTGGCGGTATGGACGAAGAGGAAGCTAAAAAAGAAGCTCCACTTATGAAAGAAGCTCAAGAAATGCTACGTAAATGGGAAGCAGGTGATCAGGAAGTTCGCGCTCTTTGGAAAACCATGAACGACTGGGTTTATGCTGGTTTCGACGAAACATACAAACGCCTAGGTGTTGATTTTGACAAAATTTATTATGAATCAGATACATACCTTGTAGGTAAAGAAAAAGTACTTAGCGGTCTTGAAAAAGGTCTATTCTTCAGAAAAGAAGATGGCTCTGTTTGGGCAGATATGACAGACCAAGGTCTTGACCAAAAACTTCTTCTTCGTGCCGACGGTACTTCTGTGTATATGACTCAAGATATCGGTACTGCTACACTTCGTTTCTCAGATTTCCCAATCGACAAAATGATTTATGTGGTAGGTAACGAACAAAACTATCACTTCCAAGTGCTTTCTATTCTTCTAGACCGTCTTGGTATGGAGTGGGGTAAAGATCTAGTTCACTTCTCATACGGTATGGTGGAACTTCCAGAAGGTAAAATGAAGAGCCGTGAAGGTACTGTAGTGGATGCTGACGACCTTGTAGAAGAAATGGTTGGTACTGCAACAGAAATTTCTAAAGAACTTGGTAAACTTGATGGCCTAACAGAAGAAGAAATCTCTTCTATCTGCGAAATGATTGGTCTTGGTGGTCTAAAATACTTTATCCTTAAAGTGGACCCTCGCAAAAATATGACCTTCAACCCAAAAGAGTCTATCGACTTCAATGGTAACACAGGTTCTTTCATTCAATATACACACGCTCGTATCTGTTCTGTGCTTCGTAAAGCTGCAGAACAAGGTATAGCACTTGCAGAACTAAACAAAGATATTGAACTAAAAGAAAAAGAAGTATCTCTAATTCAAGCTCTAGCAGCATTTCCAGCAGTAGTTGCACAAGCTGGTAAAGAATACAGTCCTTCTTTAATTGCAAACTATACTTACGAACTTGTTAAAGAATACAACCAATTCTATCACGACTTTAGCATCCTTAAAGAAGAAAACGCAGACCTTAAAAATATGCGTTTAGTGCTTTCTGCAAATGTTGCGAAAGTGATTAAGGCGGCGATGTCACTTCTTGGTATTCAGGTACCAAGTAAGATGTAATAAAAAAGGCAACCAAACGGTTGCCTTTTTTATTACATAAACATCCTATACCATTCGTCGAACTGCTCTATGTATAGTGGATCATGCTTCGCGAGTGACGCTTTTACTCGTTCGAGTGGTTTCTCCTCGGCGAGGTGAGTTTTTGAGAAGAATTTATCGGCAAAACATATAATTTGTTCTTCAAGTGAGATAGGGTAAAGCACTTTGTCTAGCGGAAGGGGCAGATTTCTTTCTTTAATAGAGGTGGGTGTGAGACCGCAGCCAGTGTGGCGTTCTGCAATCTTGGCGTGCTCTTCAAGGCCTTCTGCACGCAAAATCTCTGCTCCCAAAATGCCATGACAAATGTATTGCTCGGTGCCGTAGCAGTGTATGCCAGGAGCATCACAGCGCACCACGCCTATATCGTGAAGTAGTGCTGCCTCTTCTAGAAACTTTAGGTCAATATTCCACTCAGGGTGTTTGCGAGCAATCTCCAAAGCTTTAGCAGCCACACTCTCCCCATGACTTATTAAAATTTTTAATAAATCTTCGTTGCCTGCACAATATTTTTCTAAAAGTTTTTTCATTGTTTAACCGAAGGTTCTATTGTTTTAAGAAATTGCTCTTGCATTATCTCAAGTGCCTTAATTATAGTTTCATCTTTTGAGTTAAGGATAGGGTAGAATGCCTTTTCACCAATAATGTTTCTACTAATATAAGCTTTAAGGATATTGTTAATCACGTCTGCACATTCATCTCTGCCTGCAGTTTCAGTGGTTAAGCCCTTGCTTTCTGCAAACTTATAGAATTGTAGATTTATGTTTTCTTTGTCTAGATAATCACACAAATCTGTATATTCCTTAAACTTCTTAAGTGTGTCTCTGTTTTTGTCGGCATATTGGAATGCAAAACTATAGGTGTAACCCTTGTTTTGTGCTTCGGTGTAGTATGGAGTGTGACCAGTGGTGTCTTGTGGCACGAAATAGTCTGGCATAATACCACCACCGCCATATACTACACGACCATTTTTGGTATAGTATTTAATGCTGTCGCCAGCCACAATGCTATCAGAAGAGAAGAACTCACCATGCTCATAGCGGTTTAGAAGGTCTTTTTCATACTCTTCTAGATTGCCGCCCTCGTATGGTTTTTGAATACTTCTACCAGAAGGAGTGTAGTAGTGAGCAATAGTTATGCGCACTTGTGAATCGTCGAAAAGAGGCACTTGTTGTTGAACAAGACCTTTACCAAACGACCTACGACCAACAATAATGCCACGGTCTTGGTCTTGGATTGCACCAGCAAAAATTTCACTAGCAGAAGCAGACCACTCGTTAATTAGCACGCAAACAGGCACATTTTTAAACATACCTTTGCCATTGGCAATAGCGTCTTCTCTTGGGTAACTTCTACCTTCGGTATAAACTATAAGTTCACCTTTTTCAAGGAACTCGTTTATCATTTTAATAGCTGCGTGAAGATAACCACCAGAATTGTATCTTAGGTCTATCATAAATTCTTCACAGCCTTGTTTTTTTAGTTTGGTAAGTTCTGTAACAAACTCGTTGTAGGTGTTTGCACCAAAACGGCTCACTTTAATGTAACCTATTTTAGGAGTAAGAGCATATGCAATATCTACACTGTTTACAGGAATGTCGCCACGAGTTATAGTGAAATATAGTGTTTCTGCACTAGAATTACGTTTAATACCAACATTTACTTTAGTTCCTTTTTCGCCTCGAAGTGTTTTTAGAACTTTGTTGTTATTAATATTTTTACCTACAAAAGTGCTGTCGTTTACCTCTATTATGCGGTCGCCTGGCATAATGCCAACCTTTTCAGAAGGACCACCTGCAATTACATCTACCACCATAACGGTGTCGTTTTGTATGTTGAATTGCACACCAATACCGCTAAAACTACCTTCAAGCTCCTCGTTTGCCATTTCAGCTTCTTCCTTTGGCACGTATGTGCTATGTGGGTCTAGTTCTTCCAAAACCATTGGAATAATTTTCTCTGTAAGTTCATCTGTTTTGATAGAATCTACATACATAGATTTAAGTAGCATTAGCACATAATTCAACTTGTTGAAATTATTGCTAGCAGATGGAAAAGAAACTTGGTTTTCAGTGATAGGTGCATTTGCATTAGCCGCCTGATTTTCTTTAGGAAGCATAACTCCGAGCAACACGCCTAAAGCTAAAGCCAATGATGCTATGATAGGTAATCTATTTTTCATTTTCTTTAAGTGGTAGGTGACAAACTTCTACGCCTGCTCTTCTAAGTAGGTCTAGGCCATCTGTTACATGATATTCTTCTGAGTAAACCACGCGCACAATGCCTGCTTGAATAATAAGTTTAGAACATTCAATGCAAGGAGATGTGGTTACATAAATAGTAGCGCCGTCGCTATTGTTGTGTGAGCGAGCCACTTTTGTTATGGCATTTGCCTCTGCGTGTAATACGTAAGGTTTTGTCTTGAAATCGTCGTCTTCACACACATTTTCAAAGCCAGAAGGTGTGCCATTGAAACCATCAGAAATAATCATTCTGTCTTTTACCAAAATGGCACCCACCTGACGGCGTTGGCAGTATGAGTTTTCAGCCCACACGTATGCCATTCTCATGTATCTTTTATCTATTTTCTCTTGTTTATTTTCCATTAGTTCAATAATAAAATAACGTAAACTATGTATGCGGCCACCATGCAGATGCCTTCGAATCTAGTCATTATAGAATAGACTTTTTCGTCTTTGATTTTCTTAACGATTCTCTCAAATGGTATCACTGTTAGGGCAAGTATTGCTACAAAGATTATCATCCAATAGAAGTCGAAACTAAATGATGCAAAGTCGAAGTTTTCGATTGGGGTGATAAGGGCAGAACAGCCAATAACAAATAGAATATTGAAAATATTTGAGCCAACAACGTTGCCAATGGCAATGTCGTTTTCTTTTCTAATTGCTGCCATAATTGAGGTGGCAAGTTCTGGTATGCTAGTGCCAAATGCCACTAGGGTAACAGAGATAACTCTTTCAGAAACACCAAAGTCTTTAGCTATACTCACAGCAGAATCGATAAGCAAATTAGCACCCACGGTAAGAGCCGCACAAGATGCCACAATCATAATAATGGCACTTATCATATTAAGGTCTTTTTCCTTTGGAGTTTCTTCCTTAACAGGTTCTTCTGCAGGTGGTGTTGCTTGAACTGTTGCTTTGGCATCTTTCTTTCCTTTGTATATTGAAAGTAATGTGAATAGTATAATTAAAACTACAAATATCAATCCTTCGCAACGACTAATAACGCTATCTTGTGCTAATATGTAAAATAGCAGAGAACAGAAAATCATAAATGGAACGTCTATCTTTACAGAGGTTCTATTCACTGCCATTGGGAGTATCAATGCTGTGATACCAAGTATAAGACCAATGTTTGCAATGTTTGAGCCCACCACATTACCGATACTCATTTCTGAGTGTCCTTGAAGTGCTGATTGAAGTGAAACTATAAACTCAGGAGACGATGTGCCAAATGCCACAATGGTCATACCAATAATAAGTGTAGGTACTTTAAAACGTTTGGCAACAGCCACGCCACCTTTCACAAGATAGTTGCCTCCTGCGATAAGTAATAATAGACCTGCTATTAGATATAAATACGTTAACATCTGATATTTTTTTATGATTATTTTGTTTGTGTTTCCTTGCGGTCCCTGAGCTTGTCGACGTGTTGATGACCGTCAGGGAATAAGGGTCGAATGGCTCGGGGCTAATCATTGTCCGTTACAATCTTGCAAAGTTAACGATTTTTTGTGTACCTTTGTCATAAATTTGATAAAAAATGAAACGACTAATAATAGCTGTGCTTTTAGCTTTTACGCTTCTTTCTTGTGGTAGAATGGAGTATAGAAAGTCTGCGGGAAAGGTGTTCGGTACTTATTATGCCATTACATACCAGGCGAGAGAAGATTTAACCCAAGGCATGCGTGAAGTTATGGGAAGGGTAAACAAATCACTTTCTACTTTTGATAGCACTTCTGTGATTTCAAAAGTGAATGCAAACAAACCTGTGGTGCTAGATACTTTGTTTATTAATATGTTTAACAAAGCTCAAGAGATTTCTGCTATTACTGGTGGTGCTTTTGATATTACAGTAGCTCCACTTGTAAATGCTTGGGGATTTGGTTTCGACCCTTCTAGCGATAAAAAATGGCTTTCTGCCTCTCAGGTGGATAGCATAATGCAGTTCGTTGGATATAAAAAGGTGTGGATTGAAGATTCTACACTAGTAAAGGCAGACCCTCGCATAAAACTAGATGCTTCTGCTATTGCAAAAGGTTATGCTTGTGATCTTGTGGCAGAATATTTGCGTAGCCAAGGTTGTGAAAACTTTATGGTGGATATAGGTGGTGAACTTGTTGTGTCTGGTGTAAGTCCTAGAGGTACAAAGTGGAGAGTGGGAGTGAGCAAACCAGAAAATACATCTGATGCTGCTGTGGCTGAAGTGATGGAGATTACAAACTGCGCTGTGGCTACCTCTGGAAATTACAGACAGTTTTATTATACCGAAGATGGCATGGTGGGTCACACAATAGATCCTCGCACTGGTCGCCCTGCCGTAAACAATATTGTAAGTGCTACCATTATTGCTCCAACTTGCATGGAAGCCGATGCCTTTGCCACCGCCTCTATGGTAGTGTCAGATTCGCTCGTTATTCGCTCTTGGGGAAGAGAGAGTAAACTTATTTATAAATAAGGATTGTAGATTTTTTCTTCGGCGATGGTGGTGGATGGACCGTGGCCAGGGTAAACAATGGTGTTTTCTGGTAGGGTCATGATGCGTTTGGTTAGGGATGAAATAAGAGTGGCATAGTCGCCGCCAGGAAGGTCTGTACGACCGATACTTCCTTTAAATAGGCTGTCGCCAATAATTAAAATGCCGTCTTTTTCATTGTAAAAACCAACTCCTCCTGCGCTATGACCTGGCACAGAAATTACACGCAATGTAGTTTCACCAAATGTAATTTCATCGCCGTCGTTTAGGTATGAATCAAGCTCTTGAATGTCGCCATGGTATGGAATGCCAAAGACTTGGGCGTATGATTTTAGCATATTCAAGTTGCTTTCTTCTTTTTTGTCGGCTTTCGCCTTAATTCCATATTTTTTATACAAAAAATCGTTGCCAAAGCAGTGGTCTAGGTGTAGGTGAGTGTTAAGCGCTGCCACAAGTTCCAATCCATTGGTTTCTAGGTAGTTGCTAAATTCTTTTTCCTCGTAGTCGTAAAGAATACCAGCATCTACTACCACACATTTTTTGCTTGCTTCGTCGATAAGCAAATATGTGTTTTCTTGAATTGGGTTTGTTACAAATGTTTTAACTAGCATAACTCCTAACTAACGTAGTGGCAGGTACACTGCTTTTTTGGTTTGGAAATATTCTTCTTTGTAGAACTCGGTAAGTTCGTACACAGAAGCAAGCTTTTTGTATGGTTTAAGTTCTTCTGTCATTTCACCGCCTTTTAGGCAGATAAGACCATTTGGAAGAGCATTTTTGTCGGTTTTGCTAATGTTTTTCTTGCAAACTTTTACAAGGTCGGTAAGATTCATAGCTGCACGGCTCACTGCAAAGTCGTAAAGACCTTTTTCGTTTTCCATACGGTCGTTTACAAAACGAACATTTTTAAGACCAATTGCATTTGCTACTTCAGAAGCCACTTTGATTTTTTTGCCAACAGAATCGAGTAGGGTAAACTCGCAATTTGGGAACAAAATAGCTAGTGGAATGCCAGGGAAACCACCGCCAGTACCTATATCAATGATTTTGCTTCCGTCTTGGAAAGGCAAAATTTTACCAATCACCATGCTGTGAAGCACGTGATGTAGGTATAGTTTGTCAATGTCTTTGCGTGAAATAACATTGATTTTTGAGTTCCAATCGGTATATAGGGCTTCTAATTGTTTAAATTGAGCAATTTGCTCTTCAGATAGCCCTTTGAAATATTTTAAAATAATTTCCATATTACGCTACTCCTGAAAATCCCATAAACGCCATGGCAAGCAGACCAGCTACTATAAGAGCAATTGGTGTGCCTTGCATTGCTTTTGGAAGTGATGAAAAACGAAGTTGTTCACGTAGTCCTGCAAATAGGATAAGAGCAAGTCCAAAACCTATTGAGGTAGAAAGTGCAAAGAATAGACTCTCGATAAGAGAGAAATTCTTTTGAATTACTAAAATTGCAACACCTAAAATGGTACAGTTTGTGGTAATAAGTGGTAGGAACACCCCTAGAGCTTGATAAAGTGCAGGAGAAATCTTCTTTAAGATGATTTCTATCATTTGCACAAGAGCCGCAATTACAAGGATATATACAATAGTTTGCATAAATCCTATTTCTAGAGGCACTAGCACATAGTTTTGAATAAGGAATGTGCAAAGTGTAGCAAGCACCATAACGAATGCCACTGCCGCACTCATACCCATGGCTGTGTCTAACTTTTTAGAAACGCCAAGGAAAGGGCAAATCCCAAGGAATTGAGATAGCACTATATTATTTACAAAAACTGCAGAAATAAATATTAGAAAGTAACTCATAATTATTTATTTTTAAAGTGTTGAATTGTTGCCATTAATAAACCTAATACAATGAAAGCACCAGGAGCTAAAATGAATATTAGCATACTATAATCTTCTGGATAAATGCTAATATTAAAGATATGTCCACTGCCTAGGAACTCTCTGATAGCACCAATCACAGTAAGTGAAAGGGTGAAGCCAAGTCCCATGCCAAGACCGTCTAGAGCAGAGTCTAAAACAGAATTTTTAGCAGCAAATGCTTCTGCACGACCCAGTACAATGCAGTTTACCACAATAAGTGGGATAAACAGACCAAGACTGTCTGAAATGGCTGGAGCCCAAGCTTTTAAGCAAAGTTCTACGATAGTAACGAACGATGCAATAATAACGATGAACGCAGGAATACGTACACTATCTGGAATAAGTTTTTTAACTAGTGAAATTACTGCGTTTGAACACAATAACACGCTTGCTGTGGCAAGACCCATACCAAGGCCATTGATAGCAGAGGTAGTGGTGGCAAGTGTTGGACACATACCAAGTAAAAGAATGAACGTTGGGTTCTCTTTTAAAATGCCGTTGAAAAGTATTTTTAGTTTATTCATTGGTCACCTCCATTTCTAGTTCTGTTGCTGCTGTAGTACCATCCACTTCAAGTTCTGTAGCAGAAGTTACTGCGTCTGTGTCATCGTCTTCTTCTTGTAGAAGAGTTTCGCTTGCGTTTTCTACTGCGTTAAGGAATGCACGAGAAGATATTGTAGCAGCGGTAATAGCATCCACATCGCCACCATCTTGTTTTACCTTAAAGTCTGTATCTATGCGTTTACCATTGATTTGATTTTTAAACCAATCCACACATTTTGTACCTAAACCAGGAGTTTCTTTTTGCGAAAGCACTTCGTAGTTTACAATATTGTTAGCCTTGTCTAAACCAACCATAATAATAATTTGGTCAGAGAAGCCCATTGCGCTAGCAATTGTTGCCACA
Organism: Candidatus Enterocola sp.; assembly: GCA_045612225.1. Lineage (GTDB taxonomy): Bacteria > Bacteroidota > Bacteroidia > Bacteroidales > Paludibacteraceae > Enterocola. The sequence goes on from JAZKYP010000015.1 coordinate 98,086, forward strand.
CCCACATATTGGTTGCCTTTAAATGCCTTAAACACAGGAGCACCGTTGATACTATCGGTTTTAATAGTGTCAAACTCAGGAAGTACGCCTTTAAGCGCATTTTCTTGTTTGTTTTGTTCTGCTTTAGCAATATCTGCCTTTGTTAGTTCATAAACACCAGCAAGGAGTCCAGCAGAAACTAGACAAACCATTAGCAGTGACACTAACATATTAATAAATGTAGATTCTATCTTTTTCATTTTGCTCCGAAACGTTTAGGACGAATATAACGATTAATTAATGGTACCACAGCATTCATAATAAGAATTGCAAATGAAATACCTTCTGGATAAGAACCGAAAAGACGGATAACCACGGTAATAACACCAATACCGAAACCGAAAATAAGTTGACCAGTTTTTGTCATTGGAGAGGTTACGTAGTCTGTTGCCATAAAAATACTACCAAGTAGCAGACCACCAGATGTGATATGAAGTAGTGGAGATGCGTATGTGCAAGGGTCTACCGCGTGCATAATGCCTGTGAAAATAATCACAGTAGCAATAATGCTCACAGGTATGTGCCATGTAATGGTGCGAGTGGCAAGTAGGTAGATAAGGCCTAGAATAAGTGCCGCACTACAAGTTTCACCGAAGCTACCGCCAATATTACCTAGGAACATTTCCATTTCTGTGAATGTGGTAAATATACCTTCTTTAATATATGCAAGTGGGGTGGCAGCTGTAAGTGCATCTACAGATGAGTCGAATGATAGGGCTGCAGGAATAGGCCAAGTGGTCATTGCTGCAGGGAATGAGATAAGTAGGAATACGCGACCCACAAGTGCAGGGTTGAAAAGGTTGTTTCCTAGTCCGCCGAAACTCATTTTACCTATGCCAATGGCAATAAGAGAACCAATTACCACCATCCACCAAGGAAGTGAAGAAGGTAGGTTCATACCAAGAAGCATACCAGTAAGAATGGCAGAACAATCGAAAATTTGAACCTCTTTTTTAAGTAAAAACTTGGTTATCAACCATTCAAATGCCACGCAAGAAAGTATTGCAATGCCAGAAACTACTATGGCGCCAGTGCCAAAATAGTAAATACCAGCTAAAAATGCAGGCATAAGCGCTAAAATTACATTTAGCATATTTTTCTGAACAGAATCTCCACCATGAACGTGTGGAGCAGGTGCTACTGTATATTTACTCATAATTATTTTCTATTACGAATGATACATCCAACTTTAAATTTGCCATAGCGAACATAGTCTAGAAGTGGTCTGTGAGAAGGACAAGTAAATGTACAACAACCACATTCTATACAGTCCATAATATAATGTTCTTCAAGGCAGCTCCAATCTTCTATTTCTGTAAGTTTTGCAAGTAGGTAAGGCTCAAGTCCCATAGGGCAAGTACCTATACATTTACCACAACGAATACAGTCTAAAACGTCTTCACGCACGGTTTCTTGCTTTTCAAGGCAAAGAATTGCAGAACTTCTTTTAGTAATAGGAGTGTCTAGGTTTGAGATACAACGTCCCATCATTGGGCCACCGCCAATCACTTTTTCTGCGTCAGCAGGAATACCGCCCACCATAGTAAGCACATCGTTCATAGAAGTACCCATGCGCACTCTGAAGTTGCCACCCTCTGTCATGCTCTTACCAGTAACGGTCATGAATAGGTCGATAAGAGGTTTGTTAAACTGAACAGCCTCGTATACAGCAAATGCAGTACCCACGTTTTGCACTACCACGCCCACAGAAGCAGGAATAGCACCACTCTTTACTTCTCTGCCAGTGATAGCTTGAATTAGGTGTTTTTCGCTACCTTGAGGATATTTCATTTTTAGTGGAACTACCTCTATAATATGTACGAAATCGCTAAGTTTTTCTGCAGTTTCTCTTAAGCGTTTCACTGCGTCCATCTTGTTGCTTTCTATGCCGATATATGCTTTGTCTATGCCTAAAGCCTTCATAATAAGGCGAGTACCAATAATTACTTCGCCCGCTTTTTCTAGCATAAGTCTGTGGTTGTGAGTAAGATAAGGTTCACATTCCACAGCATTGATAATAAGGCTATCAATTTTGCAGTCGGCAGGAGGGGTAAGTTTTACATGAGTAGGGAAACAAGCGCCGCCAAGACCTACAATACCTGCATCAGCAATTTTTTTGATAATTTCTTTAGGCTCTAAAGAAGTATTTTTAACAAGTTCGTCAGAAATATTAATACCATCTGCCCATTCATCTTTTTCTTCTGCCTTAATATAAATGGCTTGTTTAGCAAAGCCTTGAGGGTCTGTAAATTCTGCAATTTTGGTTACAGTACCAGTAACAGAACTATGTACAGGAGCTGAAACAAAACCAGCAGATTCTGCTATCATTTGACCAGTTTTCACTCTATCACCTACATTTACAATAGGTTTTGCAGGTGCACCAATGTGTTGTTCCAAAGGGAAAACAGCTTCCTTAGGTGCATCTAAGGTGATAATGCTCTTGTGAGCAGTTAGTTTGTTGTCGTGTGGGTGAACACCACCTATCTTAAATGTTTTCATCTTTCTTAATTACTGGGAAGTTTAACGCTTGTATAGCACCTGTAGGGCAAGCAGCCACACATTTTTTGCACAAACGGCAAAGGTTGTTGTCTATATAAGCTAAGTTGTTTTCTACTGTAATGGCGCCGAAAGCACATTCTTTCACACATTTACCACAACCAATACATGCTGCAGCGCAAGCTTTGCGAGCTTTTGCTCCTTTGTCTTTGTTTGCACAAGAAACATAAATTCTTCTGCTCTTAGGACCTTTATATCTCAACTCTAGTATGCCTTTTGGACAAGCTTTTACGCAAGCACCACAAGAAGTACATTTGTCTTCGTCTATTTCTGCTAGTCCTGTTTCTTTATTTATTGTAATAGCACCGAAAGAGCATACTTTTGCGCAATCTCCATATCCTAAGCATCCGAAAGAGCAGCCAGTTTCGCCGGCAAAAGTGGCAGTGGCAATGGCACAAGATTGCACGCCGTTGTAGTGAGAGATGCGTGGACGAACAGCACAGGTGCCCGCACAGCGTAGCACTGCCACTTTAGGCTTGGTTTCTGCCACCGTTACTCCCAAAATTTGTGCAATGGCGTTCATTGCATCATTTCCTCCCGCAGGACATCTTAAATCGCCAAGTTCGGTAGCAGAAACACAAGCCGTTGCAAAGTTTTTGCAGCCGGCGAATCCACAACCACCGCAGTTTGCTCCAGGAAGCACACTTTCAATCTCTGAAATCTTAGGGTCTTCTTCAACATAGAACTTTTTAGCCACGAAAAATAGGATTACAGCGGCTACAATTCCTATGGAACCCAACACAATTAGTGAAATTAAAATTATATTCATCTAAGTTTACTTATTTTAAATTCTAAACTTTTACTTAATATCTTATTTATTGCAAACAGAAATACATAATAAACAGCCACGGCAAGTAAGCCAAGTAGGGCAGAGTGTACTTCTGTAAATTCTAAAACGCTTCCCAATCCCACGCCTGCAAACAACAACACAAGTGGTAAAACGTATGCCCAAAGCACCGCAGTGAACACTTGACGTTTCTGTGTAATAATATTTACCTCCTCGCCAATGCTATAAGCCTCAGGGTTCGTATCAGAAACAGTAATATCTTTTTCTTTGCTCTCTGCCAGGGTACAAAATTTTTTCTCAGCACAA
>JAZKYP010000016.1:0-144065 GCA_045612225.1 Candidatus Enterocola sp.
CTGGAAATATTAATAATTTACTTTAACTAAAATTATTTAAAATACTGAGTTTAAGGTATTTATATTAACTTTTATTTTATATTTATTACAATTTATTTATGTAACAACACAAATGTAGTAATCTTGTCATCCCATATTATATTGTAATAAAATACGTGTGAAATTTACATTTTACACTTGTAAATAAATAACATTTCCTACTTAATTTACGTTTGTATTAAAAATTACCCAACATTTGTAAACTCATTCCCTACCCTATTTTTCATAAAAATCTCAACATATTAAAATTTGCATCTTATTTTTCTGTCAATTTTTACGCCCCATCTCCTATTCTTGCAAAATTTTGCTAACTTTGTGATTGTAGTAAAAAAACTACACCTTATTATATAAGAGACAAAATTTACACAATATGGAAAAGAAACTTGAAGCATTTAAGAGAACCCTAGAAGTTTTAGATAGACTTCGTAATGAATGCCCATGGGACAGAAAACAGACAAATGAGTCACTACGCCCTCTTACTATAGAAGAATGTTACGAACTAACAGATGCAATTATTGCTGAAAATGATGAAGAATTGAAAATTGAACTTGGCGATGTGCTACTTCATATATTATTTTACTCAAAAATCGCAGAAGAGCAAAAAAAGTTTAACATCGAAAATGTATGTAACTCTCTGTGTGACAAGTTAATATACCGCCATCCGCACATTTTTGGCTCTGCTGAGGCGAAAAATTCAGAAGAGGTGGAGCGTTCATGGGCAATTTTGAAGCTACGAGAGGGTAAAAACAAGACAACTTTGGGCGGTGTGCCAAAATCTTTGCCTAGTTTGATAAAAGCATGGAGAATTCAAGACAAAGCCAGAAGTGCAGGTTTCGATTGGAAAGACAAAGCTGATGTTTGGGAAAAAGTAAAAGAAGAAGTGGCTGAGGTGGAAGCAGAAATGAAGTCTAACTCACCTACTTTAGATCTTGAAAAGGAATTTGGAGACTTAATGTTTAGCATCATAAATGCAGCACGCCTATATGGCGTAAACCCAGAAAACGCACTTGAACGCACCAATCAGAAGTTTATTAATCGCTTCAACTATATGGAATCTAAGGCATCTGAGCAAGGAAAATTGCTTAAAGAGATGACTCTTGAAGAAATGGAGGAGCTTTGGTGTGAAGCAAAAAAAAGATAGTCTACGACTATCTTTTTTTGTGACCTCGGAGGGGCTCGAACCCTCGACCCATTGATTAAGAGTCAATTGCTCTACCAACTGAGCTACGAAGTCTTTTTGAACGCACAAAGATACAACTTTTTTATTAAAAACAAGTATGTTCTATCAATATTTTTGTGCCTATAAGTATTAAAATAACGCCTCCCAACACACCCCACTTAAACGAAAAACGTTTACCAATATAAAAACCTATCTGAGTGCCTATTAGTGAAAGTACAAAACTTACTAAAGCTATGCAGCTAACACCCAATAAAAGTCTGTCTGGGCATGGCAAAAATACCACTCCTGTGGCAAGTGCATCAATACTTGTAGCAACAGCAAGCACAAGTATTTTTTTGTATTTCAAACGACAAACACACTCATCAGCCTCGTCTTTTTCATCATTTACCAGGTCTTCTTTTATCATTCTAGCTCCTAAAAAGCCTAAAATAATAAATGCCAACCAATGGTCGTATGCAGTAATAATATCAGAAAACAGTTGCATTACATAATATCCCATAAGTGGCATCATACCTTGGAAAAGACCAAACGACACTGCCATAAACAACCATTTTCTCCAATGAGGGCGTTTAAAACAAGCGCTCTGGCTTATTGAAACTGCGAAACAGTCCATAGCCAGAGCAACTGATAGTAAAATTATAGTTATTAAACTCATTTACTTTTGTGTAGAAAGATATTCCATTACTTGATTGTAAATGTTTTCTGCATTGAAACCAAATTTTTCATCAAGTACTGTGTATGGAGCAGAATCACCAAAGTGATCTAAACCAAATACTCTACCGTTAAGACCTACTAGACGTTGCATACTTAGTGGAAGACCAGCTGTTAGACCAAAGATTGGTAAGTTGTAATCTATCACACTACGGATGTAACTATCTGGTTGAGAGAAGAATAAACCTTCACTTGGCACAGATACGATACGTACATTTAAGTTTGCACGAGACTCTAGAAGTTCTGTTGCAGCAAATAATGTAGAAACTTCTGAACCACTAGCCAACAAGATAACATCTGGAGTTCCTTCGCTATCTTTAACCACATATGCACCTTTTGTAGCACCTAAAGATTCATTATATTTATCTTTACGTGGTAAGCTCTTCACGTTTTGACGAGAAAGAATAAGTGCTGTTGGAGTATCTTGGTTTTCAAGAGCCATTTTCCATGCCACAGTGGTTTCATCTACGTCTGCAGGACGAAGTACAAGCATAGAATTTTTGCCTTTATGGTTTTTAAGCGACTCCATTAAACGAACTTGTAATTCATGTTCCACTGGTTGGTGTGTAGGACCATCTTCACCCACGCGGAATGCGTCGTGTGTCCACACATAAATTACTTGTTGACGCATAAGAGCAGACATACGGAATGCTGGTTTCATATAGTCTGAGAACACAAAGAATGTACCGCAAACTGGGATGATACCACCGTGTAGTGCCATACCGTTCATAATACAAGCCATAGTTAGCTCACTTACACCTGCGTGTAGGAATCCACCAGAGAAGTCACCTTTTTTGAATGGTTTGCTATTTTTTAAGAATCCTTCTGTTTTGTCAGAGTTTGAAAGGTCGGCAGATGAAACTACCATATTTTCAATTTTTTCTGAGAATAATGCAAGCATTGAACCAGATGCTGAACGTGTTGCTTGGTCAGCTTTTTGTTCAATAGCAGCATAATCTATATCAGGAAGATTTTTGTTGTAGAAATCATGGAATTTTTTAGCAAGTGCTGGATTTGCAGCTTCCCACTCTGCTTGTTCAGCATGACGAGCAGCAACAATTTTACGAAGTTCGTTTTTACGATTTTCGTACATTTCAGCTACTTCAGGGAAAATAACAAATGGATTTTCAGCATCGCCGCCTAAGTTTGTAATAGTGTTTGCAATAGAAGCTCCTGCAGCACCTAGAGGTTGACCGTGTGTAGAAACTTTGTTTTCAAAGCTTTCACCGTTAGGGCCCATAGCACCTTTACCCATAATAGTTTTACCGATAATAAGTGTTGGACGCTCGGTTTCTTCATTTGCATTTTTAAGCGCAGCACGAATTTCTGCAGCGTCGTTACCATTGATTGTAATAACGTTCCAGCCCCATGCTTGATATTTCATTGCTGTATCTTCTGATGTAACTTCGTTTACGAAAGTAGAAAGTTGTACATCATTTGAGTCGTAATACATAATTAGGTTGCTCAAACCTAAAAGACCTGCAATACGACCTGCACCTTGTGAAATTTCTTCTTGAATACCACCGTCTGAAATGAAGGTATAAATTTTATGTTTAGTCCATTCACCAAAACGAGCAGCAAGGAAGCGTTCTGCGATAGCTGCACCAACAGCCATAGTGTGACCTTGACCTAGAGGACCAGATGTATTTTCAACACCTAACTCAAAGTTTACCTCTGGGTGACCTGGTGTGCGACTTCCCCATTGACGGAATGAACGAATATCATCCATATTTAAGTTTCCAATCAACGCAAGTTGAGAATACAACATTGGTGACATGTGACCTGGGTCTAGAAAGAAACGGTCGCGGTTTTCCCAAGTTGGTCTATCTGGGTCGAAAGTAAGAAACTCAGAATACAATACATTAATAAAGTCTGCACCTCCCATAGCTCCACCAGGGTGACCAGACTTAGCTTTCTCTACCATAGCAGCAGATAAAATACGAATGTTATCCGCAGCTCTGTTCAATAAATTTATTTCGTTCATGTTTATAAAAAAGAATTCTTTAAAAATTTTCACAAAATTAGTGAAATAAGATATAAATTGCAAATATTTTAATAGTAAGTTATAAAGAAAAGTTAGGAATTGTTGTGCAAGTGAGAGCAGAGGCAAAACTTGTTTTGATTATGCCGAGCGAAGCCAACAATCGCCGTTAGGCAATTAGGAGTTATTTTAGGAAAATAAATCTTGTAAAAAAGTGGAGAATAAAATTTGGTAGATAAATAAAAATAATATACCTTTGTGCTCGGAAAGGTTCTGCACGACCAGCTCCCTTTTAATCCCCCAGGGCTTGACCGCAGCAAGGGTACATTGGTTGAGCGGTGCGATGCAGATCGCCTTTCCTTTTTTTCTTTAAAGTTAAACCTATTAAATACTAAATATCATGTCTAAAACAGAAATTTTAAATACATCACATAACGTTATTGCAAAAGATACTATCGTAAAAGGTGAAATTATTACTAAAGGTGATTTTCGTATCGATGGCACTATCGAAGGCGAAATTAAATCTGATGGTAGAATAATTATTGGTGGCGAAGGTAAATTGATTGGTACAATTGATGCAGTAAACGTAGACATTATGGGCACCGTAGAAGGTGAAGTAAAAGCAAAAGACACTCTTTCACTTAAATCTACTGGTAAAATAAGAGGTAAAATCCAAACAAATATTCTAGAAATAGAACAAAAAGCAGAATTCAACGGTACTTGTGTGATGGGTGAAGACCTTAAGAAAGCAGCCCCTGCTCCTACTGCTCCTGCAAACAACGATAAAAAAAGCGTAAAATAAAAAAGATAGGACTTATATCAGATACACATGCGTATTGGGACGACCGATACGCACGTTTTTTTTCTGACTGCGATGAAATCTGGCACGCGGGCGATATAGGTTCGCTTGAAATCTACAATAAACTTTCTGAAATTAAACCTGTTCGTGCTGTGTATGGCAACATAGATGGGCACCCTCTTAGGGCTATGCTTCCTGAAGTTTTGGTCTTTAATGTGGAGGGATTTAATGTTCTTCTAACCCATATAGGAGGCTACCCAGGCAAATATGCTAAAAACATTATTAATAGATTGCGAAGTGAAAATATCAATCTTTTTATTTCTGGACATTCGCACATTCTTAAAGTAATGAACGACAAGGTTTTAAATCTACTTCACGTAAACCCTGGCGCCGCTGGCATTTATGGTTTTCACAAGGTAAGAACAGTAGTTCGTTTCACCCTCGATAACGGCAAAATTTCAGACTTCGAAATCCAAGAATTCTAAAGAGTACAGCTCTTTAAAATCAATATTATCTTAAAAGATTTATATCTCCTCTTTCGAAATACTCAACCTGCTTTCCCTCATCATTATAATCATCACCAGTTGCCTCTATTATATAAAAGTAAGTTCCTTCTGCAGCTGGATTACCATTGATGGTACCATCCCACCCTTGAGCTGGATCAGTCCATTCATGAAGAAGTCTGCCGTGAATACTATAAACTCTGGCGCGGAAAGTGGTTAAAGACTGATATGCTACTTTAAATTCATCATTTTTACCATCGCCATTAGGAGAAAATACATTAGGAATATCTAGTTTAGAATTTAAAACTTCTACTATTATTGTATTAGTTGCCATACAATTCTTTAATGAATCTTCTGACATCAAAGAATTTGTCACTTCAGATTTGATATAGTAAGTTCCTTGTTTATCAAAAGTATATCTAAAATCTTTTGTTGAAGCACTAATATTGCAAGAATTAAACTCTTTATCTGTAGAAATACACCAATCAAAAAAGAATGCTGATGGTGAAGCATTATTGATAAGTTCTATATTTAAAGGTGCAGAACCACTAAGTTTTGTTTCTGTAGAATTATCTTTATTCAATTCATTAGTAGCGTCTTCTCTCACTCTTATAGAATACTCATTTTCCACTGTAATTGCATATGATTCTATAAGTTCGGTTTCCACCTCTAATTGTTTATTCCAATTTATTAAGAAATTATCACCTATAAGTTTGTAAGTAGTTGGCATTAAAGGAGATGGCACAGAAAAATCAGACACAAAAGGTATGGTATATGCTATACTATCTGAAAGCCAACTTCCATCAGCATAATAGGTAGAGTCGTATGAAAGTGTAAACTCGCGCTCCACTTCAAAAGCAGCTCTATCGTGACCTAATGTATCATAAAGAAATTTATCTGCTTGAATATCAAAGGTTAATTGATAAAATTTACATCTATCTAACAATTCTGTATTTACAGATATTTCACCTAAATCAAGATTATGTTTTGAGTGGTCAAACACCCAAGCCCAATTCATTTTTCCGTCATTTACAGATACTGCATAACCAATAGAAGGTTCAGACACAGCCTCCAAAGTAGACTCTTTTACACCCTCGTCTGTTTTTACCAAAGAAAGTTCTTCTGCACCTTTAACATATGTGTACCATTTGATTGTAGAAGTATCTTCCACAGAAAACTTAAGCAACAGATTTTCTGTAGTTTCTGCCACCAAAACAGTGTCGATATTTTCTTGATTTATACCTATTATATTATCCACGCCAGAGAATGAGAATTTTGCATTAGCCGACAGGCAAAATAATAGGCAAAACAGCGATATAATTATTGATTTTTTCATAAAATCTGAATGTTCTTTATAAAAATAATCGCAAAAATAGTAAAAATATTGCTTAGTTTGGGGCTATATTATTAAAATGTATGTTTTATGGTAAAAATATTGTCTGTTATTATGATATTTTTAATTAAATTTGCAGTCTTGAACATTATATTTAATACGTATGTATAGAACAAATAATTGTGGAGAATTAAACATCTCTAATGTAGGACAAGAAGTTACATTAGCAGGTTGGGTGCAAAAAGCTCGTAAAATGGGCGGTATGGTTTTTATCGACCTTAGAGACAGATTTGGTATTACTCAACTTGTATTTGAAGAAGATACCAATGCAGAACTTTGTGAAAAAGCATCTAAAGTGGGTCGTGAGTATGTTTTGCAAGTGAAAGGTATTGTAAACGAACGTACAAACAAAAATAAAAACATCCCTACCGGAGACATTGAAATCATTGTAAATGAGCTAAATATACTAAATGCGTCTGAAGTTCCACCTTTCACTATCGAAGATGATACCGACGGTGGCGACGACTTACGTATGAAATATAGATACCTAGATTTACGTCGTGCTAAAGTGCGTAAAAATCTAGAACTTCGTCATCAAATGGCATTTGAAACACGCCGTTACCTAAACGACAATGGTTTCCTTGAAATTGAAACTCCTGTTTTAATTGGTTCTACTCCAGAAGGTGCTCGCGACTTCGTGGTTCCTTCTCGTATGAATCCAGGTGAGTTCTATGCCCTACCTCAAAGTCCTCAAACATTTAAACAACTTCTAATGGTATCTGGCATGGACAGATATTTCCAAATTGTAAAATGTTTCCGCGACGAAGACCTTCGTGCCGACCGTCAACCTGAGTTTACTCAAATAGACTGCGAAATGTCTTTTGTGGAACAAGAAGACGTTATCCAAATGTTTGAAGGTCTTAGCAAACACCTATTTAAAACTATTAAAGGCATCGACCTACCAGATATGCCACGTATGACATGGCACGATGCTATGAAATATTATGGTAGCGACAAACCAGACACACGTTTTGAAATGCGTTTTGTAGAACTAATGGACGTGCTTAAAGGTTGTGGTTTCTCTGTATTTGATAGCGCTGAATACATTGGTGGTATTTGTGCAAAAGGTGCTGCAACATACACTCGTAAACAAATTGATGCACTTACAGACTTCGTAAAACGTCCTCAAATTGGTGCTAAAGGAATGGTTTATGCTCGTGTAGAGGCAGACGGCAATGTAAAATCTAGCGTAGACAAGTTCTATACACAAGAAAAACTTCAAGAACTTAAATCTGCTATGAACGCAGAAGCAGGAGACTTAATCCTTATTTTAAGTGGCGACAATGCAAACAAAACTCGTAAACAACTTTGCGAACTTCGTCTAGAAGTGGCTCGACAACTTGGTTTAATGAAAACCAACGAATATAGCTGCTTATGGGTTGTAGACTTCCCACTTCTTGAATGGGACGAGGAAACAGGGCGTTTCTACGCTATGCACCACCCTTTCACCGCTCCAAAACCAGAAGATATTCAATATCTAGACACAGACCCAGGTCGCGTGCGCGCTAATGCTTACGACATGGTTATCAATGGTGTTGAAGTTGGTGGTGGTTCTATCCGTATTTTCGATAGCAAACTACAACAAAAAATGTTTGAAATTCTTGGTTTCACACCAGAAAAAGCAAATGAACAATTTGGTTTCTTGATGAATGCGTTTAAATATGGTGCTCCTCCTCACGGTGGTTTAGCATACGGTCTAGACCGTTATGTGTCACTATTTGCAGAGCTTGACAGCATCCGTGACTGTATCGCATTCCCTAAAAACAATGCTGGTCGCGACGTAATGATGGGTTCTCCTTCTCGTCTTGACCAAGCGCAATTGGATGAATTACAAATTAAATTAGACTTAAAAGAATAATTTTTTGCGTCTTGCGGCGCACCGACAGTTCATTTAGACCATCCTGTCGTTAAACAAAACTAGGCTTATAGACATAAAGTTCGTACTTTTTGGTATATTTGCCTATGAAGTACGAACTTTTTTAATATAACACACTATGTTCATAATTAAGAACGAAATTCAATTTGATATGGCGCACTTTCTTACCGGTTACGAAGGTAAATGCGCTAATATTCACGGTCATAGATACCGCCTTATAGTAAAATTTTCAGCAGAAGAGCTTCACACCGAAGGTCACAAACGTGGCATGGTAGAAGATTTTAGTATAATAAAACCTGTGCTAAGAGAAATTGAAACATATTTCGACCACAAATTAGTGATTGAAGACAACGAACGCGGACGTGAGGTAGCTGCAAGTCTTTGTAGCTTTGAAATCCGCTTCGTGCCATACCGCCCTACCGTAGAGGAAATGTCTCGCCACATCTTTAATATGCTAAAAGAAAAAGGACTTCCTATTATGGAGGTGGAATTGTTTGAGACACCAACTAATAGTTGTATTTACAAAGAATGAAAATAGTAGAAAAATTTATATCAATCGATGGTGAAGGACCTACAGCGGGAGCACTTTCTGTGTTTCTTAGATTTGCCGGTTGCAACCTTCACTGTGTATGGTGCGACACTTGTTATGCACAAAAGGAATACAGCTACACAGAAGACCTTTCTGTCGCACAAATAGTTGATTATGTGCGCAGTACAGGAGTGAAACACGTTACTATTACAGGTGGAGAACCCCTACTACAAAAAGACCTTCGTGAGCTACTTTCTGCTCTAGACTTTGTTACTATTCATATAGAAACTAATGGTTCTTTAAATATTGAACCATACCGAGTGGGACGACACGTAAACTTTGTGGTAGATTACAAACTACCAGGAAGCAAAATGGAGCACCTTATGTGTTTAGAAAATTTCACAGCAGTGAAACCAAACGATGCATATAAATTTGTCATTGCCGATGCAAAAGATATGGCATTGGCTGTTTCATTGGTGAAAGAATACAACTTAATAAATAAAACTCAAGTGTTTTTCAGTACTGTTTTTGGCGAAATTTCGCCTGCAGACGTGGTTGAAGTAATGAAAAAAGAAAATCTAAATGGTGTCCGCCTTCAACTTCAACTGCACAAATTCATTTGGGACAAAAACAAAAGAGGAGTGTAAAAAAAATAAAAATCAATATAATGGACAGAGAAAAAATTGCATATCACATTCGTGAGATATTAAAGGAGATAGGAGAAAACCCTGATAGAGAAGGACTTGTAGAAACCCCTACTCGTGTGGCACGTATGTATGAAGAGATTTTTAGAGGAATCGGTTATACCAATGCAGAGATAGCAGAAAAATATGCAAAAACCTTCAACGAAGAAGAAGACCTGTTTGACTCTAATGGTAACTACGTGATAGTGAAGAATATACCTATCTTTAGTTTTTGCGAGCACCACATGGCACTTATGTATAATATGAAGGTGTCTGTTATTTATCGTCCTACCGATAGAATTATTGGGCTGAGCAAGATTGCGCGCATTGCCACAATGGTGGGTCAAAGACTTCAACTTCAAGAACGCATTGGCACAGATATAGCAGAAATCATTCAAATTGCTACAGGTAGCGAAGATGTGGGTGTGATTATTGATGCAGAACACAGCTGCATGACTGCTCGTGGCATTAAAAAACCAGGTGCAAAAACTCGCACCACCTGCTTTAAAGGTAAATTTAACAATGATCCAATGGCTCGTAACGAGGCACTATTATTATTAAGAAAATAAAGTGAAAAAGAGTATTTTTTATATTATAATCGCTGTTTTGGCTGCTATGTTTTCCACAAGTTGCGTGAAACACAGCCCAAAACCAAGAGGATATTTTAGAATAGACCTAAAAGATAAGGAGTATTCGAGAAGCGATTCTACCCTACCTTATAGTTTTGAATATCCACAGAACTTGTCTATGATCATTCCAAACAAACAAGACAAGGAATGGTTCGACATAGTTTATCCAAACTACAATGCAAGAATTTATTTCAGTTATAAGCCTGTAAACAAGAACTTTAGAGAAATTTCTGAAGACTCTCGCAACTTTGTTTACAAACACGCATTTAAGGCAGATGCTATAAGTGAACAGTTTTATGTCAACGAAGACAATAAAACCTACGGCATTCTTTATGAGATAAAGGGCAATACTGCTTCTGCTGTGCAATTTGTGCTTACTGATAGCGTAAATCACTTTTTGCGAGGAGCGTTGTACTTTAATAATAGGCCAAATAAAGACTCTATTGCCCCTGTAGTGGACTATATCACAGAGGATATCGTAAAAATAATGGAAACTACTCGCTGGAAATAATGCTTGTATTTAGAGAACATATCAACGATTCTGAGCTCATTATTTGGCAGATAGACGAAACTCTAGAAGAGTTGATGGAGCTTTCAAAGCACCACTACGACCACGAGCTAGAAGGAATTTCTAATGAGGTGCGCAAAAAAGAGCGAATTATTTCTAGATACCTATTGGAAATGCTTGTTGGCAAAAAAGTAGAGGTAAAATATGCCGATTCTGGCAAGCCTTTTTGCGATGGAATGCACTTTTCTATCTCTCATACCAAAAATTTTGTTGCTGTAATTGTGGGAAGTGACACTGTGGGCGTGGATATTGAGCACAAAAGCGACAGAATTTTTAAGGTAACAGAAAAAATTATGCACCCAGATGAACTAAATACTCTAAGTTCATTTGCAAAAAATACAGATCAAACAGGCATTTTTTCATCAGAAGCACAAAAATTTGCCCTACTTTGCTGGTGTGCTAAAGAAACTGTGTTTAAAATGATAGACGAAATTGGTGTAGAATTTACAAAAATGAACTGCAAAATAGATTCAGACAAAGTAATCTTAACCTACAAAAATGCCGATTTCATCCTAAATTTCCTTGATTTTCCTGAATTTTTCGTGGTTTTTAGTTAAAATGCATTTTTTTATAAAAAAAGTTCTCAGAAAATTTGCAAGAACCAAAAAATCGTCATATCTTTGCATCGCAATTAAGGGAAACACCTAATGCAAAACAAACCTGGTGCGGTAGTTCAGTTGGTTAGAATATCGGCCTGTCACGCCGGAGGTCGCGGGTTCGAGTCCCGTCCGCACCGCCAACCAAAAAAGAGTTTCACAAAGTGAAGCTCTTTTTCTTTTTTATGTATATAAGAGTTCGAACCCGGGCTTATTGATCAAAGAAGGAGTTGAACTACTCAACTCCTTCTTTGTTTAGTAGGAAATTCTATAATAATTCAGTAATAATTTATATTGGTCTTGAGCAGTAAGACAAGTATCACGAAGAAAACCTTTAATATTAGGCCAATTTTGTAGTCCTCTATAATAGAACATTTTTAGTTCGTCTGTAATAATAAATGGCACAATATTGTTTGCTAAGCATTCTTTAAAAAGAATGAGACGTCCCACCCTGCCATTTCCATCTTGAAAAGGGTGAATTTGTTCAAAACGATGATGAAAGTCCAACAAATCATCAAATGATTTCTGCTTTTTAGTGTTATATTCCTTTAGCAATTGTTTTATATCACCTGCCACACATTCTGGCAAAGAGGTTTCTATTCCACCTACATCGTTTGGCAAACGTTTATAATCTCCTACCGCAAACCAATCCTTATTACTATCTGTTGTACCAGTCTTAAGTAGAAAATGCAATTCTTTAATAAAGCCTTCAGAAATCTTATCCATAGCATGCTCTATAATAAAGTCAATGCATCTAAAGTGATTTACTGTTTCTATAATATCATCTAC
Organism: Candidatus Enterocola sp.; assembly: GCA_045612225.1. Classification (GTDB taxonomy): domain Bacteria; phylum Bacteroidota; class Bacteroidia; order Bacteroidales; family Paludibacteraceae; genus Enterocola. The sequence continues at coordinate 12,277 of JAZKYP010000016.1, forward strand.
CTTTACACCGTCATCAGTTACGCCTATAGTATTAGTTTCAAAAATATAACGTGTTTGATCGTGCGTTAAGCGACTACCTTCTATATGATTTGAATTGTATGTCAAATCTATCTGAGTGCGATGATAAATACTACCCTTGAGACGCATTTGTTTTTGCTCTCGCAACACTTCAAGCAATGTCATTACTTGCTCTTTATGTTTGTTTCTAACAGGCAAAGCCGCATCTGCAGGAATATTCCATGTTTTTCCAATCAAATAAGCTCCTTCTATTTTTCCATTAGCACAATAATTACGCACGGTGCGTTCTGCTACGCCATATTTATCGGCAAACATCGCCACTGAAATATATTTTTTCATACTATCGGCAAACTTTATTAATGATTTCTCCCACAAATATACAAAAACTTGCCGATAACGGCAAGTTTTTAAATGTAAAAAACAAATCCCATCACTTATCACATAAGTCTAAACCCTAACTCTTCTATTGCAATTCCATTTATGTTTTAAACAAGTGTTTTACCGAAAGGCCACAGAGCCAAAGACATTAGTTTAAAGTGCTGAAGCCCAAAAGGAATTCCAACTACAGTGATGCACAGCAATATACCAAAAATCAAGTGAGTAAGTGCAATTACCAGACCACCAGTAAACATCCATAGTATATTAAAAATACTAAAGATGCAACCATTCCCAGATGGCTGAGTAACAGTTTGTTGACCAAATGGGAATAACGACATTAGCCCCAATTTAAACATTTGTATGCCAAACGGAATACCGATAATGGTACAACACAAAGCGATGCCTGCAGTAAAATATTCCAAAGCTACCGCAAGACCACCAAAGATTATCCAAAGTATATTACCTAAACAACTCATAATTATTTCTTGTTTTCTTTATTGTTTTCTTTATCTTTTTCAGAACTTTCACCCAAAATAGTTTAAAAAATCGACTACTAAGATACGGATTTTTGGTAAAATATGGAGAGAAATTCCTTACTTTCGTTCATCTTTAAACTTATACTCACTTCCCTGCTCCTCTGTGTATTTGTATGCTCGCACCATTTCCTCGGCATCCTTACGCATCATATCAGCCAGTTCTTTAGGGGCCAGAACCTCAATAGAATCACTCAATGAGAAAAGTTTCTGTCTAAAATCGAATGTAGGACAAAGATAATATTCAAAAATAGAATAATACTCTTTTCTCTCCACCTCCACTTGTGAATGATGCAGTGGCACAGTGCGCAAATACGGACATTGTGCTGCATCCACATAAATAGCCACAGGTTGAATAGAAAGTTTATCATCCTCTAGCATCACTCCATAATAATCTTTTAGAAATTCCTCAGCATCAAACTTTTTAGGCATTGAAAATTTCAACTCTGTTTCACCCAAATCTTCAACCCTATCAAGTGCAAGAAAATACAGATTGTCTTTAGAATCTTTTGGCATTGGCTTGCCATATTCCTTTCCAAAGAGATACCAGCGTTGTTCAAAATATTTGATACACCAAGGTTCTATATTCATCTCTATCGCACTACCCTTTCTGAAACTATTATACTTCACCTTCAACACCTTATTGCCACGCATTGCCTTCATAATAGGTTGCAAATGTTGTTGACCTGATGGAATATGTTCTAGCAGAATACGTTTCTTAAGATCCTGATTTTCAGACAACATAGTACTCACCGAAAAAGTCTGCAATATCCATTGTTGCATCGAATTTTCAGTAACATCGTCTTTATTTGCTATTACATAACCACCTTTGCTCCTAATGTATTCAATTTCTATACCAAACAGCTCTTCAATAGCACGTTTGTGTCTAAAAAAAGTTTCCCTAGAAAGTTCTTCGCTACCATTGAAATGCGCTTTGAAGCGTTTTATTAAGTCTTTGAGCGATATAGGAGCATTGTTGTTTATAGTTTCAAACAACCAAATATATTTCTTCAACAATTCAGATGCCGACATGATTAATGATTTTTACAATTTCTACAAAGATAAAAAAATATCAGTGCCAGAATATGACTCTGTTGTAAAATTTTTCATCTTTTTTGATTCGTAAGCAAAATTTCCCCTTATCGTACGATTTCTCTACATTTTATAGTAAATTTGCTACCGAAAGTTGACTGGACTCATTTAAGTCGGCAACTTTTGTACCGAGAATAGTGCTATTTGATTCGTCAAGTAGCACTATTTTTATTACCTATTACACTAACGACCTCACTTACGACATTCTGATTATTAATACTCAAAAAAAACAACAAACCTTTGCCGTTTCGGCAAAGGTTTGAGAGTGAGGATGTCTAATAACTTATTAGTTTTCAGATTCTAATTCTTTGGCTCTTTCTTCTGAAATACCAAGGAACTCACGTTCTCTATCAAGCATTCGTCTTTTACGTTCTGTCATCTCTCCATCTGCAGATAATTCTTGATAGATTTCTATATACTCTTTTTCTTCGTCAGTATAATCAGTATTAGAAGCAGAACTAAACAATTGCTCAAGCTCATTAGCTCTTTCCTCTGAAATGCCCCAACGTTGACTTTTTCGTTGTAATATATCCCTTGCTTTAGAAGAAATAACTCCATTATTTTCTTCCAAAAAGAATTTAACCTCCTCCAAATATTGTGCTTCTTCTTTAGTTACCTCAATACATTCTTCTTCATCATCAGTTTCATCGTCGCTTTCATCTTCATACTCGTCAGAATTGTCTTCTACACAATCTTGGTCGACATTAGACTCTTTAACTTGTTCAACAGAATTAGTATTATTAACATCTTCTTCATCTACTTTAAATTTTCCTGCAATATAATGTAATACATTCACCCATACAATTACAAATAAAGAAACATATAATTTTTTCCAACCTGAAAAAATCAAAATCCCTAGAACTATTAGTAAAGTAACATATCCTATACCTAATACTAAATTTTTTTTATCATTTTTCATAATTACATAAATTAAATTAATAAAGTAGTTTTTCACCGTAATCTGCAACAGACATTTCATCTGCTACACATCTAACTGTACCATCATCATTAAACTGAACATAAAATTTGATTCCTGTTTGCAATTCAACAACTTCCCAAGTATCATCATTTATTTGCTTAAATTCAGACAATATAACCACAGTATTCTTATATATACTATACACTTCTTTTGCTATTTTACGTTTGCTATATCTGGAATCAGAAATTAAATCATTATAAGATTTATCTATAATATCGGCAAAAGTAAGTTTATTATTATTTAAATCGCTTTCAGAGATATTAGCATAAACATCAGCAAATACAAATCTTGCTTCATCATATTGGCTTACCATAAATTCATCAAAACCTCTCTCCTCATATACCAATGACATCAAATCCATCAACGAACTATTCTCTATATATACTTTTGATTTATTTATAGAGTAATCTATCATTGTAATTTCTGTTTTTATTTGTTGTTTTATATCATCTTCATGCAACAAAATTAACTGACTACAAGAACTGCAAACCAAGGTCAGTGCTATTAACATTAATCTCGTTACTTTTTTCATAACAACTAAATTTAGGATTTAACAATTTTCTTCCAATTCTTTTGCTCTTTCTTCCGAAATACCAAGTGACTCACGTTCTCTTTCGAGCATACGTTTCTTGCGTTCTGTTATCTCACCATGTGCAGATAATTCTTGATAGATTTCTATATACTCTTTTTCTTCCTCTGTCAAATCGTCATCATTCTCATCATCATACTCATCATCTTCTTCATCCTCTACACTTCCTTCAATATCAGCTTGTACTTCTTCAGATTTTACCTCTTCTGCTATTGATTGAACTTGATCTACAGATTTAACTGAATTTACAACAATTTCCTTTTCATATACAAGAATACACATTTTTTGTCCTATATAAATATAGAAAATCATAGATAGTATTATTTCAACTATTAGAGACACCTTAAAAATAGTTCCATCAACCATATCAATCATACCCAATAAGCCAAGTATAAAAGCGATAAGTTGTCCTATAAAGTAAAAACACCAAATATATGATAAATGTTTAATTACTTTATATTGAGACCATGCTTTACTTAAACGTACAAAAAACACACTTCCTAATAGCAAACTAACTACTAAACATATTGCACAAAACACACCTATAATTTCAGACCCTGTAATTAATCCTATATAGGCAATAACTACTGTTATTACAAATGTCCAAAATACAAGCCCCATTTTATCAAACTTAATAAGCTTGAATTCTGGCAACAAAACATCATAAAACTTTTTAAACCTATAAAGCAAGAATATTTCTATAAAAACAAATACCCAATCATATAGTATAGCACCCAAACACCCCAAATATATTATTAAATTAGATAAAATTAGATTAAATAGATTTACTCTTATAAAAAACAAATTATTTTTATTATCTAATAACCACTTAATAATATCTACAAAACCTGTATCTTCTATATAATATGCAGGATATTTACATTCGATACTGAACATTATAGTTCCAATAAACAAAACACCAAGGAAGAAAACTCCTACCCAAACTATAAGTTCTGTAAGTCCACTAATACGTATAGAAAAATTAGGTTTAATAAAACCTTTCATTTTTTCTATATTTTTTTCATATTCTAGTTCTAATTTATCATTCATAATTATTTCTCCTTTATTTATGTCTTATTTATATTTTAAAGTTGACAATTCATTTTGTAATGACTTAATATTCTTATTTAGTCGTTCTTTAAGAGAACGACGATCTTCTATCTCATAGATATCATCAACAAACCAATCTCCATTCTCATATACCATAGGAAATTTAACTTTAACTATATTAGTTTCATTAGATTCATGAGCTAAACTAACATAAGCCACAGCTGAAGTTGACGATTCAAGTTCTACTTCAATAGAGGCAACATCTCTATATCCATCTTGTGAGAACATCCAATAATCATAACCTAACAAAATATAATCTGTATTACCTATTTCATTCACTTTATCATTAAGATCAAATGCTTTGTTAAGAACATAATAAAATTCTTGAGACATTATTTTCTTATCTGTATAATATCCAGCATATTGATGTCTAATTCTGTATTCTATATATTTCTTTGCATATTTTGGATCTGTTTTTTGAGATTTCATCTCATTGTATTCCTTAATTATGCGTTCTTGATACCTTTCCTCTTCATAATCAGAGGCATCTATTGCAATAGTATACCTATCCTCCACATTATTTAATATAAAATAAAAAGGTATTCCCGAATTTTCTTCTATGAAATCACATCTTATAATATCCTTTGTATTAGACTCATCATATATTGGTTTCGATAAACTTATTGATAAACTATTATAATATATCAACATCTTTTTTGCAGACCAATTCCCTTCTTCTTTTTTCTCTTTTAATAATGATTTGTATGTTTGGCCAGATTGTCTCTCAGTTATTACCTCGGTTACGAGATCATAAGATTTATAATCAGAAGGATAATGTGCTAATAATTCAAGTATAGCTAATCTAAATCTAACAAAATCATCTATCCCTTCTTCATATTCAGAGAGAACTGAAGAACACGATGTCATTAACATCAAACATACAGCACTAATGGCATAAAGTATTTTTTTCATAATAACAAATATTAAAGTTTTTATAATAATTGATTAATTCATACAAACAAAAAAGTGGCGGAACTGCCGTTGCCTATACAACAACAGGTACCGCAAGCACCTAGTACACATACAGACACACAAGCAGTCCGCACACTTGAAATGAGCGAACTAATACTTGGTATCCTTGTGTACTTAATTGAGTAAAACTCTATTTACTCAAACAAAATTGGCGGTTTTGTTGTTCAAGGATTTTTTTAATAATGATTTTCTAAAATAAAGAACCTATCCAATCTACTAGTTTTGAAATCAGAGAAACTAATAGATAAACAATTCCTATCATAATAACTATTAATATAGCAGAAATAAATGCTTTAGCATTCACTTCATTGATTGTATCTTTGTCATCATTTACAAATCCTGTAATTAATTTAAAGTTCTTTAAATATGCCCTATGGAAAAAGTCGCAAATATTACCAATCCAGAAAGGAATCAAACCTACAGCAATATCAATCATTACATTTAGTAATACAGCCAACGTTAAAGGAATCGATTTTATTTTAAATAAAGACAAATAAAGTTGTGGCATTACACAAACAGAAGAAAAAACATCTCCTACTCCTGGAAATAATCCTATTATACCATCTAAAAAATATTTATCCATTAAGTTTGCAACTTTCTCAGATAGTACATAAGAATCACTATTTAATAATTCTTGTCTTTTTCTTTCTTTTTCATCTTTTCGGCGTTGTTCCGCTTCTAACGCTTTATTAATTTGTTTATCTTCACTAATTTTTGTTAGTCCCATTTGTTCTCTTTTCTGAGACCTTTTATCTACCCATTGTTCCATAATAATAATTAAATAATAATTGTTTTTTTATTTTCTAAAAATTCTACTATATCTTCATCAGTCAATTGCACACCTTCTGAATTTACTAAAGCAATCAAACCAGTTTTCACATCTTCTATATTATCTGCTGTATTTATTTGTGCCAGAACTTTATTTAAAGCTTCACTCTTATTATCAATTGCAGACATCTCCTTTTTATACATTTCTTGATAATTTAACAGCTCTTTTTCATACTCTATATCATTTATCTTTTGCTGATTTTTCAAGTGTTGCAGTTCAATAGAAGATTGAACCAATGTAGTCAAATTATTTATAGTTTGATTGTAAGAAATTGACACTGGATCTACAATATCATCTTTCACAATACTAACATTTAATTCTTCTCCTATTCGTGAAACAAACTTATTAATATAGGTTTTCTCTGTTTCATCTAGCTCAATAACATCTCTCTTCGCAATTTTAGCAGTTTTAATTAAATTATCCTTTAATGAGCTCTCAATTATTGCTTTAGCTACTTTCAATAATAAGATTAAATCTTTTAAATGTGGTAGCAATTTAACCTTCACATCATTGTCTGCAGAAATTTGTTCTTTAATTTTATTAGATACATTTTTCAAGGCAATTTTACTTTTATTTAGCCTTGACATTTTTTCTTTGTAAGAATTTTCACAACGTTCAAGTTCTGCTGTATCCATTTCTATTTCCACAACAAGTTCTTCATAACTTTCTACCACTGGTTTGCAAACTGCCACCCATTCTGTTATTGCTCTATTATACTGACTTCCAAGATAACCCAATGTCAGTAAATTAAAAAGGAAGAAAGGTTTACTTGGTTTCGTTATTTGTGCAGAATAATATTCATCTTTACTAATCTCTATTGTCTCTTTACATTGAGCAATCGTCTTTTTATAATAACTTATATCCTTCTCTAAATCAATAACACACTCTTCTATTTCTTGACATTCGTTTATCAAAGATATTTGCTCATCACGAAGTTTTTGTATATTTTTATTAGTATACATAGAATTAGTTAAATCGTCTAATTCCTTCGATGCTACTTTGTCAAAATGTTGGAAGAATATATTTGCTTGCGGAATATATAGATCATTAAATAGTTTATAGATTGTTAATATACGACATGTATCTGCCTTTATTGTTGCAATATCATGTTTTATACTATTTTGAAATGATACAAATTCACGATTTAGCATATTTGATTGCATATTCGAATCTATATAATGATTTACCATATTTAGACCCGCTAGCAATAAACCTAGTCTTTTATCACCACTAAAACGAATTGTATCTAATGAACCTCGTACTGAATTTGAGAAGTTCTCATTAATAACATTCATCAAATTTGCACACGAATCTGACAAACTATTATATTTTAATGAAGTTTCGTTCATCATAGATGCTGTATCCAACCATTCTATAGAATCAAAATTAAATACATTTGGAGCTACACTTTTTATTGAATCACCAAAACAATTAATTAAAGTAGATACTAATGAACGATATATTGATAGAATCTCTGACCTTACCATTGTAAAGTCATAAATAACACTTTTTATTTCATTAGTTGAAGAATTATATTGTTCAATTAGTGTTGAATATTTCTCATAGAGATCTGTAATCTTATTTTGAATTGATGCTACTTTTCCACTACCTATAATAGAAAAGTTTTCATTTCCTACTACTTTTTGTAAAACGATTTGCAGTAAACTTATTTCTTCTGTTACTTTATCTAATTCGTTTACTCCTTTTTCTTTGTTATTTTTAAAACTAACAAGAGCTCCTTTATTATCATTATTTTCAAATGAACTTTTTATAGCATATTCCTCTACTAGAAATCTAGTTTTTTCATTATTTACAAAAGCGTAATATACATTTTTTCTATCCTTGGTAGTTTTTGCTTGACTATATGCTAGATAGACATAGTTATTAACTTCATTTGAATCTTCTTGTACACCATATTTTTTTAGATTCTCTGCTAATTCCAAACGTGTCTTGGAGGTATAATTTTTATCAACTTTATTATAATCCTTCACATCTTGCATTATAATCTCTGCAAAACGTCTGATAACCTCAATTATCTTATCCTCATTATTCATAGTAATTATTTTATAGATTAGTATAGATTTTTATATATCACATTTGCTAAAGCAACTCCGCCATAGTGAGACCAATTGTCGTGCAATAATTTAGGCACTAAAAGCAATGTTTTACAGTCGTAGTCTTCGTGTATAACCAAAGGTGTATCACGCACAAACTCATCATTTTGTATTCCATCTTTGTATTCCCAAAAACTTTTATAGCCACCTCTTTGTATCTCGTTTCTCAAAACCTTTTCAAAAAGCACTGCACCTATCTCTTGAATAGAATTAGCAGAAGCTCCGCGTTGTAAATTTGTTTTGGCATAGTCTATTTCAACCACAGCTACTGCGTATGGTCTAAGATTTATTCGTAGATTGTTATATTCTACTCCACCATCCACACGCAGATTGTAATCTTCCTTGTATGACTCTACTAATTGTTTCCAATTTTTGCCATTCCTAGTATTGCCTGGTACAAAGTTGTCATTGTAGTAGAATCTATTACCTCTATAAATTCCATTACTTTTTGATTGAGGCTTACCTATTAACCAAAAATCATCTAATAGATTTTTAATCGTTGGACATAAATGTGCATAAATATTTTCATGCACAGGGTCTGGTAATGTAGCCCAAGTATCCATTAATTTAAGCAATGCTTCTGCCTTTTGCGAAAAACTTGCCGATGCAGATAGCAACACTTTACAAAAAGGCGCTACTATAGCATTACAAGGTTGAGAGCATGTTGATTGGCATATCATATTATTATATATTTATTCTTTTTTTAAAACGTTTGCTATTTTTCCGCAAAAAAAAGTGGCGGAACCGCAGGTATTCTATACAACAACAGGCACCGCCAAGCGCCTCGTACACATACAGATATACAAGCAGCCCGCGCACTTAGAATGAGCGAACCAATACTTTATATCCTTGTGTACTTTGAGTTTTACAAAATTGGCGGTTTTGTTGTTCAAGGAATATTTTTCAAAATTAAGTATTTTTCACAAATATCCAAAGAAGCAGACTGCTTTTTTATTCACAAAAGAGAAGTTTGTTTAATAAAACACCCTTGAACCTTTGGGATGCTTAGTTTCACTACTTCTAATTACCTCTACTATTGGCTCGTCACAAGTAGGCATACTTGGTGGTGATGGATATCGTCTAAGACTTTTTATCACTCTCATTAATGTTTTTAAATCTGGAATGTACATAATATTATAGGTTTTTATTTTGTTTTGGCAAAATTACATATCTACAGTGCCAAAATGTGACATTGTAAATAGAAATTTAATTTTTAATTACGGACTTCGTCCGTGTAACTTTTTTTATTATCTTTGTACCTTATTTAATATAGACTAATGAAAAATATAAGAAACTTCTGTATTATAGCCCATATTGACCATGGTAAGAGTACTCTGGCAGACCGTTTGCTTGAGGTGACACGCACAGTTGTAGGAAAGGATATGCAAGCTCAGGTGCTAGACAACATGGATTTGGAACGCGAAAGAGGCATCACTATCAAGAGTCATGCCATTCAAATGGACTACACATACAACAATGAGAAATACACCTTAAATTTGATTGACACCCCAGGGCACGTGGACTTTGCATACGAGGTATCACGTTCTATCGCAGCTTGCGAGGGTGCGCTACTTATTGTAGATGCCACTCAAGGTATTCAAGCACAAACCATTTCAAACCTTTATATGGCCATTGAGCATGACTTGGAAATTATTCCTATCATGAACAAAATGGATATGGACAACGCTATGCCAGAAGAGGTAGAAGACCAAATTGTAGAACTTCTTGGTTGCAAACCTGAGGAAATTATTCGTGCTAGTGGTAAAACTGGTATGGGTGTAATGGAAATCTTGGACGCTATTGTTGAACGTATCAAACCTCCAAAAGGTGACCCTGAAGCTCCACTTCAATGTCTAATTTTCGACTCTGTATTCAATCCATTCCGTGGCATTATCACTTATATGAAAATAGTGAATGGTTGCATCAATACAGGAGATTTAGTGAAATTTGTAAATACTGGAAAACAATACAACGCAGACGAGATTGGTGTTCTACGCTTGGACATGGAGCCAAGAAAGGAACTTAAGTGTGGTGATGTGGGTTATATTATCTCTGGTATTAAGAATTCTAAGGAGGTGCGTGTGGGTGACACCATTACTCACGTAAACAACCCTTGTGAGAGTGCGATTGATGGTTTTGAAGAAGTAAAACCTATGGTATTCGCAGGCATTTATCCTATAGATACTGATGATTTTGAAGACTTGCGTGCATCTATAGAAAAACTGCAATTAAATGACGCTGCGCTTACCTTCCAAGCAGAATCTTCTATTGCTCTTGGCTTTGGTTTCCGTTGTGGCTTCCTTGGAATGCTTCACATGGAAATTGTGCAAGAACGTCTAGACCGTGAATTTAATATGGACGTTATCACCACTGTGCCAAACGTTCCTTATAAAATCTACACCAAAAAAGGCGAAGTGCTTGAAGTGCACAACCCATCTGGTATGCCAGACATTATACTAATAGACCACGTAGAAGAACCATATATCCGTGCTTCTATTATCACAAAAACAGATTTCATTGGTCAAATCATGACACTTTGCCTTGGCAAACGTGGTGAACTTATCAAACAAGAATACATTTCATCAAATCGTATTGAGCTTATCTATGATATGCCAATGGGTGAAATCGTGTTTGACTTCTATGACAAATTAAAATCTATTTCAAAAGGTTATGCTTCGTTCGACTACCATATGAATGGTTTCAGAACTTCTCGTTTGATAAAACTTGATATTCTATTAAATGGTGAACCAGTGGACGCGCTTTCTACCCTAACCCACTTCGACAACGCTGTGACTATTGGTCGTAGAATGTGTGAAAAATTAAAAGAACTGATTCCACGCCAACAGTTTGAAATTGCTATTCAAGCTGCTATTGGTTCTAAAATCATTGCTCGCGAAACCATTAAACCTGTGCGTAAAGACGTAACTGCTAAGTGTTATGGTGGTGACGTATCTCGTAAACGTAAGCTTCTTGAAAAACAGAAGAAAGGTAAAAAACGTATGAAGCAAATTGGTACTGTGGAGGTGCCACAAAAAGCGTTTATGGAAGTTTTGAAGTTAGACTAAACAATTAACAATAAACATTTAACATTAAACAAACAATTATGGAAATTCCAGTATGGGCGTTGATCCCGTTTGTGGTGATGTTGCTTTGCATTGCCATTGGCCCACTTGTTGCTGAGCATTGGTGGGAAAACAATAAGAACAAACTTATTGTTTCATTAGTACTAGGTGTTCCTACAGCCATTTGGCTATGCCTAAACGGTATGTCACATGACTTAATGCACCAAATGATTTTCGACTACATTCCATTTATCATCCTGCTTACAGCGCTATTTACTGTAACTGGTGGTATCCACTTGAGCGGTGACATACCTGCAAAACCAAGTGTGAACACATTATTTTTAGGAATTGGTCTTATTTTAGCTTCTATCATGGGAACTACAGGTGCTGCAATGCTTCTTATTCGCCCATTAATTGAAACAAACAAAGAACGTAAAAACAAAGTTCACACAATTTTATTCTTTATTGCTATCGTAGCAAACTGTGGTGGTCTTCTTACTCCACTTGGTGACCCACCATTGTTCCTTCTTTATTTAAAAGGTGCTCCATTTACTTGGTTCCTTAACCTATTTGTAGAATGGGCATTTGCTGGTATCTTGCTTCTAGTAATTTACTATTTTGTAGATTCTTATTGCTACAAACAAGAAAAGAAAGAAGACCTTATCAAAGATTTCCAACGTGTTAAACCACTAAGACTTTCTGGTAACATCAACTTCCTATACCTTGCAGCAATTGTTTGTGCTGTGGCATTTATCAACCCAGGTACTATCCCTGCAATGGGTGAAGAACACGCTCCTATTTATATGAAACTTCTTCGCGAAATCGTATTAATAGGTATTATTCTTGCTTCTTTATTCACAACTAGCAAAAAAGTACGTGAAGACAACAAATATTCTTGGGGTCCTATCATTGAAGTTGCAGTGCTATTCTTAGGTATCTTTGCTACTATGACTCCTGCTCTTTTATTCTTAAGAGAAGCAGCTCCTAGCCTTGGTCTTACAGAAAGCTGGCAATTCTACTATTGCACAGGTGCTTTAAGTTCATTCCTAGACAACGCTCCTACTGCTCTTGCATTCCACAGTGTGGCTAGCGGTCTTCCTATCGTAGAAGGTGCTACTCTAGTGGCTGGTATTCCAGAAATCTTACTAAAAGCTATCTCTATAGGTGCAGTATTCTTTGGTGCTATGACCTACATTGGCAATGGTCCAAACTTTATGGTTAAAGCTATCGCTGAAGAAAACAAAATCGAAATGCCAAGTTTCTTTGGTTATATGATTAAATTCTCACTTATAGTTTTATTACCAGTTTATATTTTAACACAATTAATATTCTTATAATTATTTAGAGTTGGGAATTGAGAAAGAAACATCTCTTTTCCCATCTCTCATTTTTTTATTAATTATGGATTTATCAATATTAACAGCAATCTCTCCTATCGACGGTCGCTACCGCAACAAAGTAGAGGCTCTTGCGCCTTATTACTCAGAGTTTGCACTTATTCAATATCGTGTACGTGTAGAAATAGAATATTTCATTGCACTTTGTGAACTTCCTGTGCCACAACTTGCTTCTGTAGACAAAAATCTATTTGAAAGCTTACGCAACATTTATAGAAACTTCTCTATAGCTGATGCTAACATTGTGAAAGACACAGAAAAAGTAACAAACCACGACGTGAAAGCTGTGGAATATTTCATCAAAGGTAAATTTGACGAAATGGGACTAAGTGATTATAAAGAATTTATTCACTTTGGTCTTACTTCTCAAGACATAAATAATACTTCTGTGCCAATGATGGTAAAAGAAAGCTTAGCTGAAGTATTTATCCCTGCTACAGAAGAACTTATCGCAAAACTTAACGGTTTTGCAGAAGATTGGAAAGATGTTCCTATGCTTGCTAAAACTCACGGTCAGCCAGCCTCTCCTACTCGTTTAGGCAAAGAAATTAAAGTATTTGCTTATCGTTTGGAAGAACAACTAGCTACACTAAAAGCTGTGAAATATACAGCTAAATTTGGTGGTGCTACTGGTAACTACAATGCTCACAACGTGGCATATCCTGCTATCGACTGGAAAGCATTTGGTAACAAATTTGTGAGTGAATACCTAGGTCTAGAACGTGAACAATGGACAACCCAAATTTCAAACTACGACCATCTAGCAGCTATTTTTGATGCTATTAAACGTATTAATACTATCATTATAGACCTAGACCGCGACTTCTGGACATATATTTCAATGGAATACTTTAAACAAACTATCAAAGCTGGCGAAGTAGGTTCATCTGCTATGCCACATAAAGTAAACCCTATTGACTTCGAAAACTCAGAAGGTAACTTAGGTATTTCTACTGCAATCCTTGAGCACCTTGCTCACAAATTGCCAGTTTCTCGTCTTCAACGTGACTTAACAGACTCAACAGTTATTCGTAACATAGGTGTACCTTTAGCTCACTCTATTCTTGCTATTGCTAGCACAATGAAAGGTTTAGGCAAACTACTTCTAAACGAAAAAGCTATCAAAGCAGACTTAGAAAACTGCTGGAACGTATGTGCAGAGGCTATTCAAACTATCCTAAGACGTGAAAACTATCCAAAACCATACGAAACTCTAAAAGAACTTACTCGCACCAACGATGTAGTAAATGCAGAGTCTATTAGTAAGTTTATTGAAGGATTGAACGTATCAGAAGAAGTAAAAGCTGAGTTACGTCAAATTACTCCTTATACATATACTGGAATTTAAAATATTAATAATGAGTGAGTTTCAATAGAGACTCACTCATATAAATTTAGAGCTACAATGTTTAAAACATTACTAAAACGTTTTGTTCCACCTTATAAAAAATCAGTGGTTGGTGTGCTATTTTTTAGTATTCTATCCACTATTTTAAGTTTATTTTCATTTGCCCTTATAGTCCCAATTTTAGAGATTTTATTCGGCATATCAAACCCTGTGGAACAAGCACCAGTATTCAATGGAGTTGGAAACGCTTTTGATTTCCTAAAAAATTATCTTTACTACTACGTTACCATTTTCATGAACGAATATGGTAAAATCCAAACTTTAGGATTTTTAGCAGTAGGCTTAATATTAATGACATTCTTAAAGGTAATTACTTATTACTTAAGCTCATTATTTATGGCTTATATGCAAACAGGTGTAGTTAAAGACCTAAGAAATAATATTCTAGATAAGATTTTGACTCTTCCTATTGGCTTCTTTACAGAAGAAAAGAAAGGTGACATTATGTCACGTGTAAGCGTAGACGTACAAGACGTAGAAGCGTCTATGATGGGTTCTCTAGATATGCTAATTAAAAACCCTATCATTATCTTAATTTACCTTATTGTACTTATTGGAGTTAGTTGGGAATTAACATTGTTTGTATTTATAATGCTTCCTTTTGCTGGTGGTTTAATGGGCATTGTAGGTAAAAACCTTAAAAAGGACTCAATGGAAGTAGGACAAGAACAAGGAAATCTTACTTCTCAACTAGAAGAAATGCTAGGTGGCTTGCGCATTATTAAAGCATTTAATGCTGAAGGAAAAATTTCTTCTCGTTTTCACAAACAAACCAATAAAATTAGAGAAGCTATTCTTAAGGTTGTAAAAAGACAATATCTTGCCCACCCTATGAGTGAATTCCTTGGCACAATGATTATTTCCATTGTAGTTTGCTACGGTGGTTATTTAATTCTATGCACAGATAGCGGACTTCAAGCGTCTGTATTTATCTACTATATTCTTATTTTCTATAGCATTATTAACCCTATCAAAGAACTTTCTCGTGCTTCATACAATGTGCGTAAAGGTATGGGTTCACTAGAGCGTATAGATAAGATTATGGCTGCTGAAAATCCTCTAACATGGCCTGAAGATGCAGTTTCACTAAAAGAATTTACAGATAAAATAGAATATAAAAACATCTCTTTCAAATACAAAAATGATTGGGTACTTCAAGATGTGAACCTTACTATCAATCGTGGTAAAACAATTGCACTTGTAGGTCAATCTGGTTCAGGAAAATCTACCCTAGTAGACTTACTTCCACGTTTTTGGGATGTAAATGAAGGTGAAATTCTTATTGATGGTGTAAATGTTAAGAATATGCCACTTGTTTCGCTTCGCGCATTAATGGGTAACGTAAATCAAGAAGCTATACTTTTCAACGACACATTCTTTAACAACATTTCTTTTGGTGTAGAAAACGCATCAATGGAAGACGTGGTTAAAGCTGCAAAAATTGCTAATGCACACGACTTTATTACTGCCACAGAAGATGGTTATCATAGCAATATTGGCGACCGTGGTTGCAAACTTTCTGGTGGTCAAAGACAAAGAATAAGTATTGCTCGTGCTATCTTGAAAAACCCTCCTATCCTAATTTTAGACGAGGCTACCTCAGCGCTAGATACAGAATCTGAAAAACTTGTGCAAGAAGCATTAGAAAACCTAATGAAAAACCGCACAACTATAGTTATTGCTCACCGTTTATCTACAGTGAGAAATGCTGATGAGATTTGTGTATTAGAAAAAGGAAAGATTATTGAAAGAGGCACACACGAAGAGTTGATGAGCCAAAAGGGAGCTTACTTCAACCTACAACAAAGTCAAAGCCTGAAATAATTCAGTATAAAGTTCTGGATTTTCCTCTAGAACATTTCCTATTACAACAACGTCTGCGCCATGTGCGTAGGCGTTTTTTAATGCCTCTACAGAGCGTATACCGCCACCTACTATAAGTGGAATAGAAATATTTTCTTTTACAGCACGTATCATTTCCCCTGGCACAGGACGGTCCGCCCCACTACCACCTTCTAGATAAATCGATTTCATACCAAGTAGTTCTCCTGCCACAGCTGTGCATACTGCAATATCTGCTTTGTTTGAAGGAATAGGTTTAGTATTGCTAATGTATTCCACGCTAGTCATTCTACCGCTTTCCACTAGCATATAACCCACAGGAATCACTTTCAAGCCAGATTTCTTGATAGGAATAGAAGAAAGCACGTGTTGACCTATAAGATAATCGGGATTTCTACCAGAAATTAGTGAAAGATACATAAGAGCGTCAGCTTTTGGAGTAAATTGAGTGGCACTACCAGGGAACAGTATAACAGGCACGCTCAAATACTGACGTATAAGTGCTATGGTATCATCCATAGATGCAGAAGTAATACTACCTCCCACTAGCACATAATGAGGAGGATTTTGTTGCATTAGTTGCAACAAAGTAACTAAACGATTGACCCCGTATTTTCCGGGGTCAATCAATATAGCTAGTTGTTTTGTATTACTCGAGAACACTATTTTTTAGGTTTTCTACCTCTCTTTTTAGGAGCAGGTTTTTTACGTAAAACGAATGCTGAACGAGAAGGAATGTATAGACTCAACCAACCTCTATCTGGATATTCTTCAGAAGGTCTTGTGAAGTGGTGAATTGTTTCGTCAGAAAGACCGAAACCACCAAATTCTTTAGAGTCTGTGTTAAGTACCATTTCGTATTCGCCTGGTTCAACAAGCATTCCATAGTCTGAGAATGATTTGTATGGGTGGAAGTTGAATACGAATAATAAATCTCCACGTCCGTATGCAATAACTTGGTCGCCAGAATTATCCCAGTATTTGTATAGGTTAACACCGATATAGTCTTTTTCTGAGGTAATTAAGTTCACCATTGCTTGGTCAAACTTAGCAAGGTCTTGATATAGATAGTTTTCATTATCAACAAGTTCCCATTGTCTGCGAGCATATTTGTGAGACCAACCATTTCCTTCACGTGGGAAGTCTATCCATTCTGGGTGACCAAATTCGTTACCCATAAAGTTTAGATAACCACCATTGATAGTAGAAGCTGTAATTAAGCGAATCATTTTGTGAAGCGCAATACCTCTGTCTACCATATATGTGCTATCGCCTTTTTGCATGTGCCAGTACATATCAGCATCAATTAAGCGGAAGATAATAGTTTTATCGCCCACCAATGCTTGGTCGTGGCTTTCTGCGTATGAAATAGTTTTTTCGTCGGCACGACGGTTTGTTAATTCCCAGAATAAGTGACCTGGTTTCCAGTTTTCGTCGGTATATTCTTTAATGTATTTAATCCAAAGGTCTGGAATACCCATTGCCATACGGTAATCGAATCCCATACCGCCATCTTCAAAACTACTTGCAAGACCTGGCATACCGCTCATTTCTTCTGCAATAGTGATAGCATTTGGATTTACTTGGTGAATAAGTTTATTTGCAAGAGTTAAGTAGCAAATAGCATCACCATCTTGGTTGATATTATAGTAGTCTGCATAACCACTAAATGCTTCGCCAAGACCATGGCTTAAATATAACATTGAGGTAACACCGTCGAAACGGAATCCGTCAAATTTATATTCATCTAACCAGAATTTGCAGTTTGATAATAAGAAGTGTAAAACTTCATTTTTTCCATAGTTGAAGCATAAAGAGTCCCATGCTGGGTGTTCTCTACGTCCACCATCGTGGAAATATTGATATGGAGTACCATCAAAACGTCCTAAACCTTCTACTTCATTTTTCACAGCGTGAGAGTGAACAATATCCATAATCACTGCTATACCCATGCCGTGAGCTGTGTCAATAAGTGCTTTTAATTCTTCTGGTGTACCAAAACGAGAAGATGCAGCAAAGAAACTAGACACGTGATAACCAAATGAACCATAATATGGGTGTTCTTGGATTGCCATAATTTGGATGGCATTGTATCCAGCTTTTTTCACACGTGGAAGAACATTTTTGGTAAATTCTGCGTATGTTCCTACTTTTTCTTCGTTTGTACCCATACCAATATGGCACTCATAAATCATAAGTGGATTGGTGTTTGGCACAAATTTAGTGTTTTTAAATTTGTATGGTTTTGCAGGATTCCAAACTTGTGCACTGAAAATTTTGGTATTTTCATCTTGTACCACTCTTCTACACCATGCTGGAATACGTTCTCCACAGCCACCTGGCCAACAAACAACTAATTTGTATAATTGTCCGTGAGTTAAGGCTTTTTCTGGGAAGAAACCTTCAAACACACCATTGCCAATTGGTTTAAGCTTGTATTGTTCTATGCGTTGCCATTGGTTAAAATCACCTACAACGAAAATATCTGTTGCATTTGGAGCCCATTCACGAATTACCCATCCTTCTGGTTGTTTGTGTAAACCAAAATATAGATAACCAGATGCAAAATCTGACAGTGTTGTTACTCCATATTGAGTTAGTTCTTTTTCTCTTTGTAGTGCATACGCATGTCGTCCTTCAATTGCAGAACGATATGGTTCAAGCCAAGGGTCGTTTTGAATAATTTTTAGGTCCATAATATTAGGTATTTTGATGTTCGTAACGAAGTAAATCGTTTATTCTTTTTACTGGATTAAAATTCTTAATTGGTATTTCCACGAATATTGTGTTCCAATCCGACATTCCACCATTCCAAAGCCCAGCTCTCTCTAATCTTATGGCATCTGGACCATAAGTTCTCTTTGGAAGCAACATATATTCCTCTGGATTTGAAAATTTATTTAAGTCAAACTTCTTACCCTTATAATCTGTTATACTACATACCATATCTACAGGATTGAAGTGAGTAGATGAAATAAATAATTTTTCGTATTCTGCATTACCAGCTATTTGGTAATAATCTACAATTTGTAGTGATGTGGTTCCGTCTGCATTCTTAACCCAACATGGCATTCCACCCTTTTCTTCCTCATTTTTCACCATACCACACACTCTAAGCGGACGATTAAGTTTATTTTTTAGATATACATATTGTTCTTCACGTGGCATCAAAAGAATCTTGTCGCGCTTCACATTTAGAACATTTTCTACAAAATTAATAATTTCTATTAATTTATCATCAGGCACATCGCCTTTATCTAATAATTTTATAAATTTGCTAATACATTTTTGGCTCTTAAGTAGCAACGCTCCCATCATCTTTCTATACTCTACCACTTGTTTCTTAAGAGAATCTGGAGATTGATTGTCGATATTTTTAATAAATACCAAATCATTTTTCAATGAATTTACATTTTCTAGCAACGCTCCGTGTCCAGATTGTTTCAATACCAAACGACCATTTTCATTTCTACAAGGAACACCATTAGATTTTGTAAGCATAATAGAATCTGTAGCTGGGTTTTGAACCTGAAGCACCACAGAAAAACTCACTCCCAATTTCTTTTCGATAGGAAGTTTAAAATCTGTGATATAATCTTGAATTAGTTCTTTATGTTGTTCATCTACGGTAAAACAAACATTAATTTCTTTGTTTTTGCCAGATAGCATAGCACATTCTATCAATGTTTCTTGAATTGGTGTGCGTGTTTCCTCAAATGAAGCGTAGTATTTTTGAATTTTCTTAGGAAGGTATTTTTGAATAGAAACAAATCTTTTTGATTTGTCGGTGTGGAATTTAAACATTGAAATAGGACAAGACAAATAATTTAGTCCCTTTTCGGTAAGCATATATTCCACAATTCTTTTGTATTGTTTTTCTTCTAAAAGTTCTTGAACATCTTTTTTGTCGAGTGACATAAAGAATTTATTCAATTCGTTGTAAAAAGCAAAAGAAGGCAAGTGATTGAAGAAGTTCTTTTCGAAATTTGTAGTAGGCTCTGTTTTGTCAGACTTCAAGAATTCATTCAGATTTCTCAAAAATCTATTTGCACGACCAGAGGCTGGAATAAAATGTACAACAGAAGATTTTTTAGACAAATAAGTTTCCCAGCTATTTATAAGAGTTTCTTTTTCAACATCAGTAAGAATCATAATTCCATCATCTACTGTGGCTGTCCTTATAATATTAGGCATATTTACCCCATTAGAAATTTTAGAAATCTGATCTTTAACATCCTCTACAGAAATCCCTTTCTTAGCCAAAAACTCTATATCTATCTCCGTTAAATTCATCTCTGTAATTTTATATTAAACAAAGATAAGAATTATAACACTAAAAAGCAAATTTTATAATTGATTTTTATTTGAAAAATTACTCTATTTGTGTACTATCCTGAGTTTCTTCAAGTTCTGCCTTGTTCCAATAAAGATAAAGCCTATCATTCGACTTAGATTCTTCCTCTTTTATCACAAAAAGTGGTATTTCTTTATTCCAATTGTGATATTGAGCATTGCGAGTAGTATCTTCCACAAACGATTTTACATTATAAGCCCAATCTACCCACTGAGTATTTTCTGCCCCACGTAAATCTCTATAACGACTATTCCTACCCACGTGATTGTTATGAAGGTCCATTATCATATCACAAGGAGCATTTGAAGCAGCATTTTCCCAATAAATATCCATTATCAGCCACGCCATTACAGAACCCACATAATTTCTAAGCATGGTATTTACATACAAATGCTTATAAGCATCGCCTTTTCTGCCATCTTTTGTAAGACCTGGATAGAAAAATTCAGCAACGTATGTGGCGCGAGCCTTGCTTTGCATAATTCTGAAAAATACGTGAGAACCAAGACCTGAAGTTAAAAAAGAAATAAGCATACTCTCCTTCATATAATAAGGCACACTATCTTCTGAAAGCACCTTATCCACATTCCAAAGACTATCTTTCACCTGAATATCAGACATTTGTTCAAGTGTAACAAAATGCGAGGTATCAGCCAAAGCATTCAATTTATTAAACAACTGAAGTTCGGATGTAGACAAATAAAGATGATTTATTTCATGATTATCTGATATTTTTTCAAGATTTACCCTTTCGGCAAACGAAGGCATATAATATCCATCTTGACTCCTAAAAGAAGGAGTTATTTTTGTCATATTAGGAATTAAATCTTTTGCTTTACCCTCTATTTTTTCCATCAAACCTATATACGCCATATTTGGAAACAATGAGATAAGCCTTTTTTCCATATACTCTTTTATGGAAACATTGTTTTCTCTAATATATTCTGCCTCTGCGGTATTATATTTTTCTTTTGTGCTATCCCAGACACTTTCGTACTCCCTAGACACCACATACAACACCTCCGAAGGGAAAGATGGAATCAAGGTTGTATCTGCTTGAGGTTTCACTTCTTCCACTGCAGGAGTTTCCACCACTTTTTTTGTCTTGCAAGAGTAAAATCCAAACAATAGAGTAAGAAATAATATAATGTATATAGGTTTCATTTAAAATACGTTATTGAAATGCAAAAATAGCAAATAATTGATAAATAATTCCTCATTCCTAATTCCTAATTGCTAATTATATATTATTTTTGTAGAATATATGCGCATAATTATGAAAAAAATCATACTTTTTACTTGTCTTTTAGTCTCTAGCATTAGCATTTTTGCAAACTCAAAAGACAGACACTTCGAACTTTCTAAAAACTTAGAAATATTCAACTCTTTATATAAATCGCTAAATTTACACTATGTAGACACCATTCCACTAAACAAAATGGTTAAGGCTGGCATCGATGGCATGCTTCGCAACATAGACCCTTACACAGTGTATATTCCTGCTGAAAAAGATGAAGATTTCACACTTATGACCACAGGCGAATATGCTGGCGTGGGTGCTATTATTACACAAAGAGATAGCGCTATCTACATAAATGAGGTATATGTAGACATGCCAGCATACAACGCAGGTCTTCGTGCTGCAGATAAAATTGTTTCTGTAGACAAAACAGAAATCACAAAAAAACACACCACATCTCAGGTGAGCGAAATGCTAAGAGGCATTCCTGGCACAGAGGTAAAAGTAGGTATTCTACACCCAAAAGAAACTAAAGTAAAATACTACAACATTACTCGCAAACAAATCTACATAAACCCTATTACATATTATAATGTGGTAGCAGATAACATTGGCTATATCAACTTAAGTAGTTTTACAGACAATTGTTCGTCAGAACTTAAAAAAGCATATCTTGAACTTAAAGACAGAGGTATAAAAGGACTTATTATCGACCTTAGAAACAATGGAGGCGGACTACTTAGAGAGGCTATCAATATAAGCAACTTCTTTTTACCTAAAGGCGAAGTAATTGTTTCTACAAAAGGTAAAAGCGAAAGCGAAAACACCTCTTATAAAGCACACAACAACCCTATCGACACAGACATTCCACTAGTCATTATGGTAAATGACGAGAGTGCTTCTGCTTCAGAAATTGTGGCTGGCGCAATGCAAGATTTGGACCGCGCTGTAATTGTGGGAAACAGAACTTTTGGCAAAGGACTTGTGCAAGGCACTTTCCCTGTGGCATACGATGGCAAACTAAAAGTAACCACAGCAAAATACTACACTCCAAGTGGCAGGTGCATTCAGGCTATAAACTACACACAAAAAGAAGGAGAAAAATCTGACATCATTCCAGACAGTCTTACAACAGAGTTTAAAACAAAAGGTGGAAGAATAGTTCGCGATGGCAGAGGCATTACTCCAGACGTGAAATATACTCACAAAAATGATGCAGACAGCCTTTCACGTGCATACTTTTGCTACGAGCTTATGCTTCAAAATATATGTTTCGATTACGCCACAGAATTTACTTTAAAAAATCCTACCATTGGCAGCGTAAAAGATTTTTCTATCTCAGACAGCACATACAACGACTTTAAAGAATTTGTTAAAAGCAAAAACTTTAAATACGAAAATGCATCTGAAAAGAAACTAAAAGACCTAATTGAAGCTATTAAAAAAGAAAACTATTACGAAGAAAGTAAAGATATTTTAGATAGCCTAGAAAAGAAACTTGAGCACACTACTGACGTGGAATTGGATAAATTTCGCAAAGACGTGAGCGAACTACTTTCTGCAGAAATTGTTAAACGCTACTATTTCTCTAAAGGCGAAGCTGAGCAATATCTAAAATCTGACGAAGTATTAGATTTAAGTATAGAAATTTTAAACGACCCAAAACGTTATAATGAAATCCTTAAAGGAAAATAATAGATTTTTACCTACATCTGCCAAGGAAATGAAAGCCCTTGGTTGGGACTATGTAGACGTGGTTCTTTTTTCGGGCGACGCCTATATCGACCACCCTTCTTTTGGCACAGCCATAATAGCCAGAATGCTTGAAAAAGAAGGATTTAGAGTAGCAGTAGTACCACAACCGAACTGGAAAGACGATTTGCGCGACTTCAAAAAAATGGGCACTCCTCGCCTATTTTTTGCCGTATCTTCTGGGGCTATGGACTCTATGGTAAACCATTATACCGCAGGCAAACGCCTACGTTCCAACGACGCCTACACACCTGAAGGCAAAGCAGGATTTCGCCCAGATTATGCCACCACGGTATATTCAAAAATCCTAAAAGAGCTTTATCCCGACATACCTGTTATTATAGGTGGTATAGAAGCATCACTTCGCAGATTTGGACATTACGACTATTGGGCAGACAAACTAAAAGAAAGCATACTTGTAGAAAGCAAAGCTGATATTTTAGTGTATGGTATGGCAGAAAAAGCAATGGTAGAACTTGCACATAAATTTGCAGAAAACAAACCACTAGAAGCAATTCTTGCCACTCCACAAATTGCATATCTTTCTACTCCTAAAAAAGTGGATATAGAATTAAGTGCGTTCGAAGAATGTCTTAAAGACAAAAGAAAACAAGCAATAAACTTCAAACTTGTAGAAGAAGAATCTAATAAATATCTTTCTACACAAACCATTGGTCAAAAATTTGGCAAAGAAATGGTAATAATGAATCCACCCTATCCTCTGCTTACCACAGAAGAGCTCGATGCCATTTACGACCTACCATACACACGCCAAATCCACCCAAGATACAAGGGTAAAACCATACCTGCCTACGACATGATAAAACACTCTGTTACTATGCACAGAGGTTGTTTTGGAGGTTGCGCATTCTGTACTATTTCTGCTCACCAAGGCAAGTTTATTGTATCTCGTTCGACAGAATCTATACTTAAAGAAATAGAAAAAATATCAGAAGAAGAGAGTTTCAAAGGCTATATAAGCGACCTTGGAGGTCCTTCTGCCAATATGTATCGCCTAGGCGGAAAAGATATTGAAATTTGCAAAAAATGCAAACGCCCAACTTGTTTGCATCCTAAAATTTGTCCAAACTTAAACACCGATCACTCTGAAGTTTTAAAACTTTACTCTGCAGTGAGAAAACTTCCATTTATAAAAAAAGCATTTATTGGAAGCGGCATTAGATACGACCTTGCCACAGATGCATATCTAAAAGAAGTGGTAAAAAATCACGTATCTGGCAGACTAAAAGTGGCTCCTGAGCATACTAACGATGCAGTTCTAAACCTTATGAGAAAACCATCGTTTAGTCTGTTTAAAGAGTTTGACAAGAAATTTAATAAGTTCAACGAAGAGTTTGGCCTTAAGCAACAACTTATACCTTATTTTATTTCGTCACACCCTGGTTGCAAACCAGAACACATGGCAGAACTAGCCATAGAAACCAAGAAACTAAATTTCCGACTAGAGCAAGTGCAAGATTTCACTCCTACACCATTTACTCTAGCCACAGAAATTTATTACACAGGTATTAATCCTTACACCATGGAGAAAGTCTATACTGCAAAAACAGCAGAGCAAAAAAACAGACAACGCAGTTTCTTCTTCTGGTACAAAGGAGAGTTTAAAGCAGAAATTAAACGTTTCCTTAAAGAGATAGGAAGAATGGATTTACTAAATGCCCTATTCAAATAAAATTATTTATGAGAAAGCTTTTATTCGTCATATCTTTTTTTGTTTTGTCAGTGACAGTATTTGCAGACACAGACAAACTAAACTCTTATTTCAATGAAATAGATTTATCGGAAAACGACAGCATCACCTACTCTATTAATGAAAAAATTAAACAAGAAGTGTTGGAGTTTGCAGAGACCGATTCTAATTTTTATAAAATAACATTGGGCTGTGACAGAATAGGAAGTGTAATTTCGCCAGATAGTAAACTAAAAATTATTTCTTGGAATTATAAACTACAAGACAATGCTTTTGCCTACGAGGCTGTCATAATAAAAAATTCAAACAAGAAGAAACCAAAAGTAAAAGTATGGTCTATTTCTAGTAAAGAAGCATTTAAACCTACTGAAAATAAGACATATAACTCAAAAAACTGGTATGGTTCACTTTATTATAATATAATTCCATGGAAAGGCGACTACATCTTACTTGGATATTCTACATATAATAACATTTCAAAAGTAAAGGTGATAGACTTTTTAAGTTTGGAAAAGAAACGTCCTACTTTTGGACAAAAAGTTTTCAAAAAAGGAAATAAAACTTATTCAAGAATGGTATTTGAATACTCATTTATGGCAAATATGAGTTTGGTTTACAATTCAGAAACAAAAGAATTTGTTTTCGACCACCTATCTCCAGAAGAACCATCAATGAAAGAACTCTACCAATATTATGGTCCAGACTTTAGCGTAGATGTAATACAAGAGAAAGGAAAATATTGGGAGTATAAATCCGATGTAGATGTTAGGAATAATTAAAACAACAATTAAAATTTGTATAATAACTATGGGCTACCTTAAATTTGTTTAAAGTAGCCCATTTTTGTTACAATTATATTTCATTATTTAATTATTTTATACTACATTTGCTATGATTATTCAATTACAATAGAAACACTTACAAATAATTTCATTTTTATGAAAATTACATTTAAAATTAATTACCGCACAAATTGGGGACAAAACTTGTTTGTTGTAGGCTCTGCTGAGGAGTTAGGCTCTAACACAAATGCTAAAGCCTTACCTATGAAGTATGAAGAAGATGGCAATTGGTCATTGGAAGTAGAAGTAAACTCTACAAAGAAATTCACCTATAATTATATTATCCTAAACGATAATAAAACATATACTGGTGAATACTTCACAGATAGAGCATTTTCTGCAGTAGCAGGTAAAGAAAACTACATTTTACACGACAGCTGGAGAAGCAACGGAGAGGACAAAACATTCTACTCTTCTGCATTTACAGAAGGTTTAATTCTAAGAACCTCAAAAGGTAAAAAACAAGCTGCAGTAAAAGCAGAAAAAGTTCTTCAATTAAGCATTAGCGCTCCACGTGTAGAAGACGGTTTGAGCATTGCTGTAGTTGGTAGTTGCGACGCATTAGGCAACTGGGATACAACAAAAGCACTAGTACTTTCAGACGCAGAATTCCCACTATGGAAAGGTGCTGTTGCCCTAAGAGGTAATGAAGGAATTATAGAATATAAATATGTATTATATAATGCTACAACAAAAACTGCTGTTTCTTGGGAATATGGTGACAACAGAACATTAAACCTATTTGGCATAGAAGCAAGCACCATTTACGAACGCAACGACGAAGTATTCCGTTATAGCATTCCTTCTTTTAAATGTGCAGGTATTTCTATTCCTGTTTTCTCTATCCGTACACACAATAGCTTTGGTGTAGGTGAATTTTCAGACCTTAAACTAATGTCAGACTGGGCAAAACTTACAGGTCAAAGAGTAATTCAAACACTTCCTATCACAGATACTACTCGTTTCAGAACAAATGCCGACTCATATCCATATAGCAGTATCACTGTGATGGCTCTACACCCTATTTACATTAATATCTTCGAACTTGGTCTTTTAAAAGATGAAGCTAAAATGCAAGAATTCTATACACTACAAAAAGAATTCAATGCTTCTCCTACAGTGAAATATCAAGAAGTAACAGCTGCAAAATGGGAATACTTCAACCTTATCTACAAACAAGAAGGTGCTAAAGTATTAGCTTCTGCTGGATACAAAAAATTCTTATCAGAAAACAAAGAATGGTTATATCCATACGCAGCATTCTGTTATTTAAGAGATAAATACAACAATTGCAACTTCCGCACATGGGAAGACTTTAGCGTTTACAACAAAACTAAAGTAGGCAAATTGTTTACCGATGCAAAAACAAAAGAAGATGTAAATCTTCACCTATATCTACAATACAATGCTCACCTACAACTTCTAGCAGCAACAGAATATGCTAAACAAAACAATGTTGTTGTAAAAGGCGATATTCCAATTGGTATTAGCCCAGAAAGTGTGGAAGCATGGATGGAACCAGAATTATTCAACCTTGATAGCCAAGCGGGTGCTCCACCAGATTCATTCTCAAAAACAGGTCAAAACTGGGGATTCCCAACATACAACTGGGAAGAAATGGAACGCGACGGTTACCTATGGTGGAAAAAACGCTTCCAAAAAATGGCAACATACTTCCAAGTTTATCGTATCGACCACGTACTTGGTTTCTTCAGAATTTGGCGTATGAATGGCGGCGACGTACAAGGTCTTCTTGGCTACTTCGACCCTGCCCTTCCATTTACAGAAGACGAAATCAAAGGCTTTGGCACTTGGTTCGACTACCACAGAATGGTGAACCCATACATTCGTGAACACATGCTTTACGAAAAATTTGGCGATAGAGCTCCAGAAATTATGAGCAGATACCTTGAACTAGTTACAGCAGGTTCTTATCGTTTCAAAGAAGAGTTTAAAACTCAACGCCAACTAGAAAGCTACGCTAGAAACAATCCAGAAATTCTAGAACTAAATAGCGCATTCTACAACGAGATCTTAAGCCTATATTGCGAAGTATTATTTATCGAAGACCAAAAACAAAAAGGTAAATTCCACCCACGTATTGCGTTCCAAGATACATATTCATTCCGCGAACTAGATTGGGGTGCAAAAGACGCTCTAAATAGACTTTATAACCATTTCTTCTACGAACGTCACAACCAATTCTGGGCAGAACAAGCAATGAAGAAACTTCCTGCTCTACTTCGTGCTACAGACATGCTTGTATGTGCAGAAGACCTTGGTATGATTCCAGCTTGTGTGCCAGACGTAATGAGAAATCTTTATATGCTGTCTCTAGAAATAGACCGTATGCCAAAAGACCCTACTCAAGAGTTTGTTTATATGGATGGTGTGCCTTATCTATCTGTTTGTACCACATCTACACACGATATGTCTCCTATCCGTGGATGGTGGAAAGAAGATATGGGCTTAACCCAACGCTACTACAACCACGTACTTGGCGAATGGGGCGGCGCTCCAGAAGACTGCGAACCATGGATTTGCGAAAAAATCCTTAATCGTCACTTATACTCTCCTGCTATGCTAGTGATTCTTCCATTCCAAGATTGGATTTCTATCGACGGCGAAAACAGAAGAGCAAACTGCGACGAAGAACGTATCAATATTCCTGCAGACCCTCACCACTTCTGGTGCTACAGAATGCACAAAAACGTAGAAGAGCTACTTGGTCTAACAGAGCTAAACGAAAAAATGCTTCAAATGACCATCAACTCTGGCCGTTCAGTAAAAATGTAATTTTAAATACACTTCATAACAGAAAGAGTGATTCACTTGTGAGTCACTCTTTTTTTGTGTAAAAGAAATTTTTATTAATTTTGTTCTTTGAAAAAAATTTTGGGAAATGAAAGATATACTTACAAATCGTGGCAGTGTGCGCGACTATTTAGACAAAGAAGTATCAAACGAGCTTTTGGAAGAATTGCTATCTGAGGCTGCACAATCTTCAAACACTGGCAATATGCAAACATATAGCGTGGTGGTTACTCGCGACGAGGATATGAAAAAACGCCTTGCTCCCCTACACTTCAATCAACGTATGATAACAGGTGCTCCTGTGGTGCTTACTTTCTGTGCAGATTATAATTTGTTTACACGTTGGTGCAAAGAGCGTAATGCAGAGCCTGGATACGACAATTTCCTTTCTTTCTACTGCGCCACTATCGATGCAACTATTTGGGCACAAACTTTTTGCGTAGCAGCAGAAGCAGTTGGTTTGGGCATTTGCTATTTAGGCACAACCACCTACAATGCAGAAGAGATTGCGGAGGTACTAGGTCTTCCTGATTTAGTTCTTCCTGTTACTACAATTACAGTGGGTTATCCTGCAGGTGAGATAAAAATATCAGACCGCTTGCCTATAAAATCACTTATTCACAACGAAAAATACGAAGAAAAGAATGTAGATGAAGCATTTTCTGCAAAAGAAGCACTACCAGAAATGCAAAATTACGTGCGCGAAAACAACAAAGAAACCCTAGCACAAGTATTCACCGACATTCGTTATACCAAAAAGAACAACGAGTTCTTTGGCGAGAAACTTTTGAAAACTGTAGCAAAGAAATTCTAAGATTCTTTATACAAAAACACTAAAGTAGGACTCAACAGTCCTACTTTTTTTTATTGTGCTAATTTAAAAGATTTTAGTGGTTATTATTTACATAATAGAATATGTATTTAGTAGTTCAAACATCTTATCAGATTCTAGCAAAGCAAATTCACAATGACCTTTGCCATGCATAGTAATGATTTCTGCATTTGGATAATGTTTCTTTATAAATTTAGCAGATTTTTGTGCCATCATTTCATTGCCTAGAGTTCCAAACCTAATATGGACTTTGGAATCCGTGAATTAACAAAATAGTAGGATTTGCTTTGTTTCCGTAACTCAAAATTTTCATTTGTATCTCTGTTTATTTTTTTATGGCGCAAAGATATAACCTTTTCAGTGGAAATTTATTACATTTGTAGGCGAAAAAATTTATAAAATTTCGCTTTTAAAATCTATGAATACAGATATAAAGGAAATAGACATTTCAAAAATAATAGAAGAGAAAGGTGAAAAAGGTTTCTTGATAGACATAAACCAGGCATATACAGATGAGATATATTTGAAATTTATCCCTCGCAATGGGATAATTATTTTCCTTTGCAAAGATGATAGTGGTTTTGTAAAGGTCAATAATAAGGAGTATACATTACAAGCAAATAGTGTGGTGGTACTACCTGAAAATCATATTATAGAAATAGCCCCTATTATACTTGAGCAAAATAGTATGATTGCTGTTACTTTAGATTATATACTAAATATGCCATCTCCTATAGATACCAATATATTTAGTTATTCACGATACCTATCCGCAATTAAAGTCACAGACGAAAAGTTTGAAGACTTAATGAGTTATTATAAATTTTTGTATAAAGAATCCTTGGAGAATGGGAAATATAAAGAGGCTATAATCAATTCTATTTTTTATGCTCTAATACTTGAAGTTGTTGCAGAATATGAAAAAGTATTCGCTACTGAGTCCACAGATATAAAAGCAGAGGAACTTTCTGATAGATTTTTCAGATTACTTGCCACATACTACAAACAATATCGTTCTGTACAGTTTTATGCTGAGAAACTTAATCTTACACCTAAATACCTATCTACTGCAATAAAACGCATCACTGGCAGACCATTATTGGAATGGATTCACGATGCAGTGTTGATAGATGCAAAGATACTCCTACGCACCACAAACCTCACAGTGCAACAAATATCTGAGCAACTAAACTTCTCTAGTCCTTCTGCTTTTGTGCAATTTTTTAAGAAACATACAGGAAAGACACCAAAAAAGCAAAGGTAAGTAAATGTGTACAAGATATAATAATTCCAAATTTCAAGATAAAAATATCACATTTACAGAACGAAAATTCTAAAAAACAAAATATTTTACAAGATGGTAAAATATTCACAATATTCCTTTGACAATCAAACAATAAGCATTAACTTTGCAGTGTTAATTTATTATATTTAACAGAAAAAAAATTATAATAAATAGATAAAAAACGCTTATATATTTTTACTGCCAAGTAGTCCTCAATACTTGGTTAAATAAATTAATTTTTAATTTTTTTCTATGTATAGAATTCAAGAGCAAGACTTAAGTTCTTGTATAGCACAAGAACCATTTGTACGTTTTACAGCAAACCCACAGAAAGAATTTGATTGTATTCAAAAATTGGCAGAAGAAACCAAAGGTATAGTAATGCCTAGTTTAAATAACAGATATTTATCTATACTTAAAGTTGAACCACACAAATTTAATAGTGACAAACCACTTAAAGAAGCTCAACAATGGGCAGAAGAACATCTTGTAGGTAAATATACTTCGTCTTTAACTAATATCGGTATGTTTGAATATCAAATAAGCAAAAAAGCTATTCACAAATACCTACAACCTTCAGCTAGTAATAAAAGTGAAAACCTATTTGTACATTTATCTGTATTAATGGTTTTACCTAAGATTATAGATAAAAGTATTGAAGTTGAAATTCACGCAGATTATACTAAAGTTGATGGAGTTAGATTAATAGAAAATCCTGTTAATAAAGATGTTTTGATTCATCGTTTTTATGGCGCAATCACACTTTTAGAGAAAATTTATAGAATAAAAACAACTATAATAGAAAACAAAGATTATTCTATTCCTAATAAACCATATACTTTCGAAGTAATAAAAATAGAGTTGCTTGATAATTTATCAAACAACTCTGTATTTGGCAATCAATGCACTAACTTTATCAATGATAAAGGTTTCTCTATTGACATTGCAAATATATTACAAAATGTTGAGAAATCATACGATAAAGGAAAATTTTTGCTTGAAGAGTCTAAAAAAAGTGATGGTTGGATATCATTATTTAAAAGAATGTAGATTTAAAAACTCGCTTTTTCTTTTATTTATCGGTTCCATGTGGATGCCAATGTGGGTCTGTTCACCAAACTCGGTCTTCAGAGCTCGTATTTCCCTAGCATTTTTCTTATGGTAGCAGAAACTTCTTCACGAAGAGACTGAGGCTCAAGCACTTCTATATCAGTACCGTTGCTTAGAATTTCTGAAATAAAATCTCGTTCTATGCAAAGTTGATATGTAAAAATAGAGAATTCTTCATTTGTTTCCACTTCTTTTTGACTATGGTGAAGAGGAAGCGAGCGCAAAAACTTAGAAAATCTAGGACTCACCTTAAGTTTTACCTCGTCAGGTTGCTTATCGGTGTTGGTGGTATATATGCCATAATAATTGTGCCAATAAGTAGCAGGCGTAATATCCATTTTAGGAGTATTTTCTGCGTTCGGTACAATTTTCAAATCGCTAATTCTGTCTAAACCATAAATTCTAATTGTATCTGTTCCTTTTTGAAGCAACATGTACCAACGTTGTTTGTATTGTTTTAAACAGATTGGAAGCCCATAGATAGTTTCCTCTTCTACATCTTTCTCTCCATACTTTTTA
The DNA here is from genome assembly GCA_045612225.1 of Candidatus Enterocola sp. Taxonomy (GTDB): domain Bacteria; phylum Bacteroidota; class Bacteroidia; order Bacteroidales; family Paludibacteraceae; genus Enterocola. The sequence goes on from JAZKYP010000016.1 coordinate 45,059, forward strand.
TAGGTAAATTCTAGAGCAGAATTTTCTTTTATAGCAGTGGTTATCTCAAATAAGAAATTTTTAGCCGAAGGGTTGTTTTCAGTGATAATTTTATCCCTAATAGAGATACTACTATTCAAGATATTGCTTATGTGATAATTTTCTAACAACCACACACGCAAGTCGTTAGCTTTGTTTATTTTATCATTATCTTCAATGTAATAACAATAATCTCCTTTATTCTCACATTCAATGTTTATGTCAAATATTTCCTCTGCCGTTTCCTTCCATCTCACAAATGTGCTTCTAGAGAGTTTTTTTCCGTCGTAAAATGGTGATAGTTCCCACTTCTTTTCTATCTCCTTTTGTGAAATACGTTTGTTGTGCAAAATGGTATCAAAAAGCCAAATGTAATGTGATAGTTTACTTGCCATAACTAAAAAAATCTAATAGTCACAAATTTAAAAAAGTTTTCTCAATTTACGAGGAATCTACTCAATAAAATGCAATCGTTTTTATTACTTAAAACTCCAATCGGAAACCTTTTTGTTTTAGTTCAGCGTATTTTTCGCGATTAAATTTGTACTTCACAGGTATGCGACGAGCTGTGTTTGCGGCACGGAGTTCAGCCTCCGCGAGAATGCCAAGTTTCAGCATTTTATTGTAAAAATTGCGTCTGTCAAACTTCACGTCGAGAATGGCTTCGTAAAGGTTTTGAAGTTCGGTCATGGTGAAAATCTCTGGAAGCAAATCGAAACCGATTGGCTCAAAGCAGATTTTTCTTTTCAAACAGTTTAGCGCCTCGCGCAATATGTGGTCGTGGTCGAAAGCAAGCGCAGGTATGTCCTTATAGGAAAACCATTGAGCAGAAGAAGCATCGTCCCCACCCTGCACTTCAGCAATTTTTACCAAAGCATAATGCGCCGCAGTGATAACCCTTTCGCGAGGGTCTCTATCCACAGCAGAAAAAGTTCCAAACTGCTCCACTTGCACATTGTCGAGCCCTGTTTCCTCTTTCAATTCTCTGCGAGCACACTCCTCAAGTGTTTCGTCGAGTCCCAAGAACCCTCCCGGAATAGCCCATTTCCCCTTGAATGGGTCGATGCCACGCTGAATAAGAAGCACTTTTATGCTCACTCCGTCAAACCCAAAAATCACACAGTCTGCAGTCACTGCAGGGTGCGGATATTTATAACAGTATCTTTTTTCGTCCATAATGTTAGTTGTTATTTTTCTATTTCTTCGACAAAACTTTGTGGGAGAAGAATGTTTTCAACGTCAATTGCAACGGCAAACAAAGGCGCGATTTCGCTTATTTTGAAGCCTGCAATACCACAACCAATAGGTGTAACAAGAAAAACGAACTGACGGTTTTCTTTTGCAAAATCAATAAACTCGTCTACGTATGGTTTTATCACATCCACTCCGCCGTGCATAGTAGGGATAGCATAGGATTTACCCTGAAGTCCCACTCCTTGTCCCCAAATTGCTCCAAAATTGTCGTATGCAGCACGAGCAGCCCCGCCTCCATGCATTCCTTGTAAGTTACTTCCGAAAACAAAAATCTCATTTGTGGCTAGCGTTCTCACATTGTAAGGTGTAAATCTTCTGTTGTACATAATATTTAGTTTTATAGGTTTATATTTTCTGGTCACTGAGTTTGTCTAAGTGTTTCTTATTGCTCTGCAACGTTTTTATTTTTACTCAATGATTCAATATATTTTACAACTGCGTATTTTCTACGCAAAGATATGCAATATTTTTTATTTTGCAAACAATACGTCAAAAAAAATTCCCGCCTGACGTGAAGCGGGAATTACACTTTTTCAAGGGAGATTTTTGGTTTTGCTACACTTTTTCCAACGATAAATCTGCATTTCATTACACTTTTTCAAGGGAGATTTGAGGATTTGCTACACTTTTTCAAGGGACTTTTTGAAAATTATGGCAATCTCACGCCTCTTGAAGCGACTAAAATGCGTTGCCATTGCTCTGCAGAAAGACGTATGTTGAGAGCCTCGATGCTACGGCGAATGCGGTCTAGATTGCCACTGCCGTTGATAGGAACAATGCCTGCAGGATGCTGCGCAATCCATGCAAATATCACTTTGTCGATGCCGTCCACACCTATTTCGCGAGCCACGCGGTCGAGTTCTGCCACCACACGATGCGATTTCTCGCAATTTGGATGCACCAATTTTCCCCAAGCAAGAGGCGAATACGCCATCGGACGAATGCGTTTTTCAAGCAGATAACTCAAATTGCCGTTTTCCATGTGCTCCAAACAATAAGGCGACACCTCTATCTGATTTGTGATAAGAGGTACATTGCAATAAGACTGAAGCATAGAGAAATCGTGCGCATAAAAGTTTGACACACCAAAATGTAGCACCTTGCCATCTGCGTGCAGTTTGTCAAACGCGCGTGCCACTTCCACTGGGTCGAGCAAATACGACGGACGATGCAAAAGCAACAAATCGATGCGGTCTGTGCGCAAATTTCGTAGAGACTTTTCCACCTGCCCCACAATATAGTCGTGACTATAATCGTAGAACTGAATCTGCCTTTCAGGAAACTTGTCGCTCTGTATACAAATACCACACTTGGTAATGATTTTTATCTTGTTTCTAAACGCAGGATCTAATGCCAAGGCATCTCCAACAAGTTTTTCGCAAGTGTAATTGCCATAAATATCAGCATTGTCAAACGTATCAATACCCATATCGGCAATAGTTTTCATTTGCCCAAGCAACTGCTCACTGCTTAGGTGCCAATCGTTGATGCGCATTTGCCCATGCACCACTTGCGAAATAGAAAAATCTGGAGAAAGCGAAACCTGTTTCATACATTCAGAAGTTTTATCGTGTTCACAAATATAATATTTTTTTTATTACCTCCTACCCGATAAAGATGAGTAGAATAAAAAAATGTGCAGTCGTTTGGCTGCATTTTTTTATCCACACTTCTCAAAACTACCTTTTTCTAAAAAAAGCTCCAACCTGTAGCAAAAAGTGACACACCCCACCCCTATTTTTGTAGCAGAAATTATAAACTTTAATTACTGGAGGACCAAAACATGTTTTTAGCAATCATTATTTTCATAGCACTTGTAATCGAAGTCCTAAAATACCTCACCGGTGGCAAAAGCAAAGATTTCTGGGGATGAAAAGTTGTGAACAATCCACGTTTTTTGCTCCAAAATCTAACATTATTTGTGATATATTTCGTATATTTGTAAGTTATAGAGAATAAAATAAATATCACTTATATGTCGCTACAGCCAACATATAATCTTACGTTTACTGCAGGTGCATTGCTAATGAATGAGACATGCGCAGTGGCAGAGGTTTACTTGGAGACAGGTTGCAATTGGACTACAACCAAAGACCGTACCTTCAAGGAAAATCTTATGGAGAAAGAGAAACTCTCTACCAACAAGAGATTTTTTTCTTTGGTAAAGCAACGTATAGAAGCATTAAACGAAAGTGAACTAGATTTATTGGTACATGGAAGCAATTCTGTAAAACGTCTTATTTTATTACTGGCTATTTGTAAAGCTCATACTTTTATATTTGACTTTATCTTTATAAATGTTAGGGAATGCTTCTTTAATATGCACGAAAAAGTAACTCATGCCAATTTCAATGAGTTCTTTAATGAAAAAAAGTACATTCATCCCGAGTTGGAGTCAATTACAGATTTAACTGTAAATAAGGTTCGCCAAGTAGTATTCAGAATTCTAGAACAAGCAGAACTTATTGAATCCATAGATACAGGCATTTTAAGACGTCCTTACTTGCCTGAAAATGTAGAAGAAATAATTGTGAAAGATGATCCTAAATGGTTAGGTATATTCTTATATTCCAACAATGAAATAAATAATGCAAGAAGTTTGTATGAATAACTCTTTAAAGGATATGGACATCATTTTTGAAGGTGTCTATCAGAAACTAAACTCCCCTGATTTTGGTAAGAATTTAGGTGGTGAACTTCCCTTGTTTATTCAACAGATTCCTGTTAGTAAGCAATCAGAGCTTAAATATCAAACCAATAGACTTGTTTCACGTCTTGGTAAGAACAACAAAAAGGCTATTATTATAGATTTATTTGATTTAAGTATTGATATTCTTAATGAAGAAGGCGTTCTGAAAACTTTATTAGAAGATGAAAAAGAACTTGACCCAGATGCAATCTCATCTACATTGGATAGTATCTTGGATATAAAAGATGTCGTAATACCTCGTATCAATGACATCATTCAAGAAGAATCACCAGACTTTACTTTCATGACAGGAGTTGGTCGCGTATATCCATTTTTGCGTTCACATGGTATTCTAAATAATATTGAAGAACTTGCCAACGAAAGTTATTTGATACTATTCTTCCCTGGAGATTACAACAATCTTCAGCTATCATTGTTCGGCATCATTTCTGATGAGAACTACTACAGAGGTCACAACCTAAATGATATAAAATGTTCCTACGATAATATATAAGCAATATGATACAGGAGTTAATATATAAGAAAGACATAAACCGCGAAATTAACGGAGTGATTAAAGCAGATAGCACATCTGCATTGTCAGAGGAAATAACAGAGTATGTAATTACTGCCGAACAATTACGTTTATTGCCAAGATTGTTTGAAACCTTGGTTCCACCACAAAAGTCAAATTGTGTGTGGATATGTGGCGATTTTGGTAGTGGTAAATCACACCTACTTAAGATTCTTTCTTATGTACTTGAAAACAAACTAGTAATAGATGGACAAAAATGTGGGGACTTATTTGCAGAGAAAGCCAACGAGGACTTTGAACTGAAAGGAAATATCCAAAAAGCCTGCAAAATTCCAACAGAAAGCGTACTTTTCAATATTCAAGAACTGCACGACGGATTGGGTAGAAATGTTAGCGACCCTGTATTAGCCATTTTCCTAAAGGTATTCAATAAGAAATTCGGTTATGATGATAAGAAACCTGAAATTGCCGAAATTGAAAGATACTACGACAATCAAGGCAAGTATGAACTTCTAAAATCGGAATACGAGCGTTTACATAAGGAAAATTGGGAAGATGCCCGCAAGGCTATTATGCTAAAACTTCATAAATTGGCAGAAGTTGTTGCAGGCATAGAAGGTGTTGATAAAGATACTGCAGAGAAGAATATCCGTGCACAAATTACCAATTTTAAGATGGATATTGATAGTTTTGTAGCATTGGTAAAAGAGCACTTAGCAAAGCAACCACAAAATAGTCGTTTTATCTTCTTTGTTGACGAAGTGGGTCAATTTATTGGCAAAGACGTGCATCGTATGCTTTCATTGCAGACCATTGCAGAAGGGTTAACAGACAAAACAAATGGAAGAGCATTTATTGTTGTAACCTCACAAATGGATATGGAATCTACATTAGGTGACTTGAATACTCAACAATCAAACGACTTTTCACGTATTCAAGGTCGTTTTACCACTCGTATCTTCCTTACTAGTGCCAATGCAGATGAAGTAATCCAAAGACGTTTGCTTGAAAAGACAGATGAAGCACAATCTATATTGAGCAATGAATACGACAAACAAAAAAATATCATCAAGAGTTTGTTAAACTTTGGAGATCAAAGCCAGTTTAAAAACAACTATAAAAATGACGAACAATTTGCACGTTGTTTCCCATTTATGGATTATCAATTCAACTTGCTTCAAGCATCTATTATAGAATTGAGTAAGAACAACGCATTTAGTGGCAAACAACAATCAGTTGGCGAACGTTCTATGCTAACCATTACACAAGATGTTGCCAAACTATACAAAAACAAAGAACTGGACCAAATTGTACAATTCTGCGATATGTACGAAGGTTTAAGAGGCGTGTTACAAACCAAGATTTCATCAGACATCCAGCAAGCAGAACGTACCTTAAACGATGAATTGGCATTAAAAGTTCTTAAAGCTCTATTCTTATTGAAATATGTTAAGGGATTCCCTGCTACGTTAGATAACATTACGCGTATTATGTTACCTACATTAGACACAGATTTTCCTGCATACAGAAGTAATATTCAAGACGCTCTTAATAAACTTGTAAGACAATCTTACATAGAAAAAGGAGCGAACGAAGAATATCACTACCAAACAAATGAAGAAAAAGACATAGAAACCGAGATTAAGAACGAAGATTTACGTCCCGAGGCAACTAACGAGGAATTAAAAAAAATATTCCGTGACGAAATATTTTCAGATTCAAAAATCAAGTTATCAAACTTCAAGATATTCTCATATGGTAGGATGGTTGACGAAGTGCTTGATGGTAGAGACTCAGAAATGTTTATTCATTTCATCACTCCTATGAACAATCTTATAAGTACAGCACACGAAAATATGTGCCTATACTCTATGCAGCACGCCAATCAACTTTGCGTAGTTTTAGGGGAAGACAAATTTTTAGCAGAAGATTTAGTTATGTTTAAGAAAGCAGATAAGTGTTTAACTCGCTTGCTTTCTCGTAACGATGATGGATATCGTCAACAGATAATTTCTGATAAACGAAGAGTAAATAGTCGTCGCCGCGAAGATATTGTAAAACGCTTAATGGAACTTTCCCAAAATGCCAAATTGTACATAGGCGGACAAGAACTCACAGAAATTAAATCGCAGGACTTAAAGATTCGTTTGACCGATGGAATGAAATGCCTCGTTGAGCAAGTGTATACGAATTTAAAAATGCTAACCATTGAATTTGATGACACCAAGCTAAAAAGTATTATCAACGACACCACAAATGGTGCCTTATGGGGCAAATTGGAAGATGATGTATGTAGCACAGAAATTTTCAATGAAATAACAAAGCAAAAACGCTTGGCAGTACGCACAAAAATCAAGGATTTAATAGACGTCTTTCGTTCTGGCACATATGGATGGTATGAAACTGCTATTCTTTGTATTATTGCCAAACTATACAAAATGGATAAAATATCCTTCCGCAACAATGGGGTTCCTGTGGCAGATAGAGATATTTATACAGTTTTGACTAATACAAATCAACAACAAAACACCATTATTGAAATAGAAGAAGCCATTACTCAATCACAAATAACTAAGTTAAAGAATTTATATAAAGATTTCTTCAACGATGAAACATGTGTTGCTCTAAGTGCCAAAGATGTGCATAACGCATTTACAGAGCGTATGAAGCGTGAAGTGGAAGATTTAAGTAATATAGCAAATAGAAATCGCTTTGCATTTACCAAACCACTTGACAATATAGTTCTTACATTGCGTTCTTTTACTACATTGTTTTACCCTAGTTTATACCAAAGCATCAATAAATTAGAAGATGCCTTAGACGACAAGTTGGACATTGCAGATGAGATTGCTTCATTCATTAAAGGTGCGCAGTTTGCTATATTCAGCAAGATTGAGACCTTGAAGAAAGGATATCAAGCAAACCTAATCTATGTGTCTCAAGAGAATATTGAGATTTTGAATCGCATCTACGAGAGCCCACAACCATGGAAGGAGATGACCAAGGCTAACGAAGCATTAACTATAATCGCAGATGAAATCAACAAACTGCAAACAGAAACTAGAAAAGAAGTATTAGTTAAAATTGCAGAAAAATTGGATAGTTTAAAGAGCATCCCTACTTTTGATGTAATTTCAGAAACTTTGCGCAGTCAAATAACACTTTTCTTCACGACACTTGAAGATAAGGCTAAAGAAGAAAGATATATTGGTAACTTAAAAGCCATGCATACCGATATAGAAAATGCGTACAACAATGGACTTAAGTATATCAACAAATGGGTAGAAGACGAAGCAAACAAGAAAGCTACTTCTTCTTCAGAAGAAAGTTCACAGAAACCTACCGAAGATGCTCCAAAGCGTCCTACTAAGCAATTTGTGCAAAAATCTAAAGCAATGGATGTACACTTCACTAAGCCTATGTTAGAAAACGAAGCAGATGTAGAGGCATACATCAGTGAATTGAAAAAGAAAATGTTGGATTATATCCATCAAAACAAAAATATTATGTTGAACTAATAATATACACAGTATATGGCTACCAATACGGCTGCATTAAAAACATTTGCTCAACAAACAAGAATAAAATTACTTTCTCTAGTTCGTACTAAGTTAGATTTTGTTTTAACACAAGACACTGCAGAATTGCGTGGGTATGAAAAACAAATTGCCAATCTTAAAGATCAGATTCAGGCAAAAGGTAAAGACATTGTAGTAGAAGAAGTGGCATACACTTGGTTCAACCGAGTGATGGCTCTTCGCTATATGGATGCCAATGGCTATACCACTCCTATGGTAGTAACACCTACAGCAGGACAAATGCGTCCAGAAGTTTTGCAAGAAGCAATGAGTGGCAGTGTGGATGAAAATCTTTGTATCACTTCAGAAAACTTAAACCTACCAGAAACCAAACTCTATCGCAAACTATTGGTTGCAACTTGTAATCAGTTGGGAATCAGCATGCCGTTTCTATTTAAGCGTATAAGTAACTATACAGAACTACTTTTACCAGACGACCTTCTTTCTGAACAAAGTTTTGTCTCAGACATTCGCAGAGGCATGACAGATGAAGATTGTCAAAACGTAGAGGTAATGGGTTGGTTGTATCAGTTCTACATTACCGATCGCAAGGCCGATGCAGAAGATAAGAAGACCAAGAGAGGAGGACTTAAGAGTGACGAACAGGCTGCAGCTACACAGCTTTTCACCCCTCACTGGGTGGTTCGCTATATGGTAGAAAACTCATTAGGCCGTATTTGGATGACGCTTCATCCCGATAGCCAATTGATAGAGAATATGCCTTACTACATCCCTACTCCAGCAGAACAAACCGATACCATACCCGAAGATATTCATTCAGCATCAGACATTAAGTTCATTGACCCTTGTATGGGTAGTGGTCACATTTTGGTATATGCGTTTGATCTTTTCTGCAAAATGTACGAGGAAGAAGGTTATCAAACAAGAGAAATACCTGCTCTTATCTTGACCAACAACATCTATGGTATTGACATCGACCCACGATGCCAACAGTTGGCAAGTTTAGCCTTGACCATGAAGGCACGTGCTTATCATAGCCGCTATTTACGTAAGCCAGTAATGCCCAATGCCATTGCTTTGCAAACTATAGACCGCGATACTATTGCATCCACAGGTGCATGGAGCAGACAATCTACTATGTGGCAATTTGAAAATGTGGACACCATTGGTTCATTGCTTCAGATAGACCCCAAAGAATGTGCCAATATTCAAGTGGAAAGCGGATTTTTTGGAGAACGTCAGCAGTTGCTTAAAACACAAGCCGAATATCTTTCACAAAAGTATCATTGTGTGGTGACCAATCCTCCGTATTTGGGAAAGGGACTTTGTGAGTCATTAGCTGCATTCTTGAAAAATTACTACCCTGATGGTAAAGCTGATACAATGGTTGCATTTATGGAACGTTGTCTTTCTTTCTGTTCCAATAAGGGAAAAGTATCAATGATTAATCTACCTTCTTGGATGTTCTTGTCATCATTTGAAAATTTGAGAACAAAGTTGATTAAAACTTGCCATATTGATTCATTACTACATATGGGTCGTGGTATTTTCGGAGTTGACTGGGGGTCTGTAGCCTTTGTGTATAGTCCAAATGGTTCAGAAGGCGAAGGTCAGTACTTTAGATTGCACCAACGAAATTTCCAACACATCTATTTTCAGCATATAGGACAATTATTCTTAAAGGTTAAGAATGATAGTTCATTTAAGTATGACTTTAACACCTATAGAGATGATGATGTCTCTAGTATTGAAACATTCGATTTTAAACACTCTGAAGATGGATTACAACTATTCTTTAAAGCAGACCAATCCAACTTTGAGAAGATTCCTGGAAGTCCTATTGGGTATTGGGTAAGTGAGAATATACGCGAAACCTTCACAAGGAATCTGTCGTTGTCGGCAGTTTGTAAGCCAACACAAGGGTTGGCTACTGCCGACAACGACAGATTCCTCCGCTCATGGTTTGAAGTAAATATTGACCGAATCGGATTCGGTCATAAAAATGCCGCGTCAGCGGCCAAATCTGAAAAAAAATGGTTCCCTTGTAACAAAGGGGGCGGACAAAGAAGATGGTACGGTAATCAATCAGAAGTTATCGATTGGGAGAATAATGGTTTCAGAATTAAAAATTTTCCTGGCGCTGTCATAAGAAATGAAGATACTTATTATAGAAAAACAATCGGTTGGAATATGATTTCATCAGGAGGTGAAAGTTTTAGATATTATCCAGATGGTTTTATATTGAATAACGCTTCATGTGCTTATCCATGCGAGGATATATTAGGAGCACTGGGATTATTGAATTCCAAATACACTTCACTTATAGCAAAGATTATAAATCCTACTATTAATTTATCAAATGGCGTTGTTGCAAAATTCCCATACATGGTTGTTGATAGTATTGATTATAAAGATCTAGTACAACAAAACATTTCGATTTCCAAATTCGACTGGGATGCTCACGAAACCTCATGGGATTTCCAAAGAAATGAATTACTTTCTATTGACGAAGAAACATATTTTAAAAACCTTCATTGGATAGGAGAAAAATCCTTCCGTGAAACAGGTAAATATAAACTTATTGATGCCGCTGCTACACAGTTAGAAAGCCTTAATTGGAGAGTAGAACAATATAAACTAAAGTGGGAACGCATGTTCTACCAACTTCATGACAATGAAGAAGAACTAAACCGTCAGTTTATCGAAATCTATGGTTTGCAAGACGAACTTACTCCCGATGTACCGTTTAATGAAGTGACCATTCTACAAAAGGGAGAGATAGACATTGTGGATGGCGAAATCGTATGGAACGAAGGAATCATCATCAAACAACTCATCAGTTATTTGGTTGGTTGCTTTATGGGTCGCTACAGCATAGACAAACCAGGTCTTATCATTGCCAGTCAGCATCAAGACCTTACTACTCTTGGTGTAAAAGTAGAAGGCATTGAAAACGGTGCCGAAGGTAGATTAGAAATAGACGACGATGGTATAGTTCCAATTCTTGCTGGAGAATATTTCTCTGACGATATGACAGTACGCATAGAACAAGCCATCAAAACTATCTTTGGGGAAAAGCATTTCCATGAAAATCTCAACTTTATAAACGAAAAATTGGGCAAACCATTGCGTGAGTACCTATTTAAAGATTTCTACAGCGATCACATAGACGGAAAGATGTACCAAAAGCGTCCTATTTACTGGATGTTCTCGTCAAAGGTGGGCGACCGCCGCAAGAAAGGTTACTTTAAAGCATTGGTATATATGCACCGCATAGAGAGCGACACACTCTCAAAACTCCATGCAGACTATGTTGTACCATATATTGCAAAAATAGAACAACAACACCTAGAAGCAGAAGACCTTTCTATGCGTGACGATTTAAGTCAAGCACAACGCAATAGAGCAAGAAAAAGTGCAGAAGAATATGCCGACCAAATTCGTGAATTGAAAGACTTTGAGCAAGTATTGGTACAAATGGCCAGCCAACGTCTAAGCATCGACCTAGATGATGGTGTAAGAATTAACTATCCTAAATTCTACCCATTGGTAGAGCCTATTAAGGGACTTGATCAAGAGTAATGAGAAACGATAGCAGATATACACCCACCAATGATATTGGTGTCGCAGTTTAAAAGCCAAATACCAATCATCGCTGAAACCCACATAGAGGCAATAAGGTTGGTTGAGCATGCGATGACTGGTGGTTATCATATGCCTATTGAAATAAACACTCTTCTGCAAGAGGAATTGAACAAAGAAATAGAGGCAATTAAAGGTGTGAAGAATATTTTGATGCTTGCGATTGAGAGATTTGAGAACTCGTCTTCGCCAACAATCGACCTACGACGCGCAGAGGGCTCTTTTGCACAGATACTTAAAGATTATAATGCAGAGTTGGAAAGTATTGTTTATTGGATAGAAAAGTTAATTGGCACATTAAAGAGAACGAATTAATACAGGAACCATATGACAAAAGAAGAAATATATAAGTTGCTTCATAGCACAGAGACTTCACGTGTTGAACGTACCATAAGTACGGGAGATATGGATAAATTCCAAGAGGCTATTTGTGCCTTTAGCAATGACATGTCCAATTCTCGCCAGAATGGTTATCTTATCATTGGAGCAAAAGACAATGGTGAGTTATCTGGATTGAAAGTGGATGACAATCTTTTCAAGAAGATTTCTGGCATACGCAGTGATGGAAACATTTTGCCTATACCGATGATGACATGTGAACGATATGAATTGGAAGGTGGCGAAATTCTTGTTGTAGAGGTGCAACCCTCCTTCTCTACCCCCGTCAGATATAGAGGTAGAACATTTATTCGTATCGGTCCAAGAAGAGACATAGCCACAATAGATGAAGAAAGAATACTCACAGAAAAACGTATGAGCAATATGGCTACATTTGATGCGTCACCTTGTTATACAGCAACCATTGATGATGTGTATATAGACATCATTAAGAATGAGTATATTCCTAAAGCGGTTAGTGCAGAAGAATTGCAGCATGACACCAGAAGCATAGAGCAACAAATGGCAGCACTGGGTCTATACGATATGACTCACAATTGCCCGACAAATGCTTGCATTGTACTCTTCGGTAAGAATCCAAAACGATTCCTATTTGGTGCTTACCTCCAATATGTACGCTTCAACGGATTAGATAAGGGTACGGAAATAGATAATGAAAAGCCTTTCTACGATTGTCTGGCCAAAATGATGCCACATTTGGAAGCATTCATTGACTTTGGAGTGATGAAAACACGCCCAGTATCAGTCAGTACATTACGAGAAAAGAATCAGTCCAACTATCCAGCTGACGCTCTCCGAGAGTTGGTATTGAACGCATGTATGCATAGAGATTACCAATCGAATATGCCTACACGTTTTTACCAATTTGCAGACCGCATTGAAATCATGAATCCTGGTGGTCTATATGGCAAAGCACGTCCAGAGAATTTCCCAGAAGTAAACGACTACCGTAATCCTATCATTGCACAAGCATTAAAAGTGATGGGCTATGTAAATATGTTCAACAGAGGTGTAAGTCGTGTAAAGAGCATGATGGTTGAAAATGGAGGCAAAGAACCAGTCTTCAATGTGGATAAGATTACGGCATTTGAGGTGATAAGTTACTCTGCGATTAAACATACTGACTTACAGGAGAATACAGAAAGTTTTCCTAAGTCTTTTCCTAAGTCTTTTCCTAAGTTGATTAACAAGTTAATACCAAGTTGTTTTCAAGATAAAGATAAAGATACAGTAGAAACTTTACTCAAAGAACTCACGGAACCAAAATCTGCAAAAGAATTAGCTTCAGCTATATCTTTATCAACTCGAACCATTAAAGACAAATACTTGGATAAGATGTTAAAAGTAGGAGTTATCGTTATGACAATCCCTGACAAGCCTCAAAGCAGTAAACAAAAGTATAAACTGATTTTGGAACAATGAGTGATTCATATAAAATAAAGATACAGAACATATTGAGCGACTTGTTCAACAAGCATCGCTACATCTTTTGGTACGATACAGAGGGTGCTATGGAAGACTTTGTATCAAGTGTATGTATCAATGATGTGGAAGTTTTAGTTCTTGATGGCAATCCATTTGGAATCAAATACAGAATGCTGTGCGTAGAACCGCAACCAAAACGTGGCTATCTCATTTATAGCAAAAGCGGTAAGCCTGCCAATGAAGATAACTGGTTGCTTGATTTTCAGGAAGAAGGAACCATTTTTGCTGCAGACATGGCATCCATCTATGCTGCAGAGTGCAATATTCCTTTTGAACTAAAGTCCACCATTGTAGAAAAGCATATTGAGTTCTTCAAAATAGCAAAAAATCGTAGCAAATGTGCCAGCCTCGTGCATCATAGTATTAGTGCCAAAGAAATCACAGATGTTATGATTTCTATATCTACAGGCTGTAACCTACCATCATATGACCAGTTGACATTCATTCTTGCCAACGAATGCATCAATGAAGAATCTGAAATCTTAAACAGATTGGAAAAATACAATCTTGATAGTTATTACTGGCAAATGGTAAAAGATGCATTTGGATACAACAAGGCACAAAACATCAAGAATCTAATATTGGTACTATTCCAAGATGAGTTAAACAGTATTTTAGGACATGGTTCACTCACAAATGAAGCCCATATTTTTATGCACGACTGGCGCGATAGCCGCCAATATGGAGAACTGTATAAACGATGGGCAGAACAACTTGAGACAGATCTTAATGTTATGTCTCAAATACAGGGAAAACCACTGGATAAGTTGATTCGCATAGAGACTTTCCCATGTGTGGATAAGATAATTGCCCTACATCTTCAAAAAGAGGTAAAACACGGTACCATACAGGCAGATAAGGTGGAAGCTATAGTAGATAGTAGACGCAATAAACTATTCTATGATACCGCACAACATACAATGTTGGCACTCCTAGAAGCGAGAAAATTATTTGAAGATATAGATATGAAAGTGAGTGGTATGAGTATGAATACCACCGAAGAGGGATTTAAACTTTACATAAAAGAACTATTTACAATAGATCAGCATTACCGCCATTATTTTAGAGAGGCAAACCAGGCAGAAAGCCATAATCTATTGGCAGATATCACACCAAAGGTTGAGCAAGTATATACCAATATTTTTCTAAACGAACTTGCAAAAAAATGGCAACCTTTAGTTGATAATATGAGTAAATGGTCTATAGACAATACTTTTTCTCAAAGGAACTTTTTCAAGACGTATATCAATCCTTTAACATCAAAAGGGAAAAGAACCTTTGTTATCATCAGTGATGCATTGAGATATGAAACAATGAAAGAACTACAGCAACGTATCGCTCATGAGAACAGAATGGAATGTACTATGAAAGATCCGATGTTAGGGGTTCAACCTTCATTTACTCAATTAGGTATGGCAGCTCTACTACCTCACAGGGAATTATCATTTGACAAACAATCTGACGAGGTATTTGCAGATGGTAAAAGCACAAAAGGTACTGAGAATAGAACAAAGGTTTTACAAAGTACTGTAGCGAAAAGTATTGCTATAAAAGCAGATGATTTATTGGCTATACCACATGGTAGAAATTGGGTAAAAGATTATGACCTTGTTTATATCTACAGCAATACGATAGACAAAATAGGTGATGCATTAGCCACCGAAAAGACTGTATTTAAAGCAACAGAGGATGAGATGGATAAACTACTTAGAGTAGTACGATACATCCGTGATGCGAATGGAGCCAATATCTTTATTACTGCCGACCATGGTTATATCTATCAAAATGAAACCTTGGATGAGAGCGACTTTACAGACTTTAAGGCACAAGGCGGTACCTGCTTTATTGAAAACAGACGTTTCGTAATAGGAACAGGTCTATGGGATGGAAATGGAGCCAAAACATGGAAGAGTGAACAAGTTGGTGTAAAAGCAGGGATTGATATTCAAATATGCAAAGGAATCAATCGCATCAGAAAGCAAGGTTCTGGTAGTCGATTTATTCATGGTGGAAGCATGCCTCAAGAGATAGTCATCCCAGTACTTCATGTGAATATTAGAAAAAATAAGGATGTAAGCTATGTAGATGTAGATATTCTTGGAAAGCAAAGCAACATAACTACGGCCAATCTGTCTGTTAAATTCTATCAAGTGGATGTAGCAACAGAGAAGACCAAGGGTGTTACACTTCGCTTGGGATTCTATGATTCTACTGGAAATATAATTTCAGACACGGTGTCTATGACCTTTGATAGTGCGAGCAACGATTCTCTACAGAGAGAACAAAAGCACACATTCAGATTTAAAAATATGATTTCAAAACTGAATGGTCAAGAAGTAACATTGCGTATGGAACGCCAAATTGAAAATACAGATCAATTCGCCCCATACAAAGAAGAAGTTTACAAAGTAAAAGTAATGTTTGAAGCAGAATGGTAACTATGGAGACATTAGATAGTAAATTGAATGAATACTATGCTGGCAAAGTTGTCCGCAAAGACCTAACTAAAAGCATAAAAGAAGGAGCAAATGTTCCTAGCTATGTCTTGGAATATTTGTTGGGAATGTATTGTGCAACAGATAACGAAGAAGATATTGAGCGTGGTGTTGCCATGGTAAAACAAGTTCTTGCCAATAATTTTGTGCGTCCTGATGAAGCAGAAAAAATAAAATCAAAGATTCGTGAACATGGACAATACAAAATCATCGACAAAGTATCTGCCCAACTAAATGAACGTACAGATAGCTACGAAGGCCAAATCTTTAATATCAATATCAACCGTCTTTATATTGATGATAGCTATATAAAGAAGTACGAAAAGCTTCTTTGTGGCGGTATTTGGTGCATTATAGACATGGAATATAACTATGATGAAAATACCAAAAGTAGTCCATTTCAGATTGTTAATCTGAAACCTATTCAAATGCCAGCGACTGATCTTGATGAATATATCAACAATAGGAAACATTTCTCGCTTGATGAGTGGATTGAGGTTATCTGTAGAAGTGTTGGTATGGAACCAACCAATCTTGACGAACAAACAAGATGGCATTTGGTAGCACGTATGATTCCATTTGTTGAAAATAACTATAACATTTGTGAATTAGGTCCTCGTGGCACAGGTAAGTCATATGTGTACGATGAACTATCTCCATATTCAATTCTTATTTCTGGTGGGCAAACTACGGTAGCCAATTTATTCTACAATATGGGACGACGCACAGTAGGTTTGGTAGGCACATGGGATGTAGTAGCGTTTGACGAGGTGGCAGGAATCAACATGAAAGACAAGGATGGTATTCAGATAATGAAGGGGTATATGGCAAATGGCTCTTTCAGTCGAGGAAAAGAAAGCATCAATGCCAATGCTTCAATGGTTTTTGTTGGTAATATCAATGGAAGTATTGAAAATTTGGTAAAAGTAAGCCATCTACTTTCACCTTTCCCTAAAGATATGATTGATACTGCATTCTTTGACCGCTTCCATCACTATCTTCCTGGTTGGGAGATACCTAAAATGAGACCAGAGTTCTTTACTGATGCTTACGGATTCATTTCTGATTACTTCTCAGAATGTTTGCGCGAGATGAGAAAACGCAGTTTTAGTGATGCTATACAGAAATATTTCAGATTAGGGAAAGATCTAAATCAACGAGATGTTATAGCAGTAAAGAAAACTGTTAGTGGTTTATTAAAATTGTTGTTCCCAGACGGCAATTTTGGGAAAGAAGATGTACGTCAATGTTTGGAATATGCATTGGTTGGTCGTAGAAGAATAAAAGAGCAACTAAAGAAGATTGGTGGTTTAGAGTTTTATGATGTTCATTTTAGCTACATTGATTTAGAAGACGAAGAAGAACATTATGTTTCTACACCAGAGAATGGAGGTTCTGCATTAATACCAGAAGGCGAATTACAGGCTGGTTCATTGTATAGCATTGCACATCAACCAGGTGAAGGTAATCTAGGTCTAGTTCGTTTGGATTTACAAGTTATGCCAGGCAACGGAAAATTTACCCATACTGGTTTTGGTAGTGGAACTAAAATAAGCGATGAATTGAAAGAGGCTGTTAACTACTGCCGTTCTAATTTGAGCAGAATATCTCAGAATGCAAAATTTTCTGATTGTGAACTTCATATGAAGGCTACAGACATCAATGGCATAGGAACACTTGAAGGATTGGAGTTAAGCGTCTTTATTTCGCTTGTTTCGGGTATTACAGGAAGAAACCTTCAACCACAAATGTGCGTGCTTGGTTCTATGAGTATTGGTGGCACAATAATTCCAACAAGCGATTTAGCAGGTGCACTGCAAATAGCTCACGATGCAGGTGCAAAGCGAATTTTGATACCAGTAGCAGATATGATGCAGTATTCAAAAGTACCAGCAGATTTGATTTCAAAATTTAGCCTTGAAGTATATTCAGACCCTGTTGACGCAGCTTTTAAAGCCTTGGGAATTAAATGAGTCCTATATTTACCTCCTATAAAAATAATTTACTTCCACCAATCGTCTTCATGGTTTTATAACTCATAAAGATTCTTTTGGCAAATATAAACTATAAGGTGTATCAAAAAACGCTACAGGTATAAAAATTATAGTCGATTAAAACAACTTTGAAATTGTGCCACAATTTGTGGCACAATTAGATGCTAACCCCTACCGTATTTTTGAAGAAAATTCAAAAACTTTTAAATTTTACTACTATTAAAGAACATCTTCACATTTTCCATCGTAAATGAGTCTTAAGAGTTCAAGATAGTGGCCTTCTGAGATTTTTTCTTCATTATACAATTGACGTGCTTCCAACCCATAATCACTTATCATCACATTATTGTTGCCTGAATTATACAAAGACAAATCAAAACCCCTATAATAAGCTTCTTGTTTCACCTTTATTTGCATTAGTTTCTGCTCATTTTCTTGGGTTATTAGTTTTAACTCCTTTAGTCTGAAGACCAATGTGGAATGCGAAACGCCATAGAGTTGCCCTAGTGTAAGGCACGTTTCAATACTAATGTTTTTTGAGGCTAACTCACTAGCAGGAATTTTACTTATTATCCCTTGGCGAGGCATTAATAGTGCACAAGCAAACATATCAGCATTTCTTTCCGAAACATTTACTTCCCTATCTGTTCTATTGTAATGAGGATAAATATCTTCTTCAAATTCAAGATGATAAATCTCATGTGCTATTGTAAAGTGCTGTCTTCCTCTAGTAGTATTACTATTTATGAGAATAAATTTATATAGAGAGTCAGGAGACTTAAGTGACATACCTAAAAGACTCTCAGACAAAGGTCTATAATGCAACATATAGTCCAACTGTCTAATAAGTGTTTTGGCATTTATTGGTTCGTGAGTACCTAAACCTAATTTACTTCGTAATTGAAGAGCAAGTGCCTCTGCAGTGTCGATGGTAAGTTTATTCATTTTTTACTTATTCTTTTCATTTTTAAATAATTCAAAACTATATTTTTAAACCTTGCAATCTCTTGTAAATCGCTATCACAAAGATTTTCTGCCCTAAAAGAACAAAGAAGAGCATCTTTTACAGCCGTTTCATCTTCATTAAACAACTGATACAATTCTGTTCCCATCAATTCACAAACCTTCTCCAATATATCAACAGGTGCTTCACGCTCACCTATTTCATAATTGGCATATGTAGATCTCTGAATTCCTAAAAAATTTGCTACTTGTTGCTGAGTAAAATTATTATACTCTCGTAGCAATTTTAGGTTACGTCCTACTATTTGATTGATTTCCATGAAATATTGCTGAATTAAATCCCGTGACAAAAATAATAATTTTTATATATTACGCAATTTTGTCACAGTGTTTATTAGTTCCTTTCGATTTTTGATTTACTGAAGAATCTCTAAGTTTTTTTTCAATTTTATCCACCTCGAACTCAATAAACATAATTTTTTTACTACCTTAGTAGCATAAATTATTAAATATTGATTTAACTCATGAAAAAGACATTTATTCACTAAGGCAATATTTGCCGTTCGACTTATATCATCACGAAATAATTAGACTATGCACGAGTTTTATAAAAAAAACAAAAAGAAATATCTGAAAGAGATAGAGAAATTACTCACACTTGGTAAAGTAGAAATAGAAGAACTCTTTAAGGAAGATTTCTCTATTGTTGTTTCTAAGGTTCAAACTACTTTTGAAACATTTTTTTTATCAGATATGCCTTATGTGGGCGGAAATGACAACGCAAATGACACACATAACTTGGTAGATTGCAGTAAAGCTGCCACTTTATTTGTTGTAGGAAGAGAATACAACTTATCAGACAATCAAATTGGAGAACTATTAACCAATTTGATGAAAAAGTCTTTTGGCACATTACCTAAATTTGGACAAAAAATTATTAGAAAGATAATGAAGCTATCATTGACTCAAAAGTTTCTAATAAAAATGACAGAAAAGAGTAAAAAATTTTCTAAAGAGTATCCTTACGCATGGGAATTTATTTACGAAAAGCCAGACAATGAATATAGCCATAAATATATCTGCACACGATGCGGAGCTTGTATGTTTTTAACAGAGAAGGGATTAGGGGATATTATGCCATATATTTGCAATATAGATTATATTGCATTTGCCTCTTTTGGAGTGCCATATTATAGAAACGAAGTTATTGGATATGGCGATAAAAGATGCGCAAACTTAATAAAAATAGATGCAGATGTTGTCACAGACAATTGGCCACCTCACGGTTTAAAAAAGGATGGATTGAAATAAATAAAAACAGTGGAAAATATGAAGTTTGATGTAATTGGTGAAAAAGGTAAACCTGTAGTAGTAATGCTTACAGGTTCGTTTTGTCCTGGAGAATGTTTGAAGTATATTTATTCTCAAATGCAGGATTATTATATCATTGTTCCAACCTATAATGGGCACTACAAAGATTCAAGGGATTTTACAACAAGACAAAACGAAGCAAAAGAAATCAAGGATTACCTGATAGAATTGAGAATTGATGAAATTCAGATGATTTACGGACAATCTATGGGGACGGAAGTAGGAATGGAACTCCATAAGCAACTTTCTGAAGCAAAAATTAAAGTCCATAATTTATTTTTCGATGGCGCGCCAATGATTAGATTATCAAGTCTATACAAGGCGTTTATGCGATTTAAATTTAGCACTATGATTAGATTATTCAAGGATAAAACCTTAGAAGAAGCTATGAATATGAGATTCTTGAAACAATTTGCTGGAAGTAAAATAAACAGTCTAAAACCAATGTTAGAGTCATTAGTAATGATTGCACCCTATGTTACTAAAACAACTATAAAAAATGAAGTGGAGTGTTGTTATACCTTTGATTACCCACCATTAAGCGATGATATGCAAACGCATACTCATTTTTTCTATGGAGAAGACGAAAAAGCATACAAAACTTGTTATAAATTGGTACAACGAGCATATCCCCAAGCTAATTTTTATGTAAAAAAAGGACACGGACACATGACTTACTCTTGTGAACACACAGAAGATTATGTGAAATTATTAAAAGATGTAACAAAAAAAGAAACCGTAGGAAAATGATAAAGATACTTTTTGTTTGCCTTGGTAATATCTGCAGATCTGCTTGTGCAGAAGCTGTAATGAAAAAGAAAGTGCGTGAGGCTGGTTTAGAAAAAGAATTTATGATAGACTCTGCGGGCATACTTTCGTATCACGAGGGAGAAAGAGCAGATTATAGAATGCGTGAAGCAGGTTTCCAAAGAGGTTATAATGTGGATAGTATTTCACGCCCGGTGAAGACTGCAGACTTTGAGAAGTTTGACCTTATCATTGGTATGGACGACAGCAACATATCAGACCTTTACGACCGTGCTCCAGATGTGGAATCTACACAGAAAATTCATCGCATGACAGAATATTGCACTCGCCACACAGACGACCACGTGCCAGACCCCTATTACGGTGGACGCGATGGCTTCTATCACGTAATAGAACTCCTAGAAGACGCCTGTGAGGGACTTATTGAGAATTTGAAAACTGAGATTTAATAACTTAAAATTAATATATACTATGAATACAGAGTGAAAAAAAACTTCGTTTGCCATAGTTATTATATTTTTCACCAAATAAACGGTATTAACCTATACTTTACTTTTGCTTTGTATTCTGCGTAGCCTGCGAGGTTTTCTGTAAGGAATTTTTCCTCGTTTTTTATTCTTACTGCTATAATTGGAATATAAAGCATCATAAGAAGAAATGATATTGGCGAACCCAACACAAGTGGCATTGAAAGGAATAGTAGCACAGTGGCAGTGTACATTGGATGACGTACGACGCTGTACAATCCTGTGCTTATAACTTGCTGATTTTCTTCTACTTGAATAGTTCTTGAAAGGTATGTATTTTCTCTTAACACCTCTGCATAAAGCACGTATGAAAGTATGAAAACTGCAACAGATACCCACAAGCTCCACTCTGGCATCACGTACCAAGAGTATCTAAAATTTAGTCCTGCAAACACAAAACTTGCCATAAAAAGCAATCCCGACGACGCCACTACCCACTTTTGCTCGGCTTGTTTTTCTTTTGCATCAAGTCGCTTTTGTAGCAAATCTGGATTTACAAAAAGCATCACCGCTCCCACTATTAGCATTGGCACAAATAGTGAAATCAAAAATACCCAAGCATTTGCAAACTGCAGAGTTCCTGCAGGCAAAAACAGCATCGCCCCCAACAACGCAAATCCCATCACCAACTTCACACCTGCCCTAAGTAATAGTTTTAGTTTCATACATTAAATAATTTATGGTAATCTCACTCCTCTTGATGCCACAAGAATACGTTGCCATTGCTCGGCAGACATTTTAATATCTAGCGCTTCGATGCTACGGCGAATTCGGTCGAAATTTCCACTACCGTTTATTGGAACTATACCAGCTGGATGCATCGCAATCCAAGCAAATATCACTTTATCTATGCCATCTACGCCAAGTTCGCGAGCCACTTTGTCGAGTTCTGCTACCAAACGGTGCGATTTTTCGCAGTCGGGATGCACCAATTTACCCCATGCAAGAGGCGAATATGCCATAGGACGAATGCGTTTTTCAAGCTCGTGCCACTTCTGTTGGGTCTAACAAATAAGAAGGTCTGTGAAGCAGTAGCAAATCGATGCGGTCTGTGCGAAGATTTTTAAGCGATTTTTCCACTTCCCCCACAATGTAGTCGTAGCTATAATCGTAGAACTGAATTTGTCTTTCAGGAAACTTATCGCTCTGAATACAAATGCCACATTTAGTAATTATTTTTAGCTGGTTTCTAAACGATGGTTCCAACGCCAAAGCATCTCCAACCAATTTTTCGCAAGTATAATTGCCATAAATATCGGCATTGTCAAAGGTATCAATACCCCACTCTTTTAGCCTCTTCATTTGCGAAAGCAAACCATCAGAGCTCAAATGCCAATCGTTTATACGCATCTGCCCATGAATAATTGACGACACCGAAAAATCCTTACTAAGTGAAATTTGTTTCATAAGATTTGTTTAGTTAATCTTGTCTATGTTCGCATTTGGGAATACATTCATTACTATATTATCCAACTGCATTGATATGGATTTAAAATCTTTATTCAAATCAAGAGTATTTACCATTATACGATTCTTGTCCATTATCAGATCTATCTCTGGAGATATTTCTTCTTGTGTACGAGCATACAGCAACATTCCTGATACATTGCCAGAATTATCTTTATCTCTGTTTTTTACATAGGTAAAAATCTGATACAAATTGGCAGAATGAATACTCCTTTTGTCAAACTGTGACTGCATCGACTTTCCGTAATATTTGGTATCTATTATATGAACTTTACCAGCATAATGCAAGGTAATGTCACTTTGCATAGAAGGAAGTAAATCAAAGCCTTCACCCTCTTCTGCATTCCAAGATATTTCATCAGCGTTTGCATTAAGTGAAGGATAATGACGTTTATAGTAATTTAAAACGAAACGTTCATATAGTTTATTCATGTGTTCGTCTGAGAAAGTCATCATCTTTATTTCACCCTCGTTTGTGGTTGGTAAAATTCCTTCAACAACAAATTTACAAAGTGAAATTAGCATTTGGTAGCTAAGATTGTTACGTTGAAAACGAATTGCATTCCATTTTACGTCACGCAACTTTAACTCATCTACATTACTAAAAAACAACAAAATACTTCGAAGTGCCTTTTTTCGCAAAGGTTTCACATCTTTATTATAAACCAAAAGCAATAAAGTACTCTTAATAATTTGATTCAAGAGATTATTTTCCGACAATTCGTCATACTCGCAATCTAGTTTATTTTTGTGCTGAATTATATTACGAATTGTCCCATTAATATCCAATCTACCACGAAGAACAGATAAAGTTTCATTCTTTTCTATATATTCTCTGTACAATCCTTTCTTTAACTGTTCAGAAACGCCACGATATAAAATTTCTGCAAGTAAATCTAATATATTTTCAAAATCTTCCTTATCAATATGGGCATAGTTATTCTTCTTAAGCTCTTGAAAAGCATAAGAGAGCATGTAAAAAATATTGTGAATTAGTATGCCTTTATCGTTAATCATTTATTGATTTTCTTAGTTCTTCTGTCCAACGTTTAACGGCTTCTTTATTGTCAAACCAATACTCTTGTAACGTAGGTAAAATGTCGTATAAAACAACTGAATTAAGCCATTCGTTAGTAAGTTTTTCTTTATCGCTTAAACACAAATAACTATGTCCTATTTCAAAACCGGCACCTAAAGAATCATCTTTTACAATCGCTTTATTGAGTTCTATAATAGTAGAAACTAATTTATTATATTTCTCATTATCAAACAATTGCTTTTGTTTTTTGAAGCCATCAGATTCAAATCCTGGTTTAAGTTCAAAGAAACTAAAACGGCGTCTTAGTGCATAATCTATCATAGCAAGACTGCGGTCTGCTGTGTTCATCATACCTATAATATGTAGATTTTTAGGCACATAGAATTCTTGCGCACTATAAGCTAGTGTCATCTTTTCTTCTCTATAATCTTTTTCAATAAGCATCAGCAATTCGCCAAAAATCTTAGAAAGATTGCCCCTATTAATTTCATCAATTATAAGGAAATATTCCTCGTTAGAATTATTTTTTGCTTTTGTGCAAAAATCATAAAAGATTCCTTTGCGTAGTTTAAAACCGCTATCTTCTGGCTTATAACCTTCTACAAAATCTTCGTATGAATAATTTTGATGGAACTGAACCATGCAGATGCGAGTATCATCCTTTTTACCCATAATTGAGTATGCAAGACGTTTTGCACTAAATGTTTTACCCACACCAGGAGCACCTTGCAGAATTATATTTTTCTTAAACAGAAGTTGATTTCTTAGATTTGTATAATCCTCCTTCGACATAAACACCTCATTCAAGAAATCTTGTTCGGTGTAAGGAGTGAAATTTGATGTTTCATCTTGCACTACATCAGAATTTTCATTGTCATTGACAGATATTTCTGAAATAAGTTCATTATATCTAGCCATACCTTTCTCACTTAGTTTATAAAATCCTTTACTCATATTTTCATAATATGAATTTCTATTTCTTGTTAGATAAGAAGAAACAGTATTTACAGGAGTTTCACCTTGAGGGTTATAATATTTATTGTCTTTGATTTGTTCATAAATATCTTTAGTCTTAAGTGGTTCTATATTATCACCTAAAACCTTAATTATTGCATCATCCCAGTTATTATGTAAAAAAGCATTTACTTTAGAACATAATGATAATAATTCATCATAATATTCAAACAATTCCTTATCTCCTTTCTTCTCAAAAAGAAAAGACTGCAATTCTGAAATTCTAGCCGACTTAACATCTTCATAACCCAATTTCACTGCAACTTCATCTAACATTTCTCGCTTGTATATAGGAATCAATTTCTTATTTGAGTATAAGAATGCGATTTTCCATTTTACTACATCACCTAACTCTGTTATATTATCAATATCCGCAAATCTTCCTTCATTAGCTAATTGTGCAATCTTTATAATAGTATTTAAAACTATTTTATATGCCTCATACCTATTAGATGCATTATATTTCTTATACCAAGCATATTCATCATCAGAAACCACTACAGTTGGATTATCTGGTCTTTTAGCATAACGATAAATACCAAATTTATAGGAAGTACCACCCCTTATAGAACCTAAATTTTCAAGAATTGATTCTATCCAATAACAAAATGAGTTACCCAAACCACCCTGATAACCTTTCAAATTTGTATACTTATCCAACGGCATTTCCTTTAAAGAATCCAAAGGAAATTTTTGTAAGAACTGATTATACATATGATTTTTAAAATCATTTGCCGTTCTTAAACCTTCATCTATAACCATATCATTTTTATTTATCATTTATTCTATAACTACAAATTTAGAAATTTCTATTTGGAATAACAAGAAATATTGTAGAAACAAATTGCTATAAATCACAAAACCCGCCGTTATATTGGCGGGTAGTTTAGTCTTATCTAACATTTCGTTTTAGGTAAATGTTGATGTAAACTTGTTTTTCAGGATGAGCATTTGGGTTTAGTCTGCTAATACGTACCTCAAAAATATCGTTGTAATCCATATCCAAAAACAATGCTAAAAGATTGTTTTTATCATGTGGAATGTATCCTAATTTACTGTTTTTGTAGTAAATAGCGATTGCAAGAGGATCAAATTTGTTGTAGTTGTCACGCACTAATTGAACTTGTGTACCTACTTTTACTTCATCCATTACAATACAGCCTTCACCGTATGCAAACCCAGCTATATTGCAACCCATGAAATACTTTCTGCTTTCTACTATTGGTTCCATAACTTTAAGATTTTAAATGTTTAACTTGATACAAAATTAATCTACTCCTGTACCAAATCATGGGACAGTATAAAATAAATTCTATATTTCAAAACAAAAATGATACATTTTCAGAACGAAAAGTTCTAAAAAACAAAATATTTTATTTTATTATAAATTACCACTATATTTCTTTGATTATCAAATAATAAGTATTAACTTAGTAGTGTTAATTCATTGTGTAAAACATAAAAATAATAAAAACTGGTCTCTTGAGCACCCCACTAGGAAAGAGACATCCATAGGGATAAAAAAAGGGGGACTTGATAATGAATAAAAAAATTATAAATAAGGAATCTCAAAATATAGAATTCAAGGAAAGTTGGCGTGATGAATATCTAAAATGGATATGCGGTTTTGCTAATGCTCAAGGGGGTACACTATACATTGGTATATCCGACAACGGAGATGTGTGTGGTTTACAAGATGCAAAAAGGTTGATGGAGGACATTCCTAATAAGATTGTCAATAGTATGGGATTGGTGGCAGATGTAAACCTTAATGAGCAAGACGAACGTACATATATCGAAGTGACAATAGACTCAAGCAATGTTCCTATTAGCTATAAAGGTAAATATTATTATCGCTCAGGCAGTACTATGCAAGAAATGAACGGGGTTCCTTTACAACAGTTTATCCTAAAAAAAATGGGAATTTCTTGGGATGATATAATCAATGAACGTGCAACTCTTGATGATATAGATAGAAAAGCTATTGAGTATTTCTTAAAAAAAGGGATAATAGCTCAACGTATTTCAGAAAGTGAACTTAATTCCTCTACAGAAGAGGTATTGACAAACCTTGGATTGTTAGATGACAAAGGAGGGGTTAAAAATGCTGCTATACTACTTTTCGGCAAGAACCCATTGAAATTTATTCCAAGTGTAAGGTTTAAGATTGGTCGTTTCGGCATAGATGAAGCCGACTTGATGTTTCAAGATATTATAGAAGGAAATATTATCCAAATGGCTGATCGTGTATTAGAAGTACTTCAAGCCAAATATCTCATATCTCCCGTACGCTTCGAAGGTATGCAACGTTACGAAAATCTAGAAATTCCTAAGGAAGCATTGCGTGAAATCCTTTATAATGCTATAGCGCATAAGGACTACACTGGGGCTGACATACAAATGCATGTTTATAACAACCAAATAGAGATTTGGAATGAAGGTATGTTACCTGAAGGATATGATGAAGAAATTCTTTATGGCAAACATTCGTCCAAACCACGTAACCGAAACATCGCTAATACGATGTTCAAAGCTGGTTTTATTGACACATGGGGTCGCGGTTACAAGAAAATACGTGAAGGGTTTGAAAAGATTGGAATGCCTATGCCAAAAGTAAAAAATTTCTGTGGTGGTGTGCAAATCACTATAGAACGTTCAAAATTTATGCAAATGTCAGCTAGTGACAACAATAAAGAAAGAAATGTCACTAGTTTGTCACCAGTAGAACTCACTGATAGACAGAACAAAATATGCAATATGATTAAGGAAAATCCTCGTATTTCGGTAAAAGAAATGTCACTAGTTTTGTCACTAGCTGAAAGAACAATTAAACGCGACTTAGCTGCTATGCAAAAAAATGGCATACTAGTTCGAGAAGGTAATACAAGTGCAGGGCATTGGGTAATCATCTATAGATAATCTTTATATTGCTAAAATGAAGAGGCTGACTAAAAAGTCAAACGATTTTCAAAATAAGTTACAATTTGCAAGTAATAAATGTAAATAATTAGTACAGTTTATTAAATAGCTTTATAAAAAAATTAGAGTTGCTTGAAATTATCAAACAACTCTATAATTGGCAATCAATGCACTCTCATTCATACAACTTCACTGCCTCTAGGTGTAGGCGTTTGATTTCGTCGGCAAGCCATTGTGGTTCAAGGACTTTAATGGCAGGACCACGTGATACAAGCGGAGTCCAAAAATCAGCCGTTGGGCTAAGCAGGAGTTCAAAATCTGAATATTCTTCTGTACAAACAACTTCTTTTTGAGATGAATGAAAAGGTAAATCTCTCATGTAATTTACTTCTTTACCAAAGGCTCTAATCACAATCTTTTCCACCTCCACAGTATTGTCTCGCACGATTCCATAGCAATTACGAAACCATCCTGAAGGGTCAAAATCATTGTCGTAAACGTATTTTTCGTCTGTAAGTTCCAATGAAACGATACGGTCAAAAGCCAATGTAAAGAGTTTTGCATCTGGTTCTGGATATTTTACTAATGCATACCAACGTTTGTTGAATAGTTTTACAAAATAAGGCTCAAGCAACATTTCTTTTACCTCATTTGTGCCATATTTCTTATAACCAACAGACACCCTCACGCCACATTCCATTGCCTCAATAAACTTATGCAAATTGTCGCCGTCGGAAGGTATTTGTTCCAAAATAATTCTATCGTACACACCCTTACTTTCTGCCAAAATACTATTCACAGACAGCGTAGAAAGCATCCAATTCTGAATAGAATCTTCTTGTAGCACCTCTGCGTTGCTAATATAATAAGTATAACCATCTTTCTTATCACAATCGATAATAAGCCCAAACATATCTAATACTGCATCTCTGTGACGGTTAAAAGTACTACGGGCGAGAGGTATTCCCTCACTCATATCAGTTTTTAACCATTGCCTATTAATTTCCTCAAACGTAATTTTTCTATAACGTCTTATGATATTAACTAACCAAATATATTGCTGAAAAAGTGCGTAAGATTTCATATTTTAAATATTTACTTTTCATTAATATAGCAAACCAACATCCAAAGTGGACAATCCACAATATGCAGTTTTTCGCTTTACCTCGACATGGTTTTTATCTTTTTGCCATCGCGATCGAAAATATAATACCACGAACCATTTTGGCTAGTAAATGTAGTGCTAGAGACAGACACTACTTCACCTACAGTTGATTTGCTCAAAGTTTTATATCTTCTACCTTTCATATCGTAAAGATAATACCATGAACCATTTTTGGTAACAAAAAAGTCAGAACCCCAACCTTGCACCTCGCCTGCGCTCGATTTGGACATGGTGGTTATCTTCTTGCCTTTTTCATCGTAAACATAGTGCCAAGAACCTTCAGATTTTATAAAAGAAATACTCTCTTGTGCCATAATATTAATACCTATTAAAAAGAAAATTATTATACTAATTGCGTGTTTCATAGTGGGTAAGATTTCATACTGTAAAAATTATAAGTGTAAATTTAGTGATTATAATTGTATAAAACAAAAATTATTGTCGCGGTTTGAGACTTTCAATGAACTATTTAGTATATTTGTGGAAGTGAAATTAAATTTATTGATTATGAAAAAGATATATTGTGTTTTCGTATCTTTGTTGTTGCTAACAGCTTGTTCGCCGTGCCGAGTTAGGAATGGAGCCTCTGCAAGACTATATCAATAAGATAAGCAATCGCCAATAACAAGAAAAAAAAATAAATATTCAAATAAGATTTTATGAAAAAACTATTTTATTTACTTACTATTATGATAACAGCAGCAAGTTGCACAGTGAAAGAAGAAAAGGTATCTACCCCATTGGAATTTAGCGATAGCATTCAGTTGGTAACCCCAGAAAAGGTAGGCGGAGCAAGCATCAACGAGGCGTTATGGAACAGAAAATCATCTCGCGAGTACACTAACGCGCCACTATCACTTGAAGAACTTTCTGGTGTACTATGGGCAGCTGCTGGCGAAAACCGAGAAGACGGACACCTTACCGCACCATCTGCACTTGCACTTTACCCTATTCAAACATACGCATTTATGGAAGGCGGAGTTTATCTTTACGACGCTAAAGCAAACACACTTACACGCAAAGTAGAAGGCGACCATCGCTCTGTGGCAACAATGCAAGAATTTGCAAACACAGCTTCTGTAAACATTGTTTATATTGCAGACCTTTCTGTTTACGAAGGCAAAAATATCCCTTCAGACAAAGTGCTTAATCTTTGTGGTATGGATGCAGCAGGCTATGCAGAAAACGTAAACCTTTACTCTGCTGCTCACGGACTAAAATCTATTACTCGTGGTAGTGCAAAAGCAGAAGAAATCATCACTCTTCTAAACCTAGATCCTACCCGCTACACCTTCATCCTAGCACAAAGCGTAGGGAAATAATTATTTCTCTACCTTTGATTTACTATAACTTACGATTATCACCCCACCAAACACCATAATGGCTGCAAGGACCTTTTGCCATGTGAGGGTATCCATGCCTATGCAAATGCTTATAACGATGGCGATGATAGGCTGCATGTAGCTATACATACTCACCAGAGTGGGACGAATGATTTTTTGCCCAAACGGAATAAGAGTATATGTAACAAAAGTGGCACAAACGATAAGATATGCAAGTTCAGAAATTTGCACCATTGGCATTGTACTCCACGAAGCTGTGAAAATTTCTTTTGCAGAAAATGGGAACGACATTACAAAAGCAAAAAGGAAAATCCACTTCATAAAAGTGAACACCGAATACTTGCTAATAAGAGGTTTGAAAATGCCTAGATAAAGAGAAAAACTCAAAGAATTTATGATAAGCATTATAATACCAAAGGCAGTGGTTTCTTCTGCACCAGCAGAGGTTATCCTACTCAATATCAAGTAAATAATACCCAAGAAACTTATCACCACACCACTCACTTTTTGCAGAGAAATAGGCTCTTTAAGCGCTATAGCCGCAATAAACATGGTGTAGATAGGCGAAATGGATGCCAAAATAGAGCAATCCATTGGCGTAATATGCGGAATACCTGCTAAAAACGACAACTGTGTAATAAGAAAACCAAGCACCGATGCCGCAAAAATCTTCAGATAATCTTTCTTTTCCACCTTTTCTTTTGGCATAAAAAATGAAATTATCCAAAACAGCGCACCAGCCCCTATTGCTCTAAGGGTAAATATAGAAAGAGGCGAAAGAAACTCCCCACTTGTTAGGTCTTTGCACACAATAATGTTGAACCCAAAAATTGAGTAAGCAATCAAACACGCAAGGTGACCCAATATACTACGATACGATTTCATGTTTTTACAATTTCTCACTGCAAAGATACGTATTAATGCTTTCCATTATTATTTAGAGCACTCTTTTTTTTATATTTCGAGAACAACATATTATCTTTTTCTTTAACTTTGTAATGATAACATTTAAAATCACACATTATGAAACGAATTTTATGCACCTTGCTTGGTGCAATGGCCTTTGCGGGAGCAATAAACGCACAAGAAGCAACCCCTGTAAACGACAATTTCACATGGGGCAATGCCACCGTTTATTTTGTTATCACTGATAGATTTGCCAACGGCGACCCTACTAACGACGTAAACTACGGCCGCAAAAACGACTACGGAAGCGAAAGACTAAACGCCGCAACTTTTCACGGAGGCGACTTTAAAGGCATGACCGAAAAGGCTAAACAAGGTTACTTCAAAGACATGGGCATAGACGTGGTTTGGATGACAGACGTTTACGAACAAATCCACGGTTGGATGTCCGGTAGCGGGGAAATCAACGATTTTCCTCACTATGGTTATCACGGATATTATCCACTCGACTACACTCAAATAGACAAAAACTACGGTACAGTAGCAGAGTTTCGTGAACTTGTAGATGTGCTTCACTCACAAGGCATTCGTGTGATGTTAGGTGCAAATATCAACGACCCTGGCTACCCTACACTACTAGACGCTGTTCAATTAGGCTTCGCCAAAACAGGACTAACCGAAGAGCAAGCAGCCGAGCACATAAAAACATGGAGTTACGACGATTTTTATGCCAACAGACTAAATTGGAAAGGCTGGTACGATAGAGAGTGGATACGTATGCCAGACGAAGGTTGGGACGAAAATCACCCTCTAGAAGCTACTCTTTTTGGTATGCCAGACTATAAAGACGAAAACAACAATGCTGTAAAAATACCAGCATTCTTAAAAAACAAATGGAAAAAAGAAGGCAAAAAAAACGATGCTTGGGTAAATCCATCTGCCGTTGCCTTGCGTAAAGACCACAAATGGAGCCCAATGCAATACGTAACTGCATGGATTGCATCATGGGTAGAAGAATTTGGTATCGACGGCATGCGTTGCGACATTGTAGAAAACACCCGCACCTATCGTTGGAAAGAGTTTTCAGACGCATGTAACGCTGCGCTAAACAAATGGCGTGCAAATCACCCTGAAGACCCTGCTAGCAAATGGACCGATGGTTTCTACATGACAGGCGACTTCGACCGTGCAGGTATAGACTACAAAGCAGACTATGCAGAAGCTGGTTTCTCTTCAATGGTAAACTTCTATTTCCCAAAAACTGGCGATTTAGACGGCATTGTTTACACATGGCAAGCATACTCAGATAGCATTCAAAAATATCCAAATTGGCACGCATTCAGTTACCTAAACAACTCATACAACCGCGACGCCATCATGGACAATATGATAAACTGCGCCACCACATTCTTGCTTACACCAGGTGCAGCACAAATCTTCTACGGCGACGAAACTCTTCGCCCTATGAGCGACGCAAAATACAACGTAGACGCAGCTCAAGCATTCCGTTCAGACATGAATTGGAACAGCATCGACACCACCGTGCTAGCCCACTACCAAAAACTAGGAAAAATACGTAAAGCAAACCCTGTAATAGGCACAGGCAAACAACGCATTATCGATACCCACACTTGCGTGCGCTTTAACGACACCGACACACTTGTTATCCGTGTAGCAGTGGATAATGGCGAGAAAATAAACCTAGGCGGAGCATTCCCAGATGGCACCACCGTAACAGAACTTTACACTGGCCAAACCGCCACAGTAGAAAACGGCACAGTCACCTTCCAAAATCTCCAACATCGCCTAGCAGTGATAA
The DNA here is from genome assembly GCA_045612225.1 of Candidatus Enterocola sp. Taxonomy (GTDB): domain Bacteria; phylum Bacteroidota; class Bacteroidia; order Bacteroidales; family Paludibacteraceae; genus Enterocola. The sequence goes on from JAZKYP010000016.1 coordinate 78,410, forward strand.
AATAAAGTATTCACTACACATTGCAAAACAACAAAGAGTTGCCCGAAAAGAAAACGAGCAACTCTTTTTTATATTCTAAAACGTGAATCTACAAAAGAACCAATAGCGACACCACGCTAATTATAATCCAAAGCAAAACCCCAAAAATAAGAGGTTTGATGCCTACAGATTTTAAAACACTTTTAGAAAGTCCTGCACCAATAAAGAAAAGAGTTAAGGTTAAAAGTTTCTTAGACACAGTACTAATAAATTTACTTATTTGCACGCCCCACTCAAACTCAGAAAGCAGATAAGTGTTTAGAAGTAAAGCAATTATAAAGAAAATTATAAACATTGGCACAGCAATTTTCTTGCCACCTCCATCAGATGTTTTATCACGGAAAAGAAACGAAGTAAGCAGTGCCACAGGAATAATCCAAAGAGCACGAGTAAGTTTTATCGTTGTAGCCACATTAAGCGCCTCCTCGCTATAAGCTTGCGCTGCCCCTACTACACTACTTGTGTCGTGAATAGCAATCGCCACCCATGTGCCAAACGTTTGGTCCGACAAAGAAAGATATTTTCCTATAGCAGGAAAAATAAACAAAGCCACAGCATTTAAAATAAACACCACACCCAGCGCCACTGTCATATCTGTGCTTTTTGCTTTCACTATTGGACCAACAGCAGCAATAGCACTACCGCCACAAATAGCGGTACCAGAACTAATGAGATAAGACAAAATAGAATCTATCTTAAGCAGTTTTGTACCAATAAACCAACCTAGTAGCAATGTGCCAAACACAGAGATTATAGTAAAAAGCATACCTGCGCCACCCGAAGCCAAAGCACTATACACATTCATGCCAAAACCAAGCCCCACTACAGAATATTGAAGCAGTTTTTTAGACATTGTCTTATTAAACGTAGGATACGCCTCGCCAAAAACCAAAGCAAAAACAAGACCACACAACAAACTCACTGGTGGTGTTACCCAACCTTTCATAAAACTCAATACTGGCAGAACATCTGCAAACAACATAAATGCCAACAGCGCTACCAAACTAATATACACAACCTTTTTCATAACAATAAATTTACAACTTCATTAATACAGAATAAATCTATTTTTACCAATTGTCCCTATATAAAGAAAAAAGACCTCAGAATTTCTGAAGTCTTTGTGTTGTCGGGATACCAGGATTCGAACCTGGGACCCCCTGCTCCCAAAGCAGGTGCGCTAACCGGACTGCGCTACATCCCGTGTTTCTCTCAATTGCGATGCAAAGATAGTACACTTTTTTGAATCTACCAAATAAACAAGAAGAAAATTTCAGAAAAAATGCATTTTTTTGAAAAAAACTACTTCACATACACTTCTAGTAGTTTTACCTTGTCATTTTCTGGTATTAATGCCACAGGAAGGTCACAAGCAGGAAATAAGATTGTTTCTCCTTTGCTTATTTTTCCATTAAATTTTCTTTGCGAAGTAAACACTGCACTACCCTCTACACACATAAATGCTACAAAAGAGTCCAATCCTTTATAGTCAAACTTCACAAATGTGTCTGCAGTGAGTAAATTTATAGTAAAATAACCACATTCTTTTAGTTGAATAGGCTTACACGTTCTATTTTTATTATATGTGGTCTTATAATTTCTATAAACTTTATAGTCTATAGATTCCAAGGCCTGATCTAAATGAAGTTCACGTGGTTTTCCGTTTTTATCAACACGATTGTAGTCGAATAAACGATATGTAGCATCTGAAGTTTGCTGAATTTCCGCAATAAGTAGTCCTGCACCAATAGCATGAACACGACCAGCTGGCAAGAAAAACGCATCTCCAGGCACAACTTCTTCTTTATTCAAAAGTTCACAAACCACTCCACCTTCCACTGCAGTGCGCAATTCATCTGGAGTACAGTTCTTTTTAAGTCCAGCATACAAAGAGCTACCCTCTTCTGCATCAATCACATACCAAAACTCTGTTTTACCATTGCTTTGACAATGTTTACGAGCTATTTCGTCGTCAGGATGCACTTGCACCGACAAATCGTCGTGAGCATCTATAAATTTAAAAAGCAAAGGAAACTGATTACCATAACGTTGGTAAACAGTCTCCCCTACAAAAATTTCTTTATATTTCTGTATAAGTTCAGTTAAAGAAGTTCCTTGTAAATATCCATCTGCTACCACTGAGACATTGCCCTGTACACCAGACACTTCCCAGCTTTCGCCGATTTTTTCACCATTAGGTTGTTCACCCTTTAAAGACTGAATCTTTTCTCCTCCCCAAATAGTATTTTTGAGAATAGGCGTAAATCGTAATGGATATAAAGGAGTTTTAACCATAGTCTTTGTTATTTAATCATATCAAATCCTGTATATGGAACCAAAGCAGCAGGAATACGAATACCTTCTGGAGTTTGGTTGTTTTCTAGTAGCGCTGCTAAAATACGTGGAAGAGCAAGAGCACTACCATTCAATGTATGGCACAATTGTGTTTTCTTGTCTGCACCTTTGTATCTACATTTTAAGCGGTTTGCTTGATAGCTTTCAAAGTTTGACACAGAACTTACTTCCAACCAACGTTTTTGTGCTTCTGAATACACTTCAAAGTCGAATGTAATAGCAGAAGTGAAACTCATATCACCACCACAAAGACGAAGTATTCTATATGGAAGTTCAAGTTTCTTAACCAGGTTTTCTACATGGTCAATCATTTCTTTTAAGCTTTCGTATGAATGTTCTGGAGTGTCTATACGCACGATTTCAATTTTTGAAAACTCATGAAGACGATTCAAACCACGTACATCTTTACCGTATGAGCCTGCTTCTCTACGGAAACATTGTGTGTAAGCACAGTTTTTGATAGGAAGTTGGTTTTCTGCCAATATTACATCACGATAAATATTGGTTACAGGCACTTCTGCAGTAGGTATTAAATACAAATCGTCTGCTGTTGCGTGATACATTTGACCTTCTTTGTCTGGTAGTTGTCCTGTACCATAACCAGAAGCTGCATTTACCACTGTAGGAGGCATAATTTCTTCGTAACCTGCGTTGCGAGCTTCGTCTAAGAAGAAATTGATAAGAGCACGTTGAAGTCTAGCACCTTTACCTTTATAAACAGGGAAACCAGCACCTGTTATCTTCACACCAAGTTCAAAGTCGATTAAATCGTATTTTTTTGCAAGTTCCCAGTGTGGAAGAGCATCTTCTGGAAGATTTTCAAGGTTTCCACCTGTTTTTTCCACAACATTGTCTTCTGCAGTGCGACCTTCTGGCACATCATTATTTGGAAGATTTGGAATTGTAAGCAAAATTTCTGTAATCTCTTTTTCTAAAGATTCTTGTTTTTCAGAAAGTGCTTTACTTTCTTCTTTTATTTGAGCGATTTGTGCTTTTAAAGCATTTGCTTCTTCTGCTTTACCTTGTTTAAAGCAATCTCCCACTTGTTTAGAAAGTTGATTTACTTGAGATAAAGCATTGTCTGCCGCACCTTGAGCCGCTTTTCTTTCTTTATCTAAAGCCACTACCTTTTCTATTACTTCTTTTCCGTCAAAATGTTTCTTAGCTAATCTAAGAATTACATCTTCTGTATTTTCTGTGATGTATTTTAATGTTAACATACTTTTAAATTTTTACACAAATGCAAATTTATAAATAAAATTAGGGGATACCAAATTTTTTATTGGTTATCCCCTAAAATTATGAGTTTTTTATTACGTATCGTAAATTTAAGCTTCTACTGCTTGTACTGAAACGAATGATTTGTTGTCTTTCTTTTTACGGAATACAACAACACCATCGATTAAAGCAAATAGAGTGTGGTCTTTACCAATACCTACGTTTTCACCAGCATTGTGAACAGTACCACGTTGTCTTACGATAATGTTACCTGCTTTTGCAAATTGACCACCATAGATTTTTACACCAAGTCGTTTGCTTTCTGATTCACGGCCGTTCTTAGAACTACCGACACCTTTCTTATGTGCCATCTTTTTAGTCTCCTTTCTTTAATTAAGCGATAACATCTTTAATTACTAACTCTGTGAAGCATTGACGGTGTCCGTTTTTAACGCGGTAACCTTTTCTTCTTTTCTTTTTGAAAACGATTACTTTTTCGCCTTTAACGTGAGACACTACTTCTGCTACTACTTTAGCGCCTTCTACTACAGGAGCGCCAACTTTGATTTTTCCGTCTGCGTCAACTAAAAGAACTTGTGTAAATTCTACATTTGCACCACGTTCTTCGTTTAGACGGTGAACATACAATTTTTGGTCTTTTGTAACCTTGAATTGTTGTCCAGCGATTTCAACAATTGCGTACATAATTATAATTAATTTATAAAATACCTTCCTGAGGTGCGAGGCACTATGCCAACGACTTAAAACATACCTTTTGGAAATACGGGCACAAAGATACAACTATTTTTCTTCTCTACCAAATAAATATGTTCTATAATATAAAAAAATAAAGAGGGCAACCTAAGTTACCCTCTCTATTATTAAACGTTGACACTTTTTATTCAAATCATCTTACCATGATTTTCAATGTTGCATCCTCTACTGTTACTAAGTAAATACCTGCATTAGTTACAGGAATTACAGTATCAATGCCAGAATAAATAACACGTCCGTCTAAGCTACGAACAGTCACTACTCTACCTTCTGCATTTTCTACATAAATGGTACGGTTGTAAGCGTAAACTTCCACACCTATAGCATATACATCTTCTACACCAACAGTAGATGTACTACCATCCATTTGATATAATGTAGCATTTTTACAAACTAGGTCACCAGTTTGATTTCCTGTACCACCAGAACCATTATTGAAGATGATATTCCATTGTTCTGGCTGACCAATTGTCTTATCAAATGTATATTTGAATATACCATTTCCTAAGTCTTCACATGGTTTACCTGGCCATTCACCGCAGATTCTGTTAGCATCACTATCGCCTGCACCATACCATACATAGCAGTATACAGAAGACCAACCACTAGGAGCTTGGAAGAATACTGATTGTTCACCAGGAGTAACAGCAGGAGCATCTGGTGTTGGAGTTGGAGTTGGAGTTGGATCTGGAGTTGGTGTTGGAGTAATTGTTCCTGCACCCTCACCTGCTTCACAATCACCTTCGGCAATAGTTTTAACAACACTACCACTTGAGTTATACATTGCACTCATCTTCAAGCTTGAAAGGTCAGCTGTTTGTTTACCACTACCATCGTTGAAGATAAAGCTGTAACCAGTCAAATCAGAACTTAAGGTAATCTTGTAGTTGCCACCACCAAGGTTTGTCATTTTAGCACCTGGCCATGCACCTACAGCAGGTGTAGCACCTTGCCAAATGTAAATATTAATAGATTTACCCCAGTCTGATGGTTTTTGGAAGAATACTGCAAATTCACCTTTTGCCACACATGGATCGATAGATACTTCTGGTTCTGAAGAACCACCACCTGCCACACCGCTTGCACCAGCTTCTTGTTTACCATCATAGCTAGGTTGAGTTGCAGTTACAGATTTAGGACCGTAGATATATTTACCATCTGTACCTACTTTACCAGACACAGAACCTTTACCTGTTTGTAATACATAAACACGTAAGTTACCTTTGCCTGAGCAAGAAACTGATAGCGAACCATTTGATACAGTTTTGGTATCACCAGTTACTACATCAATATATGTACCATTTTCAATACCGCTAAATGTAGCACCACCACTAACAGTTACAAGACAGTAAGAGTCTGTTTTAGAGTCTGTATAACGACGTTTGAATGCAAAAGTACCATTACAACCATCGGTGCTATATTGACCTTTACGTAGCGCTGGCACAGCCATACGAATTTGATTCAAGCGTTGGAAGTGAAGAGCTAGAGGGTGTTTAAGTGTTGCGTTAGCATTACCTGTAGCTGTATATTCTGCAAAGCCTGTTGCATTAATATCACCTGTAATATAGCCACCATAATAAGCACGACCTGTTTCAGAAAGAGGACCATTAGGACCTTTGTCAATTGCAGCGCCTTTTCTAAATTGGATTTCAGAACCGTAATAAATACAAGGAATACCACGGAATGTAAACATTAATGATGCATTTTCTGCCCATACACTTTCGTCTTGGTCAAAACGAACACTTTCTGGAGCACCGTCTGGAGCGTAGTCGTGAGAGTCTACATAAACAACGTTATAAGTAGCGTCATTGTAATATTTATCACCAGATTTGACACCAAATGCTTCTGCAGCAGTTTTAAAGTTCCAGTGCATTGGGAAGTCAATTACACTGAAGTTATTCCATTTTGAATAGTCTGGAGTATGATATTTATTACCACTTAAGAATGCATTGCTAGAGTTTGGTAAATTACTTTCACCAGCATAATCTGTAGCAGTTTTTTCTACAGAATTCATGTTTGTATGATTACCAAGTTCACCTTCTTTTACTACAATGTTATTCCAAGAAGTTTCACTTGTATCCCAAGCATAATCCTTAGTTTCTTTCCATGTATAGAAATAAGGAGAAGCATATTGAGTGTTACGATATGTTACGTTACGTTCACGTGCACAAACCTCACCATACATAAAGAATGGACCACCATTACGTTTAGCTTTGTATTGTTCTGCTAAAGCAGTAAATTGAGGAAGGAACGCTTTATTGAATGTCAAACGAGAAATGTGACCAGATGTATCAATACGGAAGCCATCCACACCCATTGCAATGAATTTACCATAGCATTCTACTAAATAATTAGTCACAGCTGGGTTTTCTGTATTTAAGTCCACGCAGTCACCTGCAATTTGACCATGCCAACGAGTATGATTATCCCAATTGAAGTGAGCATAGTGGTGCCAATAGTTTTTGCTATCGTTGTTTTGACCATCTGTATTCTTCATTTGAGCCAAACGCCAACCATATTGTTTTTCTACACTGCTTAAATAATTATCTGGCAATTTACCACCATCTTTTTTGGTATAAGGAATCATACAAGCATCAATGTCTGCTTGTTTAGTGATAGTGGTGTCACGAGTAAATAGTTTGCAAAGATTTGCTTCACCAAAGTTACCTGTGTGGTTAAGAACGATATCAAGGATAATTTTCATACCCTTTGCGTGAGCAGCATTGATAAGTTCTTGGAAACCAACACCTTTAGACTCATAGCGGTGATCTACTTTGCTAAAATCGTGAGCGTGATAGCCGTGATAGTCATAGCCTGAAGCATTTTCCACAATTGGAGTAATCCACACTGCAGTAAAGCCCATAGCTTTAATGTAATCTAATCTCTCAATAAGACCTTTGAAGTCTCCACGCCAAGGTGGGTCGTCTGCATTGGCAGATTGGTTATCCCAACATTGTACGTTGTTTGATTCATCTCCGTCGAAGAAACGAGTCGTCATTACAAAGTAAATAGACTCATCGCGGAAATCCGAGCGAGTTGCCTTATAGACATCGCCGTAGTTACTTGCTAAAACAGCTATCGCATTACCAAATAGCAGCATCAGAAGTAACAAGTAATTCTGCATTTTTTTCATAAATTAATGTTTAAAGTTAAAGAATCCCCAAAAGTATTCAAATTTTGTTAAATATAAAAGAAGAAAACAAGTTTAAATATTAAAAATTAACAAAAAAAAAGAAAATTAAATTTAAATGTTAAAATTGAATATACTAAGCGATGTTAAAAAATATCTCTATTTAAATAAGGTATTAATAAAAGTTTTTACTATTTTTGCGGAAAATTTAGGAGTAGAATGGCCAAAAAGATAAAAAACGATAATTTCCTAGTGAAAATCAAAGACTTTTTCTCGAATGAAAAGGTCCGAATCATCATAGGAATTCTATTCATTTTCTGTGCTTTTTACCTATTTTCTTCATTATTTTCCTTCATTTTTTATGGCGACAAAGACTATAACATACTAAAACACAGCCTAGACGAAGTAAGCAAAGAAGCAAAATCTTACGAAAACTGGATTGGATACGTGGGTGCTAAAATGGCAAATACTATAATAAATCAATGGTTTGGTGTTGCCACATTATTCTGGCCTTGGTTTTTAATTAGAGCTGGCATCCAACTTATTCACCCTCTAGGTCGTTATAGTTTACCAAAGAAATTAATCAATTTATTTTTCGTCACTATCTGGGGCTCTATTGCCACTGCATTCGCTATTCCTACATTAAGTTTAGTGCCATATATTCAACTAGGTGGCAATCACGGCAACGAAATAGTGAAATATCTTTCTACACTAATAGGAAACGTGGGATTAGGTGCTATAATTATTCTTACATTACTTATTTATCTAATCGACCCTGCTATTAGATGGACAAAAAGAATTATAGAATATGCTAACCAAAAAAGAAAAGAAAGGCTAGCAAGAAGTACAGAAGATGATTCAGAATTTGTTATAGAAGAACCTAACGAAAAAGAATCTGAGGAAGACACTTTAGAGAACTCTGAAGAAGAAGAATATCGTTTAGAAGATGACTCTGAAAACGATCCAGAAGAAGAGGAAGAAGATAATGTTATAGAATTCAAACCTCAAGAAGAAGACGATTTTATTAATGTAATAGCACAAAATGCTGTTATAGAAGACAATACAAAAGAAGAAATTCTTACTCCAGTGGAAGAAACAGAAGGCAATGGTGAAGTAGAATTTACCGTTACTGTGGCAGAGGGCGAAGGTTCTGAAATAGTGGAACAAAACACAGACTACGACCCTACCCTAGACTTAGAATACTATAAATATCCATCATACGACTTACTTAAAGACTTTGGTGAAATTAAGAGCGTAGATGCCGCAGAGCAACAAGAAAACAAAGAACGCATCACCCAAACTTTAAGAAATTACGGCATTACTATTAAGAAAATAGATGCCACTGTTGGTCCAACAATTACTCTTTACGAAATAGTGCCAGACGATGGTATCCGTATTAGTAAAATCCGCAATCTGGGAGACGACATTGCGCTTTCACTTGCTGCTATAGGTATCCGTATTATCGCTCCTATTCCAGGTAGAGGTACTGTAGGTATCGAGGTTCCAAACAAGAATCCACAGATTGTACCTATGCGTTCTCTTATTGCATCAGAGAAGTTCCAAAACACCACATACGACCTTCCAATTGCTATTGGTAAGACCATCACAAATGAGGTATTTATGCTCGATTTGTGCAAATTGCCTCACCTTCTTGTTGCTGGTGCCACTGGTCAAGGAAAGTCCGTTGGATTAAATGCGATTATTACATCTTTACTTTACAAGAAACACCCTTCGCAACTTAAGATTGTGCTAATCGACCCTAAGAAAACCGAGTTTACATTATACTCTACTATAGAGAAACATTTCCTTGCAAAACTAGAAGATAGTGAAGATGCAGTTATCTCAGATGTAACAAAAGTTACCCAAACTCTTCAATCTGTTTGTAAAGAAATGGATACCCGTTTCGACCTGCTTAAAAAAGCTCACGTTAGAAACATCAAGGAATACAATGAGAAGTTTACATCTCGTTTACTTAACCCTGAAAATGGACACCGTTACCTACCCTACATGGTAGTGATTATCGACGAGTTTGCAGACCTTATTATGACTGCGGGTAAAGAAGTGGAAATGCCTATCGCTCGTATTGCACAGCTTGCTCGTGCGGCAGGTATTCACATGATTATTGCCACACAACGTCCTTCTACCAATATTATTACTGGTTCTATCAAGGCAAACTTCCCTGGTCGTTTGGCATTTAGAGTATCATCTATGATAGACTCTCGTACCATTCTAGACTCTCCGGGTGCAAACCAACTTATCGGTCGTGGCGACTTATTATTTAGCCAAGGCAACGACCTTACTCGTGTACAATGTGCATTTGTTGACACTCCAGAGGTGGAAGCTATTTGTAATTTCATTAGTGAACAACAAGGTTATACTCATGCTTTCTATCTACCAGAAGTAGATTTAGGAGATGGTGGAGATACCAATATGAGAGGTATAGATATGACCCAACGTGATGCTATGTTTGAAGATGCAGCAAGACTTGTAGTTCTAAACCAAAGTGGTTCAACTTCTATGATTCAACGCAAATTCTCTATTGGCTACAACCGTGCTGGTAGAATTATGGACCAACTAGAAGCTGCTGGCATTGTAGGTGCACCAGATGGAAGTAAAGGACGCCAAGTATTGGTTATGGACGAAGCACAACTAGAAAGAATATTCGAAACTTTATAATACAATAATTAAATTATGAAAAGGGATTCAGCTATTTTTGACATTATTAAAAGAGAACGCGAACGCCAAATGAAAGGCATCGAGTTAATCGCTTCTGAAAACTTTGTTAGCGACCAAGTAATGGAAGCTATGGGTTCTGTTTTAACCAACAAGTATGCAGAAGGTTACCCAGGTAAACGCTACTATGGTGGTTGCGAAGTGGTAGACGAAAGTGAACAACTTGCAATCGACCGCCTAAAAGAAATTTTTGGTGCTTGCTGGGCAAATGTTCAACCACACTCTGGTGCTCAAGCTAATGCTGCTGTATTTTTAGCAGTTTTAAACCCTGGTGACAAATTCATGGGTCTTAATCTAGCTCACGGCGGTCACCTTTCTCACGGTTCACTTGTAAACTCTTCTGGTCTTATTTACACTCCATGTGAATATAACCTAAACGAAGAAACTGGCCGTGTTGATTACGACCAAATGGAAGAAACAGCACTTCGCGAAAAACCAAAAATGATTATTGGTGGTGGTTCTGCTTACTCTCGTGAATGGGATTACAAACGCATGCGCGAAATAGCTGACAAAGTAGGTGCTATCCTTCTTGTGGATATGGCTCACCCTGCAGGTCTTATTGCAGCTGGCCTACTAGACAACCCACTAAAATATGCTCACATCGTTACTTCTACTACTCACAAAACTCTTCGTGGTCCTCGTGGTGGTGTTATTATGATGGGCGAAGACTTCCCTAACCCAAAAGGTGTGAAAACTCCAAAAGGTGAAATCAAAATGATGTCTGCTTGCCTAGACTCTGCTGTGTTCCCAGGTATCCAAGGTGGTCCACTGGAACACGTTATTGCTGCTAAAGCTGTAGCATTTGGTGAATGTCTTCAACCAGAATACAAAGAATATCAAATCCAAGTGAAGAAAAACGCAGCTAAACTAGCTGAAGAACTTATCAAACGTGGTTTCAAAATCGTATCTGACGGTACAGACAACCACTCTATGCTAGTTGACCTACGTACTAAATATCCAGATCTAACTGGTAAAGTTGCAGAAAAAGCACTTGTTGCTGCTGATATCACATGTAACAAAAACATGGTTCCATTTGATAGCCGTTCTGCTTTCCAAACATCTGGTATCCGTCTTGGTACTCCAGCTATCACTACTCGTGGTGCTAAAGAAGACTTAATGGTAGTTATCGCAGAAATGATTGAAGAAGTTCTTAACAATCCAGAAGACGAAAACAGCATTGCAGCTGTTCGTGCTCGTGTTAACGACATTATGAAAGATTATCCATTATTCGCTTATTAATAAAAACATAAATAAAGATGAACACTCCAGCTCCTTTTAAAGTATTCTGTGGCACAAAGTCAAGATACATGGCAGAAAAAGTGTGCGAAAAATTGGGTTGCCCACTAGGTAACATGAATATCCAATATTTCGCTGACGGTGAATTCGTAGTTTCATACGAAGAGTCTATTCGTGGTTGTGAAGTATATTTAGTACAATCAACATTCCCAAATTCTGATAACTTATTGGAATTATTACTTATGATTGACGCTGCTAAACGTGCTTCTGCTAAGAAAGTTATCCCTGTAATCCCTTATTTCGGATGGGCTCGTCAAGACCGTAAAGACAAACCACGTGTTTCTATAGGTGCTAAATTAATCGCAGACCTACTAACAACAGCAGGTATCGACCGTGTTATCACACTTGACCTTCACGCAGACCAAATTCAAGGTTTCTTCGATTGTCCAGTAGATCACTTATTAGCTTCTTCTATTTTCTTACCATATATCCAATCTATGAAACTAGAAGACCTTGTAATTGCTTCTCCAGACGTTGGTGGTTCTAAACGTGCTAGCTCTTACGCTAAATATTTAGGTGTAGATTTAGTTCTTTGTCACAAACAACGTGCTAAAGCTAACGTGGTAGAATCTATGAAGATTATCGGTGATGTAAAAGGTAAAAACGTTATCATCCTAGATGATATGGTAGATACAGCTGGTACTATCACCAAAGCTGCAGACCTTATGATTGAAAACGGTGCTCTTTCTGTGCGTGCATTTGCTTCTCACGGCGTGCTTTCAGACCCTGCTACAGAACGTATCGAAAAATCTAAACTAACAGCTATCTACTTCACAGACTCTATTCCACTTAAGAAAGAATCTGAAAAAATTAAAGTATTAAGCGTTGCAGAACTTATAGCTAACACTATTATCAACGTAAATACAAACAAATCTATTAGCTCTAGCTACTTAGTATAAAAATTAAAGGAGAAATGACAAAGGAGAAAGGAGAATTTCTTTTCTCCTTTTCGTTCTCATTTATTCACATTATTCATCAACACGTCACATTTATTCCCTGACGGTCATCAATCCGTCTCATTTCTCAACTCTCATTTACTATAAAATGGCTCGTAAAAAACCACTTCCAATTATAGAAGACCTTTTAATTACCGACGTTGCTGCAGAAGGTAAAGCAATTGCACGTCATGACGATTTAGTCATTTTCATTCCATACGCTGTGCCTGGCGACGTGGTAGATGTGCAAGTAACTAAAAAGAAAAAATCATACGCTGAAGCACGTGTTATCAACTTCAAGACATATTCTCCTGTGAGAGAAACTCCTTTTTGTGCACAATTTGGTCTTTGTGGTGGTTGTAAATGGCAAAACCTGCCATATTCTGAGCAGTTGAAATACAAACAAAACCAAGTTGTTGACAATTTGGTTCGTATTGGTAAACTAAATTTACCAGAAATTAGTCCTATTTTGGGATCTAAACTTACTACTCATTATAGAAATAAACTAGAATTTACTTTTTCTGCAAAGGCATGGCTTACAAATGAAGAAATGCAATTGCCAGACGAGCAAAAAAGAAAAAAAGCGCTTGGTTTTCACATTCCAGGATGTTTCGACAAGGTTCTTCATATAGAAAATTGTTATCTGCAAGATGAAATTTCAAACCGCATAAGAATTGCTACTCATAAGTATTGTATGAAAAACAACATTTCATACTTCGACTTGCGTTCTCAAGTGGGTATGATGCGTACTCTTATGATTAGAAATTCTGTTACCACAGGTGAACTTATGGTAATTGTGGTGTTTGCAGAGCGTGACGAAGCCGTTTGGAATGGTCTTCTTGAACACCTTGCTACCAATTTCCCAGAAATTACTTCCCTACTCTATATTTGCAATCAAAAAGCAAACGACACTATTGGCGACCAAGAGGTAATGGTATATAAGGGCAAAGATTTCTTCTACGAAACTATGGAAGACCTTAAATTTAAGGTTGGACCAAAATCTTTCTACCAAACCAACACTCTTCAAGCATACGAACTATACAAAGTGGCAAGAGAGTTTGCTGGCCTTACAGGCAACGAAATGGTATATGACCTTTACACAGGTACTGGTACTATTGCCAACTTCGTGGCTAAAAAAGCTAAAAAAGTAGTGGGTATTGAATATGTGCCAGAAGCAATAGAAGATGCAAAGGTAAATGCTCAGCTAAACGGCTTAGACAACCTTCTTTTCTATGCTGGCGATATGAAAAACATTCTTACAGATGATTTTATTGCAGAACACGGCAAACCAGATGTTATCATTACCGACCCTCCTCGTGCTGGTATGCACGAAGACGTTATTAAGGTAATCCTTAATGCTGCTCCTGAAAAAATTGTTTACGTTAGTTGCAACCCTGCCACTCAAGCTCGCGATCTTGCCATGATGAGTGAGCAATACAAAATCGTTGCAGTGCAACCTGTGGATATGTTTCCGCATACTCATCACGTCGAAAACGTTGTGTTATTAGAGCGTATTTAAAGGGTGATTTTCTCGCCTTGCTTGCGTTCGAAATCCTCATTTACGACCAGTAAACTCTGGTTTCTCACACTACACAAGTCTAAAAATCCCTCCTTTAAATACACTCTAAGGGAGGGATTATTTTATTTTTTAAAAATGCCAAAGATTGTTGAACCAGACCCCGACATGGCAGCATACACCGCACCGCGATTATAGAAATCTTGTTTAATGTCGGAAAGTTCTGAATATTGAGCAAACACACTCTCTTCAAAGTCGTTTACTAGACAATTTTTCCACTCCGTGATAGGAATATTAGGAAGTTCACGCAAATCAAACGCAGGCTGTTTTGGTTTTACATGACGATATGCATCTGCTGTAGAAACATGCACATTTGGTTTCACCCACTCTATTTTATAACCTTCAAGTGAAAGTTCTATAGGAGATAGTTCTGTACCAATACCGGTGGCAAGCATTGGTTTATTGTAGATAAAAAACGGACAATCCGCACCAAGTTTAGAAGCATAACCTGCCAAAATATCATCGCTAAGCGACAAATTAAACATCTCATTCAGAGCCTTTAATGTAAAGGAAGCATCTGCCGAACCTCCTCCAAGTCCTGCTCCAAATGGAATGTTTTTTTGCATCGAAATCTTTACATTTGGCAAAGAAAAATCTTTTTGAAGTAGTCTATATGCCTTCACTACAAGGTTACTTTCCACATCACCATCTATCTTCAAACCCTCCAAATTAAAAGAAAATTCAGAATCCTCTTCTATCTCAATTTTATCTTTAATATCGAGTGGATAAAATACTGTTTCTAAATTGTGATAACCATCTGCACGTTTGCTCACTATGTGCAAACCAAGATTAATTTTAGCATTAGGATAAACTACCATAGGAAATTTATTTTTTATATTAGCAAAAGTAACATTTTATAACGATATACCCAATTAAATTTATTGAGAAGAGAAAAAAAATTATTATTTTTGTAAGAATTAATTTTCTCTTATTATGTCAAGAACAGAAATTAGTACAATAGGCGAATTTGGTCTTATTGACCACATTAATAAATACATAAAACTAGAAAACGAAACCTCTAAAAAAGGTATTGGCGACGACGCAGCTGTGATTTCCCTTAAAGAAGGTACAGACAGAATGCTTATCTCTACCGACCTGATGCTAGAGGGCATACACTTCGACTTAAGTTATTTTCCACTTAAACATTTAGGTTACAAGGCAGCCATGGCAAACTTCTCTGATATTTATGCCATGAATGCTTACCCTACCCAACTAACTGTTTCTCTTGGTCTTTCAAAACGTTTTTCTATTGAAGATGTAGAAGATTTTTATGCAGGTGTGCTACTTGCGTGCCAAAGACATAATGTAGACCTTGTAGGTGGAGACACTTCTAGTTCTTTAACTGGTCTTGCTATTAGCCTTACTTGCGTTGGTATGGCAAAAGAGGACGAAATCACATATAGAAACGGTGCGAAACCAACAGACCTTATCTGCGTATCTGGCAATTTAGGTGCAGCTTATATGGGCTTGCAACTTCTAGAGCGTGAAAAAGCAATTTTTGCTCAAAGCAATGATACAAAAATGGAATTCCAACCAGATTTTGCAGGTAAAGAATATATTATCGGTCGTCAACTGAAACCAGAGGCAAGACGCGACATTATAGATGCTCTTAAAAAAGAAGGTATTAAACCTACTTCTATGATAGACCTTTCTGACGAAATGGTTTCTGATATCTTCCAAATTTGTAAGGAAAGTGGCGTAGGTTGCAGAATTTTTGAAGAAAAAATTCCTATCGACTACGAAACTGCTAGCATGGCAGAAGAGTTTAATATGAACCTTACCACTGCTGCCCTACACGGTGGCGATGATTACGAATTATTATTCACTGTGCCAGTTACAATGCACGAAAAGATAAACAATCTGAAAGATGTGAAAGTGATTGGTTATATCACAGACAAAGAAGAAGGTAAAACACTTCAAACTCGCGATGGCGGATGTTTCGAGCTAAAATCACAAGCATGGCCTTGCGTTAATAATTAAGATTTATGCAACAAATTCAACAAAGCAAAGTATACAACGCAGCAATGTGGTCAGGACTACTACTATCAATATATTTAGTAGTAAGATTCTTTTTTGTAGTAAGTTCAGCTAACAGCTTATTACTAAATATTCTTACAATTTGCCTTACCATTGGTATTCCTTTTGTGGCATATTATTTAGGTAAAGACTTCAAAAAAAGAAGCAACGAAGAACTCACCTACAGAAATTTCTATTCTCACGGTTTCTTTATGTTCTTTTTTGCATCATTAATATTGGCTCTTGTAGAATATATTTATTACGGATTTATAAATCCAGATTTTATAAACGAACAATATAACACACTTATTCAAAACCTAGAAATTTTAAAACAAACTATGCCAGACGCATCTTCGCTAGAAGAAGTTGTTAATAGTAGCCCAATACCTACTGCATCACAAATGGCAATGCAAAACATTTGGATGTATAGTTTCGCAGGCATAATTATCTCATTAATAAACGCTTATATCCTTAACAAAAAATGCTAAACATGGATATTTCTATTATCATACCTCTTTACAACGAGGAAGAATCACTTAAAGAACTGCACGCTTGGATAAAAGAAGTGGCAGATAAAAATAATTATTCATACGAAGTTATCTTTATTGACGACGGAAGTAAAGACTCTTCTTGGAAGGTAATTTCAGAACTTTCAGACAAGTTCCCAGAAGTAAAAGGCATCAAATTTAGACGCAATTATGGTAAGTCTCCTGCCCTTTTCTGTGGTTTTGAAGCAGCACAAGGCGATGTGGTTATTACTATGGATGCTGATTTGCAAGATAGTCCAGATGAAATTCCAGTACTTTACAACAAGATTATGAAGGAAGATTACGATTTGGTTTCAGGTTGGAAAAAGAAACGTTTCGACCCTGTGTTTACCAAAAATCTTCCTAGTAAATTGTTCAATGCCACAGCAAGAAAGGTGTCTGGCATAAAACTTCACGATTTCAACTGCGGACTAAAAGCTTATAAAAATGAAGTAGTGAAAAATATTGAAGTTTATGGTGAAATGCACCGCTATATTCCATATCTTGCAAAAAATGCTGGTTATGAAAGAATTACAGAGGTAGAAGTACATCATCAAGCTCGCAAGTTTGGCGTTAGTAAATTTGGTTTCAACCGATTTGTAAATGGTTATCTAGACCTTATCTCACTTTGGTTTTTATCAAAATTTGGTGTAAAACCAATGCATTTCTTCGGACTTGGCGGTAGCCTTATGTTCCTAGTTGGTTTCATAGCTGTTTGCATTGTGGGTGGCACTAAACTATATGCCATTTGCAACGAAATGAGAGCCCCACTTATCACAGATAGCCCATATTTTTACATTGCTATCCTATTTATGATTTTGGGTACTCAATTCTTTATTACAGGTTTCTTGGGAGAACTTATTAGCCGTTCTTCACAAGAGAGAAACAATTACAAAATTGCTCAAAAATTAAAAGTTTAAGATATGGAAATCTTATTAGAAATTTTAAAATTCACCATTCCTGCAGCATTAGTTATTGTTGTGGTTTGGTATATGCTAAATAAATTTTTCGCAGCAGAAAATTCTCGTCAGAGATATAAACTTTACAAACAAATTCAAAAAGACATTCTTCCTATCCGCTTCACAGCATACGAAAGACTTGTTCTTTTCCTAGAAAGAATCACTCCAGACTCTCTAGTTATTCGCACACAAGGTGAATGTGCCACTGTTATTCAATATCATAGCTATTTGCTTTCAAACATTAGAGCAGAGTTTGAACACAATGTGGCTCAACAAGTGTATGTGAGCGACGAAGCATGGACAATGGTGAAAAACGCAAAAGAAAACACTGTTCAACTTATTAATGCTTGTGCTGCTCAAGTAAATCCACAAGCTCCAGCAATAGAACTAGCAAAAGCAATACTTGCAATGGCTGAGCAAACACCATCTCTACCTACCACAGTGGGTATCAATTATTTAAAATCTGAATTAAAGACATTTTTCGCATGAGAGTTTTAGATTTAATCAAAACTAGATATTCTGTTCGCACATTCGATACAAAGCCTGTGTCTAAAGAAGATTTAGACTACATTTTAGAGTGTGCTCGCCTTGCTCCTTCTGCTTGCAACAAACAACCTTGGGAGATAAAAGTAATTCAGGGAGAAGCACTTAAAGAATTTTCTGCAGTGTATAGAAAAGAAGGTTTCAAAGATGCACCTGTTTGCATTGCAGTGTGTGGAAACCACGAACAAGCTTGGCACAGAGGCGACGACAAAGACCATTGCGACATCGACATTGCAATTGTTTCAGACCATATCATTATGGCTGCTACAGAACTTGGTCTTGGTACTTGCTGGATTTGTAGTTTCAACACCGATATTGCAAAAAATTTTCTTAAACTCCCAGAAAACGTCGAGCCAATTGTCTTAATACCAATTGGTTACGCAGCTGAGCCAAACAGAGAAAAAATTAGAAAACCATTAGAAGAAACCATCACATTTATAGGATGAAAAAAGCATTAGTTTATATAATTTCAATAGTAGCCCTTGCAACTATTTCTTTTAGTTGCACTTCAGAATGTTACGTATCAAAAGAATCTAAATTGGGCATTTCATTTCTAGATTCTACTACATATAAAGACAAAAATATCTCTGAACTTACAGTTCAAGGTGTATTAAATGACTCTATTTTATACAATAATACCACTGTATCTGCAATTTATCTTCCTCTACGTTCAAATCAAACTGCTACAAATTATAATCTGATATTACCAACTAGAGTAGAAGGTAAAACCACTCCAGATACTATTATACTTCATATAGACCATCAACCTACTCCACAATTAGTTAATGAAAAATGTGGATGTAGTATGTTTCATGTTATAAATGACATAAAACTAATTAATAACACATACAATTTCAAATTGGATATAACCAACTCACACGTAACTAATGACAAGACATATAATGACAAAGAAACACAAGTTAAAATACTTCATTAGTATATTGTTCTGTTTTATTTCTGCTACACTATATGCAGAAGAAACAGTAGAAATAGACTCTGCTGCCATAAATAACAGAAGAAATGAAGTATATCAAGGCACATTTATGAGTTTGGACTTATTCAACCCAGTAGCCACATCATGGCGTGATGGTAGATTTGAGGGTTCATTAACTTTTGATGTAGATTTATGGCATAGATTATTCCCTACTGCCGAATTTGGATTTATGATTGCAGACATTAAAAAAGATGAATATAAATATGAAACCCTAGGTGGCTTTGCAAAATTGGGTGCTGATTATAACTTCATCAACTTCAGTCCTGACAGAAAATATGACCATAGTTTCTATGCAGGATGCAGATATGGATACAGTTATACCACATACAGCCTTGTAGATGCCGTTATAGACAACACATATTGGAACGAATCTGCTAAATATGCAAACCTTAATCAAGAGTCACATTTTGGTTGGTTTGAAGTGGTGGTTGGCGTACGCGTTCAGGTTTATAAAAACTTCTTTATGAGTGTTGCAATGCAAGTGAAAACATTCGGACACTTCTACGAAGATTCTATAAGCTACCCTACCTACATTGCCGGCTATGGCAAATACGGAGAAGACGTAAACTTCGGACTAAATTACTCCCTGTCATACAGATTCTAAAAAATAAAGAGGCTGCTAAAAAATTTTAGTCAGCCTCTTCTCTTTTATTTAGGTTTCTTATCTCACTCACTTATTCACAAACACCAACTTCTCTCCTGCCGCATCCACTACTATTGGTTTTTCCTTGTCGATACTTCTAGCAATGATTTTATTAGAAAGTTCGTTTAGAAGCAAGCGTTGAAGTGCACGCTTGATAGGACGAGCACCAAATTGTGGGTCGAAACCTTCAGCTGCAATCAGGTCTATAGCTTTTGGTGTTAGTTGCAAATCAATGCCATTATTTTTAAGCATTTTTGCCACACCTTCCACTTGTAGGCGAACAATTTGTGCAATTTCTGCTTCTGCAAGCGGTGTAAACATAATTAAATCATCTATACGATTTAAAAATTCTGGTTTAATCACTTGTTTTAGAAGTTCAAACACACTCTTGCGAGTATCTTCTAGCACTTGTTCTTTATTGGCTTGAGTGATGCTTTCTGTTTTTTCGCGAATAAGTTGCGAACCAAGGTTGGATGTCATAATGATAATGGTATTTTTAAAATCTACCACCCTACCTTTATTGTCTGTAAGACGTCCATCATCTAACACTTGAAGCAAGATATTGAACACATCTGGGTGAGCTTTTTCTATCTCATCAAATAGCACCACTGAATATGGTTTACGACGAATAGCCTCGGTAAGCTGACCACCTTCTTCATAACCAATATATCCTGGAGGCGAACCGATAAGACGTGTTACAGAGAATTTCTCTTGATACTCACTCATGTCGATGCGGGTCATCATATTGTCGTCGTCAAACAAGCTTTCTGCAAGTGCCTTTGCAAGTTCGGTTTTACCTACACCTGTTGTACCCAAGAAAATAAACGAACCGATTGGACGTTTTGGGTCTTTAAGACCAGCACGACTACGACGTACAGCATTTGCCACCGCTTCAATAGCTTCGTCTTGACCAATGACACGTTTGTGTAGTTCACTTTCTAAATTTAGTAGCTTAGTTTGTTCGCTCTGAGCCATTTTGGTAACAGGAATACCTGTCCAACGGCTTACAATATCTGCAATATCATCGCTATCTACCTCTTCTTTTATCATAGGTTTTTCGGCTTGCATAGCTTGCAATTTTTGTTGAGCATCAGCTATTGCCTCTTCTTTTGCCTTAATTTGACCATAACGGATTTCTGCCACTTTACCATAATCACCATTGCGCTCTGCCACATCTGCCTCAAATTTTAGGTTTTCAATGTCTATTTTGCTTTGTTGAATCTGGTCAATTAGTGATTTTTCAGATTGCCATTTAGCCTTTTGTGCCTTTTCTTCTTCTTTTAAGTTGTCTATTTCTTTAGAAAGTTGTGCCACTTTTTGAGTGTCATTTTCTCTTTTAATAGCCTCACGTTCTATCTCTAATTGCTTGATATTACGTTCCAACTTATCAAGTTCTTCTGGCACTGAATTCATTTGCAGACGAAGTCTTGCGGCAGCCTCATCTATAAGGTCTATCGCCTTGTCTGGCAAAAATCTATCCGAAATATATCTGTTGGAAAGTTCCACTGCAGATATAATTGCCTCGTCTTTGATACGCACCTTGTGGTGGTTTTCATAACGTTCTTTTAGTCCACGAAGAATAGAAATTGTGCTTGCTTCATCTGGCTCGTTTACCATTACTATTTGGAAACGACGCTCTAAAGCTTTGTCTTTTTCAAAGTATTTTTGGTATTCATTCAGAGTGGTAGCACCAATGCTTCTTAGCTCACCACGAGCTAGGGCTGGTTTTAGGATATTTGCGGCATCCATAGCACCTTCTCCACCGCCTGCTCCCACAAGGGTGTGAATTTCATCTATAAATAGGATTATCTCACCATCAGACTTAATTACCTCATTTATAACGGCTTTCAGACGTTCCTCAAACTCACCTTTAAACTTGGCACCTGCCACCAACGCACCCATATCAAGTGAGTAAAGTTGTTTAGATTTCAAGTTTTCTGGCACGTCGCCTCGTACTATACGATGTGCTAAGCCTTCGGCAATAGCGGTCTTACCCACCCCAGGCTCGCCAATTAAAATAGGATTGTTTTTGGTACGACGGCTTAAAATTTGAAGCACACGTCTTATCTCCTCATCGCGACCAATCACTGGGTCCAACTTGCCATTGCGTGCTTTCTCATTTAGGTTCACAGCATATTTGGCAAGTGACTGATAGGTTTCTTCTGCACTTTTAGAAGTGGTTTTACTATTTTGTGTTAGCTCTGCTATGGCACTCTCCAACCCTTTTTCTGTAATGCCAGCATTTTTAAGCATGCTTTGCACTGCATTTTTCTCAGTTAGCAATGCCATAAGAATCATTTCTAGCGGCACAAAACTATTTCCGCCTTTATCAGATAAAGACATGGCTTTAGTTAGCACCTTATTTGTCTCATTACTAAAGAATGGACTTCCCCCTGATACTTTAGGATAGGATTTTATTTGGTTATCTACTACTTGATGTAAGGCTTGTGTATTTACTCCGAGTTTAGCAAATAGGAATTTGCACACACCTTCACCCTCCAATATCACACCTTTCAATAAATGAGGTGTCTCAATGGCTTGATTGCCATTTTCTTGGGCTATCTCAATGGCTTTTTGAATAGCCTCTTGCGATTTGATTGTGAATTTCTCAAAGTTCATAATAAAAATCTCCTTTCACCCTTCATAGTTCAAATCCCGTGCCAGTGACAATTCTCTGCCATTTTTGACAAAAAAAATCCCTCGGACACTGAACTTTGTCGAAGTGCCGAGGGATTTTATAATCTAAATATTAAAATTATTTCACCATTACTTTCGCAATGTCATCACCAACTTTTACCACATACACACCTGGAGTTAAACTGCCATTTTGTGCAGTTACATCCCTACCAATAGTATTGTAGATTGTAAAATCTGTATCTGCAGATATTGTGCCACCAGATACTGTGATGTTTGCATCGGCAAGGGTTTCTGTGATAGAAGTAGGTTCATCTTCTTCGCCTGGACCTGGCACATAGCCATTGGTGGTAAAGGTGCCTTTGTAGCTTTGTAGCTCGTTGCCTTTTTTGTCCATTGCTACCATAGAGTAGGCGTATTTAGATGCACCGTCTAAACCTGTTACGGTAAATTGGAAACCTACACTTGCAGAACGGTTGCCAAAATCTATTGAGGTTAATTGTCCATTTTCATTGAATAGCAATGTGCAGAACACTTCGCCGTCTTTAGAAATTTCTAACTCATATTTTTTAGCACCATCTGTAGAAGGCCAAATTACATTTGCATTGTTGTCTTCATCTACCTCAATTTCTACCTTGTCTGGAGCATCCACTTCTTCGGCAGAAATACATTCTGTTACCTTAAATGTGCCAAATACATCATCAAAGAAATAATCATCATACACGTCACAAAGCACATAAAGTGCTGCATTGTAGTGCGCAAATGAATTCTCATACACGTTAGGCACAGTAGTAGGGTATGCAGTTACTTTTCTTAAATTATCGCAACCACTAAACGCATAATCACCGATAGAGGTAATACTATTACCTATTTCTACTGATTTAATACTTGCACAATTATAGAAAGCATAGTTTTTAATACTATCTGCAGCAGATATTTTTACATCAGTAAGCAACTCACCATTGATATAAAGGTCTTTTGCATATTTAGTAGGGTTCGAATCAAAATATTCAAAATCAATTTCCACCCATTTATCTACACTTCCTAAATAATTTACTTTAGTTAAGTCACAACAACCAGAGAATGCTCCATGACCTATAGTTGTAAGTGATTTTGGAATTGTTATTTCATCTAATTCTCCCATACCACTGCATAAATAAGCAGGAATTCTTTGTACTTCATTACCAAAAGTAAAGTTATCTATAGGAATATATTCAAAAGGTGAAGAACTAAAATCTGAACAACTAACAGCATTCCATTCTATTGTAGTTATATTGTTACAATTATTAAAAGCATCTGCACCTACAGAAATAATATCCTTTGGTATTGATATATAAACCAAATTGCTACAACCCGAAAAGGCATCAGAACCTATAGATGTAACAGTGTTTAGGATGGCATAAGAAGTTTCAGTCTTATCCACTGGGTATTTTACCAACTCTGTTTTATCTTTATTAAACAAAACACCTTCTTCTGAACTATAATTAGGATTTTCGCTTGATACGTTTATCTCTTTTAAATTATCACAGCCAAGAAATACATCTGTTGTTAATCCTGTTACACCTTTACTTATTGTAACAGATGTTAAATCTGTAAATCTAGAGAGAACCCCATATTTAATACCTTTAGTAACAACTGGAAGTTCTACTGATGTAAGATTTACATCTCCTATATAATCTATTATAACATCTTGTTTGTCATACACAAAATCAGTATCTACATACGCACCAACTAAATCTGCATAATATCCTACATAACCATGATTTATACTGCCTTTAACTATATTTAAATCAGAGTAATTATAGACTGTATGTAAATTTACACATCTGTAGAAAGCATTTTTACCTATAGAAGTTACATTATGAGGTATTGTAATCTTAGTAAGTTTACTCATATCATAACATAAATATGCAGGAATAAGTTCAACATCATCGCTAAATGTAAATGAAGTTATATTAGAACGAAGATTATAAAACGGAGTTTCAAAATCATATTGAAAAGTTTCATGATTTCTCGCATTCCAAACAACAGAGGTTAACCCACTACAACCTTCAAATGCATCATTACCTATAGAAGTAACACTTCTAGGAATAATAATTTCTTTAAGTTTACTCATCTCACAACATAAATATGCAGGAATATGTTCAACTTCATTACCAAAAGTAAATGAGGTTATATTAGTTCGAATATTATAAAAAGGGGAATCACAATTATAAAAACTATGCTCAAAGTCAGCACAATCTTTAGCATTCCAGACAATAGAAGTTAATGCTTTGCAACCTGAGAATGCATTTTGATTTATAGAGGTAACACTATTAGGAATTATATAAGATGAATCACTTTTGGCTGCTGGATATTTTATTATTTCTGTTTTCTCTTTACTATAAAGAACACCATCTTCTGAAGTATAATTGGAATTATCACATGATACGTTTATTTCTTTTAGGTTATAACAATTATCAAATACTTCAGTAGTTAAATCTACTACTTCTTCACCTATTGTAATAGATATTAATTTACTAAATTTAGATAATACACCACTACTAATACCCTTTGTCACTATAGGGAGTTCCACTGATGTAAGACTGATATCTCCTAAGTAATCAATTATAATATCTTGTCTATTATAAAAGAATCCAGAGACTTCATAACCCACCAAATCCGCATAATATCCTATATACCCACAATTTTTACTACCTTTAATTATATTTAAATCAGAGTGGTTATATACTATTTTTAAATTCTCACATCCGTAGAAAGCTTCTTGCTCTATATTTGTAACATTATTAGGAATAGTAATGGTCTTTAACTTATTACAATAGGAGAATGCATTCTTTCCAATAGTAACTACTGATTTCCCTATCTCTATTAATTCCAAACTTTTGCAATCTTTAAAAGATTTATTCCCTATTGATTTCACAGAATCTGGTATATCAATCTGTTTTAAATTACTCATTCCATAGCACAGCATATCTGGGATATGTGCAACATCTTCGTTAAAAGTAAATGAAGTTATATTATCTTTTATTTTAGTAAATGGACTATTAGAATTATTTGAATTATTTGGAGAACCAATTACATTCCACTTTATAGATTCCATTCCACTACATCCTTCAAAAGAGGAAGGTTCAATAAAAGTCACTTTATTACCTATTTCTACTGATTTTATACCTATACAATTATTAAAAACAAAATTTTTTATAGTATCTGCATCAAAAACTATAACATCTGTCAATAATTCATTATTTATATATAGATTCTTAGCATAATGGGTCGGAGTTGCGCTTTCGTTCATAAAATTAATTTTAACCCATTCATCAATGTTTCCTTTGTAATTAACACTACTTAACGACACACATCCATAAAAGGCTTCAGCATCTACTTTAACTATATTATTAGGGATTTCTAAAGATGATAAACTTTTACAGAATTTAAATGCACCATAAGCTATAGAACTAATACTCTTAGAAAATAACACGGTTGTCAGAGATTGCATTTCATAACAAAGAAATTGAGGAATTCTTTGTACTTGATTTCCAAAGTATATTGATTTAATATTTGAACGCACAGTATAAAATGGAGTCGCATTGTATGACGATAAATCTTTATATAATCTGACATTCCAAAAAATTGTATCTAAATAATCGCAAGACTGAAAAGCTGTGCTAGATATAGACGAAACATTCTCTGGAATTGTTATTGAGGTAATAGAGCTATTCCAAAATGCATAACTTTCTATAGATTGTACACTTATAGGAATTTTTACTTCTTTCAATTTATCACAATCTCTAAAAGCATATACACCGATTGTAGTAACTTCATATTTTTCATTATTATAAGATACTTCAGAAGGTAGCACTATAATATCTGAATATATTACATCACCAAATGTAACTTCGGCAGACTTATTAGTTTCATCTAAATTATAGTAAATACCATCTATTTCTACGTCATACGCCCAAAGTACCATCACTGATAACATTAAGGTGGAAAATAAAAGTAAAAATCTTTTCATAACATGAATTGTTAAGGTGAATAATTTGTTTAGTATAGGCAAAAAAACGTGGACTCGACTATTGCCGTTCCACATTTTAGAGGCCTTCGCATTGCCCAACATTATTAGAACAGCAACGCAAAGCCCACGCCGATATAAGCAAGCATACTATACAACAATGTATAGATATGCACATAACACACCCATATCCCGTAAGCATTTATCGTTGCAATATCCTGAATAATGTATTAAGAAAGTTGCGAAGTTTCTAAAATGTCAGAACATGCGTAATAAACGCTTCAAAATAAAATATATAATTCCCACACCACGCATCTCTATGCGTAAATTCGGCGTGAGACTTACATTCACAAATGTAATAATTTTTATTAAATAAAAAAAATGTACAGTCCAAAACTGCACAATTAATAATAATCTACCTCTAAATCATTTGCAGATAATATTTCTAAGTCTTCAGAACTCTTAGCCTCTTCCATTGCTTTCTGAGTCAATTCATTGGGAATATTTGTTTTCATATAGGTAAATAGTAAAGAATTTTACTTATCTGTTCTTTTAAAGCGCTGCAGTCGTTCTTGGTACGAACGCTTGTACATACGTTTGGTACGTTCGTCTAGAAACGAACGTTCAATTAGTTCATAAACCATTGGTTGCTCAGTAGCAAACATTTTTATTATGGCATCAATCTTTTTAGGCAACACTCCTATCCTACCTCCAAACTCAGCAAAATCATCTTGACAAGGATGTCCTGTACTTAAATAAATAGAAGAATGCGCCTCTTTAGGCATTAAACCGTCTTGCAAAGCAAAATCTCCATCGTTTATGTGAATAGAAGTATTTAGCAAATCGTATGCTGGCGTTAAAATATAATCTCCACTTACGGTTTGTTGAAGTGAGAAATTTTTAAGGTGAGCATCGCCATTACTAAATAGGTAATTGAATAAAACTAATGTAAAAAAATCTGCCATCTGCACTTGCCAAGCTGCTACTTTATCTTTCAGCAACATAGCAGCATCTTCATAACTACCCGTATATTTAAAGTCTTTACCGTGCGTATTTGATGTTTTTCCAGCCAAAGAAGCAAAATCTTCTTGTGCTATCTTTGTGCCATCTGCAGCATAGTCGAAACGTTTTGTAATATACACAACTTTATCGTCTGGAAAGAATGCAATAGCATTTTCTGCTGTTTTTATCTTATACACCTGTTTTGCTATCTGCATTGTTAAATGCTCATTTGCAGGTATTTGATCGCGAAAACGCAAATGTTTATAGTCAGGAGCAGGCTTAATAATATATTTTCCACTTTCTCCTTCCTGTGCAAGACTTATTTTTTTGTCACGTATCACTGCCGATAACTTTTCTTGCACCCCAGATATAGAAATTCTGTTTACAGAAGCAACAAAGTCATCATGATTGGCATCATAACTAAACTCTAGATATGGAGAAACTTGCACTGAACCAAACATATTGCGTATGCAAGAATGACTATATTTATCAAATCCTGTGGCTAATGTACCAGGACACACATTTATCTTTCTCATAGTTTTTTTACAGTTATAGCACCTATAGTGTCGTTGTACGCCGTAGCCAACAACAAACCAAAGGAGTCGTTTTCGTCAATCTTAAGTGTCATACATTGCAATGTTTTGTTCGCACCTTCTGATAGCATATTATAAAAGAAAGGAAACAATTCATCTGCAACAAAAGGTTCATCTTTTTTAGGCATAGACAATGATATTGCCCGAGCGTTACTGTCTAGCAAATATTTTTCATCATACTTAAAGATGTATTTACCATCATCAGTTTCAGACAATATTCCTGCTAATATATTATTTGAAAACACTTGTGCCTGTCTCATACATTATCTTTTACTTTAATAATTATTTCTAAACCAAGTACCGATGTTATTTTTTTAAGTGATTCTATAGAAGGATTTCCTTTACCTGCTTCTACACTCTTTACAAATCGCAAACTTAGTCCTGTATAATCTGCCAAATCTTGTTGAGTTAAACCTAATATGGCTCTACGCTCTTTAATTATTTTATAATCCATAGGCAATATATTGCACTTTTGATGCAAAAATATAAAATCTTTCTTAATTTACAAAACATTTGTGCAGTATATTGCACTTTAACGTCTAAAAATTAAGGACTACCCGATTGGATAGTCCTTAGTTTTATTTTCACACTTAAAAAAACAATCTTATCTCATTACGCGGTCGCGTTCTTGATAAATTCTTTCGATAATATCTACCACTTTCATACCTTCCAGAAGGTTGGTTGCAATGGCAGAGCCTGCGTTTAGAGTTTCAATTACGTTTTTGATAACGAAACCGTGGTTTTGAGCTGCGCCTTTGTAACCACCGAAGTCGTTTTCGTGAGTTGGTTCTTTAAGTTCTGGCATTTCGTAGTCTTGGATATGGCAGTGAACTACGGTATCCATATATTGACCAGCTACTTTAACTGTACCTTTAGAACCGATGATAGTAACAGAACTTTCTAGGTTTTTGTCCCAAACTGATGTTGAATAGTTTAGAGAACCCATACCACCATTGATGAAGTCGAAGTCTACACAACCAGTATCTTCAAACTCAATTAAGTCACCATGTGAGCAGTTTGCAAATTTACCACGGATATTGGTAATGTCACCAAATAGCCAGTAAAGCATATCTACATAGTGAGAGAATTGGGTATAAAGTGTACCACCGTCTAGTTTGTTGGTGCCGTGCCAGCTACCACGTTGGTAGTAACGTTCGTCACGGTTCCAGAAAGCGTCCACTTTTACGAAATAGATTTCACCTAGGCGTTTTTCGCTAACTAGTTGTTTTAGCCATGCCATTGGTGGAGAATAACGGTTTTGCATTACGCAGAACACTGAACGTGACATTTCTAGTGATTTAAACACGATTTTTTCTGCGTCAGCTTTGTTTAGTGCGATAGGTTTTTCTAGCACTACGTGTTTTTTTGCTTCTAATGCTTTGATAGCATATTCTGCGTGGAAACCGTTTAGGTTACAAATATTTACTACGTCGATATCGCTACGTTTTAGAAGCTCGTCATAGTCGTTGTAGTAATCTTCTTTTATTTCTGGATCGATTTTATCTTTAGGAAGTACGTCACATACTGCTACTAGGTTTGCACCTGGATTGCGACGTATCATTTCAGCATGGCGTTTGCCAATGTGTCCTAATCCTACTACTGCAAAATTTATCATAATATTATTTTATTTATTGAACTTCGTTCAATGATTTTTCTCACGTTCGGCAATGATTAAGCAAGCTTATCATTGCTCTCACTTACTCGAAAAATTCACTTACAAATCCGTCTTTAAGTTGGTATTTTTGACCTGTTACAGGACATGTTGCCATGCCTTCTGCATCGAAGTGAAGTTTTTGACCGTTTTCACTTACCCAACCTAGTTGGCGAGCAGGGTTTCCTACCATTAAAGCGTAAGGTTTAACATCTTTTGTTACCACTGTACCAGCACCGATAAGCGCATACTCACCTATCTCGTGTCCACAAACTATTGTTGCGTTAGCACCTATACTACAACCTCTGCGAAGAATTGTTGCACGGTATTCGTCTTTACGAGACACGTGGCTACGAGGGTTTAGCACGTTAGTGAATACCATTGAAGGACCCATAAATACATCGTCTTCTGCTATTACGCCTTCGTACACAGAAACGTTGTTTTGGATTTTCACGTTGTTACCTAACACTACTTTTGGAGAGATAACCACGTTTTGACCAATATTACAGTTTTCACCGATGGTACAATTGCTCATAATATGGCTGAAGTGCCAAATTTTTGTACCGTTGCCAATTTGGCAACCTTCATCTACGTATGATGATTCGTGTTTGAAATATTCCATATTATTTATTTACAAATTCAAGTACTGAAGTTGTGATATACTCTAGTTGTTCTTCGTCTAGCTCAGTGTGCATTGGAAGTGAAAGTACACATTCCATTAGTTTTTCTGCTACTGGGAAGTCGCCTTTTTTGTAGCGAGGATCTTGATAAGCTTTTTGAAGGTGAAGTGGCACTGGGTAATAAATCATTGCAGGAATACCTTTTTCTTTTAAGTATTCTTGAAGACCATTTCTGTCCACGTCAACTAGTTTAAGTGTATATTGGTGGAATACGTGAGTAGTAAAGTCTGATTTTACTGGAGTGATTAATTTGTCGCAAGAAGCGAATGCATTGTTGTAATATGCAGCAGCAGCTTGACGAGCAGCGATGTATTCATCTAAGTGACGAAGTTTCACGTCAAGAACAGCAGCTTGAATACTGTCTAAACGGCTGTTTACACCAATCATATCGTGATAGTAACGTACCACCATACCGTGATTTGCAATAGCACGCATTTTTGCTGCAAGTTCGTCGTCGTTTGTAAAGATTGCACCACCGTCGCCATAGCAACCTAAGTTTTTAGATGGGAAGAATGATGTACAACCAATGTTACCGATACAACCAGATTTAGCTTTTGTGCCGTCTGAGAACGTGTAATCTGCACCAATAGATTGGCAAGCGTCTTCTACGATGTATAGGTTATTTTCTTTAGCAAGTTGTAGAAGTGCTTCCATATTTGCGTTTTGACCGAATAGGTGCACAGGAACAATAGCTTTAGTTTTTGGAGTAATGGCTCTGCGTACAGCTTCAATGTCGATGTTGAATGTATCTTCTTCTACGTCAACTACCACTGGAGTAAGACCAAGAAGTGCAACAACTTCTGCTGTAGCAATGAAAGTGAAGGTTGGAGTAATAACCTCATCACCTGGTTTTAAACCAAGAGCCATAAGAGCAATTTGAAGTGCGTCGGTACCGTTTCCTGTTGGGATAACGTGTTTAACACCTAAATAAGCTTCTAGGTTCTTTTGGAATTCGTTTACTTTGCCACCTTTAATAAAGGTAGTGGTATCAATTACTTCTTGAATACCAGCATTTACATCTTCGCGGATTTTTTCGTATTGACTTTTTAAGTCAACCATTTGAATTTTTTTCATAAAATTTTGTTTATACGTTTGGTATTTAATTTGCCCCTTGGGGGCTTTGTTATTTAAAATTTATTTCAATTCTACAAATATATAAAATAGTTAGGAATTATGAGTTAGGAATGAGGATTTATTTATTAACAAGCTCGTTAAAAGCCGATGCTAAATCCCGCCGTAATAGTCCAATTCTCTCCCTGATAAAACTTCGGCGTATACTTATCCAAATACCCTTGCGCATCAAGTCTATCCTCTCCTTCTATTGGCTTAGATGAAATATCGTGCCCACGAGCGTTGTTGTATTCTAGGTTTACTACGGCGTAGGCATTAGGGAACACTTCGTATGTGGCACGTAGGCTTACCAAATCATTTTCCCAAACTATATCTTTAAGGATTTTTTGAGATAAAATTTCTTTTGTATTACGACGAATATAGTCGTAATCATTACCTTTTTGGTCTTTTGTGTAAGAAAGCTTAATATCAACTTTACGTATAGGTTTATAGCCAATGTAAGCATAAAATTGTTGGGCATTGTCACCTAAATAGTGACCTAAATTGTATGAATTTGAAGCCCAAGTAATAGCTTGAATTGAATGTTTATAATTTAATGTATTGGTTCTGGTATATTCAAAACCATAACTTAAGTTTTTAAGTGGCCAGTTCGTCACATTAAAACCAGCTTTATATGAAATAAGATTATTTTCGTCGTTAGACAGTCGTTTGGTATTAAACTCATCTATAAAAAACGAAGCATAAAGATGCAAGTGTTTAATATTTCTAGAACTTAGGGAAATAAACATTTGAGAGTTTTGGTTCTCCACAGAAAGACCTTTTGTCATTAAGTGGTCAAGCGATTTAAAGAATGCAAAAGGTATAAAATACAATGGTTGTACATTTCTTTCCGCATATATTATTGAGTTACCAAATGAAAGATTAAGCCCAGGAATAGGTTTAAAGGTAAACATATTTGCCGCAATAAACTTGTTCATTGGTCTATAATGGCGTTTAGACTCTTCTGTTGTATATGTTTCTTCGGTATAATAATATGTGCTATCCACAAGGTTGCTCATCATCCAACCATGAATATAATTGAATTCAAACCATTTGCATGGAGTTAAGTTTAAAGTAACCATTGGGAATGAAGGCGCTCTACCTGAGATAATATTTGAACAATTATATGTTTCACCCCATTGAAGTTGGTCTTTTACAATACCAATGCTACCCCACCAATCATATACTTTAATACCACCTCTAAAATCGCTAAAGTCTCCACCGTATGTGGCTTCTTTGTATTGAGCACCTGGCAAGTTATTTAAAAATCCTGGTTGAGTAATTCTGGCTCCATACATTTTTGCTGCATCATTTGGGAAATACTCATCACTCAAATAACTACCATTGTATGAATAGTCTCTAATATTGCCCCAAACAGACACGTGTTTCACCACATCCATTTGAATATCTCCACCATACCAACGTTTCATTATCAAACCTTTTTGGTTATAGATTAAATCCATACCTAAAATAGGTCTCAAATGAAACTTAAAGTATTTATTTTGATAAAAGAATTGTGGTTGAAGCAGAGAAAGGTCGAAAGTTTTTTTATCTGTCCAATTCACATACGCCTTTGGCATAGTATCTAGTTCGTTGGCAAAGTCGCTCATAAAGAACTCTAAATCTGCAAGTTGTCTTTTATGCAAAAGACTATCTTTGCTCTTTGCCTCCTTTAGTGCTGACGCAATGGCATTTCTGTTATATGGTTTAATAGCAGAATTTACATCTATCACACCATCTGTAGCTAGTTCATCTAAAAAGTCGTAAATTCTGTAATACGACAAATTCTCTGGTATGTTTTGACCAAACACCACCCCAGAGAAAAATAAAAGTATAAAGATAGAAAAATATAATCGTTTCATTTTTTACTTATTAGGACATTTTAGAGTGATTTTAGAAGAGCAAGTTCTAGGCATGCGAAGTCCGAAAAACCGGAGTGTACAAGTAGTACTCGAGGATTTTGAGGACGAGCATAACGCCGAAATTGCCTTATAAAATCGCTCTAATGAGATCTTGCGCGTTTAAATACTATATTTACAAAAATCTTCCAAATATAAACTATGTCAGTTACAAAAACTCCTCTCTTTTGACACATTCTTAAATAGTTAAGTTCAGATTGCTGAATCTCATCTAGAGTTTTAGGCATATCAGCATAAAAAGGAGGAAGAAGACCTGGTTTAAACTGCACACGCAGATTTTGAAGTTCTTCACAATATAAACTGAAATAATGTTTACTTAGTGGACGCACTCCTACTAACTTCATATCACCTTTAAATAGGTTGATAAACATAGGAAATTCGTCTATCCAATATTTTCTCATCAGGCGACCAGCAGTGCTCACACGTATATCGTGAGTAAATTTACCACCTTCTTGAAGACCACATTTTTTGTAAATATATTCTTGTAGAAATTCAGAATATGGATACATGGTACGCATCTTGTAGAACTTAAACACACGAGAATTTTTACCCACACGATTTAGCGAAATTATAGGACCATAACGACGTTTTTTTATCATAGGTGGTTCTTTCACCCTACGAGCCTTGAAATATGTATATCTGTCAATTTTCTTTTCATCTACTACCTCAAAACCACAATAATAAAGACGTCCATACACCTCGGTTTTAGAAAGCACCCTTCTTTTACCTTTTGTTATATCGTAATATAAACGTTTGGTAATAAACAGTTTAGGTATAATACGTTTCACAAAATAATAAAAACTATATACTATCCAATTTATTCCTTTAGGGTATTTACTCAAGATTTCTTTCTTTGTAACACTCTTTTGTTTAAAACAACCTATATAGATACCATTGTCAGGAAGTTTCTCATTTATAGCAGAAAACATTTTGTTTATACCTCTAATGTTATTTAGGCTTCTAACATTAATAATAGTATCGTATTTGTAAGGAGTAGTTTCTTCAATATTGAAAAGTTCTGTAGTAGCAAGCACTTTTGTGGTATTCATGTTAATACCTACTTTCTCTTCCATAAACGCAAAAGCACGCTCACCCATCCATTTCACCATTGCCTCTTTTCTTGTTTTATAAGCCTCTTCAGAAATCACTTCAGGCTTAGTAACCAAAGCTTTTGGTTCACGTTTTTCCACTGGGGTAACGTCATCTTCTGGATCTGAAGCATAAAGAATAGCAAAATAAAAACTTTGCACTATAAATAAACATCCAAAAATACATAAACTAATTATCAAAAACACCAACACAGAATAATTCAACTGAGTAAAATAGATAACAGAAAATGTAATAGCGTAAACAAGTACAGTAGTATTAAAAGCTTTGTTTACAGAAGGAATATAACCTTGGTCTTTAATAGGCACTCTATACCTACCCATAATAATTGCCACTAATATCCACGCTAGAGTAAAACATAGATATGGAAGAAAATATTTCTCCATTGGCTCTTGAGTGTGTAGCGGAGCAATCCAAATAACCAAAAAGAACGAAACTAGCAGATTTACTAAATCTCGTGTTAGCTGTGTAATAAAATTTAATGCTTTATTAGACATAAATCCTATGATTAATATTATAAGATTCCAAATACCTTGTAAAGATATACAAAAAAATCATTACTTTTGTAAAAAAAATAAAAATATTATCGAAGATTTTAAAAACATAATAAAAGAGATTTTACCTGATGAGTGGGAAGCATTTTTCGAGGCCCTAAACAAGGAGATTCCCACAAGTGTAAGAATAAACGACAAGATTGAACTTTGTCCGTCTAGCAATGTGGTACCACATTGTAAATCAGGTTATTATTTGGATTCTCGTCCAGTTTTCACACTTGACCCAAGATTCCATGCAGGAGCATATTATGTGCAAGAAGCAGGCTCTATGTATTTAGAAAAAGTTATCTCTGAACATATAAAAAATGGGCAAATAGTAATAGACCTTTGCGCTGCTCCCGGAGGCAAATCTACTCACCTTGCAAACCTAGTAACAAAAGACAGTTTGCTTATCTGCAATGAGGCGATGCCAAATAGAGCAAACATCTTGCACGAGAATATTTGTAAATGGGGACGATCTGAAGTGATGGTATGCAACAATAGTGCTTCAGATTTTGGCAAACTTGGTGCTTTTGCCGACATAATTGTGGCAGACCTACCCTGCTCTGGCGAAGGTATGTTTAGAAAAGACGAGCAAGCTGTAAAAGATTGGTCTTTAGATGCTGTTGACCATTGCGCAGAGCGCCAACGCGAGATAGTTTCCGACGTGTGGGATGCGCTTAAAGAAGACGGCATTTTCATCTACAGCACATGTACGTTCAACCGTAAAGAAAACGAAGAAAATGTACAATGGATTTGCAACGAACTTGGCGCAGAACTACTTGAAAGCAGACATTTTTACTTCCACTCAGACCGTAGTGAAGGTTTTTTCATTGCATCTATGAGAAAAACTTCAGATGCTCCAAAATTTAAAAACTTAAAAACAAAACCAAGTAAAGACAGCCAATACCAAGACCTACTTGAGAATGCAAAAAACTGGGCTATAATAGAAAAAGGCACTGAAATCTTTGCTATTCCACGCCAATTTGAAGCAGAAATCACTCACCTTGCTAGCAAACTCAGAGTACTAAAGATGGGGGTAAAACTTGGCGAAAAAATAGAAAACAAAAAGAAAATACAATTTATTCCAGATATACAACTTGCTCTATGCAAGGATATTAACGAGAACAATTGGGACATAGAAAATGTAGATAGAACCACTGCCCTACACTTTTTAAAATGCGAGAGCATCTCACTTCCAAACGCCCCTATTGGCTACATTTTATTAAAATACGAAGGAATAAACCTAGGTTGGGTAAAAAACATAGGCAACAGATGCAACAATCTTTACCCAGACCTATGGAGAATAAGAATGAATATACCAGAAGAGTTATGCGAATTACCATTTTAGGCTCAGGCACATCTGGCGGAGTTCCAGAAGTAAGATGTAAATGCGATGTTTGCCTTTCTTCAGACCAAAAAGACAAACGTCTAAGAGCTTCTGCGCTTGTAGAAATAAATGACAAAACTATTTTAATAGACTGTGGACCAGACTTTAGAACACAGGCATTAAACTACAATATAGAAAAGATAGATTACATTCTTCTTACTCACGAACACTACGACCACACATACGGTATAGGCGATTTACGCCCATACGGCGACGTTCATATCTACGCAGAGGATAATGTTTGCAGCACAGTGCGCAGAAATTTCCCATACTGTTTTGCAGAAGTAAAGTATCCTGGCATTCCAAAACTTACCCTACATACAATCACCGAAAAACCTTTTAAACTAGAAGATATAGAAATAATACCTATTAGATATATGCACGCCTCATTACCAATATTAGGCTTTAGAATTGGAAATTTTGCATATATCACAGATATTTCTAGTATTAAAGAAGAAGAAATAGGCAAACTACAAGGTCTTGACGTACTTATAGTAGATGCACTGAGAATTACCCCACACTTTTCGCATTTTAGCCTAGAACAAGCACAAGACTTTGCCCGCAAAGTAAATGCCAAACAAACCTACTTCACTCACATCTGCCACAGCCTCGGCCGCCACGCAGAAGTATCAAAAGAACTACCCTTCGACCAACACCTCGCCTACGACGGGTTAGAATTAACAGTTAGGAGTTAGGAATTGCTGTGCAATACATCTTTTTTTGCACATCCCAATTGTATTTTGTATCTTTGTACATAAAGACCAAACCCAGAGTATCCCCGACTACTCTGAGAAATACAGAAAATTTATTAATCTTTTTATTATGAAAAATTACAATCCCAAAGATCTAAACACATCATTAGTAAGTGAACCATTCGTAAGTTACTACTCTAGAAATCCTCAAAAAGAATTTGACCGCATCCAAAAACTTGCCGAAGAAACCAAAGGCATTGTAATGCCATATCTAAACAACAGTTACGTAGAGATACTACAAGTAGAACCACACGATTTTAACAGCAGTGACCCATTAGGCGAAGCAAAGGAATGGGCAGAAAATAATCTTGTTGGCACTTATACCTCTCATATTGGGAAATTAAGTCAATTCCAATATATGATTAGTAAAAAAGCAATAAAGAAATACATTGATGGGACTGCTATAAATAAAAGTGATAACATTAATGTACACCTTTCTACATTGAAAGTATTGCCTCAGATTATTGATGCAAGTATAGAAGCAGAAATACATGCAGATTATACAAAAATAAATGGTATTCGCTCCGTAGAAAATCCAATAAATGCAAAAGTATTGATTCATAGGTTTTACGGAGGAATTATCTTCTTAGCTAAATTGTATCGTATAAAAACAACTATCTATGAATATCGTGATATAAACTACCCAAACAAACCATACTCATTTGAGGTAATAAAAATAGAGCTATTTGACGAATCAAATAGCCCTATTTCGACGCCTAATCATCCTAACTCACAAGGAGGACTGATCATTAGGGTTGCAAATATACTACAAAATGTTGAAAAATCATACGACAAAGGCAAATTTCTGCTTGAAGAATCTAAAAAAAGCGATGGTTGGGACGCAATTTTCAGAAGATTCTAAATTCCAGAAGATTTCACCCCAAACCACCCTACATTTTGTTCCAAATTTTAGAAAAACAACTTATTTTCATTCGGTAACTTAAAAAAAACACAGGTTACCGATATATAATCTGAAGTTGCTTTTGCCAAATTACCGAACAAAACAGCGCCAAATTACCGAAAATATTAACAAATATTAGATAACTAATTGATAATCCATATATTAACTAATATAAAATATTTGATAGTATTTTCATACACGCGATAGTATTTTTGTATCTATAAAAAATATAAATTAATATAAAATATAGCCTATGAATCAATTAGACATTTTAGAATTTTATGCACATATACAAAAAGAAAGAGTGAGTTTTTTGATGCACCATACGAATCCCGAAAAGCAAATAAATATGCAAAGACTATATAATTTATACCAATTTGTAGAAGATTTTGCAAAGTTGAGAAAAATATGGTTGGGAAATTTTATAAAGAAGTAATAAAGATGTAACTTTGTAAAGAACTATATAAAATTAGTAACGAGTGATACACGTCATAAGAAATCGCAAAACTCATATTAAACTTCACTTTCAATAAGAAAATAATAGAATATGTACAAAAAACCTAACATCTTTATTATATCTGAAATTGATATAATTTTTGGGAATGCTATTGAGGAATTAGAAAGTATTAAGCAATATTTGACAACTACCACAAATGAACATCAATGGATGTTACAATCTTTATATGTACACATTTACTCTATATTCGAATCTACTTTATATAAGTCATTGTACAAGATTCTATTAGCATTCCCCAATAATATTAAAGATATAAAAAAAGAATATATAAATGATTCTATTAGAGACTATTTAACTTCATATTCATTAATGACTCCATTAGTTGAAGTCATCGTTTCTTCATTTACTAGGGATTTTGCCTATGAAAAAATTGAAAACACCCTAAAAAGATATAATGATATTGTACAAATCGGATGGAATATAAAAAAATGCCCACATATTCATGAACTTAAAGAATATAAATTAGAACGTAATAATATAGTCCACCAAGGAACAATACCTAATAATTTAAATCACACAAAAATTATAGAAAAAATTAATCTCATTCATAGCATATTAAATGAAATAAAAGACAAGTTTGACTCTAAATACAATCAATACACAAAACAATACCTTATTGAAAAATCTTGGTATTATGTTTTCGGCAACGCAATACCATTTAACTGCTGTTTCACCTTAAATAATAACTCATATGTAATAAATGCTGAGTTTATAAAAAACCGTACAAAAACTTTATCTTCTTCTGAAAAAATGTTATTTCTTTTATTTTTAACCAATTATAACAGTGCTGTGCTAGAGAAAAGAATAAAAATAAAAGATTTGTGTACATTTGCATCTTTAACAAATACAACTAAAAATAAGATTGGATACATTTTAGAATTATTTGAACGATTTCCTACTTTACTACAAGATATGTAGAAAAGTAATAAAAATTTATTCCTAATGCGCTATCACACAAAACGCATATTATCATTTTGAGAAACAATCCTCAATAGCCATAATTTCTGTATCGGTAAGTCCATAGAGTTTATAAACTATCATATTTACTTTAGTTTCTAATGAAGAAGTTTCTAATTTGAGTTTTTTTGTTTTCTATGATATTAGAAACCAAATCTGATAATTCTTTTTCTACCTCATCACTAACTTGTGGTAGTGGGAACATCTTTAAATGCACACCCTTTATATACGGGAAGGCATCAGCGTTAGTAATTAACTTCTTATTGTAGTAATAATTTAATAAGTTTGAATTAAGAATTGCTAATAACACCCTATTATTATAGCTTTTATTTGGCTTCAAATATAGGTTATATAGGCTTTGGTCTGTATAATATTGTTCATTATCAAGAGAAGCCATTAGTATATTGCCTGTTTTACGAACAAGTATCTTTTC
This sequence comes from Candidatus Enterocola sp., assembly GCA_045612225.1. Taxonomy (GTDB): domain Bacteria; phylum Bacteroidota; class Bacteroidia; order Bacteroidales; family Paludibacteraceae; genus Enterocola. The sequence goes on from JAZKYP010000016.1 coordinate 118,339, forward strand.
ATTCTGTTCGTAAACAAACTGGTCTGTATTACTAGGAAGTAACTCTGGGATGAAATTAATGTAAACTGATTTAAAAATAATCTGATATGGAGCAATATGTTTTCCTTGTAAGTATTTCTTATGAGAAACAGTTTCTTTTGTAGATGCTAAAAATTGTTTTATACCTTTAGCTACTATACCTACGTAAACTTTATAATAATCTTCAACTTTCAAACCAGACGATTCCATCTTAGAAAAAATAGCAGAATCAGCAGAAGTGGACTTTAAATCTATAACATATAACTTGTCTGAACTATTCCATCCTTCTGTAAAAAAATCCTTTTCCTCTGTTGGTACAACTATTCCAACGTATACGTCACACCTAGATACACTTTCCATCCCGCCACCGGTCCATATATCATAGTAGCGTCGAAGTCGTTAGACCAAGGGTCTTCGGCAGAGATAATAGGATTCTTTTGAGTATAGTTTGTCATATTTTCTGCACCCGCATAAATTGACCAATTCTTAATATTTTTGGTCACTTGCGCAAGCAAAATATGATATGGCTCATAATAGTTTTCCCAAAGAGGATTTTCCTCATCTGCAAGTGGCATACGTCCACCTCCGTTTATTTGCCAAGTAAAGTCAAACTGCCAATCATATTTTTGAGTCTTATAAGAAGCAGTTACCAAACCTTTGTGAGCAGAAAGCAGAGCCTTTTCTCTAAGCACACCACCAGTTGTGTTCATCACATTGCTATATTTGTAGGCTGCAGTAATAGTAAAGCCAGTGAAAGCCTCCATAGTTGCCTCAATTTGAGCATTGTGAGAATAGTTTAGCGCTCCATTTGAGTTGTAAAACAACACTTTATGTGCATCTGCATCCATATCAGCCACAATTTGGTTTATAAAGTGAGTGTAGTAATAATCACCCTTCAAACTCAAAGTTCTATTTCCAATAGGAATATCACCTTGAATGCTAATACCTGTGTTCCAAGCATCTTCTAGGCGCAAATCATCAGCCACCACCATTTCACGAGAAGAAGCCATTAGGTTGTTGTTTTCTGCATAAATATAAGGAGTTCTATATCCTTTACCAGCAGACACTCTCACAACCAATTCCTCTATTGGCATATATTTAAAGTGAAGTCTTGGAGTGTAATAAAAACCAAATTTTGTGCTATAATCTGCTCTCATACCAGCCAAAAGCACATATTTTTCATCTACATTTAGTGTATATTCAACAAATGCCCCAGGCACAATATTTGTAGTTTTCACAGGATTGCCAAGTATCATTTCATCAAGAAAATCAGCCGTAGCCCCTATTCCAGCCTTCATATTGTGCATATTGCTACCTTCTGTTAGATTTGACAAATAAATCAAATTTCCATAAAGATTGCCTTGTTGAGCATTGTATGTTTTCTTGCCATAATAACTATCGTGTTTATGATAAATACCTTGAAAAACAAATGCCAAAGAACCCTCTTTTTCGTGGTCTGTTTCCCAAGCATTTTTAGAAAACGCCTCTGCACGAATAGCTTCAATACCTATTCCAAAACGATTTTCTATATCAGGAAGTTGACCTGCAGTACGCTTTTCATACAACGCATTCACACCCCATTGGCCTTTATACTCGTGAGAATCATAATTCCATCTATTCATCAAATGGTATTCTTCCATAAGTGGTCCGTCTAGAAATGTATCATTATTTCCATCCTCTTTTCTAAGAGTTTCATTAGCCACATGGCCCAACACCATTGTAGAAAGATGATCATTTATCTTCCAAGCTGCATCTGCATTTAGTTCCATTCTAGCAGATGAATTTCCCATAAAATTCACAGAAAACTTAGGAGAATTTTGTGGCTTTTTATAATCCACACTTATTTGACCAGCAATACCTTCTGCTCCAGACGATACAGAAGAAGTTCCTTTAGAAATAGAAATAGCAGAAAGCCATGTTCCTGGCACATAACCAAGCCCATAAAGAGTAGCCAAGCCACTAAAATTAGGCATATTTTCTGTAAGCATTTGCACGTAAGTACCAGAAAGTCCTAGAAGTTTTATTTGTTTCGCTCCAGTAGCAGCATCTGTACTATTTACATCTACAGAAGCATTTGTTTCAAAACTTTCAGATAGATTACAACAAGCTGCTCTACATAGTTCACCAACAGTAATTTTTTGTACTTGACCTACAGACATTTTAGAATCTACTGTAGAACGTACTCCTCCTACTTTTACCTCATCAAGTTCACCTTCCATGTGAATGCCAAGTGTATCCAAGAACCATTCTAAGTGTTCATCTACGTGTTCCACTTCTGTATGTTCGTGTTCATGATGATGACCATCGCAGTCATGACCGTGCTCGTGAGCCCACACACCCACATTACATAAAATTAATGCTACAATTAAATATAGTTTTTTCATGTTTTTCTTTTATTTCATTATTAATTAAGGTTTTACACCCAATATCGACACAATCTTAAGAATATTTTTTACATAATTATCCTTATATATTAATGCCAATAGCTAAATAATGAGCGTAGCATATAATTCTAAATATGCCACAAGAAGTGCAGTAAAAAAGGTTAATGGAATAATATAAGAAGTATGATTTTCCCTACATTCAAGACAAGAACAAGGGATAATATCCAAAGAAGAATCACAATCAGATTCACTATTACAACAATGGTGATTACATGCCACAAAACCATAGTCATTGTTACCACAAACCACATCTATATGATGTTCATGGCAATGATGTTTATGATTATGTTCACAACTTCGACACATTTGTTGATTATTTAGTCCACAAAAGTACAAAATTTTCAGCAATAAATTATTATCTTTGACACCTATTTTGAGAATATGGCTAACGAAAACAACAATACACGTTCATACAATAGTTCTAAAAAGGGGCCAGAACTAGGAAAAGTTCCAGAAAAGCTCATTAAAGAACAACTTAAACTACCTCCTCAAGCAGTAGAAACAGAGAGAGGTCTTCTTGGTGTGCTATTAACTCACGAACACTCATTCGACGAAGTGTGTCAACAGTTAATACCAGAGGTATTTTACCTTAAAATACACCAATACATCTACGAAGCCATATCAGAACTATCACTTGCTCAAAAATCTATCGATAGCATCACAGTTGCTGAACAACTAAAGAAAAACGGTAAATTTGAAGAAGTTGGCGGTTACGAATACCTTGCCGAACTTGCCGATATAGGCACATCTGCAGTAAGCCTAGGAGAATACGCAGACATTATCTACGATAAATTCCTTGCCAGAGACCTTATACGCATAGCATCTTCTATAGAATCTCAAGCTTTCAACGACGGCACAGAAATTAAAAACCTTATGGAATATGCCGAAGGTCAGATGTTTGAGCTTAACCAAAGACGAGTTAAAAAAGAAGTAACCAAGGTAAAAGACGTACTTAATGAAGTTGTAGACCGCATCCGTGCAGCGAAACAAAACGACGGTGGTTTCACAGGTTTAAGAACTAGTTTCGACAAACTTGACGAATACACAAACGGTTGGCAACCATCTACACTTAATATTATTGCAGCCCGCCCTGCCATGGGTAAAACAGCGTTCGTGCTTTCAATGGCAAAAAATATGGCCATAGACCACAACTCTCCTGTTGCTATTTTCTCACTCGAAATGTCAAATCAGGAGTTAGTTCAACGTCTTGTTATTAACGTTTCAGAAATTCCTGGCGAAAAAATCAAAAGAGGCGACCTTTCTAACGCAGAATGGAAACAACTTCAAACCAGAATAGAATGTCTAGAAAGTGCACCTATTTATATAGACGACACTGCAAACATGTCTATCTCAGAACTTTGTTCAAAAGCTAGACGATTAAGTTCAGAACGTGGTATTAAATGTATCATCATCGACTACCTTCAACTAATGAACGCTAGTGGAATGAATTACGGAAGCCGTGAGCAAGAAGTTAGTATCATTTCTCGTTCGCTTAAAGGTCTTGCAAAAGAATTAAACATCCCTGTTATAGCCCTATCACAGCTAAACCGTGGTGTTGAACAACGCTCTCGCGACGACAAGACCCCACAACTTTCCGACCTTCGTGAATCTGGTGCCATAGAGCAAGACGCCGACATGGTAGTATTCATTCACCGTCCAGAATATTACGGCATTACCACAGACAAAGACGGAAATTCAAATGAAGGTGTAGCAGAAATCATTATTGCAAAACACCGTAGTGGTTCTGTAGGTACAGTTAGACTAAGATTTACAAAAGAACTTATCAAGTTCTCAAATATCGATTTCTCAGCAAACCACAATAATATGGACTTTGGTTCCAGAAAAAATAACGCAATAGAACAATATCAAAGTACTCCTGAAACATACGCAAGTAGCAATATGCCACAAGCAGACTCAGGAGATCCATTCTAAAACTAAATACGTATGAAAATTTTATTATTGGCAGACGAAGCCATTGCACAAGGAGCATTAGACGGAGGACTTTCTGCTGTGTACGCATACCCTGGTACACCTTCAACAGAAATCACCGAATATATCCAAAAAACAAACAAGGAAATTCATAGCAGATGGTCTACAAACGAAAAGACCGCTATGGAAGAAGCCGTTGGTATGTCATTTGTGGGCAAAAGATCTATGGTGTGTATGAAACACGTAGGTATGAACGTGGCAGCTGATGCTTTCATGAATATGGCAGTAACAGGTGTTAATGGCGGTATCTTAGTAGTAGCAGCAGACGACCCTTCTATGCACTCATCTCAAAACGAACAAGACTCTCGTTATTATGGTAAATTTGCACTTATCCCAGTGCTTGAACCATCAAACCAACAAGAGGCTTACGATATGGCATACGAAGGTATGGAACTTTCAGAAAAACTAGGTCGTCCAGTAATGCTTAGAATCACTACCCGACTTGCTCACTCACGCTCTAGCATAGTAAGAAGAGAACCAAAACCACAAAATACTCTTAAGTTCCCAAGTATTGAACGTCAGTTCATTTTATTGCCAGCGAATGCTAAAAAACGCTATGCCGATTTACTTACTTCGCAAGCATTATATAAAGAAAGTTCAGAAAACTCTGTATATAACAAATATATAGATGCAGACAACAAAAAATTAGGTATTATTGCCTGCGGTATTGCATACAATTACCTAATGGAAAACTACCCAGAAGGTTGTCCTTTCCCTGTTCTTAAAATTGGTCAATACCCTCTTCCTCCAAAACAAGTTTACAAACTTTTAGAAGAATGTGAAGAAATACTTGTGCTAGAAGATGGCTACCCATTAATAGAAGAATTAATAAAAGGTTACACCTCTAAAGGTTTAAAAATACACGGTAGATTAGACGGCACACTAAACCGTCAAGGCGAACTAAACCCAGATCTTGTAGCCAAAGCATTAGGTCTTAAAAATGAGTTCGACACCACCATTCCAGAAATTGTTCAAATGCGTCCACCTGCATTATGTATGGGTTGCGGACACAGAGATATGTACGAAGCACTAAATGCCGTAATGGAAGAATACCCACAAGGCAAAGTATTTAGCGACATTGGTTGCTACACACTTGGAGCACTTCCTCCATTTAAAGCAATCGACTCTTGCCTAGACATGGGCGCTTCTATCACCATGGCAAAAGGTGCTGCCGACGGAGGTTTATTCCCATCAGTAGCAGTTATCGGCGACTCTACCTTTACCCACTCTGGTATGACAGGTCTTCTAGATGCAGTAAATGAAAACACCAACATTACTGTTGTTATTTCTGACAATGAAACTACAGCCATGACAGGCGGACAAGACTCTGCAGGCACAGGCAAACTAGAAGCTATTTGCGCAGGCTTAGGTGTAAAACCAGAACACATTAGAGTTCTAGTTCCACTTAAGAAAAACTTTGAAGAAATGAAACAAGTAATCCGTGAAGAAATCGAGTACAACGGAGTTTCTGTTATCATCCCACGTCGTGAATGTTTACAAACTCTAAAACGTAAAAAGAAATAACATGAACACAAATATTATATTATCAGGCGTAGGCGGTCAAGGTATTTTATCTATCGCAGCAGTTATAGGTAAAGCCGCATTAAATAATGATTTATACATCAAACAATCAGAAGTTCACGGCATGAGCCAACGTGGTGGCGACGTTCAGTCAAATCTACGCATTAGCGACTCACCTATTTACTCAGACCTTATTCCACTAAAAGGTGCCGACCTTATACTTTCATTAGAACCAATGGAAGCACTTAGATACCTTCCATACCTTAAAGAAGATGGTTGGATTGTAACTAGCAGTGTAAACTTCGTTAATATTCCAAACTATCCAGACGCAGATGAAATTCTTAACGAAATCAAAAAACATAAAAACCACGTTCTTATAGATGTGGATGCCCTAGCAAAACAAGCAGGTTCACTACGTACTGCCAATATGGTATTACTTGGTGCAGCTCTACCATACCTAGGACTTCCAGCAGAATACATAGAACAAGGTATCAAAGACCTTTTCGCATCAAAAGGCGAAGAAATCGTAAACCTAAACCTAAAAGCACTTAATATAGTTAGGAGTTAAAAAGAAATACTAAAACACAAAATAACATGTTAGAAAAAATTTTAGCAATCTCAGGAAAACCAGGCTTATTCAAATTAATCTCTGGTAGCAAAAGAATGGTAGTAGTAGAATCATTATTAGACGGCAAACGTATACCAGCCTACACTACAGACCGAGTTATTTCACTTTCAGACATCGCCATGTACACAGAAGAAACTGAAGTTCCTTTAAACGAAGTGTTCATGAACATCCAAAAAATCTATGGCGAAAACCCTATCGAAGTAGATTACAAAAAGGCTTCTGAAAAAGAATTACACGATTTTATGGCAAAAGCCCTTCCAGAATACGATAGAGAACGCGTTCACAATAGCGATATCAAAAAATTAATTCAATGGTATAACCTACTATTAAAGAACGGTTTAACCGATTTCTCAGAAGAAAGCGAAGAAAAAAGTGAAGAAAATGCGTAATTTTTCTCTCTAAAAATTTGCAGGATAAAAAAAAACGTCATATCTTTGCATCGCAATTGAGAAACAAACACTCTTCCTTAGCTCAGTCGGTTAGAGCATCTGACTGTTAATCAGAGGGTCCTTGGTTCAAGTCCAAGAGGAAGAGCAACAAAACCTTCAGCAAACGCTGAAGGTTTTTCTTTTTATACTCACCCACAGAAACCTACAAAAAAATATTTTTACTTTTCTTTGCATTTAATTGAAAATAATATTAGTTTTGCATTAAATACAACAAAAATCCATACATTATATAGGATTTTTACAATGACATATTAAAGGCGTTTACAACGCTTTGATTTTGACTCTTCAGAATTCTCGCAAAATTCAAAATCCTGTCAAGAACAAAGCAACGTAAATGTCCCGTAGATATGTATTTCTCATACAACACATTACCTTTACGCAGGGACACTGCGTGCAGTGTCCGCTAATAGGTATATATTGTTGTATGGCTACATATCAGCGTGGGCTTATACGTTGCTCGTTTCGACAGGATGGGCAAATGCGAGAAGCCTAGAAGAGTGAAGCGAGCAATAATAAGCTTCACGCTTTTTTTATGTCCATACAACAAGTTTGCGACATATAATATTAACCATTAAATAAATCATTATGAAAAAATTATTGTTATTCATGCTTTCATTATTTATGATAAGCAGTGCATTATTTGCACAGTCAGATTACAAAGAATTTATCAAAGAACGTAAAGCTCTTGATAAATACAACAAAGAGCAACGAAACGAAAAAGCTTCAAAAGATGCACGAAAACAAGCTAAAGTTCTAAAGAAAGAAGGCTGGAAAGTACCAGCAGGCAGTTTGCCCCTTGAAAAACAATTAGACAGACTATACGCTATGCAATATGAGGTAGATGAAAATTTCTTTCCAAAATTTGTAAAAGGCGAAGCACAATCTGTTGCAGGAAACTACGATGCAGCTAAAATGCAAGCAGTAAACCTTGCTAAAATTGAACTAGCAGGCAATATTTCTACTGAAGTAGCAGCTCTAATTGAATCACGAGTTGCTAATAAACAAATGGACGCAAACGAAGCTGTTTCCACTACAGAGTCTGTTATGGGAACTAAAAATACAATTGCACAAAGTATTGGACAAACCATAATAGGATTAGAAGTGTATCGAGACTTAAATAACAAAAACAAGGAGGTTCGCGTAGTTATTTTATACAACGCAGCTATGGCTAAAGCAACTGCAAAAAAAGCCATTAGAGAAGACCTAGAACAAAAAGGAGACAAACTGGTAGAACAATTAGACACTTTATTAGGATTCTAATCCATGAGAACTTGCACTACTCTACTAATTATATTTTTATCTTTTTACCTATTTGCACAAAAAACAACTAATTTATGTGGCGAATACAAATACATTGTCCCTGACAACGTATCATTAACAGACGCAAAAAACATTGCCATTGAGAGAGCTCGTTTGGATGCCATAGCTAAAGAATTTGGGACTTCAGTTTCACAAACCAACCTTAGTAGTATGCACACCCAGAACGGTACAACTCAAACAGATTTTCTATCCCTTGGTGGAACAGAAGTTAATGGGACATGGCTTGGTGATAAAAGTTCACCAGAGATTAGTATCAATTACGAACAGAATATGCTAGTTGTAAATGCTAAAGTTTGCGGTACCGCACGAGAAATAACACGTGCACATACTGACTTAATTATAAAAATCCTTTGTAACGAAATAGAAAGTGAAAGATTTAAAAACAACGATAGAATTTCGATAGAATTCAAAACGCCAATTGATGGTTATCTAGCAATCTTCTTACGTGATGATTACTTGGATATTGTATCATGTCTACTACCATACGAAAACGAGAATGGCAAAGCAAGAAAAATAAAAAGAAATAAAAAACAACAATTACTTTCTACAAAAGATCCTCTGTATCCATACAAAGAGGAAACCATTTTAGTAACGAACAAAGACATTGAATTCAACACTATCATTATCGTATTTTCAGAAGACGAGTTTTCAATGCCGAACACTGAAAGCGGAGAATATCTACCAGAGTTATCTATTGAAGCATTTACAAAATGGCTACGCCGAAACAGAATAAAAGACGAACAAATGCAAGTTCTTGAAAAAAACATTGAAATTAGGAAAACAAACAACTAACTAAAATACAATGAAAAAGATTATAACAACCCTACTTTTCATTATAAACAGCATTTCTGCAACCATAGCACAAAATTACGCAGAGATATTTATTACAAATGAAACTAAACCTTTTCTAACCCTTGAACTCAGTTACGAAATATCATTAAATGGAGAAAAAATACCAACACAATTAGATAGATTCAACTATATTTATCTACAAGTAACACCTGGTCTTAATATATTAGATATAAAAAACGATAGATTAAAACAAACAAAAAAGTACTCAATCAGATTAAGTGAAGGAGAAAAATCTTGGCTTACAATAGAAGGAAGTGCTTTTCAACCAATCAATATTTCAAATATTCCTGTTTCAAAACATAAAAAATACGATAAAAAAATATATAAAAACAAGTTAGTGTGCGCAGGAGAATTCCGTTTAAACAAGCAACAAACAAATACAAACTCTTCTGCATTTGTAGCAACAAGCAGTTCCTCTACGAAATCAGATGTTGATATTAACATACCATATACAAATGACATTAACAAGAACACATTTGTTCTTATCATTGCTAATGAAAATTATTCATTTTTGGACGATGTAAAATTCGCTAACAACGACGGAGACATTTTCAGAGAATATTGCATAAAAACATTAGGAATTCCCAAGGAACACATTCGTTTAAGTAAAAATGCAACATATGGTGTATTAAATAGTGATATCTCATGGCTAGAACAAGCATTAAACTTAACAGAAGACGGTAATGCAATCGTATACTACTGTGGTCATGGAATTCCAGATGAAAAAACAAGCGATGCCTATATTGTTCCTACAGATGGTAATGGAACCAACATGATAAGCTGTTATAGTTTAAAGCACTTATATACAACCTTATCAAAAACCAAAGCTGCACGTATAACATACTTTATGGATGCATGTTTCACAGGAGCTAACAAAGAAGGAGAAATGCTCGTAGCAGCAAGAGGAGTTGCTCGAGAAGCTAAGAAAGAAACACTTTTAGGCAATAGCATTGTATTTGCAGCAACCAGTAGCGACGAAACTGCTATGACATACAAAGCTAAAGGACATGGCATGTTTACCTACTTTCTATTAAAAAAGCTACAAGAAACTAAAGGAAATGTTACATATGCAGAATTAGCGGAATACATTACCACTAACGTAAGTAAAGAATCATTGATTTTAAACAACAAACCACAAACACCAACAATCAGCACAAGCCCTGATTTTGCAACATCATGGGAGAAAACTAAATTAAAATAGAAATTAATATTTTTCAGACTTAGGGTTGAGCTGCGGCTCAGCCCTTTTTTCATTTTTAAAAGTTTAATTTACACTATTTAAAAGGTAAATCTACTTATCTAAACAATAATTCACATCTATTCTTTGTTTTCTAACTTTTTATTTTTAACTTTGTGAATTAAATTTACAAAAACTGCATATATATGAAAGGTATTGTTTTAGCAGGTGGTTCAGGTACACGCCTTTACCCTATCACCAAAAGTATTTCAAAACAAATCATTCCGGTTTACGACAAACCAATGATTTATTACCCTATATCTATCCTACTTCTAGCAGGTATCAAAGAAATACTTATCATTTCTACCCCACAAGATATTCACCTATACGAAAATCTTCTTGGCGACGGTTCTCAACTAGGTGTACATTTTGAATACGCTATTCAACCTTCACCAGATGGCCTTGCACAAGCATTCCTAATCGGCGAAGAATTTATTGGCAACGACAGCGTAGCAATGGTACTTGGCGATAACATCTTCTACGGCTATACCCTTTCAAATATGCTTAAAGAAGCAGCAGAACTTAAAGACGGTGCCACAGTATTCGGCTACTATGTAAACGACCCAGAACGTTACGGCGTAGCAGAATTTGATGCAAACGGCAAAGTTCTTTCTTTGGAAGAAAAACCACTTAAACCAAAATCAAACTATGCAGTTACAGGTCTTTATTTCTATGGCAACGACGTGGTAGAAAAAGCTAAATCACTTAAACCATCAGCTCGTGGCGAGTTAGAAATCACCGACCTAAACAAACTATACCTTGCAGAAGGCAAACTAAATGTCAAACAACTTGGTCGCGGAGTAGCTTGGTTAGACACAGGTACACACGACTCACTTCTAGAAGCATCAAACTTCATTGCTACTATCCAAGGCCGCCAAGGACTTCAAGTAGCTTGCCTAGAAGAAATCGTTTATAAATATGGTTACATCACACGCGAACAACTATTAGCCCTAGCAGAACCACTTAAGAAAAACTACTACGGCCAATACCTAATTAAAATAGCAGACGAACCACATATATATTAGTTAGGCAGTTAGGAGTTTTATTAAACTGAAGAATAAAAACAACATGGAAATAATTGAAACAGGCATAGAAGGTTTACTTATTATAAAACCTAAAATCTTCGGCGATAGCCGCGGATATTTCTGTGAAACATACAACAAAAAACGTTATCAAGACGCTGGCATTATGCAAGAATTCTGCCAAGATAACCTTTCTTGTTCTACATACGGTGTTATTCGTGGACTTCACTACCAACTTCACCCAGAAAGCCAATCTAAATTAGTTTCTGTAGTAGAAGGTAAAGTTTTTGACGTGGCAGTAGACCTACGCAAAGACTCTCCTACCTTCGGGGAATGGCACGGAGTTATCCTTGATGCAGAAAGCAAAACACAATTCCTTATTCCACAAGGATTCGCACACGGTTTTTCTGTTCTTAGCGAAAGAGCAGTTTTCACATACAAATGCGACAACCTTTACAATCCTTCACTAGAAGGTGGTATCCGCCTAGACGATCCAGACTTAAATATCGACTGGATGATACCAGAAGAAAAACGCATTATCTCAGAAAGAGATACAAAACATCCATTTTTTAAAGACGTTATAACAAACTTTTAAAATATGAAAAACATTCTTGTTACAGGTGCATACGGTCAATTAGGAAACGAAGTTCGTATTCTATCAGCAAACTATCCAGAATACAATTTCATGTTTACTGACGTAGACAGTCTTGATATTTGCGACAAAGATGAGCTTATCGACTTCGTTACAGGCAACGATATCCGCTATATTATCAACTGCGCTGCATATACAGCCGTAGACAAAGCAGAAGACGATGCTGAACTTTGCGAAAAAATCAATGCCACAGCAGTGAAAAACTTAGGTATTGCCGCTGCAGAAGCCGGAGCAGGAATTATTCACGTATCTACAGACTATGTTTTCGATGGCACATCATGCCGCCCATACACAGAAGATATGCCTACCAAACCATGTTCAGTATATGGTAAAACAAAACTTAAAGGAGAAAAAAATCTTCTTAAAGCTTGTCCAGATGCCATTATTATCCGCACAGCATGGCTTTATTCTCCATTTGGCAACAACTTCGTAAAAACAATGATCAAATTAGGTTCAGAAAGAGAATCTCTAAACGTAATATTCGACCAAGTAGGCACACCAACCTACGCAGAAGACTTAGCAGATGCTATTCTTAAAGCAATGAACCAAACCATCGACACCGACCACGACAAAGGTGGCGTATATCACTTTAGCAACGAAGGTGTTTGCAGTTGGTACGATTTCACAATCAAAATTCACGAGCTAGCAGGCATCAACACTTGCAAAGTAAACCCTATAGAAACTAAAGACTACCCTACCAAGGCAGCACGTCCTCACTATAGCGTTTTAAACAAAACAAAAATCAAACAAGCCTTTAATATTACCATCCCTCACTGGGAAGCTTCTTTAAAAAATTGCATTAAAGAACTTAGCGAGCAAGAATAATGACAGAATACACCTATATATTAAATTCTGCAGACCCTGTTGTATTTTATGGAGTAAACAATTCAAATATTCGTTTACTAAAAGTTCTATTCCCTAAAATCAAAATCATGGCCAGAGGCAACACCATTAAAGCCACAGGTGACGAGGTTTCACTAGCCGATTTTGATGAAAAGATAGTTCTTTTAGAAAAACACGCCACAGAATTCAACGATCTATCAGAGGCTGTTATTACAGACATTGTTAAAGGCAAACTTAAAGAAGAAGTAAAACCAAACAACCTAATCCTACATGGATTAAACGGCAAACCTATCACTGCGCGCACAGCAAACCAAGAACAATTGCTAGCCGACTTTGATAAAAACGACCTAATGTTTGCCACAGGTCCTGCAGGTTCTGGTAAAACTTACACAGCTATTGCACTAGCTGTTAGAGCACTTAAAAACAAACAAGTAAGAAAAATAATCCTTTCACGCCCAGCAGTAGAAGCTGGAGAAAAACTAGGTTTCCTACCAGGCGACATGAAAGACAAAATCGATCCATATCTTCAACCGCTTTACGATGCGCTAGAAGATATGATTCCACCTTTTAAATTAAGAGAATATCTAGAAACACACGTTATTCAGATAGCCCCTCTTGCATTTATGCGTGGACGTACACTAAGCGATGCAGTTATCATTTTAGACGAAGCACAAAACACTACTCCTCAACAGATTAAGATGTTCCTTACTCGTTTAGGATTCAACTCTAAAATGATAGTAACAGGCGACATGACACAGATAGACCTACCTGCAACACAACAATCTGGTCTTATCCACGCCATGCGCACCCTAAAAAATGTAAAAGGCATCTCATTCATTGAGTTCAACAAAAAAGACATTATCCGCCACAAACTCGTCTCAAGGATAGTGGAAGCTTACGATGAGTTGGACAAGCGAGAGCAGAATAAATAAAACCAAAAAAATATGAACGCATTAACATCTACAAACTTTAATTTTAAAGGACAAACAAACGTATATCACGGCAAAGTACGTGACGTTTACAGCATCGGTAACGATATTTTAGTAATGATTGCAACAGACAGAATCTCAGCATTCGACGTTGTATTACCAGAAGGCATTCCATACAAAGGTCAAATGCTAAACCAAATTGCAGCTAAATTCCTAGACGCAACTGCAGACATCGTTCCAAACTGGAAACTTGCTACTCCAGACGAAATGGTTACTATCGGTCGTCGTTGCGAAGGTTATCCAGTAGAAATGATCGTACGTGGTTATCTTTGTGGTAGCGCATGGAGAGCATATAAAAATGGTGTAAGAGAAATCTGCGGTGTAAAAATTCCAGACGGAATGCGCGAAAACCAAAAATTTGAAACCCCAATTATCACTCCTACCACAAAAGCAGAAATTGGTCAACACGACGAAGATATTTCTAAAGAAGAAATCATAGCTCAAGGCCTAGTTTCAAAAGAAGAATACGAACAACTAGAAAAATACACCCTTGCACTATTCCAACGTGGTTCAGAAATCGCTGCAAAACGTGGTCTTATCCTAGTAGATACCAAATATGAATTTGGTAAATACAACGGCGAAATCTACCTAATGGACGAAATTCACACACCAGACTCTTCACGTTATTTCTATGCAGAAGGCTACGAAGAACGTTTCGAAAAAGGCGAACCTCAAAAACAACTTTCTAAAGAATTTGTACGTGAATGGTTAATGGACAATGGTTTCCAAGGAAAAGAAGGCCAACAAGTTCCAGAAATGACTCCAGAAATTGTAGAAGGTATCACAAATCGCTACATCGAACTATTTGAAAATATCACTGGAGAAAAATTTGAAAAAGCAAATACAGAAGATATTGCAAGTAGAATTGAGAAAAATATTTCAGACTACTTAAAATAATACTCTGTTAAATTTCAATACTAAAAAGCGACATTTTGTCGCTTTTTTTATTATAAATCCAAATTTTTATTAAAATTAAGACCCTATATAGAAAAATAATTAGTAACTTTGGGTGTTTTTAATTAAAAGTTATGACTAAAATAATTGGTTCTATCACACAAGTCATTGGACCTGTGGTCGATGTTTACTTTGAGGATGGAGGAGAAAATCTTCCAAAAATACACGACGCATTAGAGATTACACGTCCTAATGGCCAAAAATTAATCATTGAGTGTCAACAACATACAGGTGAAAACACTATTCGTGCCATCGCTATGGACTCTACAGATGGTCTAGTTCGTGGTATGAAAGTAACTCCAAAAGGCACACCTATTTCAGTTCCTATTGGTGACCAAATCAAAGGTCGTCTTCTAAACGTAACCGGTGATGCTATCGACGGCATGGAAGCCCTTTCACGCGCAGAAGAATACCCTATTCACCGTATGCCACCAAAATATGAAGAGCTTGCTACTTCAAAAGAAATTCTTTACACAGGTATTAAAGTTATCGACCTTTTAGCACCATATCTTAAAGGTGGTAAAATTGGTTTATTCGGTGGTGCTGGTGTAGGTAAAACCGTGTTAATCATGGAGCTAATCAACAACATTGCAAAAGGATACAATGGTTATTCTGTGTTTGCAGGTGTTGGTGAACGTACCCGTGAAGGTAATGACCTTCTTCGTGAAATGCTAGAAGCAGGCGTTATCAACTACGGTGAAGAATTTAAAGAAAGCATGGAAAAAGGCGACTGGGATTTATCTAAAGTAGATAAAGAAGCTCTAGGCAAATCTCAAGCCACACTTGTATTCGGTCAAATGAACGAACCTCCAGGTGCACGTGCTTCTGTGGCTCTTTCTGGTCTTACTGTAGCAGAATCATTCCGCGACAACAACAAAAACGAAGGTGCAGGTAATGACATCCTTCTTTTCATCGACAATATTTTCCGTTTCACCCAAGCAGGTTCAGAAGTATCAGCGCTTCTTGGTCGTATGCCATCAGCCGTTGGTTACCAACCTACTCTAGCTTCTGAAATGGGTCTAATGCAAGAACGTATTACTTCTACAAAAAATGGTTCAATCACCTCTGTACAAGCTATCTACGTTCCTGCCGACGACTTAACAGACCCTGCTCCAGCTACCACATTCAGCCACTTAGACGCCACCACAGTGTTGAACCGTAAAATTGCTGAATTAGGTATTTATCCAGCAGTAGACCCACTAGACTCTACATCACGCATTTTAGATCCTAACGTTGTAGGAGAAAAACACTACAACACTGCAATGCGAGTTGTTGAGCTTCTTCAAAGATACCAATCACTTCAAGACATTATCGCTATTCTTGGTATGGAAGAGCTTTCAGATTCAGATAAACTAGTTGTACACCGTGCACGTCGTGTTCAACGTTTCCTATCACAACCATTCCACGTAGCAGAACAATTTACAGGTCTTAAAGGTGTACTAGTTCCAATTGAGGAAACCATCCGTGGCTTCAATATGATTATGGATGGCGAATGCGACCAATATCCAGAAGCAGCATTCAACTTAGTGGGAACTATCGATGATGCTATTGCAAAAGGTGAACAACTATTAAAAGAAAGTAATTAATAATGAACGTTTCTATTCTTTCACCGCTTAAAAGTCTGTTCCAAGGAACTGCTACATCAGTAAATCTTCCTGGAAAAGTAGGCGCATTTACTATTTTAGAAAACCACGCCCCTATCGTTTCCACATTAGACAAAGGTGTAATCACCGTTACTAACAACGAAGAAGTTACTGAAATAGAAATTGTTAGCGGATTTGTAGAAGTTCACGACAACGAAATAACTATTTGCGTAGAGCAAAAATGAAAACAAAAGCATTAATAATCATCTCTACGTTAATAATATTGGAACTACTATTTTTTATAGTACACCAATTCGTTATGGGAGAGCCTTATATAAATGCTTACATTCTTATACCAGTCTTCTTTTTACTAACAGAAGGCGCATTCGTAGCAATGTCATCTGTTAAATGGACTGGAAAAATGGCAAACTTATGGTTTTTCATCCATAAAACTAGCAAACTATTACTCACTATCCTACTTATCGGATTAGTACTATTTGCTTTGCCAAATATAGGAGCAGCATTTTTTGTTAGATTATTGATCGCATATTTAATATTCTTAATAATAGAAACCATAATAGGTGTACGCTCCACAAAGCAAGCCTAAAACAAATGGTTAAATAATAAGATGAAAAAAATTAAATACATATTAATCTGTGTCTTAATGGCATTTTCTGTAAATATATTTGCAGAAGAGCATGCCATAGAAGCACATGAAGAAACTAGCGAAAAGTTCGACGCAGGTAGTTTTATATTTGGTCACATTGGAGATTCATACGAATTCCATATTTCTGAATACAACGGACATCCTATTTCTGTACCACTTCCTGTAATCGTTTACAGTAGCGAACGTGGTTGGTTCTGTTTCTCTTCATCAAAAGTGGCTCACGGACACGAATATGAAGGTTGGTTCATTGCAGATGGCGGTAGTTACGACGGCAAAATCGTAGAACTTAACGCAGCTGGCGAACAAGTTAAACCATTCGATTTATCTATAACCAAAAACGTATTTGCTCTCCTACTTTCTTGCGCTATCTTAATTACCATTTTCGTTCCTATGGCAAACAGATACAAAAAGAAACCACTTGGAGTGCCATGTACAAAAGATAATATCTTTGAATTTGTTATAAATTATGTAGAAGATGACGTTATCAAACCAGCATTAGGTAAGAATTATCTTAAATTCTCACCATATTTGCTAACAGCATTCTTCTTCATCCTTATAAACAACTTAATGGGACTTATTCCAATTTTCCCATTCGGAGCAAACTTAACAGGTAATATTTCAGTAACCTTAGTATTAGCGTTATTTACATATTTAATAACCAATATCTTCGGTACAAAAGAATATTACAAAGAAATTTTCTGGCCAGAAGTTCCAGTTTTCCTTAAAGCTCCACTTCCACTTATGCCACTAATTGAAATTATAGGCACATTAACCAAACCAATTGCACTTATGATTCGTCTTTTTGCGAACATTTTTGCAGGACACATGATTATCTTGGTGCTAATGGCTCTAATTTTCATCTTTGCTAGCATAATGGGCGTAGCTGTTGGTGCAGGAGTTTCTGTAGTATCAATATTGTTCTCAGTATTTATGTATTTCCTTGAATTGTTGGTTGCATTTATCCAAGCATACGTGTTCACTATGCTATCAGCCATCTTCATTGGAATGTCACAAGTTGAACATCATCATTAAAAAATATATTAACACTTAAATATTTTATATTATGTTATTACTTATTCTTCAAGCTGCTTTAGAAGGTGCAGCATTAGCAAAATTTGGTGCAAGTATAGGCGCTGCTATCGCAATTTTAGGTGCTGGTTTAGGCATTGGCCGTATTGGTCAAGCTGCTATGGAAGCTATTTCACGTCAACCAGAAGCTGCAGGTGACATCCGTTCAAGTATGATTATCGCAGCCGCACTTATCGAAGGTGTAACACTATTCGCTATTATTATTTGTGCTTTAGCAATTCTATTCTAATAACCTTAATAAGAGGGTCTAGGCCCTCTTATTATTAAAAGAGTAAATTATGAACCTATTCCTCCCAGACGCCGGTCTAGTCGTATGGATGCTTATCGCCTTCTCATTGGTATTCTTTGTACTTGCAAAATTTGCATGGCCTACCATTCTATCTTCTATTAAAGAAAGAGAAGAGCATATAGCAGACTCACTTAAAAAAGCTGACGAAGCAACAAAAGCTTTAGAAGGACTAGAATTAAAAGGGAAAGAAATCATAGCTCAAGCACAAGCACAGCAAATGGCATTGGTTAAAGATACAAAAGCTTTAACCGATAAAATGATTGCAGATGCTAAAATCGAGGCTAAAAAACAAGCAGACCAAATTATTGCAGATGCTCAAGCCAAGATTCAAAAAGATAAAGAAAGTGCTATTCAAGAAATTAGACAAGAAGTAGCACAACTATCTATTAGCATCGCAGAAAAAGTTCTTAAAAAAGAACTTTCAGATAAAAAAGCTCAAAATGCTTATATAGAAACTTTATTAAAAGAAAAGTCTGTATAAAAGATGAACGACGGTAAAATTTCTATACGATATGCTAAAGCTCTGCTTTTCAGTGCTAAAGAAGCTAAAGTAGAAGAAAAGGTGTACTCAGAAATGGCTACACTAGAGAGTGCTTTTGCACAAATCAAGCTACTAAGGCAAGCTATGACCAACCCTACCCTTACTAAAGAAGAAAAAACAAAATTAATTAATTCTGTCTTTAATAATAAAGCAAGCAAACTTACACAAAGTTTCATTGCTCTTGTGGTAGAACAAGGCAGAGAAGAGTATCTTCACAGAATCACTCTTAGCTTCCAAGAACTGTATAGAAAAGACAAAAACATAGTGGTAACCCACCTAACCACAGCTATAGAACTAGACGAATCTATCATGAAAAAAATTGTTAGTTCTGTAGAAAAACAAGAAAATTCTAAGGTAGAACTTAGAACAGAAATTAATCCAGATATTATAGGTGGCTATATCTTGGATGTAGATGGAAAGCGTTTAGACGCAAGTATTATTAGACAATTATCAAAACTTTATAAATATGCCGGACATTAAAGCAAGTGAAATCTCAAGCGTGTTGCAAATGCAACTAGACGGGTTTAAAAACAAACTCGAATTTGAGGAAATAGGCAAAGTTCTTCAAGTAAGCGACGGTGTAGCTCGTGTTTTCGGATTAAATCAAGTTCAATCAAACGAACTTGTAGAATTTGAAAATGGAGTTATGGGTGTTGTGCTAAACCTTGAAGAAGATAATGTTGGTGTAGTGCTTCTAGGCCCTACTCAATCAATTAAAGAAGGTTTTACAGTACGCAGAACAGGTCGTATTGCCTCTATCAATGCAGGTGAAGGCATGTTAGGTCGTGTAATTAATATGCTAGGCGAACCTCTTGATGGCAAAGGTCCTATTACAGGCGAAACTTTTGAAATGCCACTAGAGAGAAAAGCTCCTGGTGTTATCTTCCGTCAACCAGTAAAAGAACCACTTCAAACAGGTATTAAAGCTATCGACGCTATGATTCCTATTGGCCGTGGCCAACGTGAGCTTATTATTGGTGACCGTCAAACAGGTAAAACCGCTATTGCTATAGACACCATTATCAACCAAAAAGAAAACTTCAAAAAAGGTGAACCTATCTACTGTATCTATGTAGGTATTGGTCAAAAAGGTTCTACAATAGCAAACCTTGTTCAAACACTAGAAGAAAACGGAGCTATGGACTACACCATAGTTATCTCTGCCACAGCATCAGACCCTGCAGCTATGCAATTCTATGCTCCATACGCAGGCGTTGCCATTGCAGAATACTTCCGTGACACAGGTCGTCACGCACTTATCATCTATGATGACCTTTCAAAACAAGCTGTTGCATATCGTGAAGTGTCACTTATTCTTCGTCGTCCACCAGGTCGTGAAGCATACCCAGGTGATATTTTCTACCTACACTCACGTCTTCTAGAACGTGCTGCAAAAGTTATCAATAACGACAAAGTTGCAAGTCAAATGAACGACCTACCAGAATCACTTAAAGGTAAAGTGAAAGGTGGTGGTTCTATCACTGCCCTACCTATTATTGAAACACAAGCAGGTGACGTATCAGCATATATTCCAACCAACGTAATTTCAATTACCGACGGACAAATTTTCTTGGAATCAAACCTATTCAACTCTGGTATTCGTCCTGCTATCAACGTAGGTATTTCAGTATCTCGTGTAGGTGGTTCTGCACAAACCAAGTCTATGAAAAAAGTGGCAGGTACACTTAAACTAGACCAAGCACAATACCGCGAACTAGAGGCATTCTCAAAATTCGGCGCAGAAATGGACGCAGCCACCAAATTCATCCTTGACAAGGGCGCGAAGAACGTAGAAATTCTTAAACAAGGCAGATATTCGCCACTTCCAACAGAGCATCAAGTTGCTATTATCTACTGCGGTACAAAAGGTTTACTTGCCGACGTTCCAACAGACAAAGTTGCAGAATTTGAAAAGAGATTCCTAGAAATATTAGAACTTAAACACAAAGAAAGTGTACTTAACCCTCTTAGAGATGGTATCATCAATGATGAAATTACAAACATCATTACAGAAGAGGCAAAAGTATTAGCAAACCAATATAAGAACTAATTATGGCTTCTTTAAAAGAAATACGAGCTAGAATTTCATCTGTTAGTTCCACACAAAAACTAACATCAGCCATGAAAATGGTGTCAGCTGCCAAACTTCACAAATCTGAAGAAGCTACACTTAAATTTGTTCCATACAAGAACAAATTAAGTGATATGCTTTCACAATATTTATCATCTGTAGATACAGAAAAGATAAATATCACATTAGCAGAAAAACGTGAAGTGAAAAAGGTGGCTATCATCTGTATTTCTTCTTGCACAGGTTTGTGTGGCACATTCAACTCTAATATTAATAAGTTATTAGAAAAAACAATAAAAGAATATTCATTCTTACCTGAAGAAAATATTCTACTATACCCTATTGGTAAAAAGATTTCTGATTATATCAAAAAGACAAATCGCGTACCTCAATGTAGTGCAGACGAACTTTCTGCAAAACCTACATACGAAGATGCTATTGAATTTATCTCACCACTTGTAGATAAATTCATTAATAAAGAGATTGATAAAATTATTCTTTTATACAATCATCACAAAAACGCGGCGTCTCAAATCCCAACATCAGAAGTATACTTACCACTAGAAACAATAGAAACTAAATCTAATAACAAATCATATCTGTACTTCACAGAGCCAGATATTGACACCTTTATTAATACATTAGTTCCTATGGTAGTGCGTATGAAATTCTATGCTGCAGTTATAGATTCAAACACAGCAGAGCATGGTGCACGTACCACAGCTATGCAAATTGCCTCTGACAATGCAAACAAAATGCTAGAAACTATAACACAACAATACAATAGAGCACGTCAAGAAGTTATCACAAACGAACTATTAGACATTGTTGGTGGAGCAGAAGCATTAAGAAATTAATTATTCTATATTTCAGAATATAAAAAGTTGCACATTTTTCAAAAAAATGTGCAACTTTTGTATTTTATCTCAATAAATATAATTATCTTTGTGCGATAAAAAAATTAGAATTATATTATGGAAGTAACTAGACTCTTTGATCTTTTAGATCACTACAAAGAAAAGTACCCTAATCAGGAAATTGCATTATCATGCAAAAGAGAGGGAAAATGGATTAACTACTCAGTTAACCAATATGTAGAACAAGCTAACTACGTAAGTTCTGCATTATTAAAATTAGGTGTTAAAAAAGATGATAAAATAGCTATTATTAGTTCAAACCGCCCAGAATATAACATTCTAGATATGGGTATTATGCAAATCGGTGCTATCACAGTACCTATCTACCCTACCATTAGCGAAGCGGACTACAACTACATCCTAAACCACGCAGAAGTAAAATATGTATTCTCAGAAGGTGAAGAACTTCTAAGAAAAATTGAACATATCCTTCCTACTGTTCCAAGTATTAAAGGAATCTACACATTCGTAGACCGTGGTCGCCACCACTATCTTTCACAATTACTAGAAGAAGGAAAAGCAAATTTAGACTTAGAAGCAATTGCAAAAGTTAAAAGTGCAGTAACACCAGAAGATGTATGTTGTATCATATATACATCTGGTACAACAGGTCTTCCTAAAGGTGTTATGCATACACATGCAAACATTGTAACTCAAGTTCTAACACTATACAACATTCCTACTGATAAAACATTTAGAGCATTAAGTTTCTTACCTATGTGTCACGCGTATGAAAAAATGCTTCTATACCTATATCAATACAGAGGAATTTCAATATACTATGCAGAAAATATGGGTACTATCGTAGATAACATCAAAGAAGTAAACCCAAATATCATGACCTGCGTACCTCGTCTACTAGAAAAAATCTACGACAAATTATATGCTTCAGGTAAAAAATTACCATACGCACAAAAAGTTATCTACTATTGGGCCCTTAACCTAGCTCTACAATATAAGATCGAAGGTAGAAGTGCTGCATATAATGCTAAATTGAAAATAGCAGATAAACTTATCTACAAGAAATGGCGTGAAGCTATTGGAGGAGAATGGGAAATTGTAGTTTCTGGTGGTTCTGCAATCCGTCCAGAAATAGCATCATTCTTCTCAGCTATGGGTATGCCAGTATTTGAAGGTTATGGTCTTACAGAAACATCTCCTGTTATATGTGTACATGACTGGTCACCAAAAGGCAGAAAAATTGGAACCGTAGGTCGTCCTATCGCAGGTGTTGAAGTAAAACTTAACCCAGAAAACAACGAATTACTATGTCGCGGTCACAATGTAATGAAGGGATACTTTAAAGCTCCTGAACTTACAGCAGAAGCAATTGAAGCTGATGGTTGGTTCCATACTGGCGACACCGCAACCATAGATGAAAACGGACACGTTACAATTACAGGACGTATTAAGAGCATCTTCAAAACTTCTATGGGTAAATACATCAACCCATTCCTAATTGAAGAAAAGATGGCTCAATCTCCATTTATTGACAACATTATGGTAGTAGGTGAAAACCAAAAATTTGCAGCAGCTATTATTTCACCAAATGCACAATACCTAAAATCTTGGGCTCAAATTCACAAAATTGAGTATAAAAATATCGAAGACTTAATTAAAAATCCAGAAGTTATAGCAAGATTTAGAAAAGAAGTAAACAAATACAACGTAGAATTAGGCGACTACGAAAAAATCAAAAAATTTGACATCGTTGCAGACGAATGGTCACAAAAAAATGGTCTTCTAACTCCTACCCTAAAAGTTAAACGCAATAAAGCAATGGAATTCTACAAAGAAAACATTGAAAAACTATTCGCTTAACAAAGTATTAACTAACAAAAAAACTGCTAACCCTAACGGATTAGCAGTTTTTTTGAATTATCTTACTTTAGTAATTTATTTTCTTTATTAACTGGAAGAAACTTACCTTCCTCGTTTCTTTTAAATACTTTATATCCAATTGAAGTTATCAAAATACTGATAATAGGACTTAAATAACAGAAGAAACAATATGGGAAATAAGCAAATGTAGATACACCTAAAATAGTAGAGTGTGTCATACCACATGTACTCCAAGGCACAAGAGGAGAAGTAACTGTTGCACCATCTTCTAATGAACGGCTCAATAATCTACTTTCATATCCATTCTTTTCATACACATCCTTAAATAAGTTTGATGTAAGAATAATACTTAAATATTGGTCTGCAGTAGTAACATTCAAGAAAAATCCTGTTGCTACAGTAGTTCCAACTAGTGGACCACGTTTTGTAATCAATCTTCTACAATAGTCTGTCATCACATCTACAAGACCACAAGCTTTCATACATGCACCAAAAGTCATTGCACATAAAACCAACCATACAGTATGAAGCATACCTTCCATACCACCAGTAGAAATAAGGTCTGCAAGCAGAGCATGATCAGATTCTAATGCAGTAGAACCAAACAATGTCATCATTGCTCCCTTAAACAAATCTTCAGAACCAGCAATTTCATATATTGCTTCTTGTTGAAAAATAACAGCAACAATTATCGCAGCTATAGTAGATAAAAATAATGTAATTATTGGAGGAAATTTTTTAGCAATCAAAATTGCAGTAAATACAGGAACCAAAAGAAGCCATGGCGAAATTAAGAATCTCTCATTAAGTTTCATTGCTAATTCTTCTGGAGACACACCACCTTCATCTACATGTAAGAAACCAATTACTGCAAAAATTATTAAAGTAATTAATAAAGAAGGTACAGTAGTGATTGTCATATATTTAATGTGCTCAAAAAGAGGAGTACCAGAAGATGAAGATGCCACAACAGTAGTATCAGAAAGTGGAGACATCTTATCTCCAAAATATGCTCCTGAAATAATTGCACCTGCAACTAAGGCTGCATTGTAGTCATGTGCTTGACCAATACCAATAAGAGCAACACCCACTGTAGCAATAGTAGTCCAAGAACTACCAATAACTAAAGAAACTATCGCACATAAAACACATGTAGCAAACAAGAAAATTGAAGGATGCACAATCTGCAAACCATAATAAATTAATGTAGGTACGACCCCACTTATCATCCATGCACCACCTAGGGCACCGATAATCAATAAAATTATTACAGCAGATGCAACACCACCTACACCCTCCTTTATAGCTAATTCATACTCTTCCCAAGGTTTTTTATAAAAGACTGTACCGATAAAGATACATAAAAAAGAAGTAATCAATAATGAGATTTGGCTACCACCCCCTAAAGAATCTACACCAAATGTTTTAATAGTAAAATAAAGCATCATCACCAAAAAGACAATGATACCTACTGCCACTATAAGTGACGGCTTTTTAGTTTTAGAAGTCATTATAAATTTAAATTTTAAGTTAGCGACACAAATTTACAAAAAATTAACAATAAATTAAAGTTTTACTATACTATAATAGGAGAAATAAAACAGAAAAAATATACAATTCAGATTGTAGTATAAAAGAATTAAATAAAGGAGTTGGTAGGTATACACAAAAAAAAAAGAAGCCTGCAACTGATTGTTGCAAGCTTCTCTGAAAAACGGCAGCTACCTACTCTCCCACAATATGCAGTACCATCGGCGCAATTGGGCTTAACTTCTCTGTTCGGAATGGGAAGAGGTGGAACCCCAACGCT